>NZ_JBTYIP020000015.1:0-239899 GCF_054877945.1 Singulisphaera rosea | reverse complement strand
GCCGCCTAACGAACCGGAGGATTCGTGAGACGGCCCCGAGTCGCTCGAAGAGCTTCCCAAGAGCGACGGCGTTCGGCGTGCGCGCATGACAAGCCGATCGCGACTCCGGGATTTTCTGAGCAGGCACTTGCGCTTTGCTGCGGAGCCAGTCCCCGTTTCCGCCTCCGCTCTCGGGTCACAGGCACGCCGTGCCGTGTGCCACCCAACCGTTTGCCGCTCCAGCTTGATCTGCTCCGCCGAGTGCATCGTTGCAGGGGGACGTTCTATGGTCTGGCGGCGCCTTGACGGCAGAATGCGATACTCGATTCCTTTCAATAAATATATTTTTTTATTCGTTAGCATCTCCACGCGATGGCTCGACCCGGCGAACATCCGCGGAGTGGCTCGTGAATGCGGTTTGAGCGTTGGGTCCGGCGATCGCCCCGATCGATCCCGCTCGATGCCGAGTTCGCCACCCATCGACAAATCAGTAGCGCCCACCCGCGTGAGGCCCCAGGTAGGTGCGCTTGCCGTCCGGAGAGCCTTCGAACGGATCGACAACCGTAAAAGTCGAGAATGGGATCGGGTCGCCGAAGAAACCACGCCGGGTTAGGTGAGCAACATACCGGTAGTTGAACTCGACAAGGAAACCGAATCAACGCCTTCAACGACCGAACGTCGATTGTTGCGAGAAATGAGCGAACGTTACTTCGTGGACGGGCTTCCGCTGAGGGATGACCAACGCCCCGAGGATTCTAGGGAAATGCAGGCGAAAGGGACAAGCTTCGTTCCGAGACCGGTGCACGACGAGTCGGTCGTCCGGGAAGCTGAACCACGAAAATTCCTCTCCGCATCGCTCCCGCGGAACGTTAAGCTATCGCGATCATGGTTCAGGCCGCGCCGACCTCATCAATCGAGTTGATCGCCCAACGCGGCTTGGAGGCCGTAGAATGCGCCGGCGACCCCGGTGGTACGACATTGCGGCCTCGTCGGGGATGCGTGACCTGCTCGGGCACGTTGTCGGCATAAATCGCCCAACACCCCCGAACAGCGGACAATCCCGTCGGGAAGGCCAAGAACTTAGGTCGTTCGAGGGATGGCAGGACGAATGGGAGAGATAAAACGATTCTGGCCTTCGGTCCGTCGCGTTCTTTCCAATACCCCTCAATCCTCATCGGTGTCGACTTCACGCTCAAAGCCACTACTCTACGTTTCCAACTCAGAATCCTCCAATTTCCGCGTCGAGGACTCGCCCTTGTCAACGATTATCGCCGAAGCCAAAGTGGGCATGCTGGGGCACACAGGGAGTGGGAAGACCTGCTTCATGTACGGCATGTACAACGCCTTCAGCGACTTCGCCATGAGGCTGCCGTTCACCCTCTACACGCAGAATGCGCGCGACGACGCGATTTTCCGGTCGCTCTGGGAGAAGATCGAGGACGAGGAGTGGAGCCCGCCCGGCACCGACTTCCCCATGACCTACCTGCTCGAGCTGCGAGCCAGCCAGAAGCCATTGATTAACATTTCATGGATTGACTATCGAGGCGCGGCGTTGTGGGAGGACGCGACCCCTGAGGAAGATGAGACGTTGAGGACGCAGTTGGTCGAAGCCGACTGTCTCTTCTTCTGCGTCGAGAGCGGGACCCTCGAGTCCCGAAAGGCGAAGGACCGGAACAAGATCGGCCGGCTCGGGACGTTGTCGAGGGACCTTCCGCCGGTCCCGCTCGTGATCCTCGTCTCGAAGGCCGACCTCTTCCAGTCGGTGAGCAACGAACCGGACACCAGCGCGGCTCGACCTCATGCCCCCAACGTCGGCCCGGCCCCGCTCCCGCCCATCGACCCGGCGCTCGAGGAGCTCGTCCGCTCCAGGTTCCATCCCTGGTTCGAGCAGAACCGGCAGATCATGATCAGCCCCGCCTCGATCAAGCCGGACAACCGTTACTTCGACTATCTCCCGGCACCCTTCGCCTTCACGGCTTATAAGATCGTGCAGGCCAAATGCGCCGAGAAGACGGAGTTGCTCAAGCTCAACGACTCCCTGCTCCAGAAACGCACCAAAGGGGTCAAAGCCTACTGGTATTACCTCGGCACGAAGACGACCCGCGAGCTGCGCGATAAACTCGAGATGGAACGGGAGATTCTCGAAGCGTTGAAGAAACGGATGGTGACCCTCGAGGACTACTTCTCCCGGGCCTCCATCTTCCAGGGGCATGAGCGCGTGACCCTCGCCGGCGGGCGGTGGCAGGCCCCGAGATGATGCCCGAGTCGACATCCTCGCCCCGTCCACTCGCCTGGGAACCCCTGGTCTTCGGGAAAACCTTCCGGGCCGACTACACTTACCTCGCGGTCCCCGCCTCGTTCGGCCCGGACGACCGGGCGTGGGCCGAGGGTTTCCTGAGGGGTTCGCGCCTCCAGGGCTCGTATGCCTGCGCGTTCCGCGTCGCCCGGTTCTTCCTCTTCAAGAATCCGAGCTATTGCGGGGTCGGGGTGACCCTGCCCGCCTCGATGCTCTCGGAAGACAAGAGCAAGACCTTCGACTTCGAGGACCGAGAGGTCTACGTCACCCTAGGCGCGGTCGCCCGGTACGATGAAGCGGAGTTCCCCGAGCGGCCGCATCATCCGGGTATCCCGGAATTGGGCGTCTTGAAGCGTGACCTCCGGACGGTCTTCGGCCCGGTCTACGAGGAATTCGTCAGCGGGCGATGGGGGGAAGAGACCCCGGCGGAGAGCCGTACACTCCCCGCCGTCCCCAGTCAAAGCCGGACGTGGTTCCCGACCGACCTCCCGGTCATTTCCTGGGCCCCGCCGTTCGCGTTGGACCCCGACACGGGTTTGGAACCGGATGACAACGACCGGGTCAACGTCTGGCCTTTGAGCATGCAGGAGGTCCTCTGGTCCGCCGTCTGCCTGGCGAAGCCGCCGATCTCTCTCTGCTTGAATGTCATGAGTGAGAAGGACGCCTTGGCTCCGACGTCCAAGTTCGGCAATGTCATTCTGGAAAAATCCGGGGACAAGCGTTCTCTCCACCGAGCCGGCGTGAACCGTCCAACCGACCCGAGCAAAGACATTCTCGACGCGGCCATCGCCGAAGACAGGCCGTCGGAAGAAAACTCCCTTCCGACGCAGGACCTCAAGCGGCCGAGCCTGATCGAGATCAAAGTGTTCGGGCGCAAGATCATCGACCTCAACTTCCCCGGATCGGGGAAGCGTTAGAGCCATCCCCATCTCCCATCTTGGTCCGTCTCCCGAATGGGGTGCGGCCCCTCCGCCTTTCGATCTCTGAGAATCCCTCCGACGAATCCGCGAAGTTTCCGTGCGGTAATCCGGTTCGGCTGCACTCTCCATGATGAGGGTTCACGAAGCGGAGAGGTCGAGTCATGGCACGCGGTCAAGACCAGGTCGTTTTAAGGTCGGTCCGAACACTTTTCGTCGCCGGGGCCGTCGGTGGCCTGTCGGACGGCGAATTGCTGGACCGCTCCGTAGGACGGCGCGAGGCCGACGCCGTTGACGAGGGCGCGTTTCAGGCCTTGGTCGACAGGCACGGACCGATGGTCCTTGGCATCTGTCGGCGCGTCTTGAGAAACTCGCACGACACCGAGGATGCCTTCCAGGCTACTTTCCTGATCCTCGTCCGCAATCAGGGGTCGATCCGACGACGAGAGTCGCTGGGCCACTGGCTGGCAGGCGTCGCTCGTCGCGTGGCCGTGCGGGCCAAGGTCAACAGGAATCGCCGGCACCGCCGCGAACAGGCCGGGACCGAAGAGACCAACGAAGGGTCTTCCGCACGCGACAGAGATCACGACGGACGCATCCAGGCCATTTACGAAGCCGTCGCCCACCTCCCCGAGAAGTACCGAACTCCGGTCGAGCTCTGCTACTTCGAAGGGCGGACCTATGAAGAAGTGGCAAGGCTCCTTTCTCTGACCGAGGACACAGTCCGAGGTAGGCTCGCCCGAGCGAGAGAACGTCTCCGGGCACGTTTGAAACCGCACGATGTCGCCCTCTCATCCAGGATTTCCGGGGCCGTACCGACCGTGTTGCCGACCGCTCTCGTCGAATCAACCTGTCGGCTTGTCTCAGGTCTTCTCTCCGGCGACGGCCCCTCAACTTGTCCTGCTTCTCTGATGCTCGCCAAGGGAGTTATAAGAATGCTTTACATAAACAGACTCATCACAATCGTCGGAGCGTGCCTTGCCGCCAGCGTCCTCGTGCTCGGCTCGACATACGCCCAGCAGACCATCGCGGAGAAAGTCGGCCCAGATCCAAGGCCGACGGAGGGTAAACCGAAGGTTCCCACGCCGAGGGGGTCCCCAAACGATATCGCGCGAGTCGATTCCGAGGAGGTTCCGCTTAGCCGGATCGATCCCGACCTGTCGAGCCTGATCGACGGACACATCGTCCGGAGCGAGCCCATTTCAAAAGATTGCATGATTCTCTGCTACATGGCGGACTGGTCGCATGGAAATGTGGACAACATCGGGGTCGCCAACAACGACGGTGGAGTTCGGACCCTCCTGAATTGGCCCGAGGTCCCCTTGAAAACGCTCCGCTCCAAGGCAAGGTTCTACGTCGCCCTTTACTCGAGGAAGACGACCTTGGGCGCATCCCCTGGACCGATCCTCGCGTGTTCCGTGCTGGGTAATTGGCCTGAGCGTGCGTCGTGGACGACGATGCCCGAATACGATCTGGAGACGAAAACCAACACGAAGTTCACGCCCGGGGAAGGCTGGAAGTTGGTCGACGTGACCCACCTCGTCCGTCTCCAGGCCCAGGGCCAATCCCATGGCGCGATGCTACGATTCCTCCGCGAGGACCGTTCCGGGGTCAAGAAGAACTGGTCCGGTTATGAGTTCGTCAGCTCGGAAGGAACTGGCGAATGGAAGAATCGCCGGCCTCTCTTCCTCTCTGTCGAACCACAGGAATAGTTTTGACGGAGTAACTCCGGCGAGGAGAACCCAGCTCTCTTTTCGGGGAGAAGTCCTCGTTCGTCCCTCGTACCGCACCTCTGTACACCTGCAGTATCTCGTCCCGACGACCTGCCGCACCGCGATGCAGTACGTTGAACTCGGACGGTCCGACAACTTGGTCACCCCTCCGCCGCCCCGTCAGCGTCCGGATAGGGGCTCGCCCATCCTCGTCTGGTCTTTACAACTCCTGGACAGCCGTGCTATTACGACTCATGTCATGATCACATTGCTAATTTGCGCTTGACCGATTCCGGGGAATGGTACGATGGCCGACGAACCGGTGTGGAACGACGAGTCACGAAACGAGCTCCGCGAGACGCTTCGAAACGCCATCCTTGGAGACCTTCGACTGGCAAAGCTCGACCGAGAGCAGATCCTACAGAATTGTGACGAGGTTTATATTCAAGAGGAGTCTCCCGAGCCCGAAAGGGAAAGTTTACTCCAATACGCCGCCGATGAACTCTCGAGGATCGCAGCCCAACTCGAATCGGAAGCCGCGACATGGCCCGAAGAGACGGATTGTGACCGCCTCGATCGTGTCGAGAGCGATCTTCGCGATCGAGGGATTCTCCTGTGGCAAGCCTCTCCCTGTTGCGACACATGCACACACTCCGAGATTTCGGATCGGATCGATGTCATCGACGACCGCGATCCAGGCTTCGCCAATCGCGTCCGTGGCTATTCCTTCTTCATTGATCAAAATCTGCCCGAATACCTCGCTGAAAACACTAAGTTGTCGGTTTATCTCGGCTATGGTTGGATCTCACCTGACGACTCGGAAGTTGCTCAGGAGGTCTATCAGTCGAACGCCCTTGCCATTGGTCGCGAGGTTTGTGAATGTCTTAAGGTCAATAATATCAAGCTCGATTGGGACGGGAAGCTGTCGCAAAAGATCCGTGTCTCCCTCAACTGGCAACGTCGCACGATGCTCCAATAGGGTCCGTGCCGGCAGGTGGCCTATGTGGCCAGTTTTGATGAGTAGAGCTGGTCGATGGTCCGGGCGAATTCCCTACGGACGCGAAGGCGGCCTCGGGCCCCGCGCCGATCTCGCCGACGTAGCGCCCCACGAATCGACGAAATTTACAACCGGTGATCCCAGGATTGCCGAATTAAGCCAAGCATCCAGAAATCGTTTGGAGTCTTCGCTGCGTCCTCACATGAGCGTATGCCCCCAGCCCCAGGCGTCAGGGAACAAGGGATCTTGACCAATTCCCTCTGCCATCCGTTTCCAACCCCGCCCAGTTGCGCGAACCGGACCGAGGATTCGCCTCATCGAGAAGGAGCTTTTCCCCAATTGTTTGGACGCGCTCGCGTCTCCGCGACCAATAGATGGGGATGCGCGAGTCGCGCGAGGTCATCGGGGGAAGGTCGATGAGCAGAGAATCGAGACAGGAAACCCTCCGCGAAATCCGAACGCTTCATGTGTTCGGAACCGTTGGAGGCGTGGGCGACGCGCAGCTCCTTGCGAGATTTCTCAAGCGTGGTGAGAGGGCCGAGACAGCATTCTCGGCCCTGGTGGAGCGACACGGACCGATGGTGCTGGGAGTCTGCCGCAGGATGCTCGGTGAGGATGGGGCCGAGGATGCGTTTCAGGCCGTCTTCCTGGTCCTGGCGAGGCGGGCCGGGTCGATCGGTCGCAACGACGGACTGAAGGCCTGGCTCTACGGTGTGGCCGTGCGGACGGCAAAGGAAGCACGCCGTCGGGCCGCTCGCCGGAAAGCTCGGGAGGGGATCGCGATTGGCATTGCGCGGAACTCCTCCAGGCCGGAGGATGCGATGGATCGCGTCGAGTGGCTCGCCCTGCTCGACGAGGAGATGAGCCGGCTCCCCGAGCGGCTCCGCCTCCCCCTGGTCCTTTGCGAGTTGGAGGGCCTCTCCCGAGTCGACGCCGCGCGTCAGTTGGGGCTGCCCGAGGGGACACTGTCGAGTCGGCTGGCCCGCGGACGGGCCCTGCTCCGCGACCGTTTGTCGCGCCGAGGCGTGGCGCTCGCCGTCGGGGCGACTGCGGGGCTGCTCCCACATCCATCGGTCGCGGCCATTCCCGCCGGGCTGGCCGATATGACGACCAAGCTCGCCTTCGCGTACAAATCCTGTGGCGTGGCCGCCGTGGTGGTCCCGGCGACCGTCGCCTCGCTCGCGGACAGAATCCTGACCACGTTCCGGATCGGGACGAGCAAACTTTCGCTTGCGGCCGCGATGGTCCTCATCGCCTCTGGACTGACCGTCGCATGGGCATCGCGTCCCGAGAGCGACCCGAACGCGATAGAAGCTGCGGCCCCGAAGGAAGCAGCGCCAGGGAAAGTGTCCCCCGTCCTCGTCAATGGCACGGTTGTCGATGAAGCGGGCCGGCCAGTGGCGGGAGCCGAGATTCTCGTCGACCCCTTCAGCCTCTACGAGTCGCGTGGAACATCAGGGGCAGACGGCTCGTTCGCGGTCCCATATCCTCGGAGCCGAACCCTCGGAAGCGGAAGCGCCGACGGTGCGACGATCCTCGCCCGATCGACGGACGAGATGCGGCTTGGTTGGTTCACGTACAACCACGAACTGACCGAGGCCCAGACCAAGATGCCCGCGCAAGTCGTCCTCAAACCCGCCCAAGCGATCACGGCCCAGGTCGTCGACGCGAGGCACGTGCCCACCCCAGAGGCGGAGATCGTGGCTGTCGAGTCATACGGGTTTCCGATCGTCGCCAAGGCGACCACGGGATCGGACGGTTCGGCCAGGCTCCGGCTCCCCGCTGATGCTCTGGTAGGTCAGATCATGGCGGTGAAGCCGGGCGTGGGATTCGACTACGCCGAGCTCGGAAAGGTCGCCAGGAACGGACAAATCTCCGAAGGCGCCCCAACTGCCAAAATCCCCGAATCCATACACTTGACGCTCGAACTCGCGCGAGCCGTGCAGGTCAAAGCGGTCGACAACTTGGGCCATCCGATCGCGGGGATCTCGTTCAAACCATCTTCGATCCATAAGGTAGGACGGAAGAGCCAGGCCGATCTGCCCGTATCATCGACCTTCCTCGCAACGACCGGCCCCGATGGGCTCGCCACGTTCGACTGGGTTCCAAAGACAGACTCGGGCCTGACTTTTTGCCCGCTGACCGAGGGCTATGCCCGCCGTCGGGCGTCCCTCAAGATCGATCAGCAAGGGCCGGTGATCGCGAAAATGAGTCGTACAGGGGCGATCCGAGGCCGAGTCTTCCACCCGGACGGCTCCACGGCGGCCGGAGTTCGTATTCAAGCGTCTGGCTCGGGCCAGGGAATCGACACCGGGTTTGGCAGAGCCCTGACCGGGGACGACGGAACCTATGCGATGGAGGTTCCCCCCGAGGAGTTGTACGTCGTCTACGTGGAGGATGAGGAGTGGACGGCCCCAACTCGGCTCGACGTCGTCGTCCGCACGGGGCATCCCGTCGACGACATCAACTTCACGCTGCCGCGGGGCGTGACCGTGCGTGGGACCGTAACCGATGGTCCGCAGAGGACGTCCGTGGCCGGCGAGGAGATCGAGTTGATTCAGGACGGCCGCCACACACCGCCGGAACTCCTCGACCCGGACGATTCACTGCGGCACCAAGGCCGGCGATCTATTCATATGACGACCGATTCGGGGGGGCATTACTCGACCCGCGTCGCCCCCGGTTTTTACAGCCTGGTCGGGCCGAGCCGGTTCGAGGCCGAGACCCTCAACGTCAAGGATGGCATCGATATCGTCCGCGACTTCGCCATGCCTCGGCCTGTCAAGGGGCCCCTCTCGGGCCGAGTCCTCGAGGCGGGTGGGGCGGGTAAGGGAGTGGCCGGGGCTAAGGTCGCATACGTATCGGCCGATGACAGGTCGTTACCGATTCTCATCAAGACCGACGATCAAGGAAGGTTTCGATGCGAACGATACCTCGATCGGGCAACATTCTATGTGCGGAGTCCCGATCATCGACTCGGAGGTGTCTTCCAAATCGTTACCGAGGCTCCGGAGGTCATCATCCCGATCGGCCCGACAGCTTCGGCATCAGGCCTCCTGCTCGATGAACAGGGCAAGCCGGTGGGAAAGCAAAAGCTCGTGATGAGCCCCGAGCCTGCTTTCGGCAAAGGTGATAAAAGAGGACAGCCATACCAGTTCAACATGAAGGTCATAACCGACTCCGAGGGTCGGTTTACCGTGACGGGTCTGGTCATCGGGCAGGACTTCGAAATCGTTGCAGATCTGGGAGGGACCCGTTCGAGAGTTGGACTTGTCCGTGCCGAGAAAGCCGCCCCGATCGACCTCGGCACGCTCCGAATCCGAGTCGGGAGAGCCCACCTCGGGCCATTGCCACGCCGATAGCAATGCCGAGGCGTTCTACCGCAATGACGCTCCCCGCTCGGGGGTCGAGGAGGCTTACCTCTTCAGGACGACCAAACACAATAATATATTATTTCACTTAAAGTCTAACGAAATTATCTAATATTCCCTTCGGGCCTGAGCCTATCTCGAGGCAGGTTGCCTGTGATTCGGCATTCGAGTATATAGGATGAGACATGCGACTCCTGTTCGCCTCCCTTCTGCTTGTCTCGATCCTGGCCACCTGCCGTTTTCGAGGTCTCCGCCCTTGGGTCATCGGAGTGTCGCTGATTGCTTGCGGATTCGGCGTCGACATCGCGTACGTGATGTGGTGCCACGAATTCGCCGCTCGTCTTGAGATGGTCTTGTTCGCGGTCGTCGAGGCGAGCTTGTTCGTGCCCGGACTGGCGCTGGTATCGATCAGCCTTGCGACGACCTGGCCGCCGGACGCTGGAAGGATCCTGCATGGCGTGGCATGGCTTTTGTGGATGGTGGGCGTCATCGTAACGATTGGTGCCGTGATCAATCGGCTTCCATCTTGATCCCGTTTCAAGATGCGAGGAGGATCGATTGCGTAAGGGTTACCGTGGACATAGTCGTTGACGAGCGCATTGGATAGAGGCGAACCCGCTAAGAACGCTTGACGGCTTGGTGATGTCGAGGTTTCCGACGAGTCGAGGATCGATTATTCAGAACCATCTGGACACATTGGCAGTAGGAGAGAGCGATGGACCATCGGTCAAGATCGAAGACCGGCCTCCGGTCGCCGAGGTTGTCCGGCATAGGGTTCTTGCTCGGGGCAGCCTTGATGCCTCATGGTTGCACAAGTGGACACAACCGGCCAAGCGGGCATGGCGATATCACCTTTAGTCTTTCTTCATCGGGCGATACGTTGGTGTTCAACGCTAGCGGTGAGGGAGGGCGTGACTTGTACATGCTCGACCTCAAGGATCTGCTCGTCACCAAGCTCGCCTCGACACCGGAGTACGAAGTCGACCCTGAATTCTCCGCGGACGGAAAGTCGGTTGTTTATGCTGCCGGCAAGCTCGGCGATCGGGCGGACCATATCTTCTTACGCTCGCTCGACGGGAAGACCGTGAAACAGCTAACGGCGGATGACGCAAACGACTCATCACCCGCGTTCTCGCCCGATGGTTCGGCGATCGTCTTTACTCGTGACAAGACCTACGAATGGGGTGGTTTAGCGGCAAACTGGAGTGCGGGAGGGGTCCTCTGCGTGATGAAGTCCGAGGGGACGGACTTGCGCCAGCTTACGACGGATGGCCCAATGGCGTTCGGGCCTCATTTTCACCCGGATGGCCGCACTATTTTGTTCGCGAATGAAAATGGGCCTTCGACGATGATTGCGGATGGGTCGGGTTCGCCAACATCACTCGGTTTCCCCGACCGGAGAGAAGCCCGCCTGTCGGCGGATGGCCATTCGATCGTCTTCTCGCGCGGTCAATACGCTCCCGACTCCCGGATCTTCATCGCCCAAGCCGACGGCACGGGTATGAGAATGGTCCCCAAGCCCGGGAAGGAGGGTCAAGAGTTTCCAAGTGGAGGTTGCTTCCACCCTGTTTTCTCCCCTGACGGGAAGCGTGTGATCTTCTTTTCGGAATCGTGGCCGGACGGTCCGACCGGTCACCCGAAGGAGAGTCTGTGGGAAGTCGACATCGAGAAGGGACAGTCGCACGAGATCGCCGATTATACGTTGTTCGACGATCCCCTCGGTTGGAGGCCGAAGTCGTTACGCCCTGCAAAAGCGCCGTAACGCCTCGGGGATGTCGAAGTTCTCAGCGATGCGAGGGGCGATCCTTGGGGGCCAATAGGTGCTTTTGGAAGAAGGGGAGAGCCTCGGTATAGAATCGTCCATCGACGCCCCAATCTGCTCCAAACGCGCCGTTGTGCTCCTCGGCTTCGTGAACAACACCGAACTCGTTCAATCGGAGCCTGAGATCGGCTGGCAATGGGCTCTTGCGACAGGGAGCGAAGATCAACTCATCGGATCGTCCTTCAATGTGAGGGATGGGCGCCGTACGATTCGACCCTTTCTGACGCGTCTCAACGCCGTCGCTGAGAGCCTGTCCCGAAACTTGTCCTTTTCTTTAAATTCAGGTTGGTTCATGAGGCGAGATCGGAGCCGAAGTCATCCCGTAGGGTGGGCATCGCCCACCAGACTTTCCCGGTGACGATCGAGGACAGGAAAATCATCAACTCGCTCTGCCCGAAACTCGTAAGCTGTGACGTCTGATAGGACCCCCGGAATGCTGGTGGGCAGTGCCCACTCTACAGGGAGCCAGCATCGATTTCGCGATATGAACCAACGGGTTTCTGTGAAAAATCCACGACGACATCCGGGAGGAGACGTCTACCTCGCGGGCGTCAGAAACCTGTTTTTTAAGAAAGAAGCAGGTTTCTGAGTACGCTTTCACACAGCCATTAGACCTGCAAAAATTTGCGGACGCTTTGGAGATGGGCTCACCGGCTCGACGTGTTGGCCCGGAACATTTCGTCGTCGAGGGCCATTGGAAGCGGGTCGTCGAGATCAGACAAGCGGCAGGAATCACCACCCATGCTTATACGACGCGGTACGACATCACTGGCCGAGCTTGTCGCCTACGTCGGCCGGACGGGGCACGACCTGACGCGACACGATCTGCCGGACGGCGTCGCGATCTCTTTCCTGTTCGACGGCAATTCCCAACGCCCACGGAGTTGCCAGTGGCGGGTCGTGGCCGACGAGGAGTTGGTGCTACGCTCGGCCGTGGAGAATCTGTTGGCAGAGTTCACGCGAGCCGGAATCGCCTTCGACCCGCCACGCATCGGCAACGGGATATGCCATTTCGAGGACGACGGCCCCTGGCCTGATCCCAACTAGAGGCCTGATATCACGACAACTTTGCGGACGCTCACTCGGCCTCCAGATGCCGGCCGTTGCCGAGTCGGCTGCGAAGGTACGAGGCGCGGGCGACGTTGCGTTCTTCGACGCCGAGCTCGTTGCCCTGGATCTTCTGGAGATAGGCCGGCTGGGTCTGGATGAAGAGCTCGTTGACGGTGGCGATCTCGAGGTCGTCGATCAGGCCGAGGTTGATCCCCATCCGGACGCTCGAGAGTAGGAGCATCGTCTCCTCGCTCGAGATGGTGTGGGCCGTCTTGAGGACGCCGTAGGCCCGGCTGACCTGGTCGTGCAGATGCTGCCGGCGCTCGTTCATCAGGACCTGGCGGGCGGTGCGCTCGTACTGGATGACCTGGGGTACGACGTCGGTGAGGATCCGGATCAGCTCGAGCTCGCTCTTGCCGAGGGTCTGCTGATTCGAGATCTGGTAGAAGTCGCCGAACGCCTGGGTCCCCTCGCCGTAGAGGCCTCGGACGGCGAGGTTGATCTTCTGGAGGGCGCGGAAGACCTTGTCGATCTGCTTCGTCTGGACGAGGGCCGGGAGGTGGAGCATCACGCCGACGCGGATCCCGGTGCCGACGTTGGTCGGGCAGGCGGTCAGGTAGCCGAGCTGGGCGCTGAAGGCGTAGGTGAGGTGCTCTTCGAGCTGGTCGTCGAGGCGATTGATCCGGTCCCAGACTTCGTGGAGCGAGAGGCCGGAGAGCATCACCTGGATCCGGAGGTGGTCCTCCTCGTTGATCATGACCGAGATGTTTTCTTGCGGCCCGATCGCGACGCCTCGGGGGCCTTCGCTGGACGCGAGCTCTCGGGAGATCAACTGGCGTTCGACCAGGAACTGGCGGTCGAGCGACGTCATGTTGTTGACGTCGAAGTAGGCGAGCTCGATGTTCGCCGTGTTGAGGCACGCCTTGAAGTGGGACTCGATCTCGGCCTTATCGCCCCGGCTCGCGCGGTTGGTGAACGGGAAGTCGGCGAGGTTCCGCGCGAGGCGGATCCGCGAGCACATGACGATGTCGCTTTCGGGTCCGGTGCCTCGGAGCCACTCGCCGGAATTTCTCGTCAGGTCGTCCAGGGTCATGCGTCGGCGTCCTTGAGGCGGAGTTGGTCGCGGATCCGGGCGGCCAGCTCGTAATCTTCGCGGGCGATCGCGTCGCGCAATTGGGCACGGAGTCGAAGCCTGGCGCTTTCGGCCGGTCGCCGCCTCGAGACCTTGCCGACGTGGCGTGTCGCGCCATGCGTGCGAAGGAGGAGAGGGAGCAGGCCCGAGGCGAAGACGCGGTAGTCGTGGGGGCACCCGAGTCGTCCTCGGGCGCGAAACTCCATGAATTTCAGGCCGCAGTCGGGACAGGTCAGGTCGGCGAGCTCGCCCACGAGTTCGCCGACATTGGTCACGATCAGACTTTGGATCACGGCGTCGAGCGCCAGGGTTGGCGGCGACTCGGGGAGGACCACTCCGGCTTCCCTGGCGCAGGCCACGCACAAGTGGAGCTCGCGACGCTCCCCCCCGATCGTCTCGGTCAGGTGGACCGTCGCTTCATCCTGGCAGTGCTGACACGTCATAAGTCGACCACCCATTCGGCCGGACGTTGTCAACGTCCCTGCTCGTTCTCGATCGACTTGATTTTGTCACGCACCCGGGCCGCAGTCTCGTAGTCTTCGGCCGCCACCGCTCGCTTCAAGTCGTTCCGCAATTGGATCAGGGTGGTTTGCTGCTGGCTGTTGCGTGGGGCACGCTTGGGGACCTTCCCCGAATGCCTCGTCTCCTCGTGGATGTTCTCGAGGAGTGGCATCAACTCGTCGCGGAAGACCTCGTAGTCGTACGGGCAGCCCAACCTTCCCGAGTTGCGGAACTCGAGGAACGTGATCTGGCACTGCGGGCACGTCTGCCGGTCCGACGGCGAGGGATCTTTGGCCGACCCGGTCCCGCTCACGATCAGCTTCTTGGCGAGCTCGCTCATCGGGGCCGGATCGGGCGCCTCTTCGGCGGGCGTCAGGTGCTGGCGAGCGTGCTCATCGCAGAAGTGGTACTCCCGCGGCTTGCCACGCTCGATGTCGGTGATGTGGAACGTGGCCGGCTTGGCACATTTTTGACATTTCATGCGACATCTCCGCCGGCTCGACCGCCCGAACGTTTGCGACCGAAGTCCGACGACCGCCGGCGCGTTGGGCACGCAACCTGACCTCGCGTCCACGGACCCTTCATGAATACTATTGTAATTCGGCCCTGCGGGCTGTCAAGCAAACGCCGCTCCCGCCTCGACGCCCCCAACGTTCGCGTCCTGCGATGATAAGCCTTAGTATCGAAAGGATTTTGGGCGTCGGTGCGCGTATCCGACGGGTCCGACGGGCAGCTTGCCGGGCGAGGGGGTCGCCTGATAAAATCGGCGAGGTTCGCGACCGCGACCGCCTCGGTCTCATGACCTCGAGAGGCGTCCGCGCCGGCCGGGTTCGACCCGTCGACGACGTGCGCGAACGGCCGAGGGTTCGTCGTGCCCTCCGATCTTCAACGCTTCCCAATCATCGGGTGAGACACCTCGTCCCATGCCTGCGCACCGCCCGTCTTTCGAGGACTTCGCCCGCCTGGCCACCCAGGCCCCCTGCGTCCCGGTCTACCGGCAGTTGACCGGGGACGGCCTGACCCCCGTCTCCGCGTTCCGTAGGATCGAAAAATCCTCCCCGTCGTTCCTCTTCGAGAGCGTGATCGGCGGCGAGAAGGTCGGCCGATTCAGCTTCCTCGGGACCGAGCCCTTCCTCCGGTTCGAGGCGCGAGGGACCGAGGTGACGGTCACCGAGGCCTCGAGCCCCGACTCGCCTCGGCGGTTCACGTCGCAGGACCCGTTCCAGGAACTCCGCACCCTCCTCGACAAATACCGGGCCAACCCGCTCCCGGGCCTCCCGAGGTTCTCGGGCGGGGCGGTCGGTTATGCCGGGTACGACGCCGTGCGGTACACCGAGCGGCTCCCCAACGCCCCCCCGGACGACCGGAACCTCCCCGACCTCTCCTTCGCCTTCTACGACCGGATGGTGATCTTCGACCACATCCGCAAGACGGTCCTGGTCGTGGCACACGCTCACGTGGGTGACGGGGCGGACCTCCGCACCGCGTACGACCAGGCCTCGGCACGGATCGACGAGCTCGTCGAGCGGCTGCGGCGTCCCGGCCGGGAGCTCTCGCTCGGCGACATCAATACGGAAGGCCCGCTCCAGGCGATCCCGGAGTCGAACTTCACGCGCGAACAGTACGAGGCGGTCGTCCGCCACTGTCAGGAGTACATCAAGGCCGGCGACATCTTCCAGGTGGTCCCGAGCCAGCGGTTCCGGGTCGAGACCAAGGCGGACCCGTTCGACATCTATCGCGTACTACGGGTCGTCAACCCGAGCCCGTTCCTCTTCTACCTCCCGTTCGACGACTTCTGCCTGATCGGCTGCTCGCCGGAGATCCTCGTCCGGGTCGAGGACGGCACCGTCACGATCCGCCCCCTCGCCGGGACTCGGAGGCGAGGCAAGGACGAGCAGGAAGACCATGCGCTTGCCGAGGAGTTGCTGGCCGACCCCAAGGAGCGGGCCGAGCACATCATGCTCGTCGACCTTGGCCGGAACGACGTCGGCCGAGTCGCCGACTTCGACACGGTGCAGCTCAGCGACGTGATGAAGGTCGAGCGGTACTCGCACGTCATGCACATCACCTCGAACGTGACGGGCCGGTTGAGCGAAGGCAAGTCGGCCTTCGACGCCCTCCGCGCCGGCCTCCCCGCGGGGACCGTCTCGGGAGCCCCGAAGGTCCGGGCGATGCAGATCATCGACGAGGTCGAGCCCCAGAAGCGCGGGCCCTACGCGGGCGCGGTCGGCTATATCGACTTCACCGGGAACATGGACACCTGCATCGCGTTGCGGACCCTCGTCATCCAGGGGAAGTCCGCGTACGTCCAGGCCGGCGGGGGCGTCGTCTACGACAGCGTGCCGTCGGACGAGTACGAGGAAACCGTCAACAAGGCGAAAGTCCTGCTCAAGGCCATCGAGATCGCCGAGACCCAGCTCTGACTCTGATCGGCCGGGAGAGCCGGGGCAACTCCATGCGACGACGGACGTCCCGGTCGGCTCCCGCCAAGGATCCACGATGATGTCGCGAGTCCGACGCTCCCCTGCCCTGGTCGCCGCCACGGTCGTCTCGGCTTTCCTCCTCGGCCTCGGCCTGAGCTTCAGCCGAGCCGAGGATGAGCAGGCGAGCGCGATCCGTCGGCTCCTCGACCAGCAGGCCAAGGACTGGAACCAGAAGGATCTCGACGCGTTCCTCGAAGGTTACTGGCACTCGCCCGAGGCCGTTTTTCAGTCGGGCGCGAACCGGTTCGACGGCTTCGAGACCCTTCGCAACCGCTACCGCTCCAAGTACCAGGGCGAAGGAAAGGCGATGGGGCAACTGGCGTTCTCCGAAGTCGACGTCGTGATGCTCGGCCCCGACGCCGCACTCGCGCGCGGCCATTGGCAGCTCACGATGCCGGACGGAACAAAGCCGGGTGGTCTCTTCACTCTGATCCTTCGAAAGCTTCCCGAAGGCTGGCGGATCGTCCACGACCACACCTCGGTCTGAGCCCGCCGACGCCGCCGAAGACATGCTCCAGGGCCTTCGACCCAGGTTTCGCAAGAAATCCGTATCTATGGGGCCTCGTCTCGACATTGTTGAGGTGTGGTGGAGAGCAAGTCCGGAGGGGACCGACCGATGGCGAGTGCGCGACACGGGGTATTCCTGCGTCAGATCCACCGCCTCTTTTCCGAGGGAACCGTCTCGGGCCTGTCGGAGTGGCAGCTTCTTGCGCGCTACGTCTCCAGGCGCGACGAGGCGGCCTTCGAGGCGTTGGTGGCTCGGCACGGACCGATGGTCCTGGGGGTTTGCCGGCGGCTCCTCGACGACCCGAACGACGTCGAGGACGCCTTCCAGGCGACCTTCCTGGTCCTGGTCAAGAAGGCGGGCACGCTCGGCGAGCGCGACCCGGTCGGTCACTGGCTCTATGGGGTGGCCTATCGGGTCGCCCTGCGGGCCAGGTCCGTCGCGATCAAGCGGCGGATCCGCGAGGCCGAGAACCCCGAGGCCGTGGCCATGTCGCCCGATCGCGAGGAGCCGGATCGCGAGATCCGACGGGTGATCGACGAGGAGCTGACCCGGCTCCCGGCGAAGTATCGCGCACCGATCGTGCTCTGCTACGGCGAAGGCCTGACGCACGAGGCGGCCGCCGAACAACTCCGCTGGCCGCTCGGGACCGTCAAAGGACGCCTCGCCAGGGCCCGCGAGCTCCTCAAAGGACGTCTGGTCCGTCGAGGACTCGCACCCTCGGCGGGTTGGCTCACAGCCTCGCTCTCGAGCGACGCGACGGCTTCGGTCCCTCTGGACTTGCTTAACACCACGGTCAAGGCCTCGATGCAACTCTCGGCGGGCCCGATCGCCACCGGGACGATTTCGGCATCGGCGGCACTCCTACTCGAAGGGATGTTGACGAGCATGAGCATGGCCAAGCTGAAGATCCTCTCGATGACCGTCGGGGCATGCCTTTTGACCGCCTCAAGCGTCGTCGTCGTCGCGCAACAGTCGGCTCCGAAGGCGGCCGGCGACGCCCCTGCCCCGACCGGAAAAGATCCGGACGGCCCCCTCCTCAAAAAGAAGTTCAGGACGGCCGACGCCCCACCCCCTCCGGATCTCCAGAAGGCCGAGACACCGGAATCGATCGATCGCCGAAAGCGCGAGCTCGCCTCTCGGATCCTCGAACGCGAGCTCGCCATGTACCGGGGGGGTGAGCGAAATGACCTCGCGACACTCCTCGACTGGTCAAAGAAGAGTATCGAAACCCTCGTTCCCTATGAACCTACGCGGAAAGCACAACTCCAGCAGCATCGGCAGAGGGCGAAGTCGATCCTCGAGGAAGTCACAAAGAAGTTCAATAATAAGCAAGTCCCCGAGCAAGATCTCCTGATCGCGCAGTATTATCTCGCCGACGCCGATAGCCTACTGGGCGGCTTCCAATTGGGATTTATCGACATGCCCAGATCCAGGGCGCGCGATCCCAAGAATATCGAGGTCCTCAACGACCTCGAAGAGCCTATCGCGATGAATTTCCCCAACGAGACGCCCCTGGAAGACATTTTAAAGTATGTCCGAGCGGCGACTGCGAAGCCGCCGAGGCCGGGCATTCCTATCTATATCGACCCTGTTGGACTCCAGGTCGCGGAGAAGACGATCGCCTCGCCGGTCACCATCGACCTCGAGGGCCTTCCGCTCAAGACCACACTCGGCCTCGCGCTCAAGCAACTCGACCTCGTCTTTTACGTTCGGGACGGCCTGTTGACCGTCACACACCCGTCGCTAGGCCCACCCACTGGGCTCCTCGACACGGTCGAGCAGGCCGAGAAGGGTGAGCTCAGCGTCGAGGAGATGGAGGAGCTCGTCCAGAAATTCAAGAAGCTCGATGAGATCATGGATTGGAAGGAGAAGCGCCGGAAGGCCGCCCTCTCGAAGAAATGAGAAAGGGCTCCGGACCGGCCCCCGTCATCAAGCCGACGGGGCCGGCTCGATGACTACCTGCTGGGAGAGCTCGAGAACCTGGTCAGGGCCGACCGCCCCGGCGTCCCAGACCTTGGCATTGGCGAGGGCACAGCCGATCGCGTGTCGGAGCATCGACTCAGGGTCGCGGCCCGCCAGCCAGGCATCGACCTGGCCTGCCAGGAGACAGTCACCGGAGCCGATCGGGTTCACTGCGTCGATCTCGGGAGGGACGGCGCGGAAGACCTGGCTTCGGTAGCGGGCGAGGATCGGGCCGGGCCCGTCGGTGACCACCGCACAACGGACACCGTGGCCCGCCCAGTCTTCAAGCAACCCAAGCACCTCGGCGTCGGTGGCACGATCGGTCCGGAGGAAGGTCGCGGCCTCTCGACGATTGAGCTGGATCGCGTCGGGCCAGAAGCCCCAGATGGCGTCGAGCGCCGGGCCGTAGGTGTCGAGGAACACGGGGACCTTCCGCGACTTACCTAGCGCGATGAGGTCGCTGTAGAGACCATGAGTTGCTGGCGAGGGGCTCGAGCCGGAGAGCGTAAGCGCCTCGATGCCCCCTTCAGACAGGGCCCCTTCAACCCGATGGAAGAGGGCGTCCGACTCCTCCGGGGTGATCGCCGGGTCGGGGTCGAAGAACGCGGTCTGGAGCGCGGTCCCTTCCGTCCTGGCGGTGAGAATCACCCGAGTCTCGGCTGCGGTCGGGGTCACGAGGGGATCCAGACCGTCATCGCGACGGAGGAGCGCCCCGCAATGCCCTCCGACCGCACCCCCGAGGAACGTGACCGGCCGCGCAGGCCGCCCGAGCCTGGTGAGGGCCCTGGCCACGTTGTTTCCCTTTCCCCCCACCACCTCGCGGACGAGATGCCCGCGCACGGAGTCGCCGGGATTCCAGGAGGGGACCGTCAGCGTCTTGTCCAGGCACGGATTGAGCGTCACGCAGAGGATCATGGAGAGGTCGAGCATCCAAGGGTCGAGGATAGGAAGTCGCAACGAGTCGAGGCGAACGACGAGCGTTACTATTCTCCGGCACAAACGCCGGACGGCAACCGCCCACCGCCGAAAACCGAGTCCAACTCGCGTCGACCGTGAAGGTTCGGTGAATGGCGACGGGCGACCGCGACGAGCGACGAGCCCAATGGCCAGGGAATTCTCCGCCCGATCGCATGATCGAGTCGGCTCAACCCGTCGAGGAGCCCGTTGATCGCCCGGCTCGGTACGTGGACGTCATAATCCGAGGTCCCAGGGCCCGCGGGAGATAGCCAGCGCCGGAGCACGAGGGGGAGGACCGTCCAGAAGAAGAAGTATCGGACCGACTCGACCTCGAAGCCGGCCGCCTCGAGCAAGTCCCGGAGCCCTTCGCGACGGTAACGCCGGTAGTGCAGGTTGGCCTCGTCGTGCCGGCTCCAGAGCCAGGGGAGGGCCGGGACGGTCATGAGCAAGGTCCCCCCTTCGCGGAGCGCCGAGCAGGCGGCGCCCACGGCGGACGTGTCGTCCTCGATGTGCTCGAGGACGTCGAGGAGGAGCAGCAAGTCGTAGCCGCCCTCCCCTTCGAGCCCAGACCCGAGTGTTCCGACTCGAATCCGCGACCGCCAGCGTGGGTCGTCGACGAGCGAGGCGTCGGGCTCGAGCCCTTCGACATGGCCGAACCGCTCGAGGCTTTCGAAGAAAAGGCCGTCGCCGCAGCCGACGTCGAGGATCCGTCGGCAAGGGGCCGCGCGGTGCACGCGGTCGACCTGGCCGAGGAGGAAGGCCTCGCGAGAGCGCCACCACCAGTGGCGTTCCCAGAGCGTCCGATACTGTCGAGCGTAATCCGGCTGCATGAGTCGGCCCTGCCTCGAGCGGGATCGGGGATGGGCCTCCATTCGGGCCCGGCGGCCGGATGCTAGCCGACCTCGGCGGATTGGTCAAACCCGACTCCTAAACCTGCCCTTCATGCGGAAAGGTACATGGTTGTCGGCCCGGAAAGGCTTGGTTATCTTGTGACGTGCCTTCCATTTACAACGGGCCCGATCGCCTCCTCGGGGAGTCGCCTCCGCATGACCGGCTTGGCTGTCCGAATTCTGCCGTACACCCTGTCCTTCTTCAGTAGTCTCTGCATCATGATCCTCGAGTTGGTCGCCAGCCGGCTCGTCGCGACCCACGTGGGGGCCTCGCTCACCGTCTGGACCAGCGTCATCGGCATCATGCTCGGGGGGATCTGCCTCGGGAACGTCCTCGGAGGACGGCTCGCCGACCGCGTCGAGCCCACTCGGGCGGTCGGGCCGCTCTACGCCCTCGGCTCGTTCCTGACGTTGAGCTGCTTGTGGATGAACGCGGTCGTGGGGTTCGTCCCCGGGCTCGAGTCGATGCCCTGGAACCTGCGCACGATCGTGGTCGTCACGCTCGACTTCCTCGTGCCGGCGACGGTCCTCGGGATGATCGGTCCGGTCGTCGCCAAGATCGCCGTCGAGCAGGCCCAGAAAGCCGGGAGCGCGATCGGCGACGTCTACTTCTGGGGGGCCGTCGGGTCGATCGCCGGGACCTTCCTGGCGGGGTTCATCCTCATGTACGTCGCCCCGATCTCGACGATCGTGACGCTCGTCGCGGCAGCCCTCGCTTTCCTCGCCGCGGCCTTGATCGGCAACCGCGCGGGCCAGCTCGCCGGCCTCCTCGCGGGGACCTTGCTCGGCCTCGGTTCCATCGCCCCGCTCGTCCGCGCGATCCCCGCCAAGGGTGTGATGCTCGGCTCGATCCCGGTCAACCCGCTCGCCCTGGCCGGCCACGCCGTCTCGGTCGCCCTGGCGATCGTCGCGATCACCCGGCTCCGCCAGGCGAGGGAGGCCGCGCTCCCCCTCGAGGCCGACGAAGCCGTGGGGTCTACCGACTCCGCCGCGGGCACGAGCCTCTTCGACCTCGCCGTACTCTCGTTCGTGGCCAGCCTCTCCTTCATGGCCTTCGAGATGGTCGCCGGCCGAATGGTCACCCGGCACCTCGGCTCGAGCATCTACGGCTGGACGAGCATCATCGGCGTCCTGCTCGGCGGCCTGAGCCTCGGCAACCTCGCCGGCGGCAAGATCGCCGACTACATCCGCAACGAGAAGCAAGCGAGCTGGCTGTTCCTCATCGCTTCCGTCGCGGTCCTGTCGGTCCTCCTGGTCGAAACCCCGAAGCGTTTCGTCTCCGACATGCTCTTCGACGGCAGCAACAAGTCGATCCTCAGCTACGCGATTACCCTGACACAGGTCTCGATCCCCGGCGGGATCACCATCCCCCTGGCCTGGCCCGCCCGCGTCCTGCTCGTCGTCACCGTCGCGTTCTTCTTCCCCGCCCTGACGATGGGGACCGTCAGCCCGGTCGTGGCCAAGCTGGCCGTCGACCGGCTCCGACGCAGCAAACGAACCGGCTCGGCGATCGGCCAGGTCTACGCGTGGGGCATGGTCGGGAGTATCCTGGGCACCTTCCTCGCGGGCTTCGTCCTCATCGACATCGTGGGGACCAAGGGCCTGCTCCTCGTCCTCGCCGCATTGTTGGCGTTCTCGGCGACGGCCCTCGGCTCGGTCTGGCACGCGGCCTGGGCGGGGATCCCGCTCGGCCTCTGCGTGATCGCATTCGTCCCCGCCCCCTGGTTCGAGAAACAAGGGCTGGATTGGGGCATCCGCGAAGAGAAGGGGAACCCCAACACGACGGAAGACGCCAACGCCTGGGTCGACGAGAGCGACTACTATTTCATCAAGGTCACCAACGAGCCCGACGCCGACGGCCAGAAGCGGACCCTGGTGCTCGACAACCTGATCCACGGCTACTTCATCCTCGGCCACCCCGAGCGGCTCGACTACGACTACGAGCACCTCTACGCCCTGGTCGCCAACCGGGTCGTCAACGCCCGCAAGGCCAAGACCAATGGCAAGGAGGCGCTCCCCCCCTTCCGGAACCTCTTCCTGGGCGGCGGGGCTTATACCTTCCAGCGCTACATGCAGCATACCTACCCGGGAACCGAGGTCGACGTCGCCGAGATCGATCCGGCGGTCACGCGCGCCAACTTCATGGCCACGGGGCTGCCTCGCAACACGACCATCAATACTGTCTGGGGCGATGCCCGGCAGTTCGTCGAGCGCAACCAGGATAGCAAGCAGTACGACCTGATCTTCGGCGACGCCTTCAACGACTTCTCGGTTCCCTGGCACCTGACGACCCAGCAGTTCAACGACAAGCTCGCGAAGATGATGACGCCCGATGGCGTTTACATGATCAACATCATCGACGCATACGAATCGGACGTCCGGGCCAAGGACAAGGCGGCCGCCAAGATCAAGAAAGAGGCGATCACCGACGCCGCGGCCAAGGCTCGTGTCGAGCGGGAGGAATCCGAGTACGCCCACAGCTTCGGCGGCTTCCTCGGATCGTGGGTCGAGACGGCTCGGAAAACCTTCCCCCACGTCTACATCTTCGGGACCGACGACACGCCCGGCTACGGGCTCCGCGAGACCTTCGTGGTGGTCGCCTCGAAGCAACCGCTCGACGACATCATCAAGGAACTCGGGAGCCGCAAGGACGACCCGAAGTTCTTCCAGAGCGACAAGCTCGTCGAGCCGAAGCCCTATGGCCCCGCGGATCTCAAAGAGGTCCAGCAGCGGTCGCGAGGGATTATCCTCACCGACGACTATGCCCCCGTCGAGAACCTCCTCGCGCCGGTCGCCGCCACGCGAGGCGACGACTGACGCTGGCCGCACGCTCCGGGCGCAACCCGCGCCCGGGGTCCTCCCTCGGGGAACCGACGATGACGCCGACCTTTCTGACCCGGGGCCGGGTCGTCTTCTACACGGGCCTGGTGCTGGTCACGGGCTGGGTCTTCCTCCTGGCCCTCTTCGGGCCCGCCGGGGGCGTCGGCGGGCCACTCCCCGCCCCTTCGCTGAGCGCGCCGCAAACGCCCCAGCAGACAGACTATCGCTGGCCCGTCCGCGATCTCGACGACATCCCCGTCGATTTCTCCCGGTACCGCGGCAAGCCGGTTTTCTTGAACGTCTGGGCGACCTGGTGCCCCCCCTGCCTCGCCGAGCTCCCCTCGATCGCGAACCTGGCCGACAACGCGAGGCTGAAGGGGATGACCTTCCTCTGCGTCTCGACCGACGAGTCGGCGGAGTCCGTGCGTCGGTACGTCAAGGACAAGCATTGGGCGATGACCGTCCTGCGGGCCACGGAGCTCCCCGAGACCTTCGCGACCGACGGCATCCCCGCCACGTTCGTGCTCGCCCCCGACGGCCGCGTCGTCACCGCCGAGCTCGGCGCCGTCCAGTGGGACACCCCGGCCGCGGTCGACTACCTCGAGTCAGTGATCAAGCGAGGTGCGCCCGCGGCCCGACCCTGAGATCACGATCAATTCGGGGGGGGTGGTGACGGAAGGCGAATGAGAGAAGAGATCTGATCGACAGATGACTCGGATACACACAGTTAAAGACCCAAAAAGTTTTCATTTGCCAGAATTCGATAATCTTTATTTTTTATTATCCGTGTTCAATCCGTGGCCAAAAGCTTACAGCACCCTGTCATGCTCAAGGCATGAACGAGTCGAGGTCCGTGTTCGGAGACTGCCGTAAGGCCGCGGGATCCGAGGCCATGCTGGCCCTGGACCCTGGCTTCGATTCGGCGTCGGGGTTGCTGTCCGACGACTCCGAAGGCAGGGGGAGTCGGATGCCGACGAACTCGGCACCCCCTTGGATGGAATCCTTGTGGATCGGGCCCATGCCGCCGATGAAGACGTCCTTGGCGCTGGCGGTGGCGAGCATCGTGCCCGAGTTCCAGACGAATTGGCCGCTGCCGCGGTCGTAGGCGAAGAGCGCGAGCTTCGCGACAGCCTGCTGATTGGTCGACTTGATCAGCGGGAGCTCGGGGATCGTACCGCTCGGGACCCCGGTCACGGTCGGGGGGATCGTGGTCTGCGACAACCCGAGGAGCCAGCTCTTGTCGTTGGTCCCGTAGGCGCCGACTCGGGCTTCGACGACCCACTGGGCTTGCTCGGGCTTACTCCGGAGCAGGACGCCCTGAGCGAGCATCGCCTGCCGGATGCTCGAGACCACCCAGCCCTGGTCGACGGCCGTCACGTTCGTCGTGTCGAGATAGACGGGCACGCCCGTCAACGGCCGGAAGTCGACCTTCTGGAGCGCGGTATCCCAGGCATGGGTCAGGAGTAATTGCTCCGTCCCCGACCGCGTCGTCCCGGTCGTTTTGACGGTCCCGCAGCCGCTCGCGAAGACAATCCCGAAGGCGAGGAATGAAAGGGTCGTCGGGCGAGGTCGCCCCGAAATCTTCGCCATGCGGCACCCCTTGCCAATCCGACCCGGCCCGGTCCGTGGCCGACAGCCCATCCGCCCCGAGGCGCGGATACCGATCGCATGAACAAAACGAGGTTTAAAAAATCGATTCGATGTGAAGTTCAATCGGATGGATCAAACGTGACAGGCATGAGCAGAAGAATCCGACGAAGCATCGAGGATCGTTCTCCGGTCCCCGCTCCGATCCCGAAAGCCACGAAGGCCTCGGGGCCCGAAACCTGTAATTTTCTTAAATGACGGGTTTCTGATGCGGTTGACCTCGCTCTTCCTCCCGAAATGTCACCATGGATCCCCACAGAAACCCGTTATTTAAGAAAATAACGGGTTTCGGGAGAAACAGTTCCCCCCCCCGCGGGCGGCCCGAGTCTCCCGCTCCGACAAGAGACCCGTCGGCCCCACCGGTTTCGGAGGCCCGACGACCGTTCGGGTCGTCGGGCTTCGTCTTCGGCGCGGCCACGGGTCGCGGCAGAGAACAACGACGACTTACTTGTTGGTCGTCGCCTTCATCCCTTCGACCTGCTTGACGACGTCCGGCGACGCGGCGGACGGGGTCGGCAGCTTCATTTTCGAGGTCGACCCCGCCTCGGGGGCCCCGGTCGACGTCTTGATCGTGTTGGGGTCGCTCATGAGCTTGACCTCGCCGTTGACCATCCCAGAGGTCTTTTGTTCTTCGTCGGCCCCCTTGGTGTGGCCGGTCAGCTTGTTGTCGATGGCCGCCGCCTTCATCAAGTTGACGAAGTAATCGCCCATCGCCTCCTTGAGCCGGACCTCGTAGATCATGTCATAGGTGTTCTTCTTGACGGCCGGGTTGTTGGGGTCGACCTTCTGGGCGGTGATGACTTCTTCCCGCTTGAGGATGATCCAGGTCGCCTCGGCCACCTGGATCGGGCCGGTGAAGTCACCGTTCTTCGGCTTGTGGCTCGGGTCCGTATCGCCGGCGGTGCCGTCGACGAGCTGCTCGAACGCCGCGTCGGAGACGTTCGCCGGATGAGCGTGTCGGGTGATCGGGGCGGCGAGCAGGCCGCCGAGCGAACGGCTCCCCTCGTCCATCGACTGAGTCTGCGCCAGCTTCTCGAAGCCGTTCGGGTTCTTGCGCAGTTCCTCCCAGATCGCCCGAGCCGTCGTGAGCTTGTCGACCATGATGATCCGGCAACGGAGCTTGTCGCCGTAGGCCGCCTCGAAGGAATTCTTGAGGTCCTTCTCCGTGACCGTCACGCTCTTCGCCGCGAGCTTGCGGAGGGCCAAGGCGGGGTAGATGATGTCGCGGGCGTACTGGACGGGGCTGATCCCGCGCTCCTTCTCGAGCGTGCGGAGCCATCCATCTCGGCTGATGTGGCCGATGGTCTCGGCGACGCGGTCGATCTCCTCGTCCACCTCGGCGGGAGTGATCTCGAGCTTGGACTTACGGAGCGCCTGGTCGATTAGCTTGCGGGCGATTAGCGTCTCGAGGATCTCTTCACCCTTGCGGGCGACGCACTCGTCTGCGAGCTGCATCCGGCTGATCTTCTCGCCGTTGACCACGGCGATGGCGTCGGTCGGGTTGACCGGGATCCGCGTCAATTCGACCCCGGGCTGGGGGATATCGGACTGGCGGAACGCCGGCGGCGGGGCCTGGTCCTGGCTCGGCTTGGCCGTGGCCGTCTTCGCCTGAGCCGGCTGTTGAGGCCGTCGGAAAATCTGCGCCGACGCCTCAGAACCTTCCAACGCCCCGAGGGCGACGAACGAGCACAAAATCGCCTGGGCCTTTCGACCGCGCATCCGTGCGACCATCGCGAGGGATCTCCTTCGGCCAAGGGGCCGTACCGGATAAGATTCCTTCAAGTTTCGGGACATCTGGGCCGAGACTCTATCAGCCCTCCGAATCTGGTCAACTCCAAATGACCCCCCGAAGCGAGAAGCCAACAGGCTCGCGACGAGCCTTTCCACCTCACTCGTCCGCCCACCTCAGGGCCTGGCATCGGCCCCTCGAGCAACTCATCCAGACCCTGCCGGCGCCGGCGCCGCGACGTGCAAGGACCTCGACACATGGTACGATGGGAATCTTTGCGACGGGCGCACCAACAGGTCCCGAGGGGAGGAGTCCGGATGTTGGAGAGTCGAGGGAGACGGTTCGCGGTCGGGGTGTTGGGGGCGTGGCTGGTGTGGTCCTCTTCCGCGCCGGCGCGGTCGGACGATGCGTCCTTCTCCAAGCACGTCGTGGTCTCGCAGGAGGTCCACGCGTCCGAGGCTGGTCGTGACGCGATGCGGGAGGGGGGGAATGCCGTCGACGCGGCCGTGGCGACCGCCTTCGCCCTGGCGGTCACGCACCCGGCGGCGGGGAACCTGGGAGGCGGGGGGTTCATCGTCGCCTACCTGGCCGACCGCCGCGAGGTCGTCACCTTCGACTTCCGCGAGAAGGCCCCGGCGGCGTCCGAGCCTCGGATGTATCTCGGCCCCGACGGCAAGCCCTTCCCCCACCACCGCGCCGGGGCGAAGGCGGCCGGGGTACCCGGGACCGTCCGAGGCCTCGGCCTGGCCCACGCGAAGCACGGCCGGCTCCCCTGGGCCGAGCTCGTCAAGCCGGCCGCCGAGCTCGCCCGTCGGGGCTTCCCCGTCTCCGAGACCCTCGCCCACTCGCTCAACCAGCAGCTTTTCGAGAGGGGTAAGCTCGCCGCGGGCGGACGCGACGACCTCGGCGCCGACCCGGATCGGCTCTCCGACTTCCCCGAGTCGGTCGCCGCGTTCGCGAAGGCCGACCGCACCCCCTGGCGAGCCGGCGAGCTCCTGGTCCAGCCCGACCTGGCCAGGACCCTCGACCGGATCGCCGCGAACGGACCCGACGAGTTCTATACGGGCGAGACTGCGAGGATCCTGGCGAAGTACATGAGCGATCGCGGCGGACTCGTCAGTCTCGACGACCTCGCCTCCTACCGCGCCGAGGCCCGAAAGCCGGTCCACACCACATTCCGAGGGTTCGACGTCTACGGCATGGGCCCCCCCTCCTCCGGCGGGATCGTCCTGGCCCAGATCCTCAACATTCTCGAACGTTACGACCTCAAACGCGACGGGCCGCAGTCACCCTTGACGCTCCACCGGGTCACCGAGGCGATGCGGCGTGCCTACTTCACCCGGGCGACGGAGATCGCCGACCCGGCCTTCGTCCCGGTCCCGGTCGACAAGCTCATCTCCAAGGCCTACGCGGACGAGCTCGCGAAGTCGATCACCGACCGTGCCACGCCGAGCGCCGCGCTCGCCCCGTTCCGGGTGGTGGCCGGGGAGGGGAACGATACGACGCATCTCTCCACGATCGACGGAGACGGCAATGCCGTGGCCTTGACCTATACTCTGGAGGAGGGCTACGGATCCAAGGCGGTGGTCGCGGGGGCGGGCTTCCTGCTGAACAACGAAATGGGCGACTTCAACCTCATCCCCGGGAGGACGGATAGCTCGGGCCGGATCGGGACCCCGGCCAACGTGATTGCTCCGGGCAAGCGGATGCTGAGCTCACAGACGCCGACGTTGATCCTCAAGGATGGTCAGGTCTATGTCGTCACAGGATCCCCGGGTGGCCGTACTATTTGTAACACAGTCACCTGGGTCGTGCTTAATCTCCTCGAGTTTAAGCTGAGCCCCAGGGAGGCAGTGGACGCGGCCCGGACGCACCACGCGTGGTTCCCCGATGTCGTGACCCTCGAAGGGGGGTCCTGGCCTTCGGAAACTCGAGCGGAGCTGGCCAGGATGGGACACCGGGTCCGCAATGGGGGCATCCAGGGGGATGCTCATACGATCGTCGTCGACTTCGAGACGAGTCGACGGATCGGCGTCGCCGATCGACGCCGCGAGACGGCCAGGGCCTCGGGCGACTAACGCGCCCGGGTCCGCTCATCCCCCGCCATGTGTGGGGCGATGTTGGGGACCCTGCTCCTTCATTCGGGCGATGGTCGCGAACGCCCTGCGGTGCTCGCGACCGGGCCGACCGGACGTCGGCGAAGGCCTCGGTACGCCTCGGCCGTCGACCCTTTCGGAAGAATCGTCGAGATTGACCGACAGTGCATGGCCCGAATTCTCGATCTTGTACGTAAGAGTTCCGGGGCGCCGGTGAGACGACCCGGAGCGAGATGCGAGGTAAATCCCGAGCCCGGGGCGATCCAGCGGAAGGGCACCCGGCCCTCAGCCGAGGCGAGTCGGCCCGACGACCGCCGATATTTGGGAGTTGACGTCAATGCCTGATAGGCCAAGATCCATCAGCCCCACCGTCCTGCTCCGCATCAGCGACGGCACGGCACACATGCATCGCTCATTCTCCGAGTTCAGCCAGGCGGTCCGCAGCGCCGAGGCCTACGCCGGCGCCGGCTTCTCGGTCTCGATGATCTCGGCGACCGGACGCTTCCTGATGGCCTTCCAGCCCAAGGGCCAGAAAGTCGCCGTTTGAGGCCTCGCGAGGCCTCTCGAGGCGGGTTTTCCCGGGGATTCGGGGGTCGAACCCGGGAAATCCCGGGGAAAACCGCGAGGGATGCGACGAATTCCCGATTTTTCCTGTATGGATTCGACGAGATTCGTCGAAAACGTTCGGCAGGAGCCTCGGCACCAACGCCTCGCACGAGGAAAGGCCGAACGGTTCGCTCCGGAACCCATCCGCGATCAACGACAGGAGGACGTACGTCCCATGGCTAAGAAAGCCGCGCCGAAGGCCGCCGAACCCAAGCCTGCTCCCGTCGCCGAGAAAGCGGCCGCCGCCACCAAGGCCAAGGCCGCCACCAAGGGCGAGATCTACCAAACCCTCGGCGAGCGCACCGGGCTGAGCAAGAAGGACATCTCCACCATCTTCACCGCCCTGAACGACCTCATCGGCAAGGAACTCGGCAAGAAGGGCCCCGGCCTCTTCCAGATCCCCGGCCTGCTCAAGCTGAAGGTCGTCCGCAAGCCGGCGACCAAGGCCAAGCAGGGGATCAACCCCTTCACCAAAGAGCCGATGACCATCAAAGCCAAGCCCGCCCGCAACGTCATCAAGGCCCAGCCCCTCAAGGCGCTGAAGGACCTGGTCTGATTCGCCCAATCTTCCGTCAGGCGTAACAAGAAGGCCGCGCCCGTTCGTCCGAACCTCGGGTTCGTACGATCGGCGCGGCTTTCTCCTTCTCCACGCGATCCCATCCTCGTCCCGACTTGAACGGCACCAAAGTTCAAATCAATCGAAACACAACAAAACTATCAAAAACATGCCTGATTGCCAAAAACACTCCGGTGCTTCGAAGTTCTAGCCCCCTCCCAACCTGGTGACGCCTGCGATCGACCGATCGCAATCGCGACGAGCGCCCCAACCTGGCACATCATCGAGGACGTGGGGCTCGTCCGGGAGACGAACCGGCCGAGCGATGATCTCGGGCCCAGCCGACAGGTTTCGACATCGGCTAAACCTTAGCCACCAAGGGTGTTGGTGCAATCTTGGAATTCCGGCCTTCTCAAGTCGTGCCTTGTTTTCGAACAATAGTCCTCAACGTCGCCGAACTCTCGGTCCAAGAGTCCCACGCCGGCGTGGCGGAATGGCAGACGCAGAGGACTTAAAATCCTCCAGGGGGTAACCCCTGTGTGGGTTCAAATCCCACCGCCGGTATTCGCTCGCATACTTCTTCGTGCTGATAGCGCTTTTCGATTCCTGCCGTTTTGGACGAGGTCAGGAGAGACCCTGTCGTCAACCGTCCAGAACACCACTCGGCCGATTCGACGTTTCTACCGCACGGCCAAAGCCCGCGGTGTCGTGGGCCAGTCCCTGTGCCAGGTCAACGGACTATCGGGGGGAGCCGTAGGCATTGCGCCAGCGACCGAACTCGCTTTGCAGAGCCCGGTGATTGCCGAGATTTATCAGCTCCTCAGCGACGACCGGCGATTCGGCATCCTTAAGGCAGACCACTTCGAGATGCAGCCGGTATCGCAGCGAGTGATCGTCTCCGAGACGGACGTCGTCGCCAATATTTTGGAGGAGTCCCAGAAGATCCTGTAAGAACTGATCGACGCCCGCCTGGGCCAAATCCAACGCCGCTTGTTGGCCTTCCGGTTCGAGAATGCCGGCCCCCTCGAAAGGCCGACGATGAATGGTGCCAAGACGCTCACGAGCCTCAGGAGACTCGACGAGTCGCCGAATGGCCTCGAGCCGCTGGTTTCGCAGCGAGAACAGGTGCTGACCGAGAAGATCGACGAAAGCCTTTTGACGCTCGACCGGTTCGATCGGCAACTCCTCGAAGCGTCCAGAGGCTGACGGGGGTCGCATGGCCAAGCTCTCCTCGCATCGGGTGACCCTGCTCAGCAGATTGACGAGGCCGAGCAAGTTGTTTCGCAGACCGTCCAACCGGGCTTCGAGTGGGAAATCGCGACGCCCGAACGATCGCCTCGGGGATCGGAGATCGGGAGATTTCAGGTCGAGTATTCACCGCTGTCCCACGGCGGGTGGAACATGATGTCCCGCGGCTCGAGCATGACCCAATCGCTCCGCTCCTCGCCCTCCTCCGGTTCCTCGTCACTTTGCTCGTAGATCAGCCCATAAGTCACGTCGTCGATCTCGACGGAGAAGGGCGCGACCCAGATGTCGCAGAATTCGGGCTCGACCCCGGAGAGCATGTCCGAGAACATCTCTCCGAGCAATGCGAACGCCTTAGCACCAGCAACCTCTCGGTCCTCGATTTCAAAGCCCCCGAGTTCGTATCCAGTGGCGATGTAGCGGCCATCGGCGTCGAATCGGTGGATGACGCCCAGCCATTTTTTCTTCGACTGCCAATCATCGCCCGAGTAATAACTTTGCCCCGTGGGGAAGGCCCCCGTGACGTAAGCCATGAATTGAGTACCGTCGGGAAGTCGCCCGACGTTTTCGAAATGGTACTCATCAAGCGGAATTCGGAGCTTCTCCGGTTTCGCCAAGGTTATTACCTCCTATCGCTCAACAGTCAAGACATACGGATTCGGTGGTCAGTACGAATTTCGATCGTACCAAGAACCACCGAGTGCCACGAAATCGTCCGAACGAGGGGCGCGTAACGACGATGAGAATAGACGGTTCTTTATCGTCGGCGGTTTCTCTGTCGAGACGATGGCCGTCCGCACCTACGATGCAGCCATCGCCCCACTGGCGGGCGAGTTCGCCCGACTGAACTTCCCGGCGGCAGCCTGAGTCGATATTCCAAGACTTGCCCTCGTCGCCCCCTCAACCAAACAGCGACGGCCCTCACACGCGAAACGTAGTGGATCCAGCGCTTCGAAAACCGGCGACAGGCTGGCTCGACTCGTCCGGCTAAGGCCCTACGTGGAAACCAGGACAAGTCACGTCCCACGGGATCTTAAGCAAAGGTAAGTCGGACGCGATGTCTAGCATCATTCACATCGCAAAGGACTCCAGGGCCTAAACCTCGACGGGATCGCCATCGTCCTAAGCCAACCACAAAATGACAGCCTGCCCCTCCTGCCTGGCCGTCGAGAAGAATCGTTGCAGGGCAGCATAGTGCCCGCGGACATAGTCTTCAGATTCTGGGGTATCCGACCAGTAGAGCTCCGCGCGCTCGCCTTCCGCAGGATCATATCGCGACCAAAGCGACGGGAAGGTGAGCCGATCGAGGACCTCGGCAATCGCTCGAACCTCATCCCGCCGAAGGTATCGCGCCGGACCGAATCCACCATCTTCGGGTGTCAGTTCAATGCCCCCAAGGACACAATCCAGACCTATCTCCCCTCGGCCCAGCGGTTCGTCATGGAGCAGGTAGTGGAGGATGTTCCACGTCTTGTCGATGTCGAGTCTGAGGTCGCCTACTTCGAGAGACTCGTCGTCGGGGTAGAGGACGTCGAGTAATGACGAGGGCTCCGCAAGGATCTCGCGGATTGTGACTTCCTCCAGCCGAAGATAACGTCCCGTTATTGACATGAAGGCTGTGCCCTTATCTGGTACGCGTTCCCACCGTGGGCGGTTCCTGCCCGGTGTCGACTCGCGGATCGCTTCGGGATTTTCTCGAATGGTGCCACATCCCCAGGGGGATCCGGCCGGACAGCTTCGGGGCCGATCAACTGGTCTTGTCATGGGCATCCGACTTCGGCCGGACTCGCAGATCGAGAGGGAAAGAGAAACTCGTGTCCGACGGGCTCTCCGGTGCGGATAACACCCAGGAATCGTCGACCGACACGACGCCTCGGGAACCCTCGCATAAAAATAGTAACCGATTCGCCGTCAACCGTCTCAATCAGAGGAGCGGGATTCCGAACGCAGCGGGCGTCGGAACGATGCTCGACCCAAGTGCTTGAGACCGGTGCAGGCTCCGAAAAGATCGATCGGGGTCCGCTTCGTGGCCCTGATCCTGGTCCTGGTCCTGGCGCATTGACATCAAGGACATTCCATGTTCACAGTTTACGCGATTGACAGCCGCTATCCGTCGACGGGTTGGAGCATCTCGGGGACGATCGATGTGGATTATGTCCGGGTCAACGTGACCCCAGCCGCCAAGATCGAAGAGATCGCGATGGGTATGACTCGGACCCTCATGTACACGAACCGCAAGTATCACTCGGTCGACCTGCTGATCCTGGCGGCGCACGGGAATTCGGGCTACCTTCAGCTCGGGGAGGGTCTGACCGCCGAGAAGGCCAAGCAGTTCAAGGCCCTCGCTCCTTGGCTGAAACGCGACCTCTACGCCGACGGGATGCGCCTCCACGGCTGCGGGGTCGCGAGCTCGACCAACATCGTCGGCCCAGGTAGCACGATCACGGCCCCGATCTGCGTACCGGGGACGACAACTCCGGGCTTCGACGGGAATGGCTACAAGCTCCTGAAGGCGCTTGCCGTGGCGATCGGGCGGAACGTTACGGCCGGTGTCGATTGCCAGTACACCGACGAAGGTTGGAAGTTCGAAGGCCCGACGGTGACCGTCAACCCCACCGGCGGCTGGGGACTGAAGACTTGAGGAACCCCAGACTCAAACCCCGCGTCTCCGCTTTGACGGCTGAGGGGCGGTTGCTGGATCCTCGCTTGTCCTTCAACGACCCCACTCACTCGGCCCGATCCGGTCCGACCGGTTCTCAACCCGACGACCCGCTGCGCCGAGTCGGCTTTTGTTGCTACGGAAGTTCGCCGGATTAGCGTACGATCGGCCACACGCGATCCCCCCCTCGCGTTTCGGAACGTTGCGACTCGACCGAAACACGTCGAGGCTCATGCCGCGAGGGGAAGCAATGCCCAAGAAACTTTATATTTACGACAAAACGAGTTTTCACGACCGGATGCAGGCGGCCGGTCGCTTCGATACGACAGATAAAGGCGTGGTCACGCTGCCGGTCGGAAGTATCCCGGAGGTGATCCGCGGCCTGGACGAACTCGTCTCACAAGGAGCAACCTTCGACCGGATGCTCATCCAGACGCACGGCAATACCGGCCGGATCTGGTTCGGAGACGACGTCGTGTGGAACGACACGTGGACGAGCCAATTTGACGGACGGAACTACGACAAGCTGTTTCCCTCGCCCTCCCGGATCTATTTCGACGGGTGCGACATCGCGGGGAGTGCGCTCGGGCTGGCGTTCCTCAAGGCCGCGGGGAGCGTGTTCCTCAAGGGGATGGGGGGTGAGGTGATCGCATGGACGTCGATGGGACTGGGCATGCCCGGTTGGTGGCCATTCGTCGGCGGGCACACGCTCCACCTCGTCGGAAAACCGGTCACCATCCGATTCGCACGCGGCGGAACGGAAGGGTCGATCGTCGACGAAGGTCAGTCCGATGTCCTGGTGCCTTACCCGGGAACATGACCGTCGGCGACGCAAGGAGTGCGAGAACGATGTGAAGTTCGAGTTTGGCGAAGCTCGCGACGCGCTAAGGCAGAGCGACGGTCGGGTGACATCGCCTGCTCAAGCCGAGTCGCATTCGAGCGTAGGAGGGGAGCGACCAGGAAGGCGGGTGGGGGGCGGACGCTGGGGATTGCGAGGCCGAACACGGTCCTCTCGCCAGGCTTCGAAAGACGCGCGAGAAGGAACCGACTCCCCCGGACCTCGTCATGAGGTCCGGGGGAGAAAAGTCACGAGGATGGCTCGGCTCAGTAAGCGTCGGCGCTGATGACTTCGCCGCCGGCGATGCTGTTGAGGCCGATCCAGATGTTGGAGTTGACCGAGTTCTTGGTGAAGCGGACCGAGCCGTCGCCCATCACGGTGTTGACACCGCCGGGGTGACGGCTGCGGGAACCGGCGAAGGCGTCGCTGTCGCCCGCGTTCGGGAAGCACGGGAGTTGCTGCACCGGCTCGCTGGTGCAGAAGAGGCCCGGATCATTGTTGAGGTAATCACCACCGCTGGTGAGGCCGAGGTAGTCGGTGACCGAGTTCGGGGTGAACCGCGTCATGAACGAAGCGCCACCGGGGACGCTCGACCAGAGCATGCCGCGGACGTCGTTCGTCGCCCCCTGGAGGACCTCCGAGAGGATCACCGTGTTGCTGGTGCCGTCGGTGATGGTGGCGAGCGAGGTCCTCCCGTCATGGCCGAAAGCGGAGCGGAGGTACTGCCCGGAGAGGCTCGTGGCGAATTGGGCGCCCCAGTTGGTGTTGCCCCAGCTCGCCGCGTAGTTGCCCTTCGTGAAGATCGGGCCGCTCAAGAGGCCACCCTGGTAGCTCGTGTTGATCTGGAAGTGATTCTGTCGGTCGCTGGGGCACTGGAAGACGGCGAGCTTCGCCGCGCTGACGGTCGAATTCGCGAAGAAACCGGAGGCGACGGCCAATCCAGGCCCATTCCAGCCTTCGGCCCCGAGCGTGAAGTTGAAGGCGTTGGCGAGGTTGCCCTGCTCGAACATCGGGAGCATCAGGCAGAACCAGGTCGTGTTCGGGCATCCCGCGAAGATGGTCGGGAACGCCTTGCTGGGTCGGGGGGCCCAGATCCGGCCGGGGGGGAGCGTGTTGTTGACGTCGTGATAGTTGTGGACCGCAAGCCCGAGTTGCTTGAGGTTGTTCACGCACTGGATGCGTCGAGCCGCCTCGCGGGCCGCCTGGACGGCCGGCAGAAGTAACGCAATGAGTACCGCGATGATAGCGATGACGACGAGCAGCTCGATCAACGTGAACGCAGAACGCACGGATCGTCTCATGAGGTCGCTCTCCCTGGCTGAAACGAAGGACGGGATAGGTCTCTGTCCCTTGCCACATCGCAAGAAGACGTTCAGGCGCGTTTCAGGTGGAGAGATTCTATCCCGGTCCTGAGAGCATGCAAGACGCCCCCAGGGGTATTTTTGATATTCAATTTCATTGAAGCCCTTCGCGATGCAAATCAACCTCGCGGGCCCGGCAACACGATGCATGGAGTCACGGATTGAAGACCGAGGTTCGGCTCGCTCCACGACCTGGCGAGAGAGTCCGTGAAATCATCGACAAGCCGTGCGATTTCCGGAGATCATATCCTGGGCGTGAGAATTCCAACGCCCTCTCAAGAGATCTCCTTCTCGCCAACACGCCTTCTTCTCATTTGTTCAATCCAACGACATCGGAACATCTCTGAAGACGGACGACCAAGACACACTTTAAAGGTTAAAGGCCCCTGCGACCTTGGCCCCTAATAAGGATGGTCTGGGCCTATTTCGACGAGGAGGGGTTCCCGCGTCCCCCCGAGTCCGAAGGGAACGGCTCGACGGCCACGGCCTGAGCACCAACGGATTTAGAGATGGCATCGACGTCGAGCCCTTCAGGGCTGGCCGGGAGACGGAGGCGTGTCGACGGTCGGTGCGGGGCCGTCCGCGGATCGCTTGGAGACCCGGTGCATCATCATCGATTCGGCATCCGCCCCCGACTGGCCGACCGTCATGAGGATGCACTGGACGAGGGCGTTCCGGTAGTTCTTGGCCGCTCGCGAGGAGGGGAACCGGTTCGTCAGGTCCGTATGACCGGCGTCGAGTACCGCCAGGACCGTCCCGAAACCCTCCAGGGACTGGTCACCACGGGCCACGACACCATCGCTTGCCCCGACGTAGGTGCGGAGATACCAGGCAGCGGCCCGTTTGAAGATCCTGAGGCTCGGGGCCGGGGTTTCGCTCGTGATGTAGTAGGTCTTGGGGCCGACGACCGGGATCGCCTCTTTGTGTCCGTCCAGCAGCCTCCTCCAGAAGTCCCGGGAGGCGTCCCGAGTCAAGCCGGGGAGCCCTCCGAGCTTGCCTCGCCTCAGGCTCCGCCGCTCGACGACGCCGAGGACGTGGGCGATGAGGCGGTATTTCCAGGGGATGCTCCGATCCATCGAGGGCCCCGCGCCCGTGACGAAGTCCGCCAAGCCCGAGCCGCCGAATGGGCCTTGCACGAGGAACATCGCATGGATGTGATCCCGGGCGAAGTCCGGGTTGCGGAGGGCGAAGGCGAGGGCATCGCAGGCCCCTCGGCTGTGGGCGATGACAACCAACTTCTCCGGGCCTGTTTTGGCGACGTCCAGGAACTTGTCCCGGACTTCGTCGAAGTTCTCGTCGAAGGTTTCGTGCGAGCTGGGGGCGATGACGTGGATCGCCCGACGATCGACGCCGTGGGCCCTCAGTTCCTTGACGTTCCGGGCGAAATAGCCGGGCATCCGCTCGTTATGAAATCCGGCGACGAAGACGTATCGATAGGTCTTGGCGGCCGACGCAACGGCCGCGGGGATCTTCAAGTTCCCCCGCGCCCCTTCCTCGAACCAGGACTCGAACGGGGTAAGATCCGGCTTGGCGACTTCGGGGGCGGCGCCAAGGGCGGGGGCGAGCGCCAGGAGGAGGGATAAGGGTCCGAGCATCGGGGGGCCTCCGTACACCATTCGCGAGCGGTTGCTTCGGTGTCTGTCTCGAGAACTCGTTTTCGTCCGAGAAAACGGGCGACTGGCCAGGGGAACGCGCCGACTCTCCAAAAGAGGCGCCCGCGTCGATGGCGACAGAAACCCGGTGTTGAAGAAAACACCGGGTTTCGTTGAGGCGATTAGACCTCGAGCTTCCAGGGGGAGCGCATCTCGCGAGCGACCATCTTGTTGGCCTCGTCGCTGTAGGCACCGTGGAAGTGTTCGGCCGAGGGGTCCCACTCGAGCGGCTTGCCGAGGCGGAGCGCGATCGAGCCGAGGTGGCAGACGCTGACCGAGCGATACCCGATGGCGACGTCGCAGATCGGCCGCTTCCGGGTCCGGATCCCGTCCATGAAGTTGCCCATGTGATTATTCGAGACGTAGAGTCGCGTCGCGTTCTCGGGCAGGGGCTCGGAGAGGAGCTTGGGGTCGCTCGCCTCGATCCGGCTCCGGCTGACGAAGATCCAGCCTTTGTCGCCGATGAAGCGGTTGCCGTTCTCGCCGTCGCTCGTGGTGATCAGGCGGGTCCCGTCGGCGTAGTTGTAGGTGACGGCGAAGTGGGGATGGCAGTTGTAGCTGTTGGGCTTGTCCGACGGGGTCGTGCCCGAGGCGGTGACGGCGACCGGGCCGGTCTCGTCCGTGCCGAGTCCCCACTGGGCGATGTCGTTGTGGTGCGCGCCCCAGTCGGTGAGCTTGCCGCCGGAGTACTCGTACCACCAGCGGAACTCGTAGTGGCAGCGTTCCTTGACGTAGGCGACTTCCGGCGTCGGCCCTTGCCAGAAGTCCCAGTCGAGGCCCTGCGGCACGGGGGCGGTGGGGAAGGGTCCGCCGATCGGGTTGTCGCCGATCCTGGCTTCGACGGTGTGGATCTTGCCGATCCGGCCGTTGCGGACGAGTTCGCAGGCGAGGCGATAGCGGGCTTCGGAGCGCTGCTGGCTCCCGGTCTGGAAGACGCGGTCGTACTTCCGCGCGGCCTTGACCATCGCCTGGCCCTCGGCGATCGTCAGCGAGAGGGGCTTCTCGCAGTAGACGTCGCGGCCGGACTTCATCGCGGCGATCGAGGTCAGGGCGTGCCAGTGGTCGACGGTCCCGATGGTGACGGCGTCGAGGTCGTTCCGCGCGAGTAGCTCGCGGAAGTCGTGATACTTGGCGCAATCCTTCCCGACGACGTCGGCCGCCTTATTCAGGCGATCGTCGTCGAGGTCGCAGACGGCGACGAACTTGACGCCCTTCTGCTTCATGGCGGCCTTCATGATGCCGGTCCCCTGACCGCCGACACCGATGGCGCCCATGACGATCTGGTCGTTCGGCCCGATCCGCTTCCGAGCCTCGGCCGCCTTCTCCTGTTCGTCGGCCATGACTTCGCGAGCGTACCAGGCTGGGAGGCCAGCGGCCGCAAGGGCCCCGAACGATCGTTCCAGGAAGCCGCGTCGCGAGAGGTTTCCCATCGGGCTCATTGTCGTTCTCCGGGAAGGGTCGGTCGAAAGATCCCCGAGGGCCCCCGCACGGGTCGGGACGCCCGGCGATCCTCCGGGTCGAGCATGGATCGCAACATGATAGCAGTGCCGAAGGGCCCGAGAAACGGGCCGCTCGCGGGAGAAAGCAAAGACGCATCTGGTTCCTCGGCCCACCTCTCGAGATGAAGACGCCCGGTCGAACTCCGCGACCGGAAGTCGTCGAGGGCGCGATTGTCGAGTCGGGCCCGATCTGATATGGTCCCCGCCGAGCCCTCCTCGAGACGTCGTCGGCCCGCCCGGCGCCGGGGATCCTTCATGAAGAGGACGCGTAGAGGCCCTGCCGATGAACGCCCCCGGACAACCGGCTTGGTTCGTGGGCGACCTGGACGACCCCTGGGTGGCGGCGATCGCCGAGGTTTTGCCAAGAGATGTGGTGCGAGTCCGATGCGACGAGGACTGGCATACGCTCTTCCCCCCCGGGACGCCCGGCCCCGAAACCCTGATCCTCCACCGCCCGATCCTCACTGCGCTCGACGCCGATCGCCTGGCCGCATTCAAGAAAGAACGGACGCCCGCGACCCGAGTCATTCTTTGCACCGGGCCTCATGCCCGATATGCCGACGTCGACCGCTGCGCGTCCGCGGTCGACGCGATCGTTTCGGAGGCGACCGCGAGCGACACGATCCTCCGACACCTCCGAGGCAGGGACGACCACGATTCCGGCCTCAACAAGAAATCCCGGCCCACGGTCGGCGTGGTCAGTGAGAACGTCGAGTGGAGGCGAACCCTGGCCGACGCCTGCAACCAGGCCGGCTATCGTCCCTTGCCGGTCGACGACTGGGGAGGCCTCTCCCCCGACGGCCTGGCGATCTGGGATGTGCCCGTCCTGGAACCGGACTGGACGCGGACCCTCGAGTGGCGTTCCCGACAGCGTGGGGTGATCGCCATCCTCGGCTTCCCCGACCGGGCCCTAATACGCCAGGCGCGAGCCCACGGGGCGGCGGCCTGCCTCGAGTCGCCCTGCGAGCTCGCGGATCTCATCCACGTGCTCGACCGGCTTTCCGGCGCACGCGGAGAGCCGGGCCATGCCGTCCCCCCGAGCCCGGCGTCCCGGCGCAGGTCGTCCCGGACCCTGGCCGATCCGAGGGCCGACGCTTATCATTGACGTGTCGTCCCGGCTTGATCTCGACGAGCGGGGCCCGTTCCGCTCGACTTACACCGGGATCGATGGGGAATCGCGGGCCGAGCCCCAGTTACGAAACACACGCCCATGGTCAAGGAAATGACGGCGACCGCCCCCCCGGTCCGCGAGTTGAAGGACCTGACGAAGCTGATCCAGCGTGCGTCAGGATTCCCCGAGGTCCTCGCCTCGCTCAAGAACGGCCGTAGCGGAACGATCGACGGGGCCTGGGGATCCGCCGGCCCCCTGGCCGTGGCCGCTCTTGGACTCCACGCGCCGCAAACGTTCCTGGTCGTCCTGGCCCATGTGGGGGACGTCGACGACTTCCGCGACGATGTCGCCACCTTCGCCGGGGTCGCCCCCGAGGTTTTCCCCGCCTGGGATCGGCTCCCTCGCGAGGCCAGCGCCGGCGACGAGGTCTTCGGCAAACGGCTCCGCGTCGTCAAGCGATTGGCCAGCCCCTCGCCCCCTCGCTTCGTCATCGCCCCGTTCCAGGCACTCTTGCAGCCGGTCCCCACCCTCGAGACGCTCGCCAAGGCCTCGCGCACGGTCCGCGTCGGCGACACCATCGCCGTCGAGGAGCTGACGAAGTGGCTCCTCGAACACTCGCTCACCCGGGCGGAGGTTGTCGAGGTCGCGGGGGAGTTCAGCCTCCGCGGCGGCATCCTCGACATCTTCCCGCCCGACTCTTCCGAGCCGGTCCGCATCGAGTTCTTCGGCGACGACATCGAGTCGATCCGACCGTTCGACCCCGAGACCCAGCGCTCGCTCGACCGCTGGGACTCGGTGACGTTGACCGCCGCGATCTCCTACGACGGCGACAATCTCGCGGGGCTCGGCTCCATCACCGAGGCCTTCCCCGAAGGAACCTGGGTCGCGGTCCTCGAACCGCATGACGTCAAGGAAGAAGGACGACACTACCTCGGCCGTTCCGAGGACCCCCGCGGTCTCTACACCGTCGATAGCACCCTGGGCCGACTCTTCAAACGCCCCTCGATCACGCTCTCGACGCTCGCCGCCGACTCGCTCGAGACCTCGTGCCACCTCCGCATCGAGAGCGTCGAGCGGTTCTCCGGCGAGCTCTCCAAGGTCAAGGCCGAGCTCGACAGCGCCTCCGGGGGCGACAACGTCCTGATCGCCTGTCACAACGCCGCGGAGACCGATCGGCTCGGCGAAGTCTTCGCCGACACCGAGATCGCCCGGAGCGGCCGACTTCACCTGACGGTCGGGAAGGTCCGGTCCGGCTTCCACATGACGGATGCCCGGACCCTCATCATCGGCGACCACGAGCTCTTCGCCCGCGCCGATATCCGGCGGCCGACGACGCGACGACGGTACGAAAGCCGGGCGATCGACAGCTTTCTCGACCTCAACGAAGGGGACCTGGTCGTCCACGTCAACCACGGGATCGCGCGCTACCGCGGGCTCCAGATGGTCGACAAGACCGCCGAGCACTCCGAGGAGACCCTACTCCTCGAGTTCGCCGAGGGCACGAAGATGTTCGTGCCGATCGCGAAGATCGATCTCGTTCAGAAGTACGTCGGCGGTGGCAAGGCCGACCCCGGGCTCTCCAAGATCGGCTCCTCGTCCTGGGAGAAGCGGAAGAAGCGGGTCGCCGACGCCGTGGTCGACCTCGCCGCGGAGTTGATCGATATTCAGGCCGCCCGCGCGAGCCAGCCTGGAATCGCCTACCCGGCCGAAGATAGCCACTGGATGGCCGAGTTCGAGGCCGCCTTCCCTTATCAGGAAACGCCCGACCAGCTCTCCGCGATCGACGCGCTCAAGGTCGACATGGCCAAGCCTCGGCCGATGGACCGCCTGATCTGCGGCGACGTCGGCTACGGCAAGACCGAGGTCGCGGTCCGCGCGGCGTTCAAGGCGGTCGACGCCGGCAAGCAGGTGGCCGTACTTGTCCCGACCACGATCCTCGCCGAGCAGCACCATCGCAGCTTCAACGCGAGGATGGCCGAGTTCCCGTTCACGATCGAGGTCGTCAACCGGTTCCGGCCCAAGTCCGAGATCCGAGACGTCCTGAAACGGACCGCCGCGGGCTCGGTCGACATCCTGATCGGCACCCACCGGCTCGTCCAGAAGGACGTGACCTTCAAGGATCTGGGCCTGGTCATCATCGACGAAGAGCAGCGATTCGGGGTCGAGGACAAGGAGTGGCTCAAGACCCTCCGCTCGACGGTCGACGTGCTCACCCTCTCCGCGACCCCAATCCCTCGGACCTTGCACATGAGTCTGCTGGGGATCCGAGACATTTCGAACCTCGAGACGCCCCCGCCCGACCGCAAGGCGATCGAGACTCGGATCCTCCGGTTCGACGCCGAGACGGTCAAACGCGCGATTCACCGCGAGCTCAACCGGGACGGCCAGGTCTACTTCGTCCATAACCGGGTCCACGACATCCACACGATCGTCGACCGGATCCAGGCGATCGTGCCCGAGGCCCGGATCACCGTCGGGCACGGCCAGATGGGGGGCGAGGCGCTCGAGAAGACGATGCTCGGCTTCATCAGGCGCGACTTCGACATCCTCGTCGCCACCACGATCATCGAGTCGGGCCTGGACATCCCCAACGTCAATACGATCTTCATCAACGAGGCCGACAAGTACGGCCTCGCCGACCTCCACCAGCTCCGAGGCCGGGTCGGCCGTTACAAGCATCGCGCGTACGCCTACCTCCTGCTCGAGTCCGACAAGCCGGTGACCCCGAACGCCGTCAAGCGGCTCAAGGCGATCGAGGAGTTCACCGAGCTCGGGGCCGGGTTCAAGATCGCGCTCCGCGACCTCGAGATCCGGGGCGCAGGGAACATCCTCGGGTCGGAACAATCCGGCCACATCGAGAGCGTCGGGTACGAGCTCTACTGCTCTTTGCTCGAGTCCGCCGTCCGGGCGCTGACGAACAAGCCCGAGCGGGCGATGTTCGACTGCTCGATCGAGCTCTCCTGGCGCGCCTACCTGCCGAAGGATTACGTCCCCGGGCCTCGGGTCAAGGTCGAGCTCTATCGAAGGCTCGGCAGGCTCCGGAGCTTCGAGCGCCTGGCCGACTTCCGCCAGGAGCTCGTCGACCGCTTCGGCCCCTTGCCGAATCCGGCCGAGAACCTGATGGCCGAGGCCGAGCTCCGCATCCTCGCCGAGCGCTGGCAGCTCGAGCGGATCCACGTCGAGGACGAGTACGCCGTCCTGACCTATCGGAATCCCAAGCGGATCGCGAGCCTCGCCGCCCTCCACCCGAGGATCGTCCGCATCGTCGACGAGAAGACGGCCTACATTCCTCTCGAAGAAAAACGGCCCCACGGTTCCTTCGTCATGGGGATCGTGAGGCCGATCCTCCAGGCTTCCCATTGATAGCCCCTTCCCTAGAGCGGCTAACGTGCGGCTGGCACAGGGCACGACGTGTCGCGTGACCCGAGAGCAGAGGCGGAAACGGGGACTGGCTCCGTAGCGAAGCGCAGGTGCCTGTCCTCGTTTCCGCCGCAGCGGACGGCGACGGCCCGGAAAATGGGGACAGGCACCCGGCCTCGGAGTTGATCCGTGAGGGGGCCAAGCCTGACCCGGCCGGGAGCCAGTCCCCGTTTTCCTCCGACGTGCGTAACGCGTGCGTGAACCGCTCTAGAGATCGCTGGGGGAAACGCGCAAATCGGGTCAATACGGATGTCCTGGCAAACGCAACACGGTGTTCATACGTGCCGGCGAAGCGAACTTCCCCAATTCGGCCTTGTCAGGGTGATGGGTCGCGGTTAGGTTGTCGAGAACCTATCTAACGAGGCCGCCACGAGCCTTCGACTTCTCGCACCCCGAGGAACCCGCATCCCCCTCGAGATGATCCCCTGGCGATTGGCCTGGAAGGCCGGTCGCCGATCGACGTTTCCGATCTCCAAGGATGGAGAATGCCCATGAACCGCCTCGTCGTCGCCGGAACGCTCGGCCTAGCCCTCGTCGGCTGCGCCCAGGACCGGTCGGCCGTATCGCCACCGAACTCGCCCACGGGCCCGGTCGGCATGTCGACGTACCCATCGATCCATGATTCGATCAATATGGGTAACAAGAATGTCGACCCGTCGACGCTCCCGTCGAACGCCCCCTGGCGAGACACCAAATACGGCCCGCAGATGGCGGCCAACGGCCAGCCTCAGCCGACGATGGCCGCGCAAGCGGCCGGTCAACCGGCCTCCCCGCCGCCGGTAGCTTCCGCCACAAGCCCCGTCCCGACCGCCCAGCCGGCGCCCGCGCCGACCGGAATGGTTGCCGAGGCGCCCGTGGCCGCCCCGAACACCGCCGCACCCGAAGTGGCGATGCAGCCCGAACAGGCCCCGCAGGCCAATCCCGCCACCGCCGGTGGTGCCGTCGCGGCAGCCCCGGGTGGCGAGCCCCTGCCCGACCCGTCGGTCGGAGCAACCCCGGACGCCGTTCCGGTCACGGCCGAAGCCGCGAGCCCGGCCCCGGCTCCTGCACCCGCCGAGGCGGTCGCCGCCTCGCCCGGCTCGGAGCCCACAGCCGCCCCAACGTCCGAGGCCCCGGCCCCGGCCCCGACGATGGAACCGGCCGCGGCCGTCGCCTCGACGCCGGACGCCGGCTCACTCCCCGACCCCTCGGTCGGCGCCTCGCCGGACGCGGTCCCCGCGTCGTTGCCGCCTGGCTCGGCTCCCGGGAACGTCGCGGCCCCCACGGCCCAGCCCGACCCCGCGGTTGGCGCCAGCCCCGATGCCATCCCGACCGGACTCGCCCCCAACGGCGGGACCGTCGACCCGGCGAGCCTCCCCCTACCCGAACCGGCCGCCTCGGCTCCGCCCGCCGAAGCCCCGCCGGTCGGTGGTGCCCCGGCCGAGCTCGCCGCTCCGGCTGGCCCCGCCCCGACCGCCCTGCCCGACCCCTCGGTCGGTGCGAACCCCGACGCGGTCCCGGACCTCGGCGCCGCCCCCACGGTCTCGGCCCCGGCACCGCTCCCCGATCCGGCGTCCGCCCCTGTACCGGACGCGGCTCCGGCAGCCCTCCCTGATCCTACTGGTGCGGCGGCCCCGGCGCCGCTCCCCGATCCGGCTGGTGCCCCGGCTTTGAATGCCGAAGCACCTCCGATGCCGCCCGCCGACCTCGGGCCGCTCGAGGCGCCGCCGCTCCCGCCGGACGTCCAGGGCGCCGCCCCGGCCCCCTTGTCCGCGCCGGCAGCGGCTCCCGCACCGGCACCGCTCGCAGCGCCTGCCACAGCGGGAGCCGGCCAAAAGCCGGCGACAACCCCCGCCCCCGCGGTCGGCCAGAAGCCGGGGACGACACCCGCTCCGGCCAAGCCCGCGACCCCGGCCGCCGCGCCCGCGGCGGCCGCTCCGGCTCCGACTCCCCAGCCCCCTGTTACGGGGCCGGGGGCGGCGGAGAAGGCGGCCGCACCCGCGGCGCCGGCCGAAGCCCCGTTGCCCGAACTGCCGCCGCTGCCGGTCTCTCAGACCGGCGCGGGGGCCTCGCCGTCGACGGCCGTGACCTCTGGTCCGGCCCCGACGGCCCGCCGGGGCAACCTCGACACCGAGGTCCGCACGACGAGCAACGACCCGACCATTTTCCGTTCCGAGCTCCACTCCCCCAAGATCGTCAATGCGGGGGAGTTCGCCGCCGTCGTCGGCAACGAGGTCATCACACTCCACGAGTTGACCATGGCGGTCAAAGATAAGCTCAAGAACGTCCCCCAACAACAACGACCCTCGAGCAAGCAGCAGATGAACATGGTCGGCGCCGCCGTCCTCGCCGAGCTGATCCGCGAGAGCATCCTCTATCAGGAAGCCAAGAGCGAACTGAAAAACCCTAAACAATTACAAATGTTTATGGATTTTGCCGAGAAAGTCTGGAACGAAGACGAACTGCCACCCATGATGAAGAAGGCCGCATGCGTCAACGAGTATGAGTTGAAGAAGAAGCTCGAGGATGAAGGCACGTCCCTGAATCAGTTGCACGAGACCTTCCGCCGTAATTTCCTGGCGCACAGCTTCGTGAAGAACAAGCTCGGCGCGAAGATGACGGTCTCGCTCCCCGAAATGCGCGACTACTATAATACCCACATCAAAGACTATGAGCAGCCGGCGATGATCACCTGGCGCGAGATCGTCGTCGAGGTCGACAAGCAAGGCGGCCCAGTCCCGGCGAAGAAGAAGGCCGACGCCATCCTCGCGAGGCTGCTCAAGGGCGAGGACTTCGTCAAGGTCTGCAAGGCCGACAGCGACGGCCCCGACCTCTCGAAGAAAGAAGGGGGCCTCTGGAAGACCTCGCCGGGGAGCTATGGGGTCGAGGCGGTCAACCAGGCGCTCGAGGCCCTGGAGGTCGGCAAGCTCAGCCGGGTGATCGAAGGCCCCGCGAGTCTCCACATCGTCCGAGTCGAGGGCCGGCGCCCCGCCGGCCCGACGTCGTTCGCCGACATCGCGCTCCAGGACAAGATCCGGGAGAAGGTCTATAAGGAAAAGGTCGACCGGATCACCAACGCCTTCATCGAGAAGATCCGGAGTGAGACGCCGATCCGGACCATGTTCGACGGCACGGAGAGCGATCCCAAGCTCGCTCGACGTATGACGCACAACTGAGGGACTTACCTCGAATGAACGGGCGCGACACCGAGAGGCCCGGTCGAGCGGTTCTCCCATCCTCCGCGCTCTTGCTCGTACCCGACCGACCTGGATTCTCTCCCTCCAGGCTCGACCCACGACTCCCTCCTCGCTCGTATCCCACGCACTCGACCGGTCTCACGCTTCCCCGCAAACCGCCGACCATACCGTAGCCCATGGCCGGACGGCCTCACCCGTTCGGTGGGATCATTGGAATTGGCAAGTGGTTGCGGAAACGGGCTCGCTCGGATAGCATGCTTTCCGACGACGAAGGCGCAGGAGGGCCGAGGCGGCGTGGAGTCTGGCCCCGCGTTCCTTTGAACGGCGGCGTCCGATGGCCACGGCAATACAGAGCCAACCCCCACTCGCAGATCCCCTCGATACGACGGTCCGGCTGGTGACGCCGGAGCGCATCGTCTTCGATTACCCCCTGGCGGGTCCATTTCGTCGCTACTCGGCGTATCTGCTCGACGTCGGGATTATCGTCGCGCTATTGATCGTCATCGCCTTGGTGGCGGTGCTGCTGGCCTCCTTCGGGACGACCTCGGCGCCCGGGCCGATGCTCGTCGCCTATTTCGTGATTATGTGGGGGTATCGGGCGGCCTGCGAGGTCTTCCTGAACGGTCAGACCTTGGGGAAGCGGATGATGGGACTTCGGGTCGTGACCGACCGGGGAGTCCCGATCACGGCGACCCAGGCCCTGCTCCGCAACCTGGTCGGGGCGCTCGACGGGACCGTGCCGTTCCTCACCACGCCCGGGCTGACCGCGATGCTCCTCCTCTTCGGCCTCTCGAGCATGCTGCTGACCCGGAAGTTCCAGCGCCTCGGCGACCTCGCCGCCGGGACGATGGTGGTGGTCGAGCAAAGGCGAAGACGGACCGGCGTCGTGCGGGTCGACGACCCCGAGGTCGTCGCGCTCTTGCCCTGGTTCCCGGTCCGAGTCTCCGCGGGGCCGGAGTTGTCGAGGGCGATCTCGGACTACGTCATCCATCGCAGGCGCTTCGGGCGGGCCAGGCGTGAGGAGATGGCCAAGACCCTGGCCTCGCCGATCCGGGACCGGTACCGGCTCCCCGCCAACTCGACATCCGACGCCGTCGTCTGCGCCTTGTATCACCGCGTGTTCCTGGGGGAATGACGATGAGGGTCGTCGATCGGCTCGCGAGTCGAGAGGCCTCCTGGCGCGAGCTGGACGCCCTGTTGGACCGGCTCTCCGACCGCCGGATTCGCCATGCCTCGACCGCCGAGGTCCTCCGCCTCGGCGAGCTCTACCGCTCGGCGTGTACCGACTTGATGACGGCCGAGGCCCACGACCTCCCCCGCGACACTGTCGGCTACCTCCACGCCCTGGTCGGCCGGGCGCACAACGCCGTCTACCGCACGAGCGGTTTCCGGTTCGAGGACCTCGCCGTCTCCCTCTTCGGCGAAGCCCCGCGCCGGCTCCGCTCCGACCCTGCCCTGAGGATCGCGGCCCTGGTTTTCTACGGCGGGTTCTTGATCTGCGCCCTGCTCGCGGCGGGCCGGCCTGGGTTCAGCCAGAAGATCCTCCCCGAAGCCTACCTCGACCAGATGGACGAGATGTATTCCCACTCGTTCACCGACCGAGGCAAAGCGGGGGAAGAAGGAATCTCGCGCAACGATACGCTGATGGCCGGCTTCTACATCCAGCACAACACCTCGATCGGCCTCCAGTGCTTCGCCTGGGGGCTTGCCCTGGGTTTGGGGAGCCTCTACGAGCTCTTCTCCAACGCCATGATCCTGGGGACCGTCTTCGGCCACATGGCCACCTCCCCGAACGCGGGGAATTTCTACACCTTCGTGACCGCCCACGCCCCTTTCGAGCTCACGGCCATCGTCCTCTCCGGCGCCGCGGGCCTGCGGCTCGGGTTCGGCCTGATCGACACCCAGGGCCAGTCTCGCCTGGGCTCGCTCCGACGCGAGGCCAGGAACGCCCTCCCCACCGTGGGCGCCTCCGTCGTCCTGTTCATCCTCGCCGCATTCGTCGAGGGGTACGTCTCCGCGTCGCCGCTCCCCTACTCGTACAAGGCCGGTTTCGCGATCTTCAGCACCCTCTTGTTGCTGGCCTACCTGACGCTTGGAGGACGAAGGCGGCCATCGGCATGAATTGGGCCGTTCATCAAACGAACCGGAACATTTCCTCAACAGATTACGCAGATTCACACAGATCAACATTCCAAACAACAAATTTCGTTTTTTGAATTAGCCGTGTTTCCTCCGTGTTCAATCCGTGGCTAAAAAAGCCCCTCAAGACTCCAAACAGAGGACAAACGGTTGGCCGTCGATCGGACTCTGGTGCAAATTCGGGAGCGGACTGTCCTGGACCTCCTCGACCTTTCCCTGGTCGTCGTCAGGGAGCGCCCGGTCGCGCTCGGCCTCGCGGCGTTCGTCGGAATCGCACCGTTCGCGGCGTTCGATGCGTGGCTTTTGAACACGGCGGACCTCCCGATCGTCATCATGATCGTCCTGCTCCTCCTCCAAACTCCCTGGGCCACGGCCCCCCTGACCGTGGTGCTCGGCGGCCTGATGTTCGGCGAACGCCCGTCCGTCAGGCGAGTCGCGGGGACTCTCATCCGGTCGTTTTTCCCTATATTTATTTATCAGACCGTAATCCGCACGATCCTCATCGTGACCTGCGTCGGTTATCTCCTGTTCGTCTCGCGATACACATTCCTCAATGAGGTCATCCTCCTGGAGCGGGGACGGGTCCGGGGATCCCTCAAGCGGGTCGTTCAGCTCAGCGATTCGTACGGCGGCGAATTGTTCGCCCAGTGGCTCGCCCAGATCTTCTTCGGGACGTTGTTCGTGCTCGGATTCGGTCTGGGGACGAGTACGATCCTCGGCATCCTGTTCAAGAGCCAGATGACCTGGGAACCGGCGTGGTCCGACATCGTCCACCCCCTGATCCAGTTCGGCCTCTGGCTGGCGATCGCCTTCTTCGGGGTTGTTCGATTCATGGCCTACATCGACCGCCGGATCCGCCTCGAGGGCTGGGAGGTCGAGCTCCGCCTCCGCGCGGCCGGGCGGGCGGCCTCGGAGGAGGGCCGAGGATGGTGACCACCACCTCGCTGGGCCTCATCCTCCTCGGCATCGCCCTCGGCGAAGGAGGGGTGCAAGGTCCCGACGTCCCGGACGACTCGGCTGTACGGTCGGCCCTCAAGCAGGGAGCCTATCCCTGGTATGACGCGCGTTCCGACTCCGCGAAGCCCATCTGGCCCCCCGGGACCGAATTCGCCGATTGGCTTGGCTCTAAATCCCAGTGGCACACAAGTTGGAATCCCCCGTCCTTCGGCTCGATTCCGATCGGCGACATCCTGGTCGTCGGGCTGGCCATGCTGGCCCTGGCGCTCTTCGTCGTCTTCCTGGTGGAAGCCTGGAGGCGCTATCGTCCAACCCCGCAGGAGACACCCTCCACCATCTCGATCGGCCGCTCGAAAGCCCCGCTCGAAGGACTCCCCGAGGGAATCCGGCCGACGACCAACGACCCCTGGACCGAGGCCGCCGACCGTGCCTCCCGGGGTGACTACGCCGGCGCGATCGTCTGTCTGTTCGCCTACCAACTCCTGGTCCTCGATCGAATGCACCTGATCCGACTGAGCCCGGGGAAGACGGCCCGACAGCTCGTCCGCGCCATCGACGACCGCAACTACCGCGACTGCGTCGACCCGACCCGACGCGCATTCGAGGCCGTCTACTACGGCCACCAGGCACCGACCGCCGAGGCCTTCGCGACCGTCTGGCAACACGCCGAGGCCTTCAAGCGGCGGGCCGCAGGATCGGCCCAATGACGTACAAACATTTCATCACAACAATTCGCCCAGAAACCTGTTCTTTTCTTAAAAAACGAGTTTCTGACACGCTCGACCATGACATCCCCCCCGGGATGACATCGCCTCCTCCCACAGAAACCCGTTTTTTAAGAAAAAAACAGGTTTCGAGAGGGGGGAGGAGCCTTGTCGCACTCTTCCTCCTCCTCGCCCCGGGCTGCGGGAGCGGGGACCACGTGGAGGTCGAGTACGGCCGATCTCGGGGCCAGAGCCTCAACGGAACGAAGGTCTTCGCCGAGATGCTCCGGGCGGAGGGGCACACCGTAAGGACGGCGTTCCGTCTGACCGACGAGTTGAACGGATGGGCCGACGCCATCGTCCGATTCGCACCCTACTCCGGCCCTCCCCGACGTGACGAGTCCGACTGGTACGAAGTCTGGCTGGATGGCGGCGATGATCGTCGACTGGTGTATGTTCCGAGGGATGTCGGGGTCGCTTCCGAATACTGGGATCAAGTCCTTCGAGCCCTCCCCGAGTCGGCCGATCCCAAGCGGAAAGATCAAGCGAAGCGGTTACGTGACGAGTCGAAGACACGCTCCTCGACGAACCCCGCTTCGACCAAGGATAAAGACAAGGACCACGAGCTGGCCGATCCGAGTGATTGGTTCGCGGTCGACCCCGGCAAGTCGGAGTCGGAGACGTGCAAGACGTTCGAAGGCCCCTGGGCCCTTCAACTCAACGCATCTGAGGCCGCCCTGCCCCGGCACGACACGCTCAAGGTGCAGTCGGAGACCGTCCTGCTCATGGGTGACGAGAAACCCCTCGTGATCGAATGGAGTCGGCACAATCAGAGCCAGGTCCTCGTCGCGGCCAACGGCACGTTCCTCCTGAATGCCGCGTTGCTCAATCGGGCCCGACGCCCCTTGGCGCTCCGGACGGCCCAATGGTTGGGCTCCGAACCGCGGAGGGTCGCGTTCGTGGAAGGAGGGGCCCTCGTCGGAGAACAGCCCGAGCCCCCGACCCCGTTCACGCTCATGAGGATCCATCCCTTCGGCTGGATCGCCGCGCAGATCCTGGCGGTCGGCCTGGCGGCCTGCCTGGCCCGGGCCCCTCGCCTCGGCCGACCTCGCCCCGAGCCCGTCTCGGGCGAAGACCGGCCGGTCGCCAATCCCGAGGCCATCGGGATGCTCCTCGCCAAGACCGGTCGGGCCAACGATGCGCGGAACATTCTCGAGATCTACCGCCGTTGGCGATATGCGAGCCACCCCGATCGGGTCGTCCTCCCCCCTACGGACGTCGACCAACCCGAAATCTTCATCCTCCCCGAGTCCTCCTCGAAATGAGCGAAATCGATCCGTCGCTACCCTCCGAGCCGATCCTCCTGCCCGACGAGCCGGAGGCAGAACCGCTGGCCACGACCTCCTCATCGACACCGAAGGAGTCCTCGCCGGTCGCCGAATGGGCGGCCCGCGTCGTGGCCGAGCTCAACAAGGTCTTCATCGGCCAGGACGCGCTCGTCCGAGGCGTCCTCGCGGCCCTCCTCGCCGACGGGCACGTCCTGATCGAGAGCGTCCCCGGACTCGGCAAGACGCTCCTGGTGCGCGTGCTCGGCCAGGTCCTCGGCTGTGCGTTCAGCCGGATCCAGTTCACGCCCGACCTGATGCCCTCGGACGTGACCGGCTCCCCCGTCTACGACGAGCGGATCCACGACTTCCGCTTCCGCCCGGGCCCTGTCTTCACCCAGATCCTGCTCGCCGACGAGATCAACCGAGCCCCGGCCAAGACCCACTCGGCGCTCCTCGAGATCATGCAGGAGACTCGGGTCACCATCGACGGCGTCGAACACCCGATCACCCGGCCGTTCCTCGTCATGGCGACTCAGAACCCGATCGAGTCCGAGGGGACCTATAACCTCCCCGAAGCCCAGCTCGACCGCTTCCTCTTCAAGCTCCTCGCCGACTACCCCAGCCTCGACGAGGAGACGAACATCCTCCGCCTGCACACGAAGGGGCTCGGGCCGGACCTCGCGCTCACTTCCACTCTGTCGACCGTGACCAACCCCGAGGAAGTCCTCGCGATGCAAGGCCGATGCGCCGGGGTGCTGGTCGACGACCATGTCCTCGGCTACATCGCGGCCCTGGTGCGTAAGACCCGGATGTGGCCGACGTTCTCGTTGGGGGCGTCACCCCGCGCGGGGGTCGCCGTCCTCCGAGGGGCCCGGGCGATCGCGGCGCTGGAGGGGCGCGACTACGTCCTCCCCGACGACGTCCAGGAAGTTGCCATCCCCGCGCTTCGGCACCGCGTCCAGCCCACTCCCGAGGCCGAGATCGAGGGGAGGACGCCCGACGAGCTCCTCACCGAGCTGATTCGATCGGTGGAGGTCCCCCTGCGATGATCTGGCCCGGAAGGCCGCTCGCGATCGCCCTGCTCGTCCCGACGCTCTTGTCGTTGGCGCTCTTCGTCGTCGACGCGATCGGCCCGGCGATCCTCGCCCTCGACCTGGTCATCGGCCTGGTGGCCCTCGGAGACCTCGCGACCCTCGTCGGCGCCCGGAAATTCCAGGCCCGTCGTCGTTGCGGGACGGTCGCATCGCTGGGAGAGGCGCAAGAGGTCGAGCTCGTGCTGGAGAACCTCGGCCGTGCGGGCCGGATCCTCCGCGTCCGCGACGACGTCCCGCCGACGTTCGCCGCCGAGCCGGCCGAGTTCCTCGTCAGCGTCCCCGCGCGCGGCCACGCCGCGCTCTTGTACAAGGTAACTCCGAAGCGCCGGGGGACCTACGCTTTCCACCAGGTCGACGCCCTGGTCGCGAGTCGACTCGGCCTCTGGCAACGATCGATCTCGATAGCCGAAGAGACGACCGTCCGGGTCTATCCCGACATCCGCCAGATCGGCCGATACACCCTGCTCGCCCGCCGGGACAAGCTCAATTCGCTCGGCGTCCGGCGCTCGCGACAGCTCGGCAACGACAACGAGTTCGAGCGGCTCCGCGACTACATTGAAGGCGACGAGCCCCGACACATGGATTGGCGGGCGACCGCTCGTCGAGGCAAGCTGACGGTCCGGACCCACCAGGTCAACCAAAGTCAGCGGGTGATCTTCCTCGTCGACTGCGGCCGGATGATGGCCGGCGACACGGGCAACGGCCTCTCGCCGCTCGACCATGCCTTCAACGCGATGTTGTTGCTCGCCCACGTCGCGTTGATCCGAGGCGACCAGGTCGGCCTCCTCGCGTTCTCCGACCGGCTCCTCACCTACGTCCCGCCGGGCGGCGGCCCGGGGAAGATTCGACGACTGGTCCACGGCGTCCACAACGTCTTCCCCCAGCTCGTCGAGTCGCGTTACGACCGCGCCTTCGTCGAGCTCGAGAAGCGTTGCCGCAAGCGTTCGCTCGTCGTCCTGATGTCGAACCTGTTCGACGACGTCAACGCCGGTCTCGTCGTCGACCACCTCGCGAACCTCGTCGGCCGGCACCTCCCCCTCGGCGTCTTCCTCCGCGACCACGACATCTTCGCCCTCGCCGACAACGCCCCCGACAAGGGCCCCGGCCTCTATCAAGGCGCCGCCGCCGCCTCCCTCCTCAACTGGCGCGAACGCGTCCTCTCCGGCCTCCGCAAGCGAGGTGCCCTCACCCTCGACGTCTTTCCCGACGATCTCACCGCCCCCTTGATCAATGAATACTTGCAAATCAAAGCACGCCATCTCCTTTGACTTCCGAAACCCGGTTTTTTCTTCAAAACCGGGTTTCTGATGCCACAGGCAAGGCCGTCCGGAGGGGAGTCGGCAACGAGGGCGGCAGAAATCAAACCTCTCCCGAAACCTGTTTTTTTCGTAAAAAACGGGTTTCTGTGGGAATCGACAACGACGTCCCACAGGGGGGGATCCCCTGTCAAGTCCGCCAGAAACCCGTTTCTTAAGAAAAAAACAGGTTTCGATACCAGTTCCGATGAAACGGACGAAGACATTCGCCATGGGCCGGGCTTGGCCTCTCCCATAAGAAGGCTCGGCCCCTTGAAAACGAATGTCCGCCGAGCCTCGAACGCGTGATGAGACAGAGCGTCGAACGAGGGTTTTGACGGAACCCTGTCGGCCGGTTTTTTCGCGGGGCGCTTTGCGCCAATCCGCCGACATGAGATCATTTCCGTCGATTCCCGAGGGGCAACGATCAGCCGGCCGACAAGCCTAGCTGTTCGACCCCAGGAGATCCGGATCCGTCGCGACGAGAGGGAGAAGAGGATGTCGTATTTGCCCCCGGACTTTCCCGAGGACCGCATCAATCCGTATGCACCGCCGAAGGCGGATTTCGACGACAGGCCGTTGCAGTTCCTTCCCGAGGGCGGGGCCTACGTCCGGTTCGAAATCGGCGAGATATTGACTCGCACGTTTGAGATCTTCACACAGAACGTGAAGCTCTGCCTCGGCACCCTATCCTTTCACCTTGCCCTGACCATCGTCTTGGGAGGTTTCGGTCTCTTCCTCTACCGGCTCCTGATGCAGTCCGGTCAGGAAAATCTCGCGGTCTTCGCCGTCATCGGCATCGCGATCTTCTATATCATCGCGGAAATAGGTCTCGTGATGGGCATGCTCCATGTCTTATTAAAACTCGCGAAGGGACAGACGACGCACATTGTCGAGGTGCTCGGGGGTGGCCAATACTTCTGGAGAGCGGTGGGGGCGACGATTCTCTTGCAGCTCTGCATGATAGGGGTCTCCTTCATACTCGTGCTTCCTGTCGGAATCGCCGGAGTATTGCTCGGAGAGCAGAAAATCTTGATGGTCGTCGTTGTCATCCTCACCTATCTGGCCCTCTTCCTCGCGTCTATCTACATGAACGCAAGATTGGGTCAAGCGTTCTTCTGTATCATCGACCGCAAGGTGGGCCCCCTCACCGCCCTCAAAACCTCGGCCGAGCTCACCCGGGGTAGGACCGGCACGATCTTTTTGATCTGGCTGCTCACCACGTTGATGAACACCGCCGGCACGATGGCCTGTTACCTGGGCCTGCTGGTGACCCTCCCGTTTTCCACGCTCATGTTGGCCGTGACGTATGTAGCCCTGACCGGGGCGACCGACGAGCTCGAGTTTCTCCCGGATTCCAAGCCTCCGCTCGACCTCGACTTCGATGGCGTCGCCTGACGCGGTCGACCTCAAAGGCTCCGTCGGACCGGTCGCTGGGCCGAGGACGGGGCGATCCAACAAATCGGCCGTCACCTCTCCGCGCGACCTGGCGGGGAGGCGACGGCCAGGAGTTTTGATATGACCGAGAACCCCCGCATGTCAACGGCCGGCGTCGACCCGCGAGACTGGATCCGCGACGTCCCGGATTTCCCCAAGCCGGGGATCCGCTTCAAGGACATCACCCCCCTGCTCGGCCATGCCCCGGCCTTCCAGGCGGTGATCGACCGGCTCGCCTCCGCGTTCGCCGGACGCTCGATCGACGTGGTCGCCGCGGCCGAGGCCCGCGGGTTCCTCTTCGGAGCCCCCCTGGCCCTGGCGCTCGGCGCCGGGTTCGTGCCGATCCGCAAGCCGGGCAAGCTGCCGTATCAGACCGTCTCGCTCGAGTACGCCCTCGAGTACGGCACCGACCGCCTCGAGATGCACAGCGATGCGATCGCGCCCGGCACGCGCGTCCTCCTCCTCGACGACGTCCTCGCCACCGGCGGCACCATGCGCGCCTGCGCCGAGATGGTCCGCCGCGCCGGCGCCGAGATCGTCGCCTGCGCCTTCGTCGTCGAGCTCTCCTTCCTCGAAGGCCGCGCCAAGCTCGCCCCCGACGAGGTCTTCAGCCTCATCTCTTACTGAAGGAGCGGGGAAGCGGTTCACCACAAAGGCACAAAGACCCAAGGGAAAGGACCAAGGGGGGACTCGGTAAGAGTTCCTCCTTGGAGCGGATCATACTCGAATTTCATCTACCCGATGGCTCCGATGGAGGACTCTTTACAAGCCCGAAGCGCAAGCGAGTGAATTCCTACGCGAGAACTCGAAGAAGATTTACTCGCTTGCGCTTCGGGCTTGTATCTAAGATGCCTCTCGAAGGTTAACGGCTCTAGGATTCTTACCTTTGTGTCTTTGTGCCTTCGTGATGAATCAGGATCCAGGCCGTCCCCACCAGCTAACGCTCTCGCATCTCAATAGAAGTAACCGATCGAGAAGTTGAAGTAGTTCACCTTATCCCCGGAGGCCTTGGCGACCGGGAAGGCGAGGTCGAACGAGAGGGGCATGGGGCCGAACTGCGGGAGTTGGATCCGGAAGCCGGTGCCGACGGACGCCCGGAAGTCGTTGAAGTCGTAGCTGTCTTCCACGGTGCCGAAGTCGCAGAAGAACACCTGGCGGAGCATGTCGTTGGCCGTCCAGGGGAACATGTATTCCACCGAGCCGACCGCCATGAGGATACCGCCCACGTTCGACCCGTCGACGTGCGGGCCGACGCCGCGGTACTGGAACCCGCGGAGGCTGCCCAGGTAGCCGGCGAAGAACCGTTCATACACCGGCGTGTCCTTGCCCGAGATCCCGAAGTGGCCTCGGAGGGCCAGGATCCTCGAGCCCGAGCCGTCCGGCCGGCTGCCGGTCGTGAAGTAGGTCCGGCCCTCGACCTCGGCCTTGGGATAGGTGAACGTCCCCCACCCTTGCTCGAAGGCGAACTCGAGGTAGTGCCCCTTGTTCGGCAGGAACGGCGAGTTCCGGTTGTCGAACCGCAAGGTCGGGCGGATCGTCGCCAGGGTCGTGTGGCCGGTCGCCGCGAGGTAATCGGCGGGGGCCGGCGTGCGATACCCGTAGAAGTTCACATCCTCGATCCGGAACGCGACGTCGGCATACGTCGACGTGCCGAACTGCTTCCCGAGCGAGAACCGGCCGCCGCCTCGGCTTTCATTCCAGTCCGGATAGATACGCTGGAAGATATACCCGGAGGCACTCCCTCGGATCGGCAGGTCGAAGAGGTACGGGTCGCTCAAGCTGACGGTGGCGCGATTGATCAGGGTGCCCACCATCACCGACGCGTTGAAGTCCATCCCGCCCCCGCGGAACGCCTTGCCGCTGGTGATGTCGTCGAACGATCGGGGGATGTTGAAGAGGTCGAAGTTCTTCTCCGAGACCGTCAGGCTGCCGTTGAGCCCCTGGTAGCCGCTCGCACCGACGCCGAGCATGAACCGGCCGGTGGGGGCCTCGCTGACCGACGTGACGACGTCCGCGAACGATCGGTTCGGGAACGGATCCTGGCGGTCGGGCCCGACGTCGGTCATGTTCATGCCGGGGATGCTCGGCTCGAGACCCGGCGGCTCGCCCGCCCCGACCGGAGGCGTCGGGGTCGTCCCCGGTGCGCCGGGCGGAAGCACGACGGGCGGCGCGGGATTCGGCATCGGCACCTCGATCGGCACCTCGTCTGCCGGCGGCGCGAAGAGTCCACCCGATCCGAACGGCGATAGACCCCCGGACCCGGCACTCACACCCGCGTTGCCCCCGGCTCCGCCGACCGTCCCGACACCGCCAGCACCGGGCGCCGGCGTCGGGCTCGCCGAGATCGGCGGGAGCTCCGGCGGTGCGAACCCCGCCGCATCCTCCGCCGCGCCCGCACTCTGCATACGAGTCAGCGATTCCTCGGTCAACTGCGGGACCCCGTCCCCATACGGCTTGTCGCCCGGGCGCTTGTTCTGGATCCGGATCTCGATCGTCTTGCCCATCTCGGGCGAGTTGTTGAAATACTGCGTGTTCGACAGGCGATTCTTGAAGATCTCCAAACGGTTGATGTTGAGCACCTGCCCGGGCAGGATCGCCGCCATGTCGGCCTCTCGGCGGATGACCTTCTCCTTGGTCCGCTCGTTGCCTCGGATGATCAGGTCGCCCAGGACGTACGGCTCGCCTTCCTCGATCCTGTACACGAGGTCGACCACGCCCGGCTGGTCGGTGTACTTCGGCTCGGGCATGACCTGGGTGTCGATGCAACCAATGTCGTTATATTTGATGAGAATGTTCTTGCGATCCGTCTCATAGATCGGCTTGAGCATGGGGTTGCCGGCCTTCATCAGCATCCCATCCTGAAGCTTCGCCTGCGAGAGCTTCTGGTTCCCCTCGATGATCACCTTCCGGACCTTGTACCGGACCCCCTCGGAGACGACGTACGTGACGGCCATGTCCCCGAGGCTCGACCCTGCGCGGGTGACGGCCGAGACCTTGACCTCGAAGAAGCCGAGGTCCTGGTAGTACTCGGTCAGCTTCCGGACGTCCTCGTCGAGCGTGTCGCGATGGAACTTCCCGCCGAAGAGCCAGAGGATCGGCATCTTGCTCGTGATCTTGGTCATCAGCGTCGCATCGGAGGCGAACGTGTTCCCCTTGAAGTCGATGGTGCGGATCTTGAGCTTCGGCCCTTCGAAGATCCGGAAGACGACCTTGGTGTCGCCGAGCTTCCCCCCTTCGATGAGGAAGATCTCGGCGAGCTCGTAGCCCTTGTCTTCGTACATCTTCTTGATCGTGTGGACCGCGTTCTGGGCCCTCGAGGAGTCGGCGCGGGCCCCCTTCTTGAGCTGGGTGGCCTCCTCGACCTCCTTGAGCTTGAGGTGCGTCATCCCGAGGAAGTCGACCTCCCTGAGGATGGGCATCTCGTGGACGCGGAAGACGAGGATGAACCCCTTCCCCTTGGGCCCTTCCTCGACGTAGGACTTCACGTCCGAGAACCAGTTCAGGCCGTGCAGGGTCTTCATGTCCGCCTCGATCCGTTGCCGGTCGAGGCGTCCGCCGGCCTTGCTCAGGATCTTGGCGCGGACCTGTTCGGCCGTGATGGAGACGTTCCCCTCGACGCGGACCTCGATGATGGTCCCTTCGGGTAGGACTTCGTCCCTGGCCGCGTCCCTGGCGGCTCGGGCCTGATGCGTCGGCGCGATCAGCGAGGCCACGAGGGCGGCCAGGACCGCGAGGAGGAGGAGGAAGGACCTCCGATCCGACGCTCGAACCACCGGGGCCATCCTTGGCACCGGCGGAACCTTCATTTCGCCGCGTGTCATTTGCGAACCGTCCCCGAAGCGAAAAGAGGGGCGCCGCGACGGCCCCCGAATCGGGGCGTCCAGTCGGCGTTTCCGTTGGACCGATCGATCACGCTTGGGCTCGGGATGCGGGTCCGGTCGTCCCGGCCCCAACCCGTGTCTGAAAGACGTGTGCAACTTCCCAAGCTCGGGCCGCCCCATCCTTGGGCGCGTCCCGCGTTCGACTGGCGACAGGTGCGGGCCTTTTACCCGAGTTAACGGGAAGCCGCAAGGCCGGAACTTCCCGACGAACTTGAGGAAATCTCCAAACAGCCTTCCTCCTGGCCCTCTCACCCCCCAAAAAGCGGGGCAAGAGTGCCCCGATCCCCCCCCGCTCCGCGCATGAAAAGACCCATCGAGCCTCGGCCAAGGGGGCCGCGGCTCGATGGGTGAGGTCCAATCCATGCCAGTCCAGTCGTCGTCGCTCGAGTCGGTCTTCCCCGTGACTTACTGAGCGAACTCATCCTGGCTGAGCGGGAACTGGCGGATGCCGGGCAGCTTGCTGCCGGCGGGGGACAGCAGCTTGGAATAAACCGTGCCGTTGATCGACGCGTTGATGAACCGCACGGCACCGTCGCAGAAGACGAAATTGCAGCCGCCCGGGTGGGCGCTGTTCGCGTACGGGAACGAGCCTTCGATCGTCAGGTTCTGACCGAAGTTGATGTACTCGTAGCCGGCGTGCGCACCGGAGATCGTCTGGGCACTGGCGTAGGCCCAGTTGGGATTATCCGTCGAGGTGCCATTGCCCGAAGGATCCACGACGGGGGCGAGGTCGACCCAGCCGTGGGTGGTCGGCACGATGTTGTCCGAGCCGAGGAACATGCAGAACGTGGGCAGCGGGCAGGCCCAGTTCGTGTCGATGTTGTTGGCGTAGGACGAACCGGTCGAGTATCCAGACAGGGTGTTCTCGCCAACGAGCAGGGTCGCACTAGCCCCGTCAGTGATGCTCCCGGGAGTCGTCCGGATGTCCCACGGCAGATTGCCGGCCGTGGTCCCCATGAACATCACGCCGAGCTTCTGGCCCACACCCTGCTGGGGCTGCCAGGTCGAGCTACCGGTGATCTGCGCGGGGTTGACCCATTTGATGACCGAGCCCGAGCTCGCCGAGGCGCCGTCGATGTTGGAGCCGGTCCACATCACGGCATTCGCCTGAAATCGGGCGAAACCACCGTTGACGGCGTAGCTCAAGTTCCCCTGGTTCGGGATCGTCGTGTTGTCGTCCGGGCAGCGCAAGATCCCGATGGCCGTCTCGCTGATCTGCTTGTTGCTCGGGACGCCGCCCGTGGCCAGGTAGTTGGTCTGCTTGTTCCAGCCGTTGTAGAGTTCCTGGCTGTCGATGTACGGAAGGATATCGACAACCCAGCTGTAGCCCCAGTAGGCCCCGGTCGTCGAATCGGGAAGCGTCGGAGGCGACGCGAGGACATCGGTGAGGACCGAAGCCGTGGGAAGTTGGGGCGAGGCCGTGAGCACGGCCTGCTTCTCCCCGAACGTCGACGCGTTGGGGAACGCGTTGCGGGCGTTCGAGAAGCCCATCAGCCCGAGGCCGAGCTGACGCATGTTGTTCTGACACTGAGTTCGCCGGCCCGCCTCTCGGGCCGCGTTGACCGCGGGCAGCAAGAGCCCTACGAGGATGCCGATGATGCTGATCACCACCAGCAGCTCGATGAGCGTGAAACCTCGACGGCGACGACGCAACGGCATGGAGGGTTCCTTTCTCAGAAAACGACGGGGGATTGACCTCAAATTCTAACTGGCTAGCAATCCCTAGGACAAGGGAATTCTTTCATACGATCACCGAACGAAACGCCGGGAGGAGGACAAACCGTGACACATCTCTGCCTCCTCACCGGTCTCTAACGACCACCTTACGACTCTCGACGACTCATTCGATCGTCTGCCGGTAGACCACGCAGTCGCGGAAATTGCCCGGACTCTGCGGGTTGAACCCGGTCGCCTTCGTCCGATCGATCACGAAGAACGAACGGTACCGGATATTACGACCACTCAAGATTCCGAGTTCGGGACCGAGTTTGTCAAAAGCGAGATGAGGCTGCAGGTTACCCACCATCGGATCGCCTTGCTGAAGAACCTCGAAGAATCCGACGGTGATCCAGACCGCATACTGGTGAGTACGGACAGTTGTCAGATTTGTGACCTTCTGCAGCCAATCATTTCGGAAATACGGGTGCTGGCTGTTGTCACCTGTCGAATTGCAGCCGAGGTAAGGGAAGGGACCCTGGAGCACAGCAGGCGTTCCCGGAGGAAGCAACGTTGAGTTCGAGTTCGTACCGTTGATAACGTTCGCGGGAGCAATATTCAAATAGGCAGCAGAATAAAACGCGAGATCTCCGTAGGGGTTCTGCAACTGAGGGGCCAGAACCTGGGTGTTAATGTAAGGATCTCCCGCGAACGGAGCCGGACCCGTCGAGAAAACCTGAGGTGAACCCCCGGCGTTACTCGGAGGGATGTTGTTCTTGATAGTGCAAACCGTGCTGCCTTGCACGTAGAAATCGACTCCACCCAGAGCCGCATTATTGGCGGATGTACCGAACGAATCACCAAGCTGGAAGAGGCGGCGCGGAGGAATCGGCGGGGGCTGCACAGGATTATTCTGCATGAAATAGAGTTGATTCTTTTGTCCTGGATCCATGACCACGCCTGTCGTAGCCGAAGGCGCTGTAGTCGCAGCACTCGGGGGGACCGGAACAGTTGCTGGCGGAACTGGAGGAGTAGTCGAAGGCCACGCTGAGGTCCAAGCACTGAAGGTGCCCGTGGTAACTCCTGGGGTATTAATCGGAGGCAACGTGTCGCCCGACGGAGGCAATGACGCTGGCCGCATCACGGTGAAGTCGATATCCGGGAAACTCAAGGAATGGAAAGGTCGTTCCATCGGCAACGTTGATGGTGAACTTACGCCGCCCTGTCCAAATCCGAACATGTAGCCTGAACCACCATGGCGGAGCTTAAGGAAGTCAGAGAACGCAGCCTTCATCCGATTATCGTAGGGAGGCAAGGCTCCCACGGGAGGAGTAGCGAGCGGATCGATCGCTGGGAAGCCCACGTTCGGCATCGTGTAGGCACCCGAGACTGTGCTAGAATCAGGCAGAATGACGTTCGCAGTAGGCACACCTGCGGAATTGATTTGAGTGACGACTGCCGGTGTTGGCTTGGCGGAGGGAACCTGGGCCACATTTAGTCGAGTACCACCGATCACGTCGAGAGTCGATGGACCTCCGACGCCGAGCAGCTTGACCCAAGACTCGCTCATCAACCCGAAGAAGACTTCCTCGTCGACAATCAAGTTCAAATTCACCATGCCCGGGCGAGTATCCTGACGGGCCCAGTCGTAGTTGCTCCCCTGTGCCACAGGGCCAATTGCTCCAAGCGCCGGACTCGGCACCTCGAAAATACTAAGCATCTTCGCCCAGCCAGCACTACCCGGGCCACCGATGTAAGCGGGTGCAGCCGTAGTTGCGAGCGGAGTGCTGACGTACGACTTAGTGGACGAATAGACAGGAACCGGGCCAGTCGGTGGCTCAAGCCAGGTGGGAGCAGTCGTGCTCTCGGATGTCGCCGTATAGAAGAAATTGTCGATCAGATACGGGTAAGTGTGAGGAATTGTCTGAGTAAACCTCTTATTCGTCGTCATAGCGGCGGTCGGCGCAACAGAGGTGGCCGGGGGAGTCGTGAGAGGTGCTACAGTCCCCGTGCCCATGTTGATCGGTGGGACAAATTCAGCGAATTGTTTCGTAAACAATCCAGGCGGGCAACCAGGCACCATCATCAATTCGGCGATGGAGGTGAAGTCACGATCGTGGAAGGGGACAAGATCGTGGACGGGATCTGACGTGTTGTTCGCAGCGCCCAGCGTGTGGGTCACCTTCCCGGAGCTCTGGAGGGTGCCATACTGAGCATAAAAATTCGAAGACCCCGCCGTACCGCTACCGACGTACGAGGGGACAATCTGCTCGCTGAATCCATAGGCAGGAATGCTGTAGTTCGTTGGAAAGCTAGTCGGCGAGGCCGAAGCATCCGCAAAAGGCTGGATGGCATGGCCACCGCGATAGGGTTGGAGCCGCTCCAGAGAATAGAGCGACTCTCCTGTCGACCCATCGACATGGTCCCCCATCGAATCGGTATATCCTTGGCACGAGGAGACGTTGAAGGAAAACCGGAAGCTATCAACGACGACCCGATTGTCATTAGGATTTGCAAAATCAAAGGTCGTTTCAAACGGATTGGGCGGCCGGCGAAGATAGAGCCAGAAATACTTACCACTTCCCGCAGCCGTCGAGGCAGCCCCGGCGATCGCCGGAGATGTCGAAAGGTCCAGCGGATTCATAATAATCGTAGTGCCGGTCGGTCCGGTTGTGGGAGCTGTCGAGAACGGATTCTTCAGGACATTCGTAGTGCCGTCATGCTGTTTGAGGGCACTGTCGTCCCGACCGAAGACAAAGTAGGTCGTTCCGCCCTTAATCGGCGAAGGCGAGAGAGCACTATTGGTAACGGCCGGCTGTGGGGAAAGCGCCTTCCCTGAGAGTTGAATGGGATTGAAAGGAGCTGTGCCGGGAGGAGGCGGCAACGTGGTCGATAGACTATTGTTCTGATAAGGGACTTGGCCTGTGATCGGATCGGGACGACCGGTCGTATCATCGGGCATGATCACGAAATCCCAACCTGCCATATCCAAAGCAGTCGCGTTCGTAGCGGACACGTCTTGCGAAAGGGTGTTAACGAGCTCAACGTACATCTCGCGTACATTGTTTGGAGTGGCTCCCTTCGCGGCCGTTCCCGGGGTGCGCTTCGAGGTGAACTGCAATGCCAAGACTTCGTTAATGGCAACTGGACTCGATTCCATTCCCCACTGAATCAAATATTGATCCGATTCGACGTGGAGGGGTGAATAAGGAATGGTTGATACCGTTGTGGCATAGTCCCATTGCGGAGGCGTACCATAATATGGAGTTGCAGTCGGATCTGTCATCTGGGCAGCTTGCCTCAGTTGGATATCCGTGTTGACGAATTTGGTCATCGTGCAGTCAGGATCGCGGAAGTCGATCACGTTGACCAGAAACTGGCTGAGCTGTGCCAATTCTTGAGGAGTATCAACAGAGTCCGGCGGCAACACAGTCTTAAGATACTGATACGTCTCCCTGATCCACTTTTGACGGACAGGTTCGATGGGGCTGTTAGAGACAGGCAACGGATAATTGAGGTTAATGCGACGGTCGCGATGCGCGACGCTCGGTGTGGCGACAGTTGTTCCCTTGAACAAGCTGAGGTTGGCCGGATTCGCATCGATCGTCGCCCCGAAATGGCTGTTGGCGGTGAAGGCCCCCATCGGGTTGTCATGCGCCAAGCCTCCGTAGTTCAACTCCCAGGTGTCTGTCGAGAACAGTCGTCGACGTCGCAAACCGTCGACCGCGTTCAGGAAACTGACCGGTGCGAGAGAAGCCAGTCGACTCTGAAGCGAAGCCCCGTCGGAGTCCTGCTGACGGTATAACCATTCCAGATCAGATGGGCCGTACGGCTGATCCCAAGTGGTCGACTGGTAGAGGGACAGTTCATCGGCCTCGTTGAGTGCTCCACTCACGGCGTAGAATGGGTTGGTCTCGCCGGCGGCCGTGGGAACCGTTGGGAATTCGAGGAAATTCGTCCCGGCGGGCGAGGTAGTCGTGTTGATCACACCAATCGAATTGACATACTGGTCGTACGTCGGAGTGGTGGTTGGCGGCGTGGGAGCTGTCGGAGGCGCTGCGTTCCGTTCATACGGCATTCCGGCGAAGAGATTCGGCACAGCAACACCGGTCGGAACCCTTGGATTTCGAGCCGCTTCATACCCGTGATAGAGGTTATTAGTGTAATCCGGTATAGCGGGAGCAGGGATTCTAGGGTCCTGCCCAGTCGCGGACGGATCCGTCAATCCACCTGGATAATACAGAGACGTCGGCAATTGAATCGCTGACGAGGGTGTAAGGACAGGTACGCCGGGGGGTCGGAAATATTTGAAGTAGGTGAGATGACCTCGAGTGCTGGCACCGCTGAAAGGGGAATAAGCTGTAGGCGCCGGCGTGGGTGGCGTTGTCGCCGTATTAACCAGAAACTGCAAAGTCGTGAGGGCCGAAGGATTGGTGGCGCCACTCCCGCTTGGAGAATTGAGCTGACTGCTAGGATTGAGTTGATTGGGTTTGACTATCAGTCCATCACCCGCAACGTCGATGGGAGTCACGAACCTGCGGAGCCGTTCGATGGGCAGAGTTATCGCGCCGGCCGCATCGAAGTAGTCCGCAGGTATGAGCGGTGTTCCGGTAGTCACGGGGAGTTCACTCTGAAGCAAACCCGTCCCAGAGAGATGCGTCGGAAAGGGGTCGAACGTGTTGAAATTGTCATCACCCGAGTCGCCAATAAACTGCAATGCGTGCGGCAACGAGGCGTTGGAATTGATGCTGTAGTAAGGAGAATTGGAAAGTCCGGCCCTGACAGGATTCGTGTAGGAGCTGATCGATGCCAGAGGAGCAGGCGTGGTGTTCCCGAAATTCAATTGATTTCCGAACGATGTCGTAAACACATCGCCGATCGGGATGGCCTGCGGAATCGCATCAGGCTCACCGAAACGACCGGGAACAGCCGCCGTCAGAGTATTAATGTGATTTGGTGGCCCCCCCGCAGCTGAGTAAGCTGCGTCTCTCTGATCGTAGAGACCATTTGGAAGGTTGACCGGTGACCCGTTAACAGTCACGAAATTCGTATCCTGACTCGTTCCAATAGCGTCCTGCGGTCGTGTGCCAGCGAGAAGGTTGCGTAACTGAGTTAGATTAACCGGTACGCCTGCGTCGTCGGTGGGGTTGTACGTGCCGGAGGCAATGGGGGCCATCAAAGCGAATGTTGGATCAATCTCACTCGGCGAATACCCCAGGTGAGACGCATGCGAGAACATGGGTGTGCCCGCCACGTCCCGCATCTGAAGGTTACCGGCTGTGTTCAGGGGGATACGGCCGTTCAGACCGAGAACCAGGAACGAGAAGAGTGGTTTGTAAAGTTGCCCTTCGGTATTACGCTTTGCGGGATATCCCAAGTCGAGCCAGACAGAATCTGTAATGCCATCCCCGTCGTTATCGATGTCGTACTTAATCTTCCCAGTGGAATCAGGATACAAATTTGGAAACGTGGTGGCGTCATGACCGTCTGCATACCGCGGCCTTAGAATCTTGGACTGAGCGACCACACTCTGGCTGGTCCAGTCGTCATAGCCCGTGATGGTAGGGTCAAGGGGGTCTGTTGCCGAAGGGTCGTAGACAAGGATGCCTGGGCGATGGAATGAGGGGACAACGATCTGGCCGTCTGCGCTCTGAATCGCAAGGAACCAGTTTTCTAGATCGCAGGCGTCGTAGTCTTCATCCATGCTGGCGATGGAATTCGGATCCCCATACGCAGGCGCATCTTTGAACGTGTATACGGGTGGAGTCTTTGTCGTGTCGAGAGTTCCTGAAATAAGATTTCCGTTGACGCGAAAATTTGAGTTCCGCGAAATTCCGCCACCGTATCCAACTCCGCCGATATTTACCGATGTGGTAGTCCCGCCTGGCGGTGTAACATTTACAAAGTTCGGATTAGCCCCCAATCCGTCCATGCCCGGTCCGTTAAAGGCGTGGAGATAGCGGCCGTCGAGTGTGCATCCCCAGGACCCGTAAGTGGTCACTCCGGTAGGAGGTGAGATCAACGTATCGAGGGAAAGGAGGGAACTCTGAACAGCTGAAGTCTCCGGACTTAGATAGTTTGCGAAGTTCGCAGGACTGACATTCGGGCTCGTAATTGGGCTGACAGGAGCAGCGCCCAGAGGATTAATGACAGATTTGTTGATGACCGGATCTGGTCGCTGGACGTATAGAGCTCGAAAGCCCGAGGAATCGGTCGGGTCATCTGCGACGACTTCATAAGTCGTCCCGACGAAATAGTTGGAAGTGTTCCCGTTGAACGGGTCCTTGTTCACACCCGGACTCATTCTGAGAATCCACCGGGCAAAATTGAAGCCGTACAGCGACTCATCGCCATTCGGTATATTTGTGATCAATTTATAGAAGCCAGTCACATTCACGTTGTTCACAATCGTCGACGCGGCAGTCACCACAGAATAACCCGTGATTTCTAGATCCGTTCCCGTGGAAGGAATGACGGCCAAAAATCCGTTGTGTGTGGCATCATTGCCATACATATCTCGCTTCAAGCTATGCCCACGGATCGCCGACTGAGGATTTGTCGTGTCATCGATCAGTTGCGCGAGGGCGAAATCCATGATCTCCGCCGTGTCGGGCGTGTTCATCGCTTGCGAGAAGTTTCTCGCGTTTACCTTGGCCTGACCGCTGAAGGTCGCGAACGTCACCCCGATCAAGGCCAGGAGGCCGAGCATCCCGAGGATAACGACCAAGACCACGCCACGGCGTTGAATGCGATTTCGAGTGAATTTGGCGAACATGGGAGAAATCCCCTTCCGTAAGCAAGCACTCAAAGCTTGTCGCTGAAGTCTTGACGAATCGTCAACACCTTGACTTTGGAGTTCCGCGGATCGACCACGCGGACCTGGATCTGGAGCGCCCGGAGCGGCGCCGGATACGGGGCTGGGTACGACGGATAGACCGGGGGCGATATCGGGGGCCCGATCGGAAGTTTGTTCACCGGGTCAAATCCCCTAGAGGGTGCCCTGGAATAGGCAGTCGACCACGAGTCCCAAACGCGTCGGAGGCGAATAACACTGTTGCCGTTATCGCCTATGTTGCCGCCCGTATACCCTGTGTAACTCGGATAAGACGTGGCCCCGTATTGCGAGTCCAACCGAAGGTCTTCAATCCTAGGAGGAATCCGCCCTTCGTGAGCAAACGTCTGGTTGAGCAAGTCGAAGGCGAATTGTCCCGTATTCAGAGTTGTCGTGTATGGAGGTGTCCCGATGATCGGCGGCCAGAAGATCACGGGGGTGGAACCCACGACGTGATCCGCATTGCCCATCAGATAGGGCGGAATGGTGTAATTGGTAAAAATCACCGGACTCGCATAGGGAGATGTTGTAAAGGGCTGGTAAATCCGGAGATCATCCCCCCAACCGAGGTCGACATACCCCGCATAGGCATTGTCGTAAGCTTTGACGTCAAAGCTACGAACTCCCGTCATGACGAGGTCATCTTCCCAGGTAACATTCCACAACGCGGACGGGGCTCCTGAAAGCGCATTCGAACCTCGGCCGTCGTTGTTCGGCTGATTCGTGATGCGGAAAGGAACGGTCATCGGCGGCAGTGAATGGTACTGAGGAGGGCTGGTCGCCGTATTGTCACCGAGGCCTGGGTTGGTCGAAGGGTTGAAGGGGTGCAGGAAGTCCGGTTGGCGGAAATTCGCGGCGAACGGAACTCCGGGATCGGTCCAGGCCGGCGACATCGTCTCTCGCCATGTAGGAAAGCCCCACCATGTCTGAGCTGTCTGTGGCAAAGGCAGACTGTCGCCGAGTTCCAAAGGATTGTGGTTTACGAATAATAATTGATCGAGAAAGTGCGAACCCGTTGCCGCGGGATAGTGTGTTGTGTTCGAAAACGAGTTCAGCGTCGAGGGGTCTTCCGAATGAATCCAGCCCGCTCCAGACAGGGAGTTCGATGCGGAATCGGGCATCGAATACGCACCAGGAAAAATATAAGGAAACGGCATCTGGTCGTAGGTGGGGGTTGTTCCACCTCGAGCTGTGGCCGTTGCATTTCTTACCTCGAAAAGCAGTGAATTGTTGCCGCTGGCAATCATATTCGGATAAAGTGTCGGGTAAAAATCATGGACTCCATTGCCCACGTAAAAACCCCCGCCATCAGTCTCTTCATCATCGGCGATGCCATCTCCAGGGGCATGTACATTGGTCGCGGCGATACCAGTGGAATTGATCATGAAATCGTTCGCGAAGCGTGGGTAGGCGAATCGATTCTCGCGATTCGTCAAGTCGCCCAGATTATTGAGGATAATCGGAGTGTTCGACGCGTCAACCGATCCAGATGAGGATGGGCGAGCGGATAGGTCGTTCATCCCTTGCCAACTGACATTTGCGTAGGCAAACATCTCGGGCTCATAAACAGTCTGTGTCGTCGCCGTATTGATTGCTGTGGTCGCATAGGTATAGATCGAAGATTGCCGATCGGGTGCGACAAGCAAAACACGACGGTAGAGGTTGCCATTTCTCAAAAAGTAAATGATCTCGGCATACTGACTCGTCACGACAATTGGCTGCTTATCAACCTTGATCGTTCCCATAGGAAAGAGATTGTTGATCCAGCATCGACCTGTGAACAATTGGCCTTCGGGTGCCTTCGCGGTGAACCGGACGTAGTCGTCGGAGTCCTCACCTTGGGCATCTGCGAACTGATTCTCCCCGTACTCGAAATAACCGAGGTTGTCCTTCGGATCGAGAGGTGGTGTCAACCGAGCGGTGACACCCTGGAGATCCTGCCTAATGATCGAGTCGAGCTGTCGGAGATTGCCATCCAGCTCCTGGTAGGTCTGGAGGCCCGAGACGGCACCCGTGGCCGCGGAGAAGATCGTGACGAGGATCGTCATCATCAGGACCAGTAGTGCAACCGCCACGAGCATTTCGACGAGGGTCACGCCTCGGCGCGGCGAGCGAGGTCGTGGAAATCGTAGCGTCATCTCGGCTCTCCCCCATTCGAAGCGGCCGGAGTTCGGCCGTTCGCAGCCTCGGGCGTTCTTCGCTTATCGAGTATAGACGGTCCTGGGAAACACATTGATGACGCTGGGTGCGACAAGGGCCGCATTCACATGGACCGGCGAGACCGGGGACTGTGTGCTATCGAGCAACGTCTGCGCCCTCAAGTCCGTGGCCACCCACACCGTCATCGACCTGAAGTCGCCGTTATCCCCATTGAAGGCGACCGCGACATCCGGCACCGTCCGCTTGATGATTTGATACCAGTAGCATCGTTGGTAGGGGTAATACGCGGAAACCGGTAGAGCAGCACCCGTAGCGTTAACAGGATAGGCGCGACTCGAATCTAGCGCGGCGTTGCGTTCGTAGGTCACGTCGGCAATCCAACTCCCGACCCTCACGTCCGGGTCCGGCATCGAGGCTGGCCACCGCAAGAGCACCACCCGTTTCGCGGCCGCTCCATATCCGTAGCTCCCCCCGACGGTGAGGACAGAACTGCTGTAGCCGAATACCGCCTCGACGACCGGCTCACCACTGGCATAGTCCAATTCAGTACCACCAGCGAACGGTGCCGTTGTCACCGCGTCGACACCGATCGGTCGGTTTTCAAACACGACGATGTCACCGTCGAATACGTTCGCGTTGTAGACGTCGCTTTGCTGCCCTGTGAACATCCACGTGTATCGCCATTCATTGACGATCGAACCTGCGCTCATGTCGGGCACGATAGGGCTCGCTTCGCCCGCCCCGGCGGTACCGTCTCCACCCTGGAAAATGATGTCTTCGGGGGACACAAAGATGTTCGGTACGGTGCTCCCTGTAGTGACGACCGGATTGAAGTTGGTGACTCGTTGCAAACCATGGGCGCTTGCCGCCCCTCCGTCCGGATCAGCACGGACATATCCGATGCCATTCGCAAACCGGCATTCGGGCGCGGAGTTGTCAAGATACACTCCGCTCGAACCGGCGTAGCTCGACTGGTAACGCCAAAGGGGATCGTAAGCGACAGGCAAGCCTGCGCCGAGTGTCCGGACCGCACCGTTAGCGATGCTCGTAGCGTCCTTCACAGGATAAACGTTGATGTCATGAATCCAAGGATCATAGGAGCCTGCCGCGTTCGGTAGGGCCCCTCCATTGGCGATGGTGTTGTACCAAGGACTGAAATACGGATTCAGGAACGATGACTTGTTCAGAAGATTCCGGGCGCCAAGATCGGCAGCAGCGAACTCGGTCATGTAACCGGAGCGTGAGAGCCTCGCTGCATCCCGGAGTCGGATGAGGCCGAGCGGAAAAAGGGTGGCGATAGAGACGATCCCGACACCCATGATAAGTATCGAAATCAAGATTTCAGTTAGTGTGATGCCTGACCTGGGCTTCGACACTCGGGGGATCATCGATTTGGGCTCCTTCGACCCCGAACAAACCGGGGATGTCCAAGGGTCGGGATCGGGATCACAAGCCATTCCTGTCGGGATTGGGTGTCGATTTCGAGCAGCGATCGCCCGAGAAAGCCCACTTCATCACTGAATCACACCGCCGGCAGCCATGACGTTGTGGTTGGTGATGTCGTCGGCGCCGGACTCCTGGAGGAAGGCGGCGGTCGGTCTTGTGAGCGGATTCACAGGGGTGCCCGTCGGGTGCACCATCTCATAGATGCCGCACTGGGCTGCGAACCCTTCGATCTGGATTGCCGCTGGTGCCGTGGAGTCGACCAGGGCCGACGTCGGATCGTGGCCGTTTTGATTCACGACTCCACTTGAGAGGTTGCCGTAGTCGACTTCGCACATGCCGACGCCTGGGATCTGATCGGGGCCAGCGGAGAGTATCAGGAACTTCGACTTGAAGGCCCGTCGTTGAGTGAAGGCGGCGGTGGTGGTGCCGGAGCGATTCCACCAGTGGACCGTGTCGACGGTCGCACCCCCATACGTCGCCAAAGGCTCACGGAGCGGGACGAAAAGGGCTTCGAACAACGCACCGCTCGAGCTTAGCGTGCCTTGTGCTCCTGGACCTGAGCTGACACCCCAGTTGACCCCGCCTGTTGCCGTATGTGCGAGGAACCAGGCGGGTGCCATGAGTTGCTGATTCGGATCGATCGGGTTTTGCTCGCGGGTCTGGAATACGGAATCGTAGGGCCCATTGCCTGAGGTCCCCATCGTGAAGCCTTCTTGCAGGTCCGAGTGGTAAAACACCGGCCAGCGGAAAAACTGGAGCGGCTGCCCCCAAGAGTCTACGAACTCGGGCAGGCCGTCACCGTCGGTGTCTTGGACTTCCTTCGCGGTGAAATCCTCAGCCTGAAACGCACTGCCAAATGGGCCAGCCCCTTCGACTAGGAGGGCGTAGAGCATTTCCGCCCGAGCGGTATTATGCTTGTGGGCTTTCAATCTGGTGAGGATCGTGGCCTGCTGGTCGGCACTTAGGCCGATGAGACCTTCGGCGAGGTCGTCAATATATCCTTGGGTGTCGTGGTCATTATCCGTACCATCGAAACCCTGGGGACCGTATCCGAGGTTCTTGTAGATCGCCGCAGCAGCCTCGAACGCCGCGCCATTCCAGCCAGCCGGCAGGATCTGCCAGTATGGCTTCCCATGGCTGTCGTTCCCCACATACGTTGTGCCGGGGAGTTGGGCTCGGTAGACAGTACCTTGCCCTGCACCAAGGGGGTAGCCAGCTCCGACCCCACCGTAAATCCTTCGTCCGAAGTTCAGGGGGTAGACGCCGCTTGGCGATGCAAGTGAGGTTATCTCGACGCCGAACGAATCGGGAAGTTGGGCCGCAAGAAAGTCGAACTGAGCGATTACCTGGGCTCGCTGGTTTCCAGCGATGGCGACCGAAGTGCCCGCTCCGGCCACGGCGTTCAGGCTAATCTGGCCAAGCGACGCGTGAAACGGATTCGGAATCTGTCGCTGTGACGTGATGGCGTCCATGCGATCCGTCATCGCGTTCTCGAGCTTGATGATGAGGGATTGCGTCGCGCGGATCTCCGCACTGCGGATCCCCCCGGAGGCGGCCTGGAGGATGAAGGCCAGGATGATCCCGATGATCACCATGACGATCAGCAGTTCGACCAGGGTGAAGCCGGCCGGTCGTCCTGGTTGGCTCGAGTGTCGTGTCATCGGGACCTGTCTCCATCCCGGCCACGAGGCCGGGCTCGATTCGCGAACGGTACCGTGGGTCGGCCTAAGCGAAGGTCAGGGGTATGGACGCCGAACCGGTGCGGCTTGGGCCGCGGGCAAATGGGGCCGGTTCGTGAGTTCGGTTGCTGGAGGCGGGCCCGAGGCTCGCGACAATCGGGCCCGTTGGGGACCTCGAGGCTGCGGAATTCAGCCTCGAGGTGAGTATCGTTGACGTCCGTCCGGGCGATCAGCCCGAGAGCTTGGTGATCAAGGTGATCAGCGGGAGGAACAACGCGATCACGATGAAGCCGATGATACCGCCGAGCACGACGATCATGATCGGCTCGAGGAGGCTCACGAGGCTCTCGACCAGGGCCTCGACCTCTTCGTCGTAGTTGTCCGCGATCTTGTTGAGCATCGAGTCGAGCTCGCCGGTCTCCTCGCCGACGTCGATCATGTTGACGACGATGTCGTCGACGATGCGCGACTCGCGGAGCGGCTGGGCGATCGTCTCGCCCTCGCGGATGCTGTCATAAATCCGGGTGAAGGCCCGCTCGAACACCATGTTGCCGGCGGTGTCACGGACGATGTTGAGCGACTCGAGGATCGGTACGCCCGACTGCACGAGCGTTCCCAGCGTCCGCGTGGTCCGGGCAACCGTCGACTTTTCGACGATCGCCCCCATCACGGGTATCATTAATAATATTCGATCACAGACATACGCTCCTGTTTTATTGCGGTACAGGAGCTTGATGATGATCCAGACGAAGAACGGGAACATGAACACGACGTAGAAGTAGTCGACGACGAAGTGGCTGGCGGAGATCAGGAACGTCGTCATGCCGGGGAGGGGCACGCCGAAGTCTTTGAAGATCGCCTCGAACTTCGGGATGATGAAGTAGAGGATGAAGCCGACGATCACGCAGGCGACGAAGATGACGACGATCGGGTAGACCATCGCCGACTTGATCCGCCGCTTGAGGGACTGCGACTTCTCCTTGAAGTCGGCGAGGCGCTGGAGGATGGCTTCGAGGGCACCGCCCGCCTCGCCGGCCTTGATCATGTTGCAGTAGAGGCGGTCGAAGGCCTTGGGGTGCTTGGCGAAGGCCTCGGAGAGGGTCTGGCCGCTCTCGATGTCCTCGACGACGTCGCCCAGGGAGTTCTTGAGCACGCCCGGCTTGCACTGGCCTTCGAGGATCTTGAGGCTCCGGAGGATCGGCAGGCCGGCGTCCTGGAGCGTCGAGAGCTGTCGGGTGAAGGTACAGAGCTGCTTGGTCGAGATCTTGCCGATCGTGAAGGCTTTCTTCTTGCCGCGCCGGCCCCCCTTCTTGGCCGCGGTGCGGGTCCCCCCGCCCTTCTTCTTGTCGGCGCGTTCGGAGATCTTCGTGACGAAGAACCCCTTCTGGCGGATCAGCTGCTGGGCTTCTTCCTGGGTCGAGGCGTTGATCGTGTCCTTGACCTCGCGACCCGTGTGGTCCATCGCCTCATATTGATACGTCGGCATCGTCGTCCTCCCGGGAGCGGCATCACCACGTCGGCGTCTTGGCTATTGGCATCGAAGTCGAGTCAATCTTGGGGGGGGGGGCGAGCGTGCCTTGCGTCGCCCGCAAGGCCTCGGCCCTTCCCTGGTGTCGCGTCCAAACAGCCACGCCTTCGCGGCGGGACCTCCTTGGATCAAGTTTCATCGAGGATCGTTTCCCGGAGGATCTCCTCGATCGAGGTTTGCCCGGAGTGGATGGCCTTGAGCCCCGCCTCGCGGAGCGTCCTCATGCCGTACTTGCGGCAGGCCTCGCGGAAGTCGTCGAGCGAGGTCTCGGCGACGACCATCTCGCGGAGGGTGTCATTCATGACCAGGAGTTCATAGATCCCCATCCGGCCCTTATAGCCGGTGTTGTTGCACTTCTCGCAGCCCTTGCCGTAGAAGAATTTCTTGGTGGCGGCCTCGGCCGTCGTCATGCCGAGTTCCATGGCCACTTCCTGGCTCGGCTGGAACTCGGTCCGGCAGAAGTTGCAGATCTTGCGGACGAGCCGCTGGGCGAGCACCCCTTCGATCGTCGCCGTGATGAGGAAGGTCGGCAGCCCCATGTCGCGGAGCCGGGTGATCGCCGAGGGGGCGTCGTTCGTGTGCAGGGTCGTGAACACGATGTGCCCGGTGAGCGAGGCCTGGATCGCGATCTCGGCGGTCTCGAGGTCTCGGGTCTCGCCGACGAGGATCTTGTCCGGATCCTGCCGCAAGATGGCGCGGAGGCAGGCGGCGAAGGTCACCCCGATCTCGCCGTTGATCGGGACCTGGATCAGGCCGTCGATGTCGTACTCGACGGGCTCCTCGGTGGTGATGATCTTCTCGGTGATCTCGTTCAGCTCGTTCAGGGTGGCGTAGAGAGTCGTCGTCTTGCCCGACGAGGTCGGGCCGGTCACGAGCACGATGCCGTTCGGCTTGTGGACGAGCTCGCGCCAAAGGACCAGGGTGTCCTCGGGCATGCCGATCTTGTTGAGGTCGAGCTGGACGACGGTGCGGTCGAGGATCCGGAGGACGACGCTCTCGCCGAAGAGGGTGGGGAGCGTCGAGACGCGGATGTCGATCTGGTTGCCGCCGATCTGGAGCTCGATCCGGCCGTCCTGCGGCAGGCGTCTTTCGGCGATGTCGAGGTTCGACATGACCTTGATACGGCTGGCGATCGCGGGGGCGAGGTGGCGGGGGGGCGGGACGAGCTCGTAGAGCACGCCGTCGACCCGGTACCGCATCTTGTACTCTTCCTCGAACGGCTCGAAGTGGATGTCGGAGGCCTTGTCCTTGATCGAGAGCAGCAGCACCATGTTCAGGAGCTTGCGGACCGGCGCCGCCTCGGCCATTTCTTCGATGGCCTCGAGGTCGATCGTGTTCTCGCTGCGGTGCGAATACTGCGACAGCCCCTTGTCGTTCTCGATCTGCTTGACGACGTCCTCGATCGACTCCTGGTGCCCGGCGTAGAGGCGTTCGATCGCCGCCATCACCTCGGACTCGGACCCGATCGCCCCCTTCACGTCGACGCCGAGGAACTGGCGGAGGCTCTCGAGGGTCGACGGGTTCTGGGGCTCGGCCATCGCGACGGTGACGCTCTTGTCCTTCTTGTTCATCGCGACGGGCACAACCTTGAAGGCCGTGGCCATCGTCTCGTTGACCACGTCCGTCAGCTCGGACGGGATGGTCACGTCGGCGAGCTTCATCACCTTCATCCCGAGCTGCTCACCGAGCGCCTTGAGGACGTGGTCCTCCTTCACGAGCTCGAGTCGCACCGCGACCTTGCCGAGCAGCTCGTTACCGGACCGTTTCTGCTCCTCGAGGACGGCCCAGAGCTTGTCCTCGTTGAGGTAGCCCATGTCCACCAGGATCTGGCCAAGTCGGCGCGCCATGAGTGAAACGACCCTCTCGGGGCGGAGGCCCCTTGACGGAGCCTCCCGGAACCAGGGTGGAACGGTTTAATTTACGGGATCCGAGTATCCGCAAGCTCCGACCCGAACGGGGGAGCGATCGACTTCCAGCAGGGGCGAGGGCGAAGGCTGCGAGTGGGCCGAAGGACGGAGAAGGACTTGCAGACTCACTCGCATACAAAAACGAGCATCCCCGATTCGATACGAGCGAGGGCGTGTGACGTGACGCGCCTCGACCGGATTAACCCTCGTCTTCCCCCTCTTCTTGGTCGTCGAAAATGCCCTTCTTCGCGTTCTCGATGCGTTCGCGAAGCTCGCCGACTTTACGCGATTTCATGAGAACCTCTTCTTCCTCGACGAGCCCTTGCCGCCAGAGGTTGAAGAGGCTGTCGTCGAGGAGGATCATGCCGTGTTTGCGGCCGGTCTGGATCGACGAGTCGATACGATACGTCTTGTTTTCGCGGATCAGGTTCGAGATCGCGGGGGTGATGACGAGCATCTCGTAGGCGGCGACCAGTCCCTTGGGCTTGCGCGGGAGGAGGGCCTGGGCGAGGATGCCGATGATCGCCACGGAGAGCTGGGTGCGGATCTGGTCCTGCTGTTCCTGCGGGAAGACGTCGATGATTCGGTTGACGGTACCTTCGGCGGAGTTGGTGTGGAGGGTACCGAAGACGATGTGACCGGTCTCGGCGGCGGTGATGGCGGCGGAGATCGTCGCCAGGTCTCGCATTTCGCCGACGAGGATGATGTCGGGGTCCATTCGGAGGGCGCGACGGATGGCCTCGGGGAAGTCGGGGACGTCGATGCCGATTTCGCGCTGATTGATGAGCGACTTTTTGTGCTTGTGGAAGTACTCGATCGGGTCTTCGATCGTGATGATGTGCCGGTCCATGTTGTCATTGATCCAGTTGATCATGCTCGCGAGGCTGGTCGTCTTGCCCGAGCCGGTCGGCCCGGTGACGAGGATCAGGCCTCGAGGCCGCTGGATCAATTCTTCGATGACGGCGGGGAGCCCGAGCTGCTGGAACGTGAGGAACTCGTTCGGCACGCGCCTGAGGACGAGGCCGATGTTGCCCCTCTGCTTGAACACGGCGACGCGGAAGCGGGCCATGTCGCCGAACGCGAATCCGAAGTCGGTCCCGCCGACTTCCTGAAGCTCCTGCTGGCAACGTTCGGGGGTGATGCTCTTCATCAACCCGGACGTGTCCGACGGCTCGAGGATCTTCGTGGCCAGCGGGCGCATGTGACCATGCAGACGGAGCATCGGCTGGCTGCCGACCGTCAGGTGCAGGTCGCTCGCCTTTTGGGTGCAGACCGTCTGGAGCAGCTTGTCGATGAGGAGCGTTCCCATTGCCGATTCAATCCTCCCGCATGCGTTCCCTTGGGGACCTCCTCCGGGCCGGGGCCGAGCGGCTCGGCCGATCCGGGGGGGCTTGACTTTGTCTTATGAACCGAGTGTCCACCAGGATGGGATGCGGGCTTCTGGAGTTACGGCAAACGATCCAGGGCCAGTCGCCAACAGCATTATCCGGGCGGTTGAGGGCACGATCAAGCGACCATGTCAAGGTCGACCGATTGACCACAGCGTCGTGGAGGACTTGCCGACCCTCGGTTTGGGTCTCGAGGACGCCTCGCCCGAGGGTCGCGTCACCTCGGATCGGTCGGACCGATCCGAGGTTCTCTCTAAGGTTAACTCGGCAATCGGCGTCCGGCCCGCCTCAGTGCGACGATTCGCCGCCGCCGTCCTGTTTGGTGATCCGCAAGATCTCCTCGAGGGTCGTCAGGCCCTTGAGCGCCTTGATCATCCCGTCCTCGAAAAGCGTACGCATCCCCTGTTTCCTGGCCATCTTACGGATAACCTGGGTGGGCTCGCCCTTGAACGTCATTTCTCGAATCTGGGTCGTCATGGTCAACAGTTCGTAGATGCCCATGCGGCCGCGATAGCCCGTCTTGTTGCAGTGCGAGCAGCCCTTCCCCTTCATGAAGTTCGCCTTCTTCACGATCTCGGGACGGAGGCCGATGGCCTGGATCAGGTGGGCCGGAGGCTCGACCCGCTGTCGGCATTTGGGACAGACTTTGCGCACCAGGCGTTGGGCCATGATCGCCATGACCGAGCTGGCCACGAGGAACGGCTGGACGCCAATATCGACCAGTCTCGTTACGGCGCTCGGTGCATCGTTCGTGTGTAGCGTACTAAAAACCAAGTGTCCTGTCAGTGATGCCTGGATCGCGGTGTTTGCGGTCTCTTCGTCGCGAATTTCGCCGACGAGGAGGATGTTCGGATTCTGTCGGAGCATGGCCCGGATGATTCGCGCAAAGGTCATCCCGATCTTGGCCCGGACCTCGCACTGGTTGACTCCGGGGAGGTAGTACTCGACGGGGTCTTCGGCGGTGATGATCTTGACGTCCGGCCGGTTCAGCTCGTTGAGCGCGGCGTAGAGGGTGGTCGTTTTGCCGGACCCGGTCGGGCCGGTCACGAGGAGAATCCCGTTCGGCCGCTTGATCATCGACGAGAAGCGTTTCCAGTCTTCCTCGCCGAACCCGAGGTCGCGGAGGCCGACCTTGATGTTGTCTCGGTCGAGGATTCGCATGACGACCGACTGGCCGTGGCTCGTGGGAAGGATGCTGACGCGGAGGTCGATGTCCTTGCCGGCGACGAAGATCTTGATCCGGCCGTCCTGGGGACGTCGCTTCTCGGCGATGTCCATGAACCCCATGATCTTGATACGGCTGACGATCGACCCGAGGAGGCGTCTGGGCGGGGAGTCGCGTTCGACGCAGACGCCGTCGATCCGGTAGCGGATCCGGACGCGGTCGGCGAACGGCTCGATGTGAATATCCGAAGCCCTCATGTTGACGGCTTCCTGGATGACCAGGTGGACGAGCTTGATGACCGGGGCGTCACCCTCTTCCAACGTGTTCGCGCCGCTCCCGGTGCGGGTGCCGCCGGCGTCTTCGGCGAAGTCGATCGCGGTGTCGGTGAATTCCTGGAGCATCGAGTCGACCGACTCGGTCTCGGAGGAGGTGCCGCCGTAGTACTTGTTGATGGCCTCGACGATCGCCTCTTTGGGGGCGAGCGAGACCTCGATCTCCCGGTTGAGGACGAACCTGAGTTTGTCGATCGTGTCGAACGAATTCGGGTCGTGCATGATCACGCGAATCGTCCCCGCCTCCGAGGAGAGGGGCATCACGATGTTCTCGCGCGCGAGCGACTCCGGCACGAGCTCGATGACGGAGGGAGGGATTTCGATCTCGCGGAGCTCGACGAAGGCCAAGCCGTGCTGCTCGGCCTTGGCTTTGACGATGTCGTCGATCGCGGCATATCCCAGCTTGACGAGCGCGTCCTCGACGGGGAGGGTCCCCATCCGCTGGGCTTCCTTCACTTGATCCGGGCCGAGCAGTCCCCGCCTGACCAGGATCTCCGTCCAATCTCGGCTCTGCTTCGCCATGGGAGATGCGACTCCGAAGGAATTCGCCGACCGAATGTGGAGGCGCGAGCGCGGAGGCCGTCGAATGACGGCACCCTGGGAGTCGAAACCTCGATCGCTGGTCGGCTGTTACGAGGGAAACGGTGTGGGGAAACGTCCGATCCGCCTGCAAAGGAACGCGAGGACGACCGAATTCGACGGACACGTAACAGGCCGCGATGATGGGGATGACAGAATCGATAAAGTTAACGTTACCACAGCGATGGGGCACCGGCAAGCAACCGGTTGCGAAATCAGGCAAGGGATAACGCGGATGCGAGGCTTCGGCGAACCAGGGCTGCGCGTGCTGAAAGGACGAGGGTCGACGTCGTCCCGACTTGCTTTCGAAATGCGGCGGGGCCGCCCAAGGTGATCCTTTGGACGGCCCCGCGAGGTTCGAAGTTCCCGGATCGGGAACGATTAGCGATCGCGGCTGATCGTCTTCCCGTCGGCCAGCGCCGCCTGGGCGGCGGCGAGGCGGGCGATGGGAACCCGGAACGGGGAGCAGGAGACGTAGTCGAGCCCGACCTTGTGGCAGAAGGCCACGCTATCGGGGTCGCCGCCGTGCTCGCCGCAGATGCCCACCTTCAGGTGCTCACCCTTGGCCTTTCGGGCCGCACGTCCCTTCTGGACGCCCATCTCGACGAGCTGGCCGACGCCGGTCGTGTCGAGCGACTGGAACGGGTCGACCTTGAGGATCTTCTGGTCCATGTAGGTCGGGACGAACGAGGTGATGTCGTCGCGGCTGAACCCGAAGGTCATCTGGGTCAGGTCGTTGGTGCCGAACGAGAAGAACTCGGCTTCCTCGGCGATCTGGTCGGCGGTCAGGGCGGCGCGGGGGACCTCGATCATCGTACCGATCAGGTAGTCGACCTTGACTCCGGCCTTCTTCATCGCCTCTTCGGCAACGACAATGGAGCGCTTCTTGAGGAAGCTCAGCTCCTCGATCAGCCCGACGAGCGGGATCATGATCTCGGGCAGGACCTCGATGCCCTTCTTCTTGACCTCGATCGCGGCCTCGATGATCGCGCGGACCTGCATGTCGCCGATCTCAGGGTAGAGGATGGCGAGGCGGCAGCCGCGGAGGCCGAGCATCGGGTTCGATTCGTGGAGCTGCTCAACTCGTCGCTTGACCTTCTCGATCGGGACGCCGAGCTGCTTGGCGACTTCGGCCTGGCCGGCCTCATCGTGCGGCAAGAACTCGTGGAGCGGCGGGTCGAGGAGGCGGATGGTCACCGGGAGACCGGCCATCGCCTCGAAGAGGCCGACGAAGTCTTCCCGCTGGTAGGGCTCGAGCGAGGCGAGGGCCGCCTGTCGGCCGGCGAGGTCGTCGGCGAGGATCATCTTCCTCATGTCGACGATGCGCTGGCCTTCGAAGAACATGTGCTCGGTCCGGCAGAGGCCGATCCCTTCGGCGCCGAAGTCGCGGGCCTTCTTGGCGTCCTTCGGCGTGTCGGCGTTGGTGCGGACCTTGAGGGTCCGGGCCTTGTCGGCCCAGCCCATCAGGACGGCGAAGTCGCCGGTGACCTCGGGGTCGACCGTGTCGGCCTTGCCGATCATGACGTCGCCGGTGGTGCCGTTGATCGTGAGGAACTCGCCGACCTTGACGACCTTGCCGGCGATGGTGATCGTCCCGGCCTTCTCGTCGATCTGGAGGGCGCTACAGCCGACCACGCAGGGTTTGCCCCAGCCTCGGGCGACGACGGCCGCGTGGCTCGCCTTGCCGCCGGTGGCGGTGAGGATGCCCTTGGCCAGGTTCATCCCGGCGACGTCCTCGGGGCTCGTCTCCTTGCGGACGAGCATGATCGGCTCTTTGGGATTCTCCTCGGCGAACTTCACCGCGGCCTCGGCCGAGAGGATGACCTTGCCCGACGCGGCGCCCGGGCTGGCGGCGATCCCCTGCGCGATCGAGGCGACCTTCGACTTCGGGTCGAGCTGCGGCAGGAGGAGGTGGTTGAGGCTCTCGGGGCTGACCCGCTGGATGGCGGTCTTCTCGTCGATCAGCCCTTCCTTGACCATCTCGACCGCGATCCGGACGGCGGCGCTCCCGGTGCGCTTGCCGGTCCGGGTCTGCAGCATGTAGAGCTTGCCTTCCTGGACCGTAAACTCGATGTCCTGCATCTCTTTGTAGTGGGACTCGAGCTTCTCACGGATGCCCATGAGCTGCGCGTAGACCTCGGGCATTTCGGAGTCGAGCCGGCTCATCGGCTCGGGGGTCCGGATGCCGGCGACCACGTCTTCGCCCTGGGCGTTGATGAGGTAGTCGCCGTAGAAGAGGTTCTCGCCGTTGTTCGGGTCCCGGGTGAAGGCGACGCCCGTGCCCGAGTTCTCGCCCATGTTCCCGAAGACCATGGCCTGGACGTTGACGGCGGTCCCCTTCAGGCCGGTGATCCGCTCGATGCGGCGGTACTCGATGGCCTTCTTGCCTTCCCAGCTATTGAAGACGGCCATGATCGCCGCCCAGAGCTGGTCGAGGGGATTCTGGGGGAAGTCGCTGTTCGTGTATTTCTTGTAGACGGCCTTGTAGCGCGTGACGAGGACCTTGAGGTCGTCACCGGTAAGGTCGGTGTCGAGCTCGACCTTCTTCTCGGCCTTGAGCGAGGAGAGCTCGTGCTCGAAGTGCTCGTGGTCGACGCCCATCACGACGGAGCCGAACATGTCGATGAGGCGTCGGTAGCCGTCGTAGGCGAACCGGGCGTTGCCGGTCTTCTTGGCGAGACCCTCGACGGCCACGTCCGACAGGCCGAGGTTGAGGATCGTGTTCATCATGCCGGGCATGGAGAGCGCGGCACCCGAGCGGACGCTCACGAGCAAGGGGTCGGCCGGGTCGCCGAGCTTGGAGCCGATCATCGACTCCATCTGCTGGATCGCCGCCTGGACCTGCGGCTTGACGGCCTCGGGGAGCGACTTGCCCTTCTCGTAGTACTCGGCGCAGACTTCGGTCGTGATCGTGAAGCCGGGGGGAACGGGGATGCCAATGACGCTCATCTCAGCAAGGTTAGCCCCCTTGCCACCGAGCAGGGACTTCATGTCCGCCTTGCCGTCGGCCTTGCCCCCGCCGAACGAATAGACATACTTCTGCGAATCGGCCATCGGTGGAACAAACTCCCTGGGGCGCGTCAATCGGTCCCTCGGCGACCGTCGCGGACGCGTCTGAAGTTCGCGCGGTCGGCCGCAATCGTTCGTAAGCTTATGAAAGGACAAAGATTATCGGGCCGTTCGCCCGCCGTCAAGGCGCGAGCGATACCCCTCGTCAAACGTTCACATTCGGAGTCCGAATCATGCCGGGCCGGTCGGAAATCCAGGAGCGCGCGACGTCCGATTCGCTCGGGAGGGGCGATGTGGGCCGCGGAGCGTGGGGCTGTGGACCCGGGAGAGGGTCCGCGCCGATGCGGGTCGGTATTCTCGGACGAGGTAAGGGGGTCGCCCTTTCGTCTCGAGGAAGATCAGGCGGATATATTCCCCGATGATCCCCAGGCTGATCAGTTGGACCGAGCCCATGAAGAGCACCACGACGATCGTGCTCGCCCATCCTCGGGGCGCGGAGTGGTGGCGGAACGCGTCGAGGAAGACCCAGACGAGGAGCACGGCGGCCAAGGTCGCCGAGGCGATCCCCAGGCAGGTCACCAGTCGGAGGGGCCGGCCGCTGAAGCTGACGAGGCCGTCCATCGCGAGGCCGACGAGGGCCCGGAGCGGGTACTTCGAGGTCCCGGCCCCTCGGGCGGGGCGGTCATACGGGATGCCGACCTGGCGGAAGCCCACGAACGATCGCAACCCCCGGACGAAGCGCCGGCGTTCCGGCAACGCCTTGAGGGCCTCGACGACCTTCCGGTCCATCAGGCAGAAGTCGCCCGAGTCGACCGGAATGTCGATGTCGCTCAACGCCCGGAGGACTCGATAGAAGGCATGGTACCCGAGTCTCTTGAGCGGCCCTTCCCGTCGGCGTCGACGCACCGCGTAGACAACCTCGTTCCCCTCGCGCCAGAGACCGACCATCCGAGGGATCAGCTCCGGAGGATCCTGGAGGTCGCCGTCCATGACGACGACGACACGCCCTCGAGCGTGGTCGAGTCCGGCGGTCACCGCCGCCTGATGCCCGAAGTTTCGACTCAGGAAGAGCGCGGAGACGTTCGAGTCCTCGTCTTGGATCTCGACCAGACGGTGGGGTGTATTGTCCCGACTACCGTCGTCCACGTAGACGATCTCGTAGGAAGCCGTCCTCGGGCCGAGCACCGCGGTCAGCCGGCGATGGAGCTCGGCGAGGCCTTCCTGCTCGTCATAGAGCGGGACGACCACGCTGATGTCGACCGAGCCCTCGGGCGACGGGTTTTCGGTCATCTCGAGGCCCCCCGCGCTCATCCTTTGAATTCCGGGGTCAGGTCCGCGGCCTCAAAATACCACGGAACTCGCCGACACATGAAGCCCGGATCCGAGGCCCCTGCCCCGTCCTCGCTGCTCGAACCGAGTCGAGATCGCGGGGCAGGAGTGCCCCACCTACCGGGGGGAGGGTCGAAAGCCGCGGGGTCCGGGGGAGAGAGTCGGTCCGGTAGGCGGGGCACTCTTGCCCCGCTCGACCAGCCCCGAGGACGAAATCAGGCTTCCCGGGAATACGCGATCACGCTCTCGATGATCTCCGAAAGACGACGCTCCGGGCGGAAGCCGATCAAGTCGAAAAGCTTCGAGGTGTCGGGGACCCGGCGTGGCATGTCCTCGAAGCCTTCCTCATAGGCTTCCGAGTACGGGACCCGGACGATCTCCGAGGCCGAACCCGTGAGGTCCTTGATCTGCTCGGCGACCTCCATGATGGAGACTTCTTCGCTCGACCCGATGTTGTAGACCTGGCCGACCGCCTCGGGCCGATCCATCAGCCGGATCAACGCGTTGACCACGTCGAGGACGTGGGCAAAGCAACGCGTCTGCTTGCCGTCTCCGTACACGGTGAGCGGCCTGCCGGCGAGCGCCTGGGTCACGAAGGACGGGATCACCATCCCGTACTGGCCGGTCTGCCTCGGCCCGACGGTGTTGAAGAGGCGGACGACGACCGTCGGCAGCTTCTTCTCGCGCCAGTACGCGAGGGCCAGGAACTCGTCGATCGCCTTGGAGCAGGCGTAACTCCAGCGTCCTTTCGTCGTCGCACCCATCACGAGGTTGCCGTCCTCGCGGAACGGGACCTGGTTGCTCAGGCCATAGACCTCGGAAGTTGAAGCGATGAGCACCTTCTTCTTCTTCTTGTTCGCCTGCGCCAGCACGACTTCGGTGCCATGCACGTTCGTCTCGATCGTCCGGACGGGACTCTCGACGATGAGCTTGACGCCGACGGCGGCGGCGAGGTGGAAGATCACGTCGCACTGGTCGACGAGCTCGGCCACGATCGGGTGGTGGTGGACGCTCTCGACCGTGTAGTGGAAATTCGGATGCGCGCGGAGGTGGCTGATGTTCTTGATGCTGCCGGTCGAGAGGTCGTCGAGCACGAAGACTACATCGCCCCGCGCCAGGTAGGCGTCGGCGAGATGGGAGCCGATGAAGCCCGCACCACCGGTGATCAAGACGCGCATTCCGCAAGATCCTCTAGGCAATGGGTCTGCTGGAGTTCGAAGGGATCATCTCAGGCATGGACGACGTTGGGTCCCGGGTCCCGCCCGAGGCCTCGGGTCGCCCCGCGTGTGTCGATCAACAAAGGTGCATGCCGCGTGATGAGATCCCAGTCGAAGAGGGCATGGTCGGTCGCCACGAGGACGCAGTCCTGGGCCGACAGCAGCTCGGCCGACAGCGGCACGCTCTCCATTCGGATCGTGTAGCCACGCATCGGGGGGAGGACCGGGACGTGGGGGTCGCTATAGGAGACGACGGCCCCTCGGTCCTGGCATAGCTCCATCAGCTCGACCGCCGGGCTCTCGCGACAGTCGTCGATGTTCGGCTTGTACGCGGCCCCGAGGACGAGGATCTTGCTCCCCTTCATGGCCTTCCCCCGGTCATTCAGCGCCGCGCTCACACGATCGATGACATAGTGCGGCATCGCCGTGTTGATCTCGCCCGCGAGCTCGATGAAGCGGGTGTGGAGGCCATAGGTATGGGCGACCCACGTGAGATAGAAGGGGTCGATGGGGATGCAGTGTCCTCCCAACCCTGGCCCCGGGTAGAACGCCTGGAATCCGAAGGGTTTCGTCTTGGCGGCGTCGATCACCTCCCAGACGTCGATCCCCATCCGCTCGAAGACGACCTTGAGCTCGTTGACGAGCGCGATGTTCACGGCCCGATAGGTGTTCTCGAGGATCTTGCAGGCCTCGGCCACCTCGCAAGTCGAGACGCGGACGACCCGAGGGACGACCGCACCGTAGAGCGCCTCGGCGAGCGCACCGCTCGTCGAGTCCCAGCCGCCGACGACCTTGGGGATGTTGCTGGCCGAGAACTTCGGGTTGCCGGGGTCCTCGCGCTCGGGGCTGTAGGCGAGGAAGAAGTCCGCGCCCGCTTTCAAGCCGCTCGCTTCCAACTCGGGACGGAGGACGTCACGCGTGGTCCCCGGATAGGTTGTGCTCTCGAGGACGACGAGCTGCCCGCGTCGGAGGTGGGCGCCGATCGACCGGCCGGTGGAAACGACGGCCCTGAGATCCGGCTCGCGATGACCGCCGAGCGGGGTCGGGACGCAAATCAGGATCGCCTGGACTTCGGAAAGTCGGGCGAAGTCGGTCGTCGCCTCGAATCGTCCGCCGTCCCGAAGCGTTTTGATCCGCTCGCTGCTGATGTGGCCGATGTAACTCCGTCCCGCCTGGAGTTGCTCGACCTTGAACCCGTCGATGTCGAAGCCGAGGACGGGGAAGCCTTTGTTGGCGAAGAGCTCGACGAGCGGGAGCCCGACGTAGCCGAGGCCGATCACCCCCACACGCGCCGACTTGGCGTCGATCGCCCCACAGAACTCGGCGGCCACGCCGGCCGAGTCGTGCCGGGTCGGGTCCGCGTTGGTCTCTCGAGATGATTCGTCCATGGGCTCCCGGCCGTTGTTGAGCTAGAGAGGTCCTGGGGATCATAAAGGTTGACGTCGATCGAGACAGGTCGACCGCATGATTATCGAGATTCGATCACGCGTTCACCGCAGGATCGAAGCCCATCGAACGACGCCAGCTCGCCCCTGCCGACCACGCCGGCTTTCGTCGCCGACGGGATGTCCCGTCCGTGGTCGGTGCTCGGGCGCACGTCCGCCCGGCTTGGATGCGAAGCCCCTTCGGTTATCCCGCGCCTTTCACCCGAGCGTCAACTCCGGAAACCGGCGAATCGCATTCGAAACAGGATCGCCCGACCGTGTCGATCACGGCCGGGCGAGTGTAGAGATTCGTCACACCCAAGGGTGCGAGCCACGGTCGGGATCAGGCGTTGTCCTTCTCCAACTGGGCCTTCTTGACGATGTCTTCCTGGAACTTGGCGGGGAGCTTCTGGTACTTGAGGAACTCCATGCTGAAGCTCCCCTTGCCTTGGGTCATGCTCCGAAGGTCGTTCGAGTAGCCGAACATTTCCGACAAGGGGACCTCGGCCAAGATGACCGCGAAGCCCGAACGATTTTCGGTGCCGAGGATGACACCCCGCTTGGACGACACCTGGCCGGTGACCGGACCCTGAAACTCGACCGGGGTCTCGACTTCGACCTTCATGATCGGCTCGAGGAGGACCGGCTGGGCCTTGCGGAACGTCTCGCGGAAGCAATCCCGCGCACAGATCTGGAACGCCATATCCGAGGAGTCGACGTCGTGGTACGAGCCGTCCTGCAGGATCATCTTGACCCCGATGACCTCGTAACCGGCCACGGGCCCCTTGTGCAACGAGTCGCGGAAGCCCTTCTCGACCGAGGGGATATACTCGCTCGGGATGCGTCCGCCGGTCACCTCGTTCTCGAAGATGAACACCTCCGGGGCCTCCGGCGGCAGCGGCTCCAACACGCCTTTCACGTGGGCATATTGGCCCGACCCGCCGGTCTGCTTCCGGTGCTTGTAGTCGAAGGGCGTCGACTTCGTCGGGGACTCGCGATAGCTCACCTTCGGGGCGCCGACGGTGCACTCGACCTTGTACTCGCGGCGGATCCGCTCGACATAGATCTCGAGGTGCAGCTCGCCCATCCCGGAGATGATCGTCTCGCTCGTCTCGGGGTCGACGTGAACGCGGAACGTCGGGTCTTCCCGCATGAACCGGTTCAAAGCCTTCGAGAGCTTATCGTAGTCGGCCCGCTTGGTCGGCGAGATTGACAGGTCGATGACCGGGTCGGCCGCGTAGATGCTCTCGAGGGACACGTTCGTCCCTTCCGCGCAGTACGTGTCTCCCGTGGCGCACTCGAGGCCCATCACCGCGACGATGTCGCCGGCGCCGGCCGAGTCGATGTCTTCCTTCTGATCGGCGTGAACCCGGAGGATTCGGCTGATCCGCGCCTTCTTGCGTTGGCGCGAGTTGAAGTAGAACTCGCCCTTCTTGAGCGTGCCCTGGTAGATCCGCATGTACGTGACCTGCCCGAACGGCTCCTCGACGAGCTTGAAGCCCATCGCGACGAGCGACGCGTCGGGGTCGGGGGCGAGGGGGATCTCGACCATCCCGTCGTTGTTATCCTTGGCGAAGATCTCGCGGTCGAGCGGGCTCGGCAAGTACTCGCTGACGGCGTCGAGCAGGAGCTGGACGCCCTTGTTCTTGTACGCCGAGCCGATCAAGACCGGGCAGATCTGCTGGGCGATCGTCCCTTCCCGGATCGTCTTGTGGATGAGTTCGAGCGGGACCTCTTGCTCCTCGAGCAGAAGCTCCATGATCTCGTCGGAGACCAACGAGAGGGCTTCGAGCATCCCCTGACGGGCACGTTCGGCTTCCTCGCTCAGATCCGCGGGGATCGGCTCGCGGCGAATCTTCTCACCCTTGTCGCCGTCGAAGAAGACGGCCTCGCGATTGATCAGGTCGACGACGCCCTGGAAGTTCGCCTCGGCGCCGATCGGGATCTGGAGCGGCACGGTCGTGAGGCCGAGCTTGCTCTCGAGCTGCGAGATCACGTTCGCCGGGTTCGACCCGGTGCGGTCCATCTTGTTGATGAACGCGAGCCGGGGGACCGCGTAACGCTTCATCTGGCGGTCGACGGTGATCGACTGCGACTGGACGCCCGCCACGGCGCAGAGCACGAGGACGGCACCGTCGAGCACGCGGAGCGAACGCTCGACCTCGACGGTGAAGTCGACGTGGCCCGGCGTGTCGATGATGTTGACCTTCTTGTCATGCCAATGGACGGTGGTCGCGGCCGAGGTGATCGTGATCCCTCGTTCCTTTTCCAGCTCCATGTGGTCCATCACCGCACCCTCGCCACGGACCTCCCTGATCACGTGGGTCCGGCCGGCGTAGAACAAAACTCGTTCGGTGAGTGTTGTCTTCCCCGAGTCGATGTGGGCCGAGATCCCGATGTTCCGGACGTTTCGAAGGTTTTCCATAATGCGGCTACGTCTTGTCTCAAAGGGTGGAACGCCCTTTGGGCTTGGGGCAACCGATCTCGATGTTCGGTCGGGATTAGGTCAGCCCGTCGTTCCAGAGGCGGGCTGAATGGTCGGCCGAAATTCGAAGGCTCATTTGGGAAGCACACCGTAAGGACAGACCGGCGTCCTGCTGACATTCGGTCATACGGTGCGCGTCGATAAGGTAAGCGTCCGAACTAGGTCTATGTTCGAAGGAACAATATGCTACCAATCCTCCGGGCTCGGTCAAGCCCGTTCCCTCTCCGATTGTTCCCTTATACTACGACAGTCGGCAATACCGGTTCGTTCGCATCTTCACAATTAACCGCATTTTGAACGGTTGAGGACCACAGCCCTTCCCCTCCCGAATCGGCAAACCACCCGCCCTGTCATCTCCGAGGAGTCCGGACCGCGTAAAAATCATGCGCGAGATGACCCAATGATGAAATTTTCGTGAAATCCACGTGTGACGCTGAACTCGGACCGAATGAACGAGCCGTTGCGACGAAGTACTTACCGCGCGGTCAACGAATGCGACGGCGGACTCGCTCGGGATCTTGACCGTTTCGCCATGCACCCAACAATAGTGGGAAGGCCTACCCTGTGAGCCATTAGTGACTTAGGATTCGGGGCATCACGAAGAAATACGAACATGGGACGTCGCGATCCATTTCGTAAATTTCAAATTTCGCGTGAATTTCGCGGGCCAATTCGCCCCTCAACACCGCTCAATTCTCCGCAGTTGTCCGGTTTTTGTTGACGCCGCTGAGGACTCGGACAAGAGTCATAAGGATATAGTCCGGACCGACGACGTTCGTCGCCACGCTGGATTTTTCGGGCAGACCGTAGTGAAAGGGTATCGCGTGATGGGATCCGGGAGTCTTGGAGTCTGGTCTCGTGGGCCGCAAACGGTCATGGATCCACGAGTCGGGACGCCTGCCGGCCTGAGGATCCTGATCCCTGGCTACATGCAATGGAGCTGGCGCCAGCGTGAACGGGCGGCCGTCCTGTTCGGGTCGTTCGTCGCGGCGCTGGCGATGGGGATCTTCACTTGGGGTAGTCGGACCGGGGCGGCCGTCCTGGTGTTCGCCTTCACCACACACGTCATCTCCGCGGTCGATGTCTTCCGCCAGAACGCGTTCCCGGGCTTCGGGCGTTGGATGCCGCTGGCGTCGGCCTCGGGAGGCCTCGCCCTCGGGATTTACGCGCCACTCCTCGGCGTGGCCACTTTCTTCGCTTGGCCGGTGATGCAGGCGGGGGGAGGTTCGTCGGGGTTCTATGTCAACTGCTGGGCCTACCACGACTCCTCGCCGAGCCGCGGCGACATGGTCTGGCTACGATGGCCCGGTTCGCAGGGGAAGAGTTGCCCGATGGGTCAAATCGTGGCCGTCGAAGGTCAGGAGGTCGACTGGTCGGCGAATCAACTCCGCATCGATGGGGAGCGGGTATGGCTGAAAGCCCCTTGCCACTCGGAGGATTCCCCGACCCAGATGGCTTTCCGGGTGCCGGCCGGTTACGTCCTCGTGAATCCGACGAGCCCCGGGGACTCGCCGACCCTGACGTCGTCAGGGCCCGTCATCGTCGCCAACGACCAGATCGCCGGCCGTGCCTGGGCCCGCGCCTACCCCCTCCGCGAACGCCAACTCCTCCAGTAACGGCCCGTTTCGGCCGAAACCCCCGCCATCTAAGGCGAACCTCCAGGCCTCGCTCCCCCGTGAAATTGAAGTGGGGTCGCGACAAGTCCTACCGGGAATGGTATCATCGATTGACTCGAGGTCGATGCAACCCACTCTGGAGATTCCCACGTGGAAACGCGGGGGTTCGGGGGGGGTTTTGTGGGTCTGAAATCGACTCGCTCGGTCGTGATCGACTCGCTCGGTCGTGATCGACTCGCTCGGTCGTGTTGGAGGGTTCGAATGGATCGGTTGTGGGCACCCTGGAGAGCGCAGTACATCCGCGACTCTTCCGGGGAGCGTGAGGCGGAACCCGGTTGCTTTCTATGTCGGGGCCTCGCCGGCTCCGACGACCGAGAGAACCTGCTCGTCTGGCGTAGTGCCCACTCCGTCGTGGTCCTGAATCGCTTCCCTTACAACAACGGCCATCTCCTCGTCGCCCCGAACGTACATTGTGGGACGCTCGGCGAACTCGACGGGTCGGATCTGACAGAGCCGATCGAGACGTTGCGACGGATGGTCGCCGTCCTCGACCGGATGCTCCGGCCCCAGGGATACAATATCGGGCTGAATCAGGGCAAGTCCGCGGGTGCCGGCCTCCCGGGTCACCTCCACTGGCACGTTGTCCCCCGCTGGGACGGCGACACGAACTTCATGACGGTGCTCGGGAACACCAAGGTGATCGTCGAGAGCCTCTTCGAATTCTATGACAGGTTCGTCGAGGAGTTGTCGGCCGAGCTCGATCGGCCCGTCGGACACTGACTCGACGGGTCACTCCACCGATGCCCCTGCCCCTCAGCCGCCCCGTCCGAAAGAAAGGCTCTCGGCGATGCTGTTAATCATAATCCGGACGATGTTCGTGTTGGTGATGGCCACCCAGGGGGTCCGGATCGCCAAATCCGTCGGGAATCTCCAGCTTGCCAACCCCTCGCTCGTCTTCCTCGGCGCGATGGTCATCGCAATCTCGATCCTGCTCGCCGACCTCCTCACGCCCAGGAAACGCATCCAGACCATCTCGGCGATCTACTTCGGCATCATCGTCGGGGTGATCCTGAGCGGTCTCGTCCAGAACGCGCTCGAGCCGACAATGGGGAATTACTTCCGCGTCGAAGTTGCCGAGGGGATCAACGGCCTGATCATGATCTCCATCTGCTATATCTGCATCAGCACACTCTTGCAGACGAAACATGACTTCCGGTTCATCATCCCCTACGTCGAGTTCTCTAAGGAAGTCAAAGGGGCGCGCCCGCTCGTCCTCGACACTTCGGTCGTGATCGACGGACGGATCGCCGACGTCGCCGAGACCCACGTCATCGACCAGCCGTTGATCGTGCCCAGGTTCGTGCTCCAGGAATTGCAAGGGATCGCCGACAGTTCGGACAAGCTCCGCCGGAACCGCGGCCGACGCGGCCTGGACATCCTGAACCGGCTCCAGAAATCGACGGGCGTCGAGGTCGCCATCCACGACGCCGAAATCCCCGAGCTCAACGGAATCCGCGAGGTCGACCAACGCCTCGTCGTCCTGGCCAAGCACCTCGGCGGCAAGGTCGTGACGAACGACTACAACCTCAACAAGATCGCGAGGCTCCAGGGGGTCGACGTCATCAACCTCAACGACCTCGCGAACGCGATGAAGCCAATCGTCCTCCCAGGCGAAGCCCTGACGGTCAAGCTCCTGAAGCGGGGCGAAGAGCCCGGCCAGGGGATCGGCTACCTCGACGACGGCACCATGGTCGTCGCCGAACAGGGCGGCTATCACCTCGGCGAGACGATCCGCCTGACGGTCACGAGCGTCCTCCAGACCAGCGCGGGGCGCATGATCTTCGGACGGATCGAGCCTCCCCATCCGCCGATGCGAAACGTGAACAACTCCCCACAGGCCGATCCCCAGAATCGATCCAACGCCTGAGGCGACCCGGAGGGCCAGCCTCTATACCGCTCGCCTCCGATGCGAACGCGAGGCACCTGCGAACGAATCCGTGAGCCGTACGTTACTGCCGACGCTTCGAGTTCGTCGAGGTTGAACCGAGGGACCGGTCGGCCCCATGCCTGGCGGCGATCACCCCGACTCCCAAGGGTACTTCGATCAGTATCCTGAATCGTCCCCCGCCTCATCCGCGACCCCGTCGTATGGCGTCTTGCACCATCGGCAGGCGAGAGTCTCGCCACAGGCAGGACAGGAGAGCCGGACGTCGGACCGGGAGAGCGCCTCGTAGTGGGCCTGGCTCGGCGGGACATACGGGCCCCCGCAATCTTCGCAGACGAGTGGACGCTCGCAGTGGGCGCAGCTCACCATATTTTGGCGGTCCTGTGACGTTCGAGCGAGCAATCGAGCGGGCCGCCCGTCATCAACGCCGGCGGCGGATGACGGGCAACAAACACGTGAGCCCGTGAATGATTCCTCATTCACTCACGGCTTTTTCCATTTTCAGGCAACGGCCGATCTGGCGGACGGCCTGACGGAGGCGCTGGTCGTTCTCGATCAGGGCGAGCCTGAGGAAGCCCTCGCCGGTCTCGCCGAAGCCGCGGCCGGGGCTGACGGCGACCTCGGCTTCCTCGAGGAGCTTCATCGCGAAGTCGATCGAGCCCATCTTGGAGCGCCAGGGCTCGGGGATTTGGGCCCAGACGAACATGCCCGCCTTGGGAGACTCCACGCTCCAGCCGAGTCGAGTGAGGCCGTCGACGAGGACGTCACGACGCATCTGGTACTCGGCGACCTGGGCGAGCCGGCCCGCCTCGCCGTGCCGGAGTGCGACGATCGAGGCGATCTGGACCGCCTGGAAGATCCCGTAGTCGTAGTAGCCTTTGATCGCCTTGAGCGCGTTGAGCATCATCGGGTTGCCGGTCGCGAACCCGACGCGCCAGCCGGCCATGTTGTAGCCCTTCGACATTGTCGTGAACTCGCAGCCGACTTCCTTCGCCCCCGGAACCGAGAGGAAGCTCGGGGCCTGGTAGTCGTCGAAGCTGATGTCGCCGTAAGCGAAGTCGTGGATCACGAAGAAGCGGTATTTCCGGGCAAGCGCAACGATCTCTTCGTAAAAGGCGCGATCGACGACTGTCGCGGTCGGGTTGTGCGGGTAATTAAGGACGAGGATCTTGGGCCTTGGGAATAGGCTCTCGCAGACCCGCTTGATGTTCGCGAGGAAGGCTTCCGAGTCGCGGACGTCGAGCGCGATGACGTTGGCCGACGCGAGCGCGATGGCATGGACGTGGATCGGGAAGCTCGGCGCGGGGACCAGGGCCGTGTCGCCCGGTCCCAGGAGCGCCAGGCACATGTGGCTGAAGCCTTCCTTGGAGCCGATCGTCGCGACGACTTCTTGATCGGGGTCGAGTGTGACGCCGAAGCGGGCCTGATACTTGGCGGCCACCTCGCGCCTCAGGTTATAGACCCCGGACGCGACGCTGTAGCGGTGATTCTTCGTGTCCTGGGCCGCCTCGCAGAGCTTGTCGATCACCGATTGTTCGGGGGGGTCGGTTGGGTTGCCCATCCCCAGGTCGATGACGTCGATCCCGTCCCGACGCTTTCGATACTTCAGCTCGTTGATCTTCCCGAACAGGTATGGGGGAAGCCCGCGGACTCGGGGCGCGACCTCGATGTCATAGTGCTCGACCGAGTCGGGGTTGGTCGTGTGATCGATCATCGCAACAAAGATCCTTGGGCGATTCCCGAGAGGCCGCACCGCCTCGATGGGGCAACCTCGGCACGTCGGGGTGCCTTGCGTGCAAGGAGACGGAGAGGGACGAGAGCCTCATCTCACTATAACGGACAGGTGCCCGAGACGCATCCCGACCTCATTCAAGTTTGCGCGTCCCCCTGAATCCCTTCGAGTCGCGGGGATTTTTCCGAATCTTCACGGCCGATCGGTCGATACTCAGTCGTGCCACCAGGACGCCCCGCCGACTCCCTCGACCAAACTCCCAAGATGCACAGCCCGGATCCGGGCCCGTCCGGATGATCGATAAACGCCGAGGGCCCGCTCGGGAGATTTCCCGAGCGGGCCCTCGCGTTGCTTTCGAAGTGCGGAACGGACGAAGCTCACTTCAAGTCACGTCAGTTCTTCTTCGCCTTGCTGAGCGGGATGAAGTTGCCGGGCAGATTCCGGCCCTGGACGTAGATCGTCAGATCATCCGACTTGTCCGCCAGTTCCTGGAAGGCTTTCACATCCGAAACCTCGGTCGGCGCCTTGTCGACGAGCACCTTGGTGATCACCATGCCGGGAGCGATGCCGGCCGCGTCCGCGGGGCTCCCCTCCTCGACCGAGCTCACGACGAGACCCTTGGTTTCCTTCGTCAGACCGGCTCCCTTGGCCACGTCCTCGGTCAAGGGTTGGAGCTCGAGGCCGAAGCCCTTCACCGAGGTCTTCGCGGGCTCGGGCTTCTGGTCGGGTTCCTCCGACTCCTGGTTGTTCTTCTCGATGTCGAAGACGACCTTCTCGGACGAGGCGAGGACGACCTCGGTGGACCGCTCCTTGCCCGCCCGGTAGTACTTCAGCCCGACCGGCTTGCCGATGTCGCTGGCGGCCACATTCAGGCGGAAGGACGGCACGCTGACGACCGGGGTCCCGTTGTACTCGACGATCACGTCGCCGGCCTTCAGGCCGGCCTTCTCCGCGGGGCTCTCGAGGACAACGGAGCTAACCAGGGCCCCCTTGATCTTGGGGTCGAGCCCGAGCGCCTTGGCGATCGCGGCGGAAACCGGCTGGATCACGACGCCGATCCGGGCGCGGCTGATCTTCCCGTCCTTGATGAGCTTGTCGGCCACGTTCGAGGCGAGGTCGATGGGGATGGCGAAGCCGACGCCGTCGTTACCACCGCTGGCGCCCATGCCTCGGGCCCCGGTCATGATCGCCGAGTTGATCCCGATGACGTGTCCGTCCATGTCGACGAGCGGACCGCCCGAGTTGCCCGGGTTGATCGGGGCGTCGGTCTGGATGAACGACTCATAGGAGTCGACCGTCGAATTGATGCCCAGGTTGTTCCGCTCGGTCGCGGAAATGATCCCCATCGTGACCGACTGGCTCAGGCCGAACGGAGAACCGACGGCCATGACGAGCTCGCCGACGCGGAGCTTATTACTTAGGCCCTTGGGAAGCGGACGATAGCTGGTGTTATCGACCTTGATGACCGCGACGTCCGACTTGGGGTCGGTGCCGACGACGGTGGCCGACGCTTCGACGCCGTCGTGGAAGGTGACGATGATCTTGCCGGCGTTGCTCACGACGTGGTTGTTCGTGAGGATGTGGCCGTGGTCGTCATAGACGAATCCGGAGCCGGTCCCCGCGGCCGGGCCACCGCCGAACTGCTCGTGTTCGGGCGCGAATTCGGGGGCGTTGAACCGCTTCATCATTTCCTGGAGCAGGTCATTGAGGTCCTTCTGGTTCATACCGCCGGGACCGTTCGGACCCGGGAAAGGATTTCGGCCCCCTTGGCCGGGCGTGCGTGACATGTTCCCCGAGGGCTTGCGCTGGACGGAGATCTGGACGACCGAGGGACGGGCGAAGTCGGCGACGGTGACGAAGGCATCGGAGAGCGATCGAGCGGTCCGCTGGCTTTCCACAGGAATCCCGGGGGCCGCGGGAACTTGCCGCGTAACTCCTCGAGAGCTGACCAGTGCGGCGGTCGAGATGGCCAACGCCGACCAGGCGACAAAGTTGCGCTTCATTTCTGATTCAACTCCTGAAAGTCGTTGTGTTTGGGTTGGAAACCGAGCTCACCGGATGAAGCCCTCCCCGTCTGGGGTTGGCTTCGGGTTTCCTTTCTTACGAACGAACTTCCGGAAAGGTTGGGTCGGTGCGGATCGTTCTCGGAACATTCGTCACGATCGCCCCGACTCCCGACGAACTGACCCGATACGACTCGGCCGAAAGGCTCTTCGACGAGTCTGACGGGTAGTCGATAACCCACCTAGCTCGGTACTTTAAGGGAATTCGAGGAATCGTCGACCAAAATTTTGCGCTTTTTCACGAGATGACCGCGTGCTCGACCCCCGCGACGTAACTCCCGAGGTTTTTGCCACCGAAGCCGCCCGGCTCGGGGCGAACGAACTCGCCTCGCGACGCCTCCTCTCGGCGATCATGGGCCGAGGGGTCCACGACCCCGACGTCTGGGGGCGAAACTTCCAGGTGCCTCGACGCTTGAGCGACGCCATCGGGCCGCTCCCGAGGCTTGAACTCGACGCCGAAGTGGTCTCACCCCGCGACGGCTTCCGAAAGCTGCGGTTTCGGACCCACGACGACCTGGCGGTCGAAACCGTCCTGATCCCCCTCAAGAAGCCGGGGGCTTACAGCGTCTGCCTCTCGTCACAGGTGGGATGCGTCATGGGCTGCGTCTTCTGCGCGACCGCGCGGATGACCTCCCGGCGTAACCTGGCGACCTGGGAAATCATCGACCAATGGGTCCAGGCGAGCGACCTGGCCCGCGCGCAAGGGGGGCGCGTCACGGGCGTCGTCTTCATGGGGATGGGCGAGCCGTTCCTGAACTACGACCGAGTGCTGACTGCGGCAGGACTCTTGCGCTGCTCATATGGCGGGGCTGTCTCCGCCAAGGCGATCACGATCAGCACGGTTGGCCTCGTCCCGGAGATCGACCGGTTCACGGCCGAGAGCCACCATTTCCGACTGTCGATCAGCCTCGGGGCGGCCACCGACGCGAAACGCGCGAGGCTCGTCCCGATCGCCGCTCGGACCCCGGTTGCCGACCTGATCGCGGCCGCGCGTCGACACGCGCTCGCTCGTCGAGACCGAGTCATGATCTCGTATGTCTGCATCCGAGGCGAGAACGTCGGTGAAGACGACGCCCAGGCCATCGGCGAACTGATCGGCGACACTCCGGTACGCTTCGACCTGATCGACGTCACGGACCCGTCGGGTCGCTTCCTGCCCCCGACGCCCGAGGAGCTTTCGACATTCCGCGACGGGTTGAGCCGATCACTCGGCCAACCGGTCGTCCGCCGCTACTCGGGAGGCGCGGACATCCAGGCCGCGTGCGGGACGCTGGCCGGGCGCTGAACTTAGACTTTGGGATCCCGGTTCCGTCGAAAGGCCAAGCCTGGTGAAGCCGGCCTCGATCGCGAGTCGGAGTCGTACCGGGATCCTCGATCCACCCTTGACGGTGCCTCAGGTCTGCCGCTAGTTGCGGGTCAGACGAGGCGGAGGGCCTCAGGAGTGCGTGCGGCTCGAGCGTCGGGTGCCTTCTCGACGCAGGGCGGCGATGAATTCGAGGGTGGGCGTCAGGTACGGGGCCAGCGTTTCCTGCTTCGAGACCCAGGTCTCGGCCGAGTCGACGGGCTCGAACGTCCGGCGACCATTCGCCGACACTCGCAGGACAATCCCGCGATCGACGAGGAAGAGCAGGACGGCCACGCGCCGGGCGAGCGGGGCCTTCGCCCAGTATTCCGAGTCGGAGAGGTCGTGTTCGAGGTGGAATCCTGTGTAACGGAGGGCGTCCTCAACGAGCGCTTCGAGGTGTTCGTCGTTGCGATGCCGACGATAAGGGGCCAGGTGATCGATCCACTGGCGCGAAAGGTCACGGACGGATGAAGCGGACACGGAAAATGCGATCCTCGGGGTCCTTTGGAGAGAGCAAACTCGGCGAATCGCCGATTACTGTATCTTGAAGATTTTACTCGAGAAGGCAAGGGCCCGCCCGACTTCTCAAAGCAAACTCTTCACCAGTCGCCAAACTCGTCGACAATTCCCTGACCCACCGCCTCGTCGACCGGCCGAAGGGCCCTCGCTTAAGCAACCAGCCGCATTGACGCAACCCCATACATCCCGCCCAAACAGCCGACAATCTAAAGACAGAGATTGATGAAACGAACAAGGCTCTCATGGCCGAAGGACAACTAAAGGAAACGCCATCCGAGTCCGTTGAGGACAACGCGAACCGGGAGAGAGGGGAGCATGGCGAGCAGTCTCCCGAGGCGGTCGAAACCTTGGAGTGTGCTGCCCGGAAGGGATTGTCCCGAGGGTCTTGAGGCCGCGGTCCGGGACGTGCCGGCTAATTGCCTTTGACAGCATCGGATCGTTTCATTATGTTCCCTCAGTAGACTTTAAGTGCGATCGCCGGTCCGCACTGAGGAAGGGATTCCCGAGCGGCCCACCGAGTTCCGACACGGTCGCGGTCGGTTCCTGCATAACGGATGCAATATTTCCCATGTTCGAATCGATCGCCGACGTGGTCCTCCGCCGGGGAGCCCTGGTCGTCCTCGGATGGCTGGGTCTGGCCGCAGCGCTCTATGCGGTAGCCCCCTCTTGGGATCAAGTTAGCAAGGACGATGACGTCCGATTCTTCCCCGCGGGTTATCCCAGCGTCATCGGCCAGGACCTCCTCGAGCGTGGCTTCCCGCGTGACGCCTCGAGCTCCCAGGTGGTCGTCGTCAGCGAGCGCCGGGAGGGTCGGCTCACGCCCGAAGATTTCAGCTATGTGGATCAGATCATCGCCAGGCTGAACCGCGTCCGCGAGTCCGACGCCGCCCTCGGCATCAAGAAGATCGAGACATTCCGGAGCCCGGTCATCGGCTCTCGGTTCATCGGCACGGGCCCCGACGGCGTCGGGCAGGCGGTCTTGACGATCATCTCGCTGAACGGCACCTACGTCGCGAAGTCGACGCGCATCGCCGTGGACGCCCTGAAAAAGGACATGCAGACGCTGCCGAAGCCGCCGACGGGGCTGACCCTGGCCCTGACGGGGTCGGCGGTCGTCGGCCACGACATGAACAAGGCCTCGACATCCAGCATTTCAAACACGACACACGCGACGATCGCCCTGGTCGTCGTGATCCTCCTCGCGGTCTATCGCTCCCCCCTGCTCGCCCTGATCCCGCTCCTGACGATCGCGCTGTCGGTCTGGGCGTCGATGCTGTCGATCGCGCTGCTCACGAAGGTGCCCGGGCTGAATTTCCAGGTGATCAATATCACGAATGTTTTCGTGATCGTCGTCTTGTTCGGCGCCGGGACCGACTATTGCCTGTTCCTGATCGCTCGATATCGAGAAGAGTTGATCCGTGGACGGCGGCGTGACGACGCGCTCCGCGAGGCGATCACCCAGGTCGGCGGTGCCCTCGTGGCCAGCGCCGGGACCGTGATCGTCGGGCTGGGGATGCTGTGGTTCTCGAGCTTCGCCAAGATCCAATATACGGGCCCCGCGATCGCACTCAGCCTGGCCATCGCCCTGGTCGCGGCCTTGACGTTGGGCCCGGTACTGCTCCACTGGCTCCGGGCGACCGTCTTCTGGCCCTTCCGCCAGCCCCACCACGAGGTTGGGGCCGACCGAGAGATCGAGAGTCTTGAACAATTGCCGATGTCGGGCTTCTGGATGAAGGCCGCCGACCTCGTCGTCCGGTACCCGGTCCGCATTTTGGTCCTCTGCATCCTTGCGCTCGCCCCCTTCGCCTGGATCGGGGCCCACACTCGGCCGAACTACAGCCAGCTCGCCGACCTCAACCCCGACCAGGACAGCGTGATCGGCGCCAAGACGGTGCAGCGCTACTTCGCCGTCGGCGAGTTGAGCCCGACGATTCTCCTGCTCGAACACCCGAAGCTCAACTTTCGCTCCGACGAGGGACGTGCCAAGATCGGCGAGCTCAGCACCCAGCTCGCCGCGATCCCGAACGTGGCCGAGGTCCGATCGCTCTACCAACCCCTCGGCAAGCCACCCGTCCCGGACTCTCAGAAGACGATCTTCGAGCGATTCATCCAGCGTTCGATCCTTCCCGCCGTCGACACTCGATATGTCAGCACCAAGCCGAAGGCGAAGGCCGACGCAGACCACATCACCAAGATCGACGTCGTCTTCAAGAGCGACCCATTCTCCGACTCGAGCTTGCGTGCCCTCGAGACCGTTTACGCGAAGCTCAAGAGCCTGAGGGGTCCTGGCCAGCCACTGGAAGGGACCACCGCCGTCGGGCTTTCCGGAGCGTCAGCTGCCGTGAACGATCTCAAGAAGGTGACGACGAACGACGAACGGCGGATGTACGTGCTCGTCACCGTCGGGGTCTACGCTATCCTCGTCGTCCTGCTGCGTCGACCGGGCATCTGCCTCTACCTGATCGTGACGGTCGTGCTCGGGTATCTCGCGTCGCTCGGCATGACCGAGGTCGTCTTCCGCTCCCTCCATCAAGGCCCCGACCCCTGGATTGGCCTGGATTGGAAGGTAGGCTTCTTCCTCTTCGTAATCCTTGTGGCCGTCGGAGAAGACTACAACATCTTCCTGATGTCGCGGGTCATCGAAGAAGAGCGCAAACACGGTGTCGTCGAAGGGACTCGGTTGGCAATCGCGCACACCGGGGGGATCATCAGCTCCTGTGGGCTGATCATGGCCGGCACTTTCGGCTCGATGCTGACGGGGAGCCTCACCGCACTCCGAGAGCTGGGCTTCGCGCTCGGACTCGGAGTCCTTCTCGACACGTTCCTCGTCCGACCGATCCTGGTCCCCGCCTTCGTCGTGCTGGTCGACCGGCTCCGACCGCCCACCCGCCGCAGGGCGAAGGCAACCGCACTGGTCACGGCCGGATCCGAGCCGGTGATCCCCTTGAAGGTCGATTACGGCACGAGGACGAAGTCGTAAGCGCGACGCCCCTGCCCCCGGCGAGGGCCACGCCCCTTATCGTGGAGGACGGCCGTGTCTCGAACCGATCCGGAACGCTCCAGGGACTTCGCCCGACCTCGCATCCATGGGGGTTGGCAACCACTTGGGTCGCAGTTGTCCGGCGTCGTGGCGATGGCTCTGATGTTGAGTAGCGCCTCCGGGATTCGTGCGGACGAGCCGGATCGGGCCCGGTCGGAAGCCGAAGCCCGTGGCCTGTCCGCCGAAGCCGACCGCCTCTTCAAGGAAGGGGACTTCGCGGCCGCCCTCCCACTGTATGAGGCCGAACGAAGTTCGAGGGCGGCGCTGGGCGACACCCGCTACGAAGCTTACGCGGCGAGGGCGGCGGGATGCTGCCAAGACCGGCTCGGCGACCTCGAGGCTGCGATCTCCCTCTGGAAGTTGGCCCGCGGGCTCGACGCCAAACGAGAAGACCGTGGATTCGAGGGATATGACCAATTCCTGATTGGAGACGCCTTGCTCCGCCTCGAGCGCGCTCCCGAGGCGATCACGGCGATCACCGAAGCCCTCCCCCTGCTCTCGAAGGCGATCGACCGCGATCATGAGGCCGACGCCCGGCTCCTCCTGGCCTACGCCTTGCGTGTTTCAGGCCACCCTGAGGAGTCACCGTCTCATCTCGACCGGGCGATGACATTGGCTCGGGCGCTGAACGACCCCGCGCGAAGCGCGAAAACCCTCGGCGAGTTCGGGCGGACCTACCTGGCTCTCGACAAGGCCGGTCCCGCGGCTCAGAAGCTGCTCGAGGCACGTGACCGGTTCGTCGAGCTCCACCAGGAGGCCGATGCCGCCGCGATGGACCGACTGCTCGGGGACGCCTACCTCGGACTCGACCGGGTCGACGAAGCCCGGAAGCGGGTCGAGCACGCTGCGAGCCAGCACGAGCAACTCGAGGATCATGGAGCACTCGCGGACGACGAGCGGTTCCTCGCGTCACTCGCCGCCGACGCCGGGGACCTCAAGAACGCGATCCTCCTGGGCCGACGTGCGGTCGCCTCGGCGCGAAAGGCCGAAGACGCCGACGAGGAAATCGATTCCCTGGTCGCCCTCTCCAATGACCTGAGTCGGTCGGGAGCCTCGACGGAGGCCTCGACGATACTCGACGAAGCCCTGACGATCTCCCGAGGACAGAGCACGCCGGCCGACCAGGTCCGACTCCTGATCCTCGCCGCGGACGTGTCGAGGCAGGCCCACCGGGATGACCACCGAACCAAGTTGCTCGCCGAAGCCGAGGCCGTCGCCCGGAAGCAGGACAACGGGGCGTTAGTCCGCATGGTCGCCGAAGCCCGCGAACGTTCGCGCTGACTGACGACCTCGAAACCCGATTGGATCGGCTTTCGGGGCAAGTTCATAGGACGTCCGACTCATCGGGGTTTATGTTCCCGACCAACGACGACGGGCGAGTGGAGAGAGAACTCTCCACTCGCCCGTCGATAGTCAATCGGTGCTCGAGGCAGTCGATCAGGACGACTTCTCTTCGGTCGCCGGGGCTGTGCCGCCGACGCCGGCGAGTGCGGGGGTCTCGGCCTTATTCGTGGCCTCGAACTTGATCCGCCTCGTGTCCCCTTCACCCTCGAGGAGGACAGTGATCCTGTCCTTGCCCTTGAAGGTACCGCGGAGGATCTCCTCAGCGAGCGGGTCCTCGATGTGGTTCTCGATCGAGCGACGCAACGGCCGGGCCCCGTAGTCGGGGTTGAAGCCCTTGAAGATCAGGTATTCCTTGGCAGGATCGGTCAGGACGAGCTCGAGGCCGCGGTCGGCGAGACGGCTACGGACCTTGGCGAGCTCGATGTCGACGATATGCTTGAGGTTATCCTTATTCAAGGTGTGGAACACGATGACGTCATCGAGCCGGTTCAAGAACTCGGGCCGGAAGTACTTCTCGATGGCGACCTTGAGCCGATCTTTCATCGACTCGTAGGTGACCGCGTCGTCCTGGCTCCGGCCACGTTCGAACCCGAAGCCGGAGTTGACCGAGGTGACCTCGGCGCCGGCGTTCGTGGTCATGATGATGATCGTGTTCTTGAAGTCGACGTTGCGGCCGAAGCTGTCGGTCAGCCGGCCTTCTTCCATGATCTGGAGGAGCATGTTGTAGACGTCGGGGTGCGCCTTCTCGATCTCGTCGAGGAGGACCACCGCGTAGGGTCGGCGGCGGATCTTCTCGGTGAGTTGGCCCCCCTCCTCGTAGCCGACGTAGCCCGGAGGGGCGCCGATCAGCCTCGAGACGTTGTGCTTCTCCATGTACTCCGACATATCGATCTGGATCAATGCGTCGGAGTCGCCGAACATGAACTCGGCGAGCGCCTTGGCGAGCAAGGTCTTCCCGACCCCGGTGGGGCCGGCGAAGATGAAGCAGCCGATGGGGCGCTTCGGGTCCTTGAGGCCGGAGCGGCTGCGGCGGACCGCCTGGCTGATCCGCTTGATCGCCTCGGTCTGGGAGATGACCTTCTTCTGGATCTCCTCCTCCATCTTGAGGAGTCGACCGGTCTCTTCCGCCTCGAGCCGAGTGAGCGGGATCCCGGTCATCTTGCTGATGACCTCGGCGATCACCTCTTCGTCGACGGTCCCATCAACTTCCTTCGAGCGCTCACGCCACTCGCGGTTGATGGTCTCTTTCTTCTTCTTGAGCTTGTCGGCCTGGTCGCGTAGGGCCGCGGCGCGCTCGAAGTCCTGATTGGCGACCGCCTCTTCCTTGTCCTGGTTGAGGCGTTCGATCTGGTCGTCGAGCTCCTTGAGATCCGGGGGCCGGGTCATCGCCTTGAGGCGGACGCGGGCGCCGGCCTCGTCGACCACGTCGATGGCCTTGTCGGGCAGGCATCGGCCGGTGATGTACCGATCCGAGAGCTCGATCGAGGCTTCGAGGGCCTCGTCGGTGATCTGGACGCGGTGGTGCGCCTCGTACCGGTCGCGGAGGCCGCGGAGGATCTCGAGGGCCTCGGTCTTGCTGGGCGGCTCGACGACGATGGTCTGGAAGCGCCGCTCGAGCGCACCGTCCTTCTCGATGTACTTGCGGTACTCGTCGAGAGTGGTGGCGCCGATGCACTGGACCTCGCCGCGAGCCAGCGCGGGCTTGAGGACGTTCGAGGCGTCGATCGCGCCTTCGGCACCGCCGGCACCGACGAGGGTGTGGAGCTCGTCGATGAAGAGGATGGTGTTCTTGGCGCGGCGGACCTCGTTCATGACCGCCTTGATGCGTTCCTCGAACTGGCCGCGGTACTTGGTGCCGGCGACCATCATCGCGAGGTCGAGGACGACGATCCGCCGGTCGCGGAGGAGTTCGGGGACGTTGCCGTCGATGATCATCTGGGCGAGGCCCTCGACGATCGCCGTCTTGCCCACGCCCGCTTCGCCGAGGAGGACCGGGTTATTTTTCTGCCGACGCGAGAGGATCTGGACCACCCGCTCGATTTCATTTTGGCGACCGATGACCGGGTCGAGCTTGCCCTGACGGGCCAGATCGGTCAGGTCGCGCCCGAACGAGTCCAAGGCCGGAGTCTTGGACTTATTGCCTTTCGACGTGGCGCCGCGTTCGCCTTCGCCGCCAGCGTCCATCCCGTGACCGAGCAAGTTGAGCACCTCCTCGCGCACTTCGTCCAGCTTCAGGTTCAAGTTCATCAGAACTTGAGCGGCGACTCCCTCCTGCTCGCGCAACAGGCCGAGCAAGAGGTGTTCGGTCCCCACGTAGTTATGGTTCAGGTTGCGAGCTTCCTCGATCGCATACTCGATGACTTTTTTCGCCCGAGGGGTCTGGGGCAGCTTGCCCATGGTGACCATGTCGGGGCCGGCCTGGACGATCTTCTCGACCTCGTTCCGGATCTTCCTCAGGTCGACATCCAGGTTCTTCAGGACGTTCGCGGCAACGCCGCTGCCCTCCTTGATCAGGCCGAGCAGGACGTGTTCGGTGCCGACGTACTCGTGGTTGAAGCGCTGGGCCTCCTGATTGGCCAGTTGCATCACCTTGCGAGCACGATCGGTGAAGCGTTCATACATGCGGTCGACTCCGACGGTTCCACCGGGCCTTCCCGGTACAGGGCCTGCTCAATACGTCCCGTGAGATCTACGTACGTACTAGACTTGTCAAACGTTCATCAAGCAGGTCGAGCCGATCCTGATCCATTCCACTTGCGAGCCAGGCTCATTCACGGCCCGACGCGAACGGGACCTTTAACTCGCCCGCGTCCACGAGGCCCTTCCTGGTCCATCGAGACTCCCTAAGCTTCGAGAGTCGCTCCATTATAGGGGGCAAGAGGCCCGCGAAGGAACTGTGTAGGAACCCACGACCCGGGACCACACCGCTCCGACCACGACAACAGGACGTGGTTACGGTCCAAGGCCGCAAAAAAAAGGCCCGGGATCCATCGCCCGAATCGCCGGCGATGCCCCGAGCCTCGTCTCTCGAATCTCCCCTTCCGCCGCCAGTCACCAGCCGGTCCGTCCAAATCCCCGACGAGCACGCCCACTCCCGGGGCCGACTTGCCATCCCAAGCGACCTTCCGAGCCCCGGCTTCGGGGGTGGAACCGGCTCGCTTGTCCGCCGGCGGTCACTCGGATCGGCACCAGCCCGAGAGCTTCCAGACTCCGAACGTCCCGCTCATCTCCCGTGAACCGACCCAAAGCAAACCGAGTCATCGCTCGCCCAACGGCCGAGACGGGGTCCAGGCCAAGTCGGCTCGTGAGCCAACACAGGACGCCCACGGTCAGGAATGTCCCGCCAAAGCCGACAGCGACGTCCGCGATTCTCAGACACGCGGAGGCGCTTGCGAGGGTGGCGATTGACGAGGCGAGGAGCCAACAGAACGTTCGGCGTCCTGACCAGACTTGCGGGAGGCCTGGCCACAGGCTCAACGCCGCGATCCTGAGTCGCCTCGACATGGAACGGCTCCTTCCACTCGATCGGGATCGTCCTTTTTCCACAAACCGGATTCTAATCGGCAATCCTGGGCAAATCAAGCGGACGACGAGCAAGCCACACCGTTTACGACGCGACCGCTCCCTGTCGTGGCGAGAGGGTTCCCGCTCGTCCCACGCGAGTTTGCCGAGGTCCAAACTCGATTCGACGCAGAGGGCCCAGCCGGAGAATTTCGCGGGGAGGGATGTTTCGCGAGAGGTTACCAAGGCAAGGAACCGGGCCCTCGAGCGGATCGAGGACCCGAATGCGAATTCGCGAGGATGAGCAAGGCACCCTCTCTCGACCCCGTTTGGGGTCCAAACTCGAAGCTCAGCTCTGCTTGGTCGGGACGGCCGACTGCATCGAGGGGACGGCCTGGGGGGCGGCGTAGGTCGGCACCGGGGCCGGCGCCGGGCAAACCGGAACCATGCGGGTCACCGGGCGATAGCAGGTTTCGACGACGCGCTCGCAGGTCGTGATCGGGACCTGGCGGGTGATCGTCCGAGGGACGCAGCGGAACGTGGTCACCGGGATCTTGTCGGTGACGACTTCGCTGACCATCCGGCAAGACACGACCGGCACGCTAATCGTCTTGGTCTCGGGGACCATGCGGGTTCGCGTCACGGGGATCTGACGGGTTTGGACTTCCGGCACGTACTGCGTCACGCAGACGTTGCGCACGACGGGGACCGGCGTGCAGACCGTCTGGGCCACGGTCGCACACCCGCAAGGGGTGGGCTTGTGACAGAGGCCACAGCCGTGCGACTTGACCGGCACGGAGACGTACTGGATCGCCGTCTGCATGCAGTACTCCGTGACCTGCTGGACCGACGTCACCGGACGGCAGACCGTCACGCACTGGTTGACGTAAAACGTCTCGGTGACCGGGCGGCAGGCCGTCACGCACTGTTGGACATAGGTCGTGCTATAGACCGGGCGGCAGACCACGCGGGGGCGGTCGATGAAGGTCGTGTCGCAGACCCGCTCCATCACCGTCTCGCTGATCGACTGCCACTGGACCCGCGGCACGATCCGACAGACCTGATAGGGCACCATCTCGGTTACGCACTGGTAGGCGGGCGCAGGCGCCGGCACGTACGAGCACGGAACTTGATGGCACTTCGTACACGCAGACGACGTCCCCGGGACCATAGCGAGCGCCATACCGAGCGCCGCGAAGATCCCTCGCAATCCCATTCGCATCATCAGTTGTTCTCCTCTTGGCGTGCCAAAGCGACGACGACGCAATTCGTGCGAAATCGACCTCACCGTTAGTTTACAGCAGGAAGTTTAGGGTAGATAGAGAATTTCAGAGGATTTTGCCAATCCAGGGTTTTACACGAATCGTCGGGGTTGAAGGCCTCTACGAATAGCCCACGCACGGCAACGGATCGGAGACGTAACCTGCTCGATAGCAAGTAGTTCGATTAGTCAGCCCGGCGAACCGGCCTTGAGCCTCCTGACTATAGCCCATGCGGTTCGTCCCCGGGTGGGTCGAGCTCCTCGGCCACCACGCACTTGGGGGCAACCCGCGCGGCGTCCGCACCCCCGCCCCGCCGATTCGCCCCATGTACCGGTTCGAGTTCCTCTCGGGAAGGCATCCGATCCAGGGTGGCGCCCACCGGGAAGAACCTTGCTCGTGGATGTCGCCGCAATTGAGAGGGTGTTCGTTTCGAGGGTTGATCCGCCGCTGGGGCCGAACTCGCTAACCGCTCGCCCAGCTCGCGCCGACGGTAAGGTCCGTCGAACAGATCGAGGGTCTTCCCTCGAGTCAAGGAGTTCGAGCATGTCGTGGTGCAATCCGGACGGCGGAGTTGGGTCAGCCCTGAATTAAGGTTGATGTCCGCGCAGCAGGTAGGTACACGTGCCGCGACGCTCGCCCCCTCGGCGAGAATTCCGCCCGACATCATAGCTCGCCCCGAAATACGTACCGATTTGACGGCCCGCTGACACCTTGGCGCCAGCATCGCGAATCCGATAAGATATCTGGGGGAACTGCATGAGAATATTACCATAATGATCCTTTGATTCAAAATCGTTGGATTGAGACTGGGTATCCGGCCGTGATCCCGACCTCCGTCAGCCTGCTCGACCGACTCCGGGGAGAGAACCCGGCGCAGACGGACTGGCTCCGGATGCACGACATCTATCGGCCCCTCATCAATCGTTGGCTCGCGCGGATCCCGGGCCTCGGCGACGAGGTCTCCGACCTCGCGCAAGAGGTCCTCATCGTCATGATCCGGGAGATCCCGCGCTTCGAGCGTCGTCGCGAAGGGTCGTTCCGGGCCTGGCTCAGGCAGGTCACCGTGAACAAGGTGCGGAGCTATCGTCGGCAACGGTTGCGGATCCCCCGCACGGGGTCCGACCCGACCGAGAGCTTCCTCGACGACCTGGCCGCTCCTGACGGCGAGCTCGCACGTGAGTGGGACCTCGAGCACGACAGTCACGTCGTCAAGAAGCTGCTCGCGATCGTCCAGCCTGATTTCACTCCATCCAGCTGGGACGCCTTCCAAAAATTCGCCCTCGAAGGCCGCCCTGCCGCCGAGGTCTCCCTCCAAACGGGCCTGACCGAAAACGCGGTCCTCCAGGCCAAATCCAGAATTCTCAAGAGGTTGCGGACAGAAGCCGGCGAACTCCTGAAATAATTTTCGGTTTTCGCGGCAGGTCGCCACTCCCGCCTGCCTTTCCCTTGTGTTGCCCCGATCGGCGGGGAGAAGCTCCCCGCGGGCGCCGGAGGTCTTGAGACCCATGACGACGACGTCTTCACCCCATCCGACGGAGGATCGCCTGCGGGCCTACGGGCTGGGGAAGCTCGATCCGCGCCTGTCCGACGCCGTGCACGCGCACCTCGAGTCCTGCGACGATTGCCGGAACCGAGTGGCCGAGTTATCGGGTGACAGCTTCCTCAGCCGTATCCGCGCGGCGGACGATCGGCCGCGCGGCCGCGACACCAGGGCCGAAGCTTCGGCTATTCCAGGCTCGTCGACCTCGGCGCTGCCTCCCGGACTCGCCGACCACCCCGACTATCAGGTCCTTCGTGAGCTCGGCCGAGGCGGGATGGGCGTCGTCTATCTCGCCCATAACCGCCTCATGGGCCGGGACGAGGTCTTGAAGCTCGTCAGCAAAGACCTCCTCGACCGTAGGGGTGTCCTCGACCGCTTCCTCCGCGAGATCCGATCCGCCGCCCGGCTCCACCACCCCAACGTCGTCTCCGCGCACTCGGCATTCCGTTGCGGCGAGAGCGTGATCTTCGCGATGGAGTACGTCGACGGGCTGGACCTCGCGAGGTTGGTCAAGTCCAAGGGGCCGGTGCCGGTGGCGAACGCCGCGTACTTCGTCCACCAGGCCTCACTCGGGCTCCAACACGCCCACGAGTTGGGGATGGTGCATCGGGATATCAAGCCCGGGAACCTCATGCTCGCCCGCAGCGGGAAGAAGGCCGTCGTCAAGATCCTCGACTTCGGGCTCGCCAAGGCGACCCGGGAGGACCCGGTCGACGGCGGATTGACGCACGAGGGGCAGATGCTCGGCACCCCCGACTACGTCGCCCCCGAGCAGACCCTCGATGCCCAGAAGGCCGACATCCGCGCCGACATCTACAGCCTCGGGTGCACCCTCTACTACCTGCTGGCGGGGGGGCCGCCGTTCCGGGGCACCAGCCTGTACGACATCCTCCAGGCGCACCACTCGATCGACGCCAAGCCCCTGAACCTCGTCCGCACCGACGTCCCGGTCGAGTTGGCGGCCCTGGTCGGCAAGATGATGGCGAAGGACCCCGGACAACGCTTCCAGGAGCCCATCGAAGTCTCCAAGGCGCTGACAAAGTTCTACAAGACCGTCGTGCCGACGAGCCAGGCCACCCTGGAAACGTCCACCGCGACCACTTCGGCCCCGGTCGCGGACCGGACCATCGTGGAGTGTCCGGCCGTGACCCGCCAGGCCGTCGCCCCGAGTCCTGAAGCGACCAAGCTCGCCCGCAAGGACGTGGCGTGGGATAGCCTGATCGAGTTCGGCGACTCGAACCCTTCGAACCCCGGTCCCTCCGCGATTTCCCTCACGCCACGCCCGACGACCGATCGTCGCCGCCTTGTCCTCGCCGCCGGCGCCGTCGGGATCCTCGCGCCGGCGCTCGCGTCGGTCTACTACCTGGCCTCGGGTCGGGGCGACGCCAAGGTCGCTCCGCCGGCCACAACCTCGACGGGGGTTGCCTCCCGCTCGAGGACGACCGAAGCCGCGAGTCCGCCCGAACGGAACGACCGACGTCATGAGGGGCCCTCGACTCCGCCGTCCGAGAGCCTGGGCCAGGTCTTGGATTCCTTCGGAATCGGAGAGGCGACGCCGACGAAGCCGGCCGGGAGCGGGGGAACGGAAGCCGTGTCTCCTCGTGCGGAGGACCTCTTCGAAACGCTTATCAAGTCGCTCGAGATCGACTCGGCCCACAAGCCGGCGAGCTCCAGCTCCGGAGGAGGGGCGGGATCCTCGGCCTCCCGGCCTCGCGTCTCGCTGTTCAACGGCAAGAACCTCGACGGGTGGACGGCCATGGGCGAGTCGGGCGAAATCGAACCCTCGCGGCACTGGTCGGTCCGCGACGGGATCCTCCACGGCTGGGGCGGGCCAACCCACCTCTTCAGCACGCGAGGAGACTACGAGAACGTCCTCATCAAGGCCGAGGTCATGATCAACGACGGGGGAAACTCGGGGCTCTACTTCCGGGCCCAACGCGGTCCGGGCTTCCCACTCGGCTACGAGGCCCAGATCAACAGCACGCATAGAGACCCCGTGAAGACAGGCTCGCTGTATCGCATGCCGATGAAGCCGATCACGTTCACCGAAAGCCCGATCCCCCACGACACCTGGTTCACCCTGGTGGTACAGGCGGTCGGCCCGGGCATCCGCGTCTGGGTCGACGACAAGCTCTTCATCGACTGGGCGGATAGCCAGAACACGTACCGCAAGGGTTACGTCACGCTCCAGGCGCAAGGCCCCGAGACACATGTCCAGATCCGGAAGCTCGAGGTCGTCGAGCTCGACGGGGCGAGAGACGTCGGCAGTCGGGCCGCACTCGCAGCCCGACCGAAGGATGACGCGTCGGCCGATTCCCCGGCGGGTCGTCCGGCCAGGTCGAAGACGACCAAGGCCGAAGACGGCGATCGTGTCACGCCCCAGAGACCCCAAGGCCTCGATGTCCGTCGGATCGAGATCCGGCCCGGCGTCCCTCGCCTGGCCGAGGAAGGCGAGACGCTCCCGATCCTCGACTTCTGGCCCTCGCTGACCCCGGACGACGTGGAGTCGTGGCGGATCGGCGACCCGGAGTCCATCAAATTAGGGCCGAAGGGCCTCCTCCTGAATTCGGGCCCCCGAGGCAACCTCCTGCTCACCCGCCGGACCGATTACCGGAAGTCCAGCCTGAGCGTGTCGCTCGCCGCCGAGAAGGGGACCGAGGCCTATCTCGTCCTCAAGGCGAGCCTCGGCCTCGACGGCTGGCACGGCGTCACCACCCGGCTCGGCGAGCGTGGCGGGAAAGTCCAGGCCGGGCTGGTCTCCATCGACTTCCTCGAAGCCGAGCGGGGCAAGGCCCGAGATGGCCTGGCCGCCGACCAGTTCTTCAACGTCGTGTTCAAGGTCGACGAACGCGGCGTCTCGCGGGTCCTGATCAACGGGCAAGAGACCGCGATGGTCGACCACTCGACCTCCCCGGCCGGTGACTACGTCGGGGCTGCGGGCTTCTTCGTCAAGTCCGGATCGCTCGTCATCCGGCGACTCCAGGTCCAGGACTGAACCCAAGCCCAGTCGACCATCATCTCCCCTCCTCTGCGACCCCGCCGTGTCGCGGCAGGAGGCCCCTACGACGGCGTTTCGTATAAATTAGTTTTCACCTTATAGTTTCTTATTTTTAGAGAGGACAGATAATGATGTCGAATCGACGCATGATTTCGATGGCCGCACTTTTGTCGCTGACGTCCCTGGCCGGCGGATCGATCGCCGCCACCCCGACGCCCGCAGACGTGCTGAGGGAACGAGGCCTCACGAAGTCCGGGGCGTATTTCGTCGTCGCGTCGGAATCCAACGTTTTCGCGGCGGTGAAGCGGATCCGACCGGCGATGGTGCGCATGACCTCGACGGGCGACAAGATCATCGACAACATGGTAGTCGAGGCCAACTTCCAGGAAGCCGACGACATGAGGATCGCGCTTGAGGGGCAGATCCGGATCTTCGACATGGAGATCCCGAGGCTCCCCCGACAGACCTACGAACAGAAGCTTTATGTGGAGGAGGCCATGGCAGAGAGGAACGCGACGCAGGAGAATTTGGTCTACGTCAACGCCCAGCTTAATATGCTCCGAAAGCGACGCCTCTCGGCGCAGCAGGTCGAGAAGCTCAATACCGACTTCGAGAAACACAAGGTCGCGTTCGTCCGTGAACGAGAAGAAATGCAGCCGGTCGTGGACAATACGATGAGCGAATATTCAGAGTTGAATGCCGACACTGCGGTCAGGAACGCCTTGAATGCGTTCGGGACCATGAACAAATTCAAGGCGAAGCTCGGCCCGTCCCCCGCGATGGTGAAGAGCGTCGGTGGTTTGAAGGACGTCGAGCGGGCCTATTCGCCCGAGACCGCCCCCGATCGGGTCAAGTCGAAGCGTAAGTCAAGGCTCAAAGTCAAGAGCAAGGCCGTCGCTTCGCGGAACTCCGGGTAACCTCTCGTCTCGACCGGGGAGCCATCCCGGTTGGATCTCGAAGGCGGCGGAGAAACGGCGATCTCGCCACGTTCGTCCCGAAATCGCCTCGACTCCGCCGTCGAGGATCTCGGTCTCCGAGCCAATCCTTAGTGAAAGGCAGCCCTCCATGTCTCTACCGTCGCGCCCGGCCCCGTCGAACCCGCCGGAGCGAACCTCAACCGCGATCGAGCCTGCAGCCGCCTTGGAGGATCGGCCCCGGCGACCAGATTTCGCCGAGGAACGTTCCGGGACGCTCATCGAGACCGACGAGGATCTCCGCCAAGCCCTCCTCTCGGGCCTCCAACCTCGGGCACAAGCCCAGGCCCAGGGTTCGGTACCTCCTCCGATCATGACCATCGCACCGACGGCCCCCTCGATCGGGGCGCCCCCTGCGCACCTCTTTCGCCCGACTGCGCGGCCGCCCATGCCGATCCTGACGGTTTACGACGACGGGAAGCTTGATGGCGAGGTCATCCGAATCCGAGACCGTCGCTTCGTCATCGGTCGCACGGAGGGGGATCTCCGGATCCCGATCGATGGACGCATTTCCTCGAGGCATGTCGAGATCACTCTCCAGACCGTCGCCGGTGTCCATCGCTGGGTCGTGACCGACCTCCAAAGCCTGCACGGCATGTTCGTCCGAGTCAGCCGGACGGTGATCGCTGACAAGGCCGAATTCCTCGTCGGCAATGGGCGTTACCGTTTCGACGCCCCTCCTTCGGTCTCCGACGCGACGGTCGACCAACTGGGCGACGGTTCGTTCTCCGGCCAGACTCACGGCTGGAACGAAGGAACGAATCCGCTCCGCACTTCGGCCCTGACCGAAGTGATCGGCAACGAGATCGGGAATCGGCTCCTGCTCGTCAAACCCGAGTACTGGATCGGTTCCGACCCCTCATGCCCGGTCGTCCGGACGGACGACCCCTTCTGCGAACCGCGCCACGTTCGCCTGTCGCGGAACGCAAAGGGGGTTTGGAATGCCGAACACAACCGGACTCAGAACGGCCTCTGGCTCCGGCTGTCCCAGATCGTGGTCGACAAGGTGATCCAGTTCCAGATCGGCGAACAACGATTCCGGCTCAAAATCTCGTGATCCACTCCGTCCAAGCGACGTGGGGCGTCGCCCGACACCGAAGGATTTCGTAACGTGGCTCGCCTTGACGGAGTTGACGGCTCCAGGTAGGTTTCGCGACGACCCCAGGATGGGTGTCGTACGCAGACCGAACGCGCTCTCAAATCTCGGGTGCGTTTCCTCAGGGAGGAGAAAGCCCCATGCCCAACGACCAACGTCGGGCCGACGCTCGCCGCCGCGCCTGGGGGCGCGGACCACACGTCCTCCGCTTCGAGCCGCTCGAGGGGCGCCAACTCCTCTCGGCGACCTCCGACCTGCCCGACCTGACGGGGCAGTCGATCTCGGTCCCGTCGAGCCTGACCTGGGGCCAGACCTTCGAGGTCCAGGGGACGGTCGTGAATCAGGGGACGACGACCGTCACGGCACCGATCCAAGTGATGCTCTACGCCGCGCCCGCGTTGGGGAGCACGTCGGGCGAAGTGGCCCTCGGAACGATCACCCTGCCCTCCGGCCTGCTCCCGGGCGCAACGGCCAGCTTCGACCAACAGGTGCTCCTCCCGTCGACTCCCCTGAGCGGAACTTCCCCCTCGGGGACCGTCTTCGTGGGGATGACCGTCGACCCCAACGGCAAGATCGCCGAGAGCAACGAGTCGAACAACACCGCCGTAGGCCTCGGGACCGACATCGCGCAGGCGACGGCCGCCCTGCCGACGTCGGCTTCGCTGGTTGGAACAAGCCTCCAGCTCTCCTCCAACACGACCGAATGGGGACGGCCGATCACGGTCACCGAGCAGATCACCAACAACGGGACGGCCGACGCGCCGGCGACGACGGCCCTGGTCGTGCTCACGCCTTCCGGCAACGCAATCGGTGGGCTGTCCGACGTATCGGTCGGCAACATCGCGATCCCGGCGATCCCCGCCGGGCAGTCGACGACGATCACACGCTCCATCACCATCCCGACGATTCCCCCGGCCGCACTGGCGGGAGGGAGCGACTTCACGCTCTCGGTCGCCCAGGATGCCGATTACGTGCTCAACCAGGTCTACCCCCACGTGGCGAGCCAAGGGGTCGGGGCCGACGAGGCGTTGCTCACGATCAATACCCCGGCCAAACCGCCGGCGATGCCGACGGCCCTGCCGCAGTTGGTCGTCACGGGCGTCACCACGGCGACGACCAACGCGACCTGGGGCCAGAGCGTTCAGGTCACCGCTGCCCTTGGGAACGCGGGTACGGTCGCCGCGGGTTCGGTCCGCGTCCGGTTCGTCCTCGTGGGGACGGACGGGACGGTGAACGGTGTCTTCCTCGGCGATACCGCCGTCAGCAGCCTCGCCGCGGGCGCGACCACCAACGTCTCGGCCAACCTCAAGCTTCCCGCCTCGCTCCCGACCGGACTCAGCAGTCAAATCACGGGGAGGATCGCCGTGATCCTCGACCCGGAACAGAACATCGACCGGGTGCCGACGACGAGCAGCGTCGGATTCTCCAGTACCTTTAAGGTCCAGGGCCCCGCGGGCGACACCAGCACGTCCGCGTCGACCGACGACGGCACGCCGACTGTCGCCGACAAGAAGGCCGCGACCCGGAAGGCTCTCGCCGAGGCCGCCGCGCAGAAAGCCGCCGCCAAGAAGGCCGCCGCCCTCGCCGCCCGCCAGGCGAAGCTCGCGGCACGCCAGCGGAACCCCCGCGTCCATTGACCGGACCTTCCCAGGCTCGGCGTCGCCCCTGCGCCGAGCTTCCCCTCCGCTGGGCCCTTGGGTTCTCCGTCCTCCTCATCCTCACGGCCAACGTCGCCCCCCCTTGAGCGTCGTCAACGGCCCACGTTGACCTTCATCGTGTCGACGCATCTCGCAAAGATGACGGACTCGGCCGAGGCGCAAGGACCGTATAGCCGGCTCGCAGTTCCTCGAAGAGCGGTTGGGCCTCCGAACAACCATCCAGGAGGGCCTGCTCGGCGTTCGTCTTCGCCGATGTCCGATCCCCCTGCTGGAACCTCGCGAGGGCGAGGTTGTAACGCAGGCGTCCCCGGATCTCGCGCTCGGGGACCGGCGCACTCAACGCCAGCTCGAAGTCGTCGATGGCCTGGCGGAGTCGACCATGCTTGTAGGACAGGATCCCGCGATTCAATCGGGCAGCCGTGAAGCCGGGATCGAGGGAGAGCGCCCGGGTGTCGTCCTCGAAGGCTCGTTCCCACTGGCCGAGCGCGTCGTAGGCCAGGGCTCGGTTATATCGGCAGGTCGCGACCTCGGGCGCGAGAGCAACACAGGTGCGGAAAGCCGCGACGGCCTCGCCGAACCGGCCGAGCCGATACGAGCCGAGTCCCGAGTAGAAGTTCGACCAGAAGTCCTGGGGCCTGAGGTCGAGGGCACGTCGAAACGCCTCAGTCGCGGGGGCGAACCTACCGGACCGCAGGAGGTGGCGTCCTTGATCGTAGAACTCCCAGGCCGTCCGAGGCTCGAGGGCTCGGGGATCCCGCGAAGGGCGGCCGCCGAGAGACTGACGTCTGAGGTCGATGGCGAAGCTCGGGCCCGCGGTCGACTCGACCTGTTCGAGGATCCGAAGGGACTCGCGACGGGCGACGTCGAATGTCTCAGGTGTCGCGAGCCCGACGCGGAAATCGACCCAAACGGCCGCGACTTCGACGAGATCCCGCTTGATCCTCTCCTCGAGCTCCTCCGAGAGGGCCGGGACGTTCGATACCGGGAGGATCAGCCCTCGGCGTTCGAAGAGGGATCGGCACTGTCCGACGAGTATCTCCCCGACGTCGGGCTTCGGGAGGTCGATGCCGTAGCGATACCGGATCGGATCGGCCAGGGAATGAAGCTCCTTCGCCATCCGCCCCCGCGAGGCGCGGAGGCGTTCCTCGCGGAGAGCCTTCGACAATCCACTGAGCGCCGGCAGGGAGTCGGCGTCGTCGAGGCCGTCATCCAGGACGTGCATCGCCTCGTCGTACCGGCCGAGCTCTTGATCTCGGCGCCCGACTTCGAGGGCCACCAAGACCTGGCTTATGCGTTGACGATAGGTGGAGACAGCCTCGGCGACCGCCCCGAGCGACGCGACCACGATCGAAAGTCCGGCGAGGTACCAGGCGAGGGCGCCGGGATGGCGTCGCCGCCACTTCTGCCAAAGCTCGAGAGGGCTCCGATTTCGTACGCCGCGCAACGGAAGGTCGTCGAGATGACGCCTCAGGTCATCCGCCAGGGTCGCCGCATCCTGGTAACGGTCGGCCGGGTGGTCGGCCAGGCACTTGGTGAGGATCTCACGAAGCCCGGGACTGATCCGCGGGAGAGCTCGGATCAAGCCCAGAGAATCCTCGCCGTCGAAGGTCGACTCGGGGTCGGCGAGCGATTCGCGGAGCAGGAGCCCGAGGGCGTAGATGTCGGCCCGACCGTCGACGGCCACGTCGATGGGACGCCCGGCCTCGACCGCCTCCATCGCCTCGATTTGTTCGGGGGCCATCCACCCCGGAGTTCCGCCGAGCCGATCGACAATCTCCTCGTGGGCCGAGATCGGTGGGCGGGCGAGGTGAAAATCCAGGAGCATCGGCTGGCCGTCGATCGTGATCAGGACGTTCGAGGGTTTGACGTCCATGTGGACGAGGCCGCGAGCGTGCGAGTAATGAAGGGCATCGGCCAGGCACGCCGCGACCCAGGTGACCGCGTGAACATACGACGCGTCTTCGAGCCCGCGCCGAAACGGACCGGCCGGGGAGGGACAGGCCGGCATCCTCGAGGTGTTCTGGTCGATCAACTCGACCAGGAGCCGTCCCGAGCGTTCGGATAGGGGTACGTCGGCCAATCCCTGGAGGATCAGGGAGAAGCTCGCCCCCCCGAGGTACGGCATGCAGAGCCCACGCAGGCCTCGGTCGGCGAACGAGTGCTCCGAGAAGAGCGGGACGATGTGCGTATGTCGCAGTCGAGCGAGTGCCAGGTGTTCGTCGTAGTCGCCCGGAATCACCTTCACGACGACCGGCCGATCCGCCAACCCCGGCTCGATGGCGAGGTATGTCCGCCCGCACGCCCCCCGCCCCAACTCGGCGAGGAGCCGGAACGGCCCGAGGGCCTCGCCGACCTCGGGCCATGCGACCGGATCGGAGATCGGCGAGAGCATCCGGTCGCACTCGAAGAGATCCCGGAGCTCGACGGCCCAGCGGGGGAACCGTTCGACGACCTCGGACGTGTCGACCTCCAACCCGGCCTCCCGCCTGAGCCAGACTTCCTCATAGACGAGTCGGATCGCCGTCTCGGTGTCGAGTTCCGGCTGCCGCTCGAGGATCTGCTCAGCGGAGACCTGCTCACCCCGTCCCCAGGCATCCGCCATCGCCGCGACCATGTGCGAAGCTCGTCCCCCCTCCCCCGTCAGGCTTGGAGGGGAGGACCGCGAACCCCGGGTCGGAACCTCGGAAGAACCTGAAGCCGGAATCATCGCGAGGTCCCTCAAGAGGATTCGTCGGGTCTCTCGGCCTCCCCCCGACGCGCGATCGAGAGGCGCCTCGCGAGGTCGTAGAAGATCCGTCGGACGCTCCCCTCGTGCAATCCGGTCCGGTCGGCGATCTCTCCGATCCGATAGCCCTTGGCCCGGAGTTTCACGGCCTCCTGATGGGCGGGCGGGCACGTGTCGAGGACGCGTTTCCAGAGCTCGTGCCCCTGCGCGACCTCGCTTGGCCTCGGGGCCGGCGTCTGCGGGGTCTTCCCGAGCGGGACGTCGGCCAGGGACTGCTCCCGGTCGAAGGCGTAGCGATGCTCCTGGTTCTGGTCGGCGAGCCGCCTCCAGGCCACTCGACGGAGGAAGGCCATGACCTGGGGACGGCCCGCGAATTGCCATCCACCGTTGCGGAAGCCCGGCACGACGCCCGCGAAGACCGACTGGACGATATCCATCGAGTCGACCTTGGTGCGGAGCTTGCGTCCCAGCCGACGCCGTACGGCGATTCGCAGCGAGGGCTCGCAGGACTGGAGGACCCGCTCCAACGCCTCGGAATCTCCTTGATTGAGCCGCTCGATCCAGGGATCCAGAGAATCCTCGACCTTCATGGCAACGCCCTCGAGGGGTTCTTCAACGGCCGATCAGGAGAGGCCATGGAGGGCGGATCGCCGACGCCTCGCCGGGCCGCCAGGTCTTGCCGACTCTCGACGTTCCCGCCAACGTCGGGCGACCTCGAGCGCAAGCCCCCCCGCACCCACTATGACCCACCTCGGACAACGTACGCCGGTGTCTCCCCCGTCGTCAGGATCTTCGCCTTCGAACTGGGCGAGGAACCGCGAGACCGACGCTTCGATCGTGTCGCGATCGAGGGGCAACACCGCCGTCAGGAGGTCCGCCCCACGGGGCACCAAGGATGTGTACAACCCGACTCCCGCATCCGAGTCGCAAGGTCGCGCCGACACATCGAGGGGCGATCCCACCTCCCTTTCAAACGCAATCGTCGAGGGAGCGTCGACCGATCCGGTTTCGGATTCGACGAGCGCAGGATCGACCGACGATCGGACGACCGCCCCGGCCCCCGGGATGACCAAGGGCGTCGCCACGAAGCCACCCGGGCTGATCGGCGGTCCGGGCGTCGCGGTGAGGCTCGAAACGGTGGATAGGACAGGATCGAGAGCCGTGTCAGCGGCAACCTCGACCTCGACCGCATTCGGGACGCTTTCCAGCGCCAGGAGGATCTCGAGCGAGGAGAGGACGGGCCGAACCGACTGCGGACGAGGCGAACCGGTCCCTGCGAGAGGCGTGACACTCGGCGGAGTTCCGCTCCCCCGGGCGTTCCCCGACGAAGGCGACGGAACCACGAGGAGAGGTTCAGGACCCTTCGCTTGCTCGGACGGAGTTTGAGCCGAGGGCCAAGCGTTCGCCCCACCGGGTCCAGGTGAAGAGCCCGAGGTCGCTCCGAAGGCCGGACTAGGATTGTCCCGCCCCGATGGACCATGCCCTTGTCCCCCGTGCCCTCCGAGGTCGACGAGTCCCGCGCGCGGCGGTGCCACTTCGGGAGGAGAGCTCGGAGGGGCCGCGGCATGGGCCCCGACCAAGGTACTGAGCAGCCAGCGACGGTCCAGGTGTTCCAGGCCCGTCAAGTCTCGGGCTTCGCGGCGACGTCTCGTTCTCATGGGTAGCTTCGCCTTCGAAGGACGAACCCCGGCCTCCGGACACTCCAGGGAGGGGTTCTCGTGCCCACGGTCCGACGTGATTTTGAGGGTCGTTCGACGAAATCGAGGACTCGTCCCGGGTCGGTATCCCACGTCGGCCCGACCCGTCTTCCCTGAAATCGCCGCCCAAACGCCCCTCGTGACGAACTGAGAACCGTTTCTCTCCGCGCCACGAGACATCGAATCGAGAACGGAGGCGTCTCCTCTTGATGAGTTAATCGAAGAACAAGGAAATTTCGCGAAACGTTGCGCGCGCTTTTCGTCCCGAAACCGGATCCATTCTTTTGTCCGAGCTCGAAAACGTCCGTCCGATGCCAGTCCGGGGGTCATGCTCCACCACGGTCGAGTCGGCCGTCGTGCGTCCGAAGTAAGGCCCGAGAAACGCCGTCGCGATCGTCGCCGAATTCCCGGGCACCGACGACTCGTCCGGTCACCCCACTCCCAGGGCCTTCGCGTCCGGGACGGGGGGCACGGAGCGACACCGAGAAAACACCACAATTTTTCACTTCAGACACGTTTCCTTATTTTTCATCTCCTAGACGACCGGCGACTCGTCCGGCAACGGTCCGATCACTCGTTTCGTCACCGATTGAGACAGGTGGAGTCCACATGATGCCGCTTCGATTGATTGCCAGCCGCCAACGGGCCCTTGGGAGCGTGCCCCGCCGACCCAAGCGGGTTGTCCTGTCCTGCGAAAACCTCGAAGGGCGCATCACCCCCGCCCATGTGGGTGTCCTGCACCACGGGCTCGGCCACTTCCATCACGGCTGGCGGGCCTCGTTCAACACCAGCACGAGTTCGACCACGACGAGCTCGAGCACCGACGGTACCAGCACGAGCACGGCCACTTCGTCGACGAGCTCGACCGGATCCTCGACGAGCACGGGCTCCGACTCGACGAGCACAGGTACCTCGACGGGCTCGGGCACGACCACGACGCCGACGGATTCGTCCGGCGACACCTCGGAGTCGGCGCTCCGAACCGCGGTCGACACGATCCGAGATGACATCGAGACCATCCAGCTCGCCTCGGGCACGACGATCGGCGAACTGACGGCAATCCGCGAGGCCTTCATGACCTTGCAGAAGGATGGGCTGACCCCGAGCAGCCCTTCCGCGTTGGCCTCGTTCCAGGACGGCCTCGTCACGGCCTTCGCCTCCGGGACGACGCTCGCCGACGACGCGACCCTGCTCGCCGAGTTCGAGGCGATCTTCACCGACTCGCCGACCGACCTGGAGACGACCGACCTCACCACCGCCTACAACGCGCTCGCGGCGGCGGTGACCTCCTCGAATATCACCTCAACTGACCTCGCGACTATCGACGCCGACTGGACCGCCGTGTTGGCGGCGCTCGGCGATAACACCGACGCCGGCGCCTTCCCCTACTTCACCCTCGTGATCGGCCCGATGGGGCCGGGCGGAGGAGGCGGGGGCCCATCGGGCAATGACGGACCGCCCACGGGCTTTGGTGGCAGCGGTGGTGGTGGAATGTGCTGATCCTCTCGCAGGCTCGACAGGTGACTTTGTCGGGGCGAATGGCAGAGCCTGCCCCCGAAAACCATGGCGATTTGTCTAACCTCGACGGACAGGACGTCTGCCGCTGGCACGACGGGTCGCCTCAAGGGCGGCGGCTCCGCGACGCGGGGCTCGCCGCCCCGACATCCTGGTGGATCTCTCGGCCTTGATTGTCGACGAGATCCCGACGTCGTTCGGCCCGACATTCCGGGCCCTCCCGATCGCCCAGGTTCCGTGACTACGGAACGTTTCCCTTCCCAAACACCACATCACCCCTGTCCCAACAACGGAGGCGCGACGATGATCCTCACCACCGAGACCAAGCCCCTCATCAAGCGGAACGAACTCGCGCTGGAAGCCCGGATGATCCGCCGCGCGGCGAGTCAGCTCAAGCAGATCAGCGAGACGAGTCGCTTCCAAATCATCCTGATGCTCGCATCGGCCGAGAAGAATGTCGGCACGATGTGCCACGAGCTCGGCCACACCCAACCCGCCGTCAGCCATCACCTCGCCTTGCTGCGTCACGGCGGGATCATCTCGGTCCGTCGGCAAGGACGGAGCAACTACTACGGCCTTACCGAGACGGGCAGACACCTGGCGATCGTCCTGCAACGAATGATCGAGCATCCCTAAGCAGGACTTTCCACGAGTCTCGACAGTGCACCCTGTACCTTTAATCCGAGTTGAGCGGGACATCTCCCAAGTAAATCTTGATAGGTAATCAGCATCCCATTCGATTCCACCCGGAGATGTCCCGATGACTGACGCTACGCTCCTTTTTGGGCGATCTGGCAAACCTTGCTCCGATCCGACTTCCATCAAGAACTTGTCTCTCCACCCGCAGCTACGCCGCTTCATCGCCACGCCGACCGACTTCACCTCCTTCCACAACAACTCGACCCCAAGGAGATCCGTCGGGTCTCGCAGTTGGAAATAGGTCCTCGACTTCTCCAGGCCGTGTCCGACCTCCCTCGTCAAGTGCTCCTGCGCCTTGGCCATGTCGCCCTCGAGTCGCTCATCGAGGTACTCGATGACCGCTGAATGCAACGTCTCCTGGTCCCCTTCAACGCGAGGACGCAGTCGGCCTGGGCCTCCACGAACTGGGCCGCGATCGCCTTCTGAGGCCCCATCGCGTCGATCGTGATGCGCCCTCCCTTGATGTCCACCAGCCTGAGGAGTTCCGGGATCGCCGCGAGCTCGGCGGCCCATCGTGCGATGGAGGTGGGGCAGCAGGCGCCCGCGAGGATGGCCAAGACGGCGATGGCGACGACCGAGGAGAGGGGATGTCGCAGGTTGATCGTCGAGCCAGGGTCGTCGAGTTGTTCGAAGTGCGCGGTGAACTCATCGAGAGAAACGCGAAGTGAGTCGGCCGTAGTTCAAATCCCGGGAGGAGCCGTCGAGGGAGCCGTACGGGGATAAGCGATCCGGCGACCGAGAGAGGGCGTAAGCCCTACAGAAGGCCAAGCCCATGCATAAGTTCGCGCTGGCCGTGGACTGGGAACAAGTTGCCGTGGTATAGGAGAGCGAAGCGAATATGCAACTTTTCGATGTGGTTGCTGCGTCGGTCCAGCGCGGAACGCTTGTGTCCAACCCTGGCGGCACGGCTGACTATCGTTTTGAGCTTTCAGGATCAGCCAACGGGGCGCTCATCGAGATCGAAAAGGAGTGAAGACGGTATCTCTGCGTCGGCGTGCCTATGCCCGGCCGTCTGGTACTATCTGAATACGCGTTCGGGTGAACGCTCGGCAAGACTGCCTCCGACCCAAACCTTTATAATTTTGTGATTACCAGAGTAAGTGTCCTTGGGGAACACTGGGATGATCGACCCAAGCCCGCGACGTACCTGGCGACAAAACCTTCGACCCTTCCTGACTCTCCGGGGGCAGATGGTCGTCATCGGGGCGCTCGCCATCTGGATGGGGTGGTTCATCCACAAAGTGAACGTCCAGCGAGAGTCAATCACTGCCATCTACCGAGCGGGCGGCAGCGTCCATTACGACTCGGATTTCGACATCGGTAATGGCCCGAAGCGGAGGGTCTTGGCGCCTCGATGGCTCGTGAAATCGCTCGGCATCGACTTCTTCAGCTCAATAGATCGTCTGAGCTTCCACAAAACGGGGGCCGACGAGCTCGCTGGCTATCTGGCAAAGCTCCCGAAGCTCAAGACCGTCGACTTCAGCAAATCGGATCTGAGCGATTCAGGCCTCGCCCGCCTTCGCGGCCTCGACCTCCATTTCCTGATCCTATGCGAGACGAAGGTGACTGACGCAGGCATCCGCCACATCCGCAATATGAATAATCTTAATACTCTTTATCTCGATAGAACCTCGGTTGGTGATGATGCGATGGCGGGACTAGCGACCTTGCCGATGCTGGAAGTCCTCATGGTTTCCGAAACGCAGGTCGGCGATCTTGGCGTGAGATCGATCGCGAAGCTCCCGGCCCTCAAAGTCGTGAACCTAGTCAGGTCCCAGGTCGGAGACGCGGGCGCGGTCATGCTGAAGTCGATGCCCGGGCTCAGGCCGTTGGATATCTATGGGAGTTACGTAACGCCTAAAATGATGAAGCAATTGTATCCGTCATTTTATGGAGTCAGCTCGCCGCCGGGCGCCTGACCATGTCCGGCAATAGTTGCATCAAAATATAAACAAAAGTATACAAACCTACCCCTCCAACTCCTCCACTCGCTCTACCAGCTTCGCCCCGGGCCATGCCATCAGGCTTAGGCAGACCGGCCGGAGAATCTGATCCCGCCACTCCTCACCCACGCTGACTACCGCTGGCGTGGAACCGACGAAACGTGTCACTGCGGTGGCCGACGTTCCGCATGCGCGTCGGTCCGACGGGCTGGTGGCGGACCGCCAGGCCCGTGAAACCGATCACATTCGTCGCCTGGAGCTCCCCCCGCCATGGCACTGATCACGCAGCTCGACATCAAATTCGCCGGGTCATTCCAGGCCCGCCTGGCCGTCGGTTCAGACCCGAGCGCCTCTTCTCCCACCGACCCGTTCGGAACCTACGGCAAGAAGTCGGGAGGCATGGCGGCAACGTGTGCGTAAATCGAGAAGCCGTTCGACCGAATTATCCGTCTCTCGAAGCCGGTGGACCTGCGCAACCTCCAGATCTCCCCGTGGCGTGACACCGTCGTCGTGTCCGTCAACATCACCGCCGGCGGAGTGTACCAGCCGGCACCCCCGGGAAATGCCCTCATCGGGAGGCTAGGCTCTCTGGGTCCCAAGGCGATGTTCATCGAGGACGAGGGGTACGAGTTGTTCGACGCGAAATTGATGATCGACCCGTTCCTGCTCGGCCACCCGTCCCGGTCGACGCCTGGGCACGAGAACAGTCGCGCCAGACTTCAGATCGCGCCGTGGGTAACTTTCCCGTTCATCAACGTGAGATCGATCCGGGTTCGTGCGATGTCATGGGGATCGCCCTCGAAGAGATTCCGTTCGAGCACGATCAGGTCCGCCGCCTTGCCCACCTCCAAGGAACCGATCCTGTCTTCCATGCGGAGTTGGTAGGCCGCTCCCAGGGTGTTGGCATGGACCGCCTGCGCGACCGAAAGGCGTTGATCGGCCGGTTCCAGGACCGGGCTGCCGGCTTTGCCGATGAGCTGGCGCGTCACCGCGACCTGGATCGAATCGAGCGGCTTGTAGGTGGAGACGTAGCCCGCCGCCGGCCAGTCGGTGCCGAACGAGATGCGGCCGCCGCTCTCCAGCGTGTCGCGAGGACGGTAGATCTTCCGTTGGCGCTCCCCGTAGCGATCCTTGAGGAGAACCATGGTGTCGGGATCCGAGGACATCCAGTTGGCGGAGAACTGGGAGATCACGCCGAGCTTGCCAAAACGGGGGAGATCCGCATCGTCCACGTAGACGAGGTGAGCGATGGTGTGGCGACGGTCGCGGGACGGGTTCGCCGCGATCGCCTTCTCGACCGCGTCGAGCGCGGCCCGGGCGGTGGCCTCGCCGCAGGCGTGGACATGGACGTCGAAGCCCGCCGCGTCCACCGATCCGATCAGCCGGGTCCACTCGTCCCTCGAGAACGGCGAGGCGCCCACGGCCCCGGGCCTGTCCGAATAGGGTTCCAGCAGCCAGGCGGTGTAGCCCTCCTGCGTGCCGTCGCCGATGATCTTGACGACATTCAGCCGAACCAACTCGCCGGCGACCCGCGAGTGCAAGCTCCTGAGCTCACCCACGACGCCCTCGATCGGGGGCGACTTCACGAGATAGGACGCCGCCACGCGGAAGGGCAGTTCGCCCCGCCTCTCCAGGTCGAGGTAGATACCGAGGATCGCGCCCTGATCGTCGCCCACCGGCGGCACCCCGGCGTCGAAGACGGTGGTGATCCCGGCCGCGGACGCCATCGGCAGCCAGCCCTGCAACAGCCGGCCGAAGGCGGCGGCCGAGACGGGCGCGATGGCGTTGACCAGCGCAAGGACCGCGTTCGTCTCGAGCACATAGCCCGTGGGATGCCCGTCCTTGTCTCGCACGAAATAGGAGAAGCCGGGGATGGGGTCCGGCGTGTCCCTCGTGATCTTCGCCATTTCGAGCGCCCTGGAGTTCACCCACAGGCTGTGACCGTCGATGGCGAAGAAGTAGGCGGGCCGGTCGGGCATGATGCGATCCAGTTCCTGACGGGTCGGCCCTCCCGGCGGGAACATGTCCGACCGCCAGCCGAAGCCTCGGATGTCGCCGACGGGGTTCTTCCCGACGTAGCGCTCGATGGCCGCGAGCGCCTCGCGGCGGGTCGATACCTGGAGATCCACGCCGGACGTGAGGAAGGCCCCAAGGAAGGGGTGGATGTGCCCCTCCACGAAACCGGGCATGAGGAGCCGGCCGTTCAGCTCGACCACCCGGGTCCCCGCGCCCCGGAGCCTGTCCACCGCGGCGTCGGTCCCCACGGCGGAGATGGTCTTGCCGCTCACCGCCAGGGCCTCGGCCCAGGGCTGGGCCGGGTCCTGGGTATAGACCTTGCCCCCACGGAAGATGATGTCCGCCGCACCGATCGTCTGGCCCGAGGCAGACACGGCGCAGGCGGCCGCGGTCCAGGCGATCGTGCCGCCCAGGAAGCGCCGTCGGCTCATCCCAGAGGGCGAATATGCGGACGCTTCGAGCCGGCTCAAGAATTCGTTCATGTCGCAGTCGATTTCCATTGATAAAGGCCCCTGTTTCATTGACGCGCCCGGGCGCCGATGGCGTCGACTTCGGACGTTTTCCCAAGGAGACGGCCGAGCATTCTCCGCGACCCATGCTTCGCGCCTGTCGGGGCCTTGGCCGATGACATGACGCTCAGAGTGCCTTGAGATGATCAGAAGAGCGAGCTTCACCTCGGCGATTTCTTGAGCCAAGCGTGTAAAGAAGACCTCTGCTCATCCACATACGCCAGCTTCCACCGCGTCTGAATCGGCCGCTGTCGCCGCTCGCTCCCCGGTACCCGAGGTATGTGAAGCCGACACAAAACATCAGCCAGATGACCGAGAAAACAAGGCCGATCCAGATCACTTCATAAACACCAAACGAGAGGCACGACGTCGACGGGTGAGACGGATCATAGCGAACGGAGATGGACTTCGCATTTTTGATCTCCTGATAGATCGCGTCCTGGGCTTGCCGACCGCGACTCGAGCCATTTCCGAACGCGGGTTTCGAGCCCTCATGCGTTACTCCTGCGATCGCATAGGTGTAGCGGACGTTCACCCTGCAAGTTGGCCCATCGTCCCCGCTTCCGGACGATTCTTACAGCGACCGTTCGGCGAGGTGGCGAGAAACGGTCGGCTAATACGCGGCCCGACTCGACGGCCAAGCGATCCAAAGCCCCGAACCAAGAATACATGAACCGAATTAGTAAAATCTTACAATAAACAATATTTCGATATCTATTTGATTTCTCATGAAACTATCGCCGCATAACGTCAAGCCTCGGTGATCCCGGGTCGCCGAGCGAATCGCAATCGTACCATGAACCGACTTGTCCACACACAGCCCGACCGAGAGCCAGTATTCGACACCCCTCGTTGATCCCCACCAGACTCTCACCGCGTGAGGATTTCACCACAAAGGTACAAAGGGCACAAAGAAGAGGGGCCAGAGCGAACCAAGACTCTTCGGGCCTGCTTCGATTGTTCTTTGTGACCTTTGTGCCTTTGTGGTGAAGCCTTCTTCCGGATAGGGCTCGGTGGGGATCGGCGAGGAGTCTCCAGGATTCGCGGTGTTATCTCGAGTGAACGCATGGAGTCATTGTGAGTAGGCCTCGATCCACGTTGCAGCGTAGGCCAGGGGGGCGTCCCGGGAAATGCGTAAGGAGGCGTAAGATCGGCCTCGGTCGGGTATAATGAGCCACCCCCTGAGTCGCGTGGACCGAACCCTTCGAGGCCTCGTCATGGAGTCTCCCGACCCGTCGAAGAACGCGTCCCGGACCGGGGCGTCGAAGGCGGACGATGTCCCGGTCACGGCGTCCGGGTCCGAGATGGAGACCATCGACCTCGGCCGCAAACCGGTGCTCGACGCGATCGTCCCGAACCGGACCTCGGCTACGACAATCGTCGACCTCGACGAGTGCGCGCGGGACCTGACGGAGAGCGGCCTGCTGGATCGGTCGGAAGTCGACGCGTTCCGGGAACAGATCCGCTCCCGCGAAGGACCTCGAGATGCCGAGGCGCTCGCCCGAGAGTTGGTGAAGGCCGGCCGGCTGACCAGGTACCAGGCCGGGGCGGTCTTGCAGGGGAAGACGAAGGTGCTGGTGATCGGCAACTACGTCGTCCTCGACCGGCTCGGCGCAGGGGGCATGGGGATCGTCTACAAGGCCCGGCACCGTCGCCTCAAGCGGGAGGTGGCGCTCAAGCTCCTCGCCCCCTCCGTCGCCCGGGAGCCCTCGGCCGTGCTCCGGTTCCAGCGCGAGGCCAATGCCGCGGCCAAGCTGAGCCACCCGAACGTCGTCGGGGTGCTCGACGCCGACGAATTCAAAAGTCTCCACTTCCTCGTGATGGAATACGTCGAGGGGCTCGACCTGTCGCGTCGCGTCCGAGAACTGGGCCCCCTGCCCGTCTCCCTGGCGATCGAGTGCATCATCCAGGCCGCTCGAGGGCTCAAGGCGATCTTCGAGGCCGGCATCGTCCATCGCGACATCAAGCCGTCGAACCTCATGCTCGAGCCGACCGGCAACGTCAAGCTGCTCGACATGGGCCTTGCGAGGCTCGACGAAGTCGGCGGGCCCTTCGGAGCGGAGGGGGCGGACACAGCTTTGACCCAGAGCAACGTGCTGATGGGCACGGTCGACTACATGTCGCCCGAACAGGCGTTCAACCCGAGGTCGGCCGACCATCGCTCGGACATCTACAGCCTCGGCTGCACGCTTTACTTCCTCCTGTCGGGCAAGGCCCCGTTCACCGCGGAGACGCTCGTCGGTCGGATCGTCGCTCATCGCGAACACCCGATCCCGTCCCTGGCCGAGACGCGCCCGGACGTCCCTCGACGCCTCGAGAACGCCCTGAAGCGACTCATGGCCAAGTCGCCCGACGACCGCCCCGCGACGTTCGAAGACGTGATCAGCCTGATGGAGTCGTGCAAGGGAGTCGGCCTGGACCCGGAACCCGAGGAATCTAGGCATATTTTACCCTCCGAAGAGACAACTCCTCGGCAGACTCTCCCACGCTGGCTTCGCCCCGCCGCCATCGGAGCCGGGAGTTTCGTGGTCGTCGTAGGCATACTCGCCATCGGCGTCTACCTCGGCCGATCTTCCTCCGTGAAGGTTGAGGCGAAGGTCGCCGAACCTGTTCAAAGTCCCATAGTCGCGCCTCCGCCAGCTCCGGAAGCACCCAAGCCGCCCCCTCCCACCATCGCCGCCGCGAACCCCGCGACCCCGGCGCCGCCACCGCTGACCGGTTCAGAAGACCGATCGAACGGAGCGGCCCCAGAGTCTCCTGAGCCGAAGACCATTGCCCCTTCGGTCAGTGTCGGCCTCGTCCGCGAGTTCAAGGGGCATGATCGGCGAGTGAACAGCGTCGCGGTCTCGAAGGACGGCCTTCGGGCCATCTCCGGGGGCGCCGATCGAAGGATCGGACTCTGGGACGTTGCGACAGGAACCGAGATGAGGCGGATGACGTGGGAGTCACCGGTGGAGGCTGTCGCCCTGACTTCCGACGGGAGTCTGGGACTCTCGGGTCACGACGATCGGAGCGTCCACCTCTGGGATCTCCGCTCCCAGCATGACGTCGGGTCCAGGAAGCTCGATGGGCACACCGGTCCGGTCTTCGCCGTAGCCTTCGCCCTCGACAACCGCGTCGCCCTCTCGGGCGGGGCGGATCGAACGGTCCGGGTCTGGGATATCGAGGCGGGCCGAGCCGATGGAACCCCACTCGCGCACCCGAGCCCCGTCACCGCCCTGGCCTCGTCGCGCCAAAGCGCCCTGGCCGGCTGCGAGGACGGATCGTTGTGGCTATGGGATCTCAAGTCCCGCCAGGTCGTCCGAAGACTCTTGACCCCCGGTCCTATTCTCTGTCTCTCCGTCTCCTCCGAGGGAAACCGGGCCTTGACCGGTCATCCGGACGGCCTCCTCGTCGCGTGGGATCTCGAGCACGGGAGCGAGATCGGGCGGATGGTCGGGCACGGCGACCTCGTCCAATCCGCGACCTTCCTGCCCGATGCCCGACGCGCCCTGGCCGGGAGCCAGAGCGGGTTCCTCATCCTCTGGGACGTCGAGTCCGGCACGATCCTCCATCGGTTCAACGACACCGCCGGACAACTTGGGATCGCCGTCTCCGCCTCGGGGAACGACGCCGTCACCGCCGACACTGATGGGAACCTCAGGCTCTGGCGGTTGCCAAGGTCCGTGACCGCACTTCCATGACCGAGCCATCGGCGCTCAGCCGGGAGCACGTCCCGTCGTCGCGGACTTCGACGAGCTTCGTGTCGGGCTGCTACTCGGCTTCGTCGTGCGTTCTCTCCCGGCTCGGAGGATCGGCTTGACGTGGACCTGGGTCAGAACGAGCGTCGTGGCATCCGAGTCGACCCGGCTCGCATACGCGCCGAGGACGCGGAGACCCAGCCGGGAAGGGACGTCGCCGGAGGCTTCCGGAAGGATGAGGCACTCGACGCGCTCGAGCGTACTCCGGCCGAGTTGAAGTGTCGCCAGATGTGACCTCCGAGCCGAGATCATCCGCCCGTCGACCGTCAAGACGTGGACGGAAGGGTCGCCCGGCTCGGGGCGAACGCCCGCCTCGGCGGCCGCCCGAGTCGAAAGGCAGACCTCTTCGGAGTTGAGATCGACGATCATCGGCACCTCGGCCTTACCGTTGATCGTCGCGCCCACCCAGAGGGTCGACCGGTTGCGATCGAGGGGGATCGTCTCCGACTTCAAGGACTTCTCGTGTTCCTTGAGGCGGGCGGCGATCCGCTCGAAGGATGTGATTCGGGCCTTTTCGGGAGGTAGCGACTTCAGGATCTCGAGTCGAGCCGCAGCCTCCTCGGTGCGTTCCCCCTGACCGCTCCTCTCGGCTTCGACGGCATCCCGGAGTGCCACCAGGATCCGGACGTATTCCGAGCGAGCGTCCACAAACTGACCGAGCGCTTCGATCAAGGACGAGCCAGTGTGGACCTGGGCCGACTGGATGGACTCAACCCGACTCTTGGCGGCCTGGAACGCGGCGCCGATCCGGGTCCGCTCCGCGGAGTCGGTCGTCTTGGCGAGCGAGTCGACCTGGCTCTTCTCCTTCGACGCCTGGTCGGCGAGTTGCTTCACCTGCGACTCCGCCTCGTGCTCGAGCGACTGCACTCGTCCCGAGGCGACCCCCAGTTCATGCTGGACGTCCTCGGACGCGATCGAGAGTCCCGTGATCCGGCTCATCGCTTTCAGGGCGAGCCGATCCCCGGCTTTCTTGAGGAGAGAATCCGCGTCGAGCGACCCGACCGCCATGGCCTCCTTGCCATAATCCTCGCGAGTCGTCCATTCAACGCGGGGGTCACCAGGTTTCCGAAGCGACTCGACCGCCCGCCGAATCTCCGGATCGTCTTTGAGTTCGGTGTACTGGTCGCGGAGCTTCGAAACGAGTCGCACGATCTCGGCCTGTCGTCTTTCGATAATGCCCCGTGCCCGAAGGAGTTCGGCGGACTGATCGTCGACGTGGAACTGCCCTCGGACGATCCTCGCCTCGAGCGAGACCCGAGTCTCCTGGAGGCCCGTATACATCCGGACGATCAGGCCACGTCGCTCGGCCGGCGGCATCCGATCTCGGTTCCGTGGCAGGAGCGCCTTGAGCTCCTCCGCGGTCGGGAGCTTGATCCCGGGGGGAAGCAGATTGACCAACTCCTGTGGGGGAGGCGGGGGGAGCGAAGACGGCTCGAGGCCGGGCGGGAATAGATTGAGGTCCGGAGGCGAGGTGAACGACCCCGGAGGCTTGGGGATCAACTGCCACTGCTCCTCGAGCGACGCCTGCGATTTCAGGACCTGCTGGTACTTGTGCCGGGTGTTCTCCAGTCCCGTCAAGGATCCGGAGAGGTTCTCCCGAAGCTTGGCCCATGCCTTGTAACGCCTTCGAATCTCGGCGAGTCGTGCGCCGAGATCATCCTCGTCCGCGAGCCGGTAGCTCGACCCCGTCTTCACGAATCCCTTCTCGCACAGGACGTCCTCGGGCGACGGACCTTCCGCGTTCGACGGCGACGAGCACAAGACGATGGTCAGCACACCGGCGAGGAATCCGCCAACGAGGTTGACCGTTCGAGCTCCCGTCGGTCGCATGTGCGTCCTCCCCTCGTCCGCCGTCTCGCTCGCCTCACGACTCCCTGATTATACGGATCGGAGCGAACTCGATCGAAGTGGGCCCTGCAAGAGGACTCGTCCCTGCCTGAGTGTTAGGCAGGATCCCGATAGAGCCGAGATCCGAAGAACGCCCCGACGAGCCCGGCGAGCATCGTGAAGAGGCATGGTCCAATCCGCGTGAATGGTAAGGGATCCTCGATGCCGGGCCGGAGGCGTTTGATCACGGGTGCGAACCCCGACTCGGCGGGAGCCGACTTGTCCGTATCCTGAGAGCGTTGGCTCAGAGTTCTGGCGTTATAAGCCTCTAACAGGTTTCGGAGACGCCACCGGAGCGCCTGATAATCCGGGTCGGCCTGATTGCGATTTTGGAAACGGGCCCGTGCTCGATAGTACTGAGAGTCGTAGGGATTTCGCTCCGCTTCCGGGACCATCTGGTCGTTCAGATAATTGAGAAGCGACGTCGTCGCCAACAGCTCGCTGATCGGGGAGAACCAGGGGAGGAAGGTCAAACTCGCATAGACGATCCCAAAGAGTACGAAACCGAGACACCGGATCCGCTCGCGACCGCGCCGGCACGGGACGGCGAGGACGGCGATCCCGAGCACGACGAGCGTCAGAGTCAGCATGACGCTGGCCCAGACCTCGTTCGCATTACGTAACGCAGCGAGCTCCACGGCAAACAACGCCACGGCCCTCATCATCGTGACGATCGACATTCGACGCATAAAGATTCCCCCGACCTCGATCGTAACCGAGCGTCGAGGGGTTTCCCAGGGCCCGAGCGGGCAATGAGGGGCCCGGGGCGACATCCCTACGATCCAGACGTCGACGTCATTGGATGAACTCTTTGCTGTTCAGGCGGAGCTCGAAAATGGGGAGGAGTCGACACTCCGCCGCACCTCTGGTTCTCGAAAAGAAGGAGTTCAGCCCCTCGGGTTTAAGCGTCGCCAGTTGAGGCAACGACCTCACGGCGGGGCGCAAGCCGAGAGACGACGAGCCCCAGTCGTCGGATACCCTCTTCGATCGTCGCTTCGGTTTGCAGCGAGTAACTCAGGCGAATCGTGTTGCGGCCGGTGCCGTCGGTGAAGAAGGCGCCACCGGGGACGAAGGCGACGCGTTCCTCGGCGATCGCGGCGGCCAGGAGCTCGGCGCCGTCGAAGCCTTCGGGGAGGGTTACCCAGACGAACATCCCGCCGTCCGGGCGAGTCCAGGACGTCCCTTCGGGCATCCAACGCGCCAAAGCGGCCAGCATCGCGTCGCGACGGCCGGCGTAGACCGTCCTCGCGCGGAGGACTTGCTCGTCGAAGACCTGTTCGGCCACCCGATGGATCACCATCTGGTTGAGGGTGGCACTGTGGAGGTCGCCGGCCTGCTTGGCAAGTACGAGTTTCTGGATCAGTTCCTTCGCCGCACAGATCCAGCCGACCCGCAGCCCTGGGGAGATCGTCTTGGAGAAGGTCCCGCAGTAGACAACCCGGCTCCGATCGATGTCGCCGCAACGCTCGACGTCCAGGGCGAGGCAGGGTCGGGTCGGTTCCCCCTCGAACCTGAGAGACGTATACGCAGCATCCTCGATCAGCGGCACGTCGAGCTCGGTGGCGAGGTCGAGGAGTCGCCGTCGGGCCTCCTCGTCGAGGGTCTCGCCTGTGGGGTTCGCGAAGTCCGGCACGACGTAAGCCAGGGCCGGCCGACTCCCTGCGGATGCGGCCGCCTCGCGATAGGCGTCGGTCGACGGACCACCCTCGCCTGGATCGAGGATCTCGTAGCGCGGCTCGTAGGCGCTGAACGCCTGGAGCGCCCCCAGGTAGGTCGGGGCGGCGACGAAGACGGTGTCGCCTGCCCCGATCAGGAGCTTGCCGAGGAAGTCCAGGCCCTGTTGCGAACCCGAGGTGATCAGGATGTTGTCGATCCCGCAAGGGACCCCGAGGCGCCCCATGGAATCCGCGATCCACCGCCGGAGCGGGGCATAACCCTCACTGACCGAATACTGGAGCGCCTGCGGCCCCCGTGCATCGCCCAGGATCTCGGCGTAAGCGCGAGCGACGACGTCGGTGGGAAACAGCGAGGGCTCGGGGATGCCCCCGGCGAACGAGATGATCCCGGGCTGGTGGAGGAGCTTCAAGAGCTCTCGGATCTCGGAGGCCCGGATCTTCTCCGCCCGTCCGGCAAAAGCATCATCCCAATCGATCGCGGCGAGAACGGGCATAACAAGGTCTCGGATAACCCTTCGGAAAAGTGACTTCTCGCTATCGTATCAACCGTGTCAACGCTCACCAATTCCATCTCGAAGCCAGTCGCCATCTTCGATCGGACACGGCGGCCATCAGGAAGTTCGTTTCGTGAGAATCCGGTGATCTCTTGCCGGAAAATGCGGGCGAGCGTAGACTACTCTACCCTCCTTGTGCTCACCCCCAGCGGGCCCGGGAGCGTCCAGACGACCCGGCCCAGGCGGCAGGGTCGCGACGGGACCCGCCAAGATCGGTTCGCCCGGTCGATTTGACCTCGACCTCCGGCCCCGACTCGACTATCCCCGACCTCCGAGACCCGTGTTGCCATGATTCGCCTGATCGATGCGCGGAAGAACTTCGGCCACCAGACGTTGTACGACGGGATCGACGCCTCCATCGTCCGGGGCGAGCGGATCGGCCTCCTTGGCAAGAACGGCACGGGGAAGTCGACCTTGTTCAAGGTCCTCATGAACCTCGAACACCTCGACGGCGGCAACCTCGTCCGCGACCGGAAGTGCTCCATCGGCTACTTGCCGCAGGAGATCCACCCGCTCCGCGAAGGGACGATCTTCGAGAACATGCTCGCCCATCTCGGCCCCTGGACCGAGGCCGACCGCCGGCTCAAGGCGGTCATGAAAGGGCTCGAGGACGGCGACCCGAAGGCGCTCGACGATTATGACGACGCCATGGAAGCGTTCGACACCGTCGGCGGCTACGAGATGGAGGCGAGGGCCAAGGCCATCCTCCTCGGCCTCGGGTTCTCCGTGCCCCAACTCGACGCCCCCGTCGCGACGCTCTCCGGCGGTTGGGCGATGCGTCTGGCGCTCGGCGGGCTCCTCGCGTTCCAGCACGACCTGCTCCTGCTCGACGAGCCGACGAACCATCTCGACCTTCTCAGCGTCAAGTGGTTCGAGGACTTCCTCCAGTCCTACCCCGGCGCGATCCTGATCACCTGCCACGACCGCGACTTCCTCGACCGGGTGATCACGAAGACGTTCGAGCTCGACATGAGCAAGCTCCACACCTACGCCGGCAACTACTCGGCGCACCTCCCTCAGAAGGAGCACCGGCTGGCGGTCCACCAGGCGTCGTTCGAGGGCCAGCAAAAGAAGATCCGCCAGATGCAGGACTTCGTCGACCGGAACCGGGCCAACGCCGCGACCGCCTCTCGGGCCCAGAGCCGGCTCAAAGCGATCGAGAAGATGGAGAGGATCGAGGCCCCGCAGACCGACAACTCCGCCATGCGGATCAAGCTGCCCGAACCTCCTCGGAGCGGGCATGTCGTCGCCAAGCTGAATAAGATCGGGTTCTCGTACGGCACTCGCGTCGTCTACTCCGGGCTCGACCTCGAGATCGAACGGGGCGACAAGGTTGTCCTCGTCGGACCCAACGGCGCGGGCAAGACCACGCTGATGAAGCTCCTCTCGGGCCTCCTCGAGCCGACTCGAGGCGAGCGTGTGCTCGGGAGCAACGTCTTCCCGACCTACTTCGCGCAGCACCGGGTCGAAGCCCTCGACCTCAAGGGGACGGTCATCGCAAGCCTCCGCTCGGTCCACCCATCGGCCAGCGAAGGCTCGCTCCGGCATATGCTCGGTGCCTTCCTGTTCAGCGGCGAGGCGGTCGACAAGCCCGTCGGGGCCCTCTCGGGGGGTGAGAAGACACGCCTCTGTCTCGCTCGAATCCTGACCGTCGCCCATAACTTCATCATGATGGACGAGCCGACCAACCACCTCGACATCGCCAGCCGCGACATCCTCGAAGAGGCGCTCCAGGGCTACGAAGGGACGCTCTGCTTCATCTCGCACGACGAGCACTTCATCCGCGCCGTGGCCACCAAGGTCATCGAGGTCGAGGAGGGGAAGGTGACCGTCTATCCGTGCAACTACGACAGCTACCTCTACATGAAGCTCAAGAAGCAGGACGCCGACAGCCCGTTCGCCGTCCTAACCCGTGGCCTCTCGGCGAAGTCGCCGAAGGGCGACGACTCCTCCAAGCGCCGGAACGCCTCGGTCGCCTGAGCCTGATAGTCCGTCAGCTCCGAGTCCCGGCTTTTGCTTCAAGGCCGGGTTTCTGCCACGGTCGTCGCCGACCGACGGTCTCGGAATTGCCACGACTCCTATTCACATAAAGGTCTCTTCGAGCTTCTGAGGGTCGCACTGGTTGGAACAACCAGTGTCGCGCAGCGACAAGAGGCCGGCGTCAAGCCGTCGAACTCGAAGTGGGATGGGCTCAACCCGTCTTTGACGTTCGGCGTTAGAGGAAGCTGAGGAGATCAGCCCGATGGCACGAGGAGGGAACCGCCCTAAGTGCCCCACTCGGCCGGGTGCCCGGCCTCGGAACTTCCGGGAAGCGAGCCTCTTGTCGCTTCGCGACCCCGATTGTTCCAACTGGTGCCACCCTTCTTTACATATCAGTATACCGGAGGACCCGGTGGGCAATGCCCACCCTACAACTGGTCTGACGCAAAGGGAACGGGCCGAGACGGAGACCGTCCTGTGCGGTTGGTGATCGACGGCCAACGGCTCACGGCGGGACGCACCGGCGTGGGGCGTTGCCTGGAGAGTCTGCTCGCCGAGTGGGCAGTCTCGGGACCACCACTGCCGGAGAGCCTCCTGGTTCTCCGAGATGGTGGAGCTCTCGAACGACTCCCGTCCGTGCCCGGCATGCGGGCTAAAGTCGTCGGGGAAGGCTGGCCGGGGCTGATCTGGGAGTGTTTCGGACTCGCTCGCGAGCTTCGACCGGACGACCTGCTCTTCGCCCCGGCCAATCTCGCGCCGCTCCCCTGGCGGGGGCGGACGGTCCTGGTCATCTACGACACACTCCCCTGGGTGGTCCCCGAGAGCTTCTCGCGTTCCGTACGCTGGCGATTCGGCTGGCGCTACCGGTCGGCGGCCCGTCGGGCGGAACGTATTCTCGTCCCCTCGCGGGCGACGGCCGAAGACGTCGCGCGGGTCCACGGGATCGAGCCGTCGCGAATTCGCGTAATCTACCCCGCCCCGGAGCCCGAATTTCGCCCGCTGGGCCACGACTCCGACGAGGTTCTCGAGTCACGAAGTTGGGTCGGCCTCGGCGAGGAGACTCCGTACTTCCTTTTCGTCGGCAAACGGTCGGCAAGGCGTAACGTCCCGGCGACCCTCGAGGCGTTCGCACGCCATCTCCAGGGTCACCCTTCGCACCGACTGGTCTTCGCCGGCCCCGACGAGCCGGGACCGCTGCCCGGCCCCGAGGAGGGGACGATCCGCGCCGGGCATGTCGCCGAGCCGATCCTGCGCGGACTCCTGTCCGATGCAACGGCCCTGCTCTACCCGTCGAATTATGAAGGCTTCGGCCTGCCCGTGGTCGAAGCCCTGGCGAGCGGATGCCCGGTCATAACTCTACGCAACAGCGCGTTGACCGAGGCGGGCGGCGAAGCCCCGTGGTATCTCGACAAGCCTGACGCGGACTCACTCGCCCACGCCATGTTCGCGATGGCCAACGACCCCGACGAGCGTACACGACGGATCACGGAAGGCTTTGCCCACGTCTCGCAATTCAGTCGGGCCCGCTACGCTGCCGAAGTCGAAGAAGAGCTCATCGCCATGGCTGCGAAGCGTCGATGATGCGGCCTCGAAAAGAAGAACCAATCAACAGATGACGTAGATGATCGCAGATTTTCAATCTCTTTTTTAAATCTGCGATCATCTGAGTCATCGGTTGATCAATCGCATTCCCATCTTGTTCTCAACGCATCAACCGCTCCACCTCAAACCGACGAGCGGGTCGAATCCTTGAGATCGCGTCCCAAGCTCGTTGCATCCTGCCGGACTTTGCCCCGCGGCCGGACGCGAGGGCCGGCCAGGGTGTGGGGTCGGTCGATTCGGAGACGTCGACCACGGCGATGCTCGTCGATCAGGGCGAAGTAGCGTTCGAGGTGCTCGGACTCGGACCAGATCCCGTGCCGCGAGCGATAGCCGTTCTCGCCCAGGTCGTTACGCAAGCCGTCGTCATTCGCGAGACGATCGAGGCTCGCCACCAACTGGTCGGGCGAGTTGAAGACGAGGCCGCCGCCGCTCTCGGCGACGAGTTCGGGGAGTGCCCCGAGGTCGCGGACGACGACGGGCGATCGCTCGGCGAAGGCCTCGAGGACGACGTAGCCGAACGTCTCGTAGACAAGTGACGGGACGACCACCGCGCGGGCCCCTCGGAAGAGGGCGGCGACCGTCGCGGCATCGAGCCGGCCTTCGAAGTGGACGTTCTCAATGCCCTGGGCGCGTCGGCGGAGCTCCGACTCGTACTGGCCCGAGCCGGCGATCCGGAGGTCGAGGCCCGGGAGCCTCGGCATCACGTCGATGACGTCCTGGAACCCCTTGATCTCCTCGAGCCGCCCCGCCGCGGCGATGTAGGGCCGAGGGTATGACGGGGTGGGTGCCGGGCTGGCGCCTGTGTAGTCGTGGGGCAGGAAATAGGGCAGATGCGTCATGTTCGCCGTAACCCCGCGCCGGGAGTGCTCCCGGATCGTGGAATGGCTGGGGCAGATCAGCGCATCAAGGCTCGCGAGCGAACGATCGAGGAGAGGCGTTTTACGCCAGAGCTGCGGCGGACGCTTGGCCTGGACGCAGCATCGGACGCACTGGGGTTTCTCGCAGACGGTCTTGTCGAACTTCCAGAGGACGTGTTGCGGACAGACCAGCCAATGCTCGTGCGCCGTCATGAACTTGACCGCGCCCGGCGTGGGGATCCGGAGGAGGCCCGGGCCGCCGATGAGCGAGAGGTTGTGGAAGTGGACGACGTCCGGTCGGACCTCCCGGAGGATGCGGCGGATCGCCCCCAGCTTGAAATAAGGTTGGCCGAGTTGGTGCGTCGCCAGCGGCGAGAGAGGCCCGGCCGGGCTTTCCAGGGGGTGGATCACGACGCCGGGGGCCGGCTCATAAGGCCGAGGGGTCTGATCCCCGCGCGAGAGCTCGAAGGCATCTCGGCAGTGGATGACGTGAACCTCGTGGCCGTGGCGGGCCAGGGCGCGGGACAGGCGATCGACGAACGCCGCGTCGCCGCCGAAGCTATGCGTCCCGAAAAACGTCGTGAGCATGCAGAATTTCATACCGACACCCTCGTCGCACCGGAAGACTTGCCGAGGAGGCTCATATCCATCACCCAAGGCGAGAGGTTCATCAGGATGGGGGGGCACCCAGGACGTCGGCCCGCCGCGACATCTCGGGGTGATGGGGACCGGGGACAAGGTCATCCCGTAGACCGTCTCGGCGGGCAGCAGAGACGGGAAGGCCGCGAGACCAGGTCGGATCGAATCGTCCGAAGGTCTCCAACAACGCACGGGCCGATGCAGCCCAGGTGAACTGCGAGGCACGCATCCGCGCCTCACCCGCCAGCCGTTCGCGCTCCGTCGGGTCGTCGAAGACACCGCGGATCGCCCGGGCCATCGACTCGACGTCGGTCGGGTCGAAGAAGATTCCGGCGTCGCCGACCACCTCGGGGAGCGACCCCGCGTGGCTGCTGAGCACGGGGGTTCCGCACGCCATCGCCTCGACCGGCGGGAGGCCGAAGCCTTCCATCAAGGACGGCTGTGCCAGGACGTAGGCCCGGTTGTAGAGGAACGCCAGCGCCTCATCGGGTACGAACCCGGGGAAGTGGACCCGATCTCCGAGCCCTTGCCGCACGACCTCGGCGCGGAGTTCGGGGACATGCGTGTGGAAGACGTCGCCGAAGTCGCCGACCAGGATCAGTCGAGTGTCGCCGGGGGCCCCCTGGGCAAACGCCTGGATCAGCCTCGTGAGATTCTTGTGCGGGCTCAGCCCCCCCACATAAAGCACGTATCGCGTCCCCGGCTCGACCCCGAATTGAACCAACGCGGCGTCCGATTCGGGCCCGGTCGGCATCGGGCGGAACGGGGCATCGGGCCCCTCGTAGACGACGTCGACCTGGCCGGAGGGGAGCCGGAACCAGTCGATCAGGTCACGTCGGGCCGACTCCGAGACGGTGACGATCCGGTCGGCCTGGAAGACCGCCGCGTATTCCTTGAGCGCCCAGGCGACCCGCCCCTGCCAGGTCGGGAAAACCAGTTCGGGATGTGCCAGTGCGAGTGTGTCGTGCATCGTGACCACGACGTGCGGCACGTTCCAGACGGGGAAGAAGCTATATGTCGCCGGGAAATACATGAGGTCGAGGCCCGCACGGGCGACCGCCCGACCGAGGGCAAACATGTCCCGGAACCGGCGCCGACCCGACGCCGAGGCCGCCGTGCTCGGGGCCTCGCCGAGATCCACGACGATACGCTCGAATCGCTCGGGGACTTCGACGCTCGCCGCCGAAGGTCCATCGACGAAGACTACGAACTCGTGAGAGCTCGGCGCCTCCGCGAGCGCCGCCAGCGTCTGCCTCGCGAATCGGCCGAAGCCCCGGCGGTTCGCCAGGCACGTCCCATCGATCCCGATCCGCATCGCTAGCCCCTCCCTTCAGCCGAAATAAGAATCAGAGAAGACAAAACCATCAACAAACAACACAGATCAACGTGACCAAATCACAAGATCCATTAAATGAATTCAAAAAATTCATCATGTCTTTAATTCGCATTATCCGTGTTTCATCCGTGTTCGCCGTGGCCAGATCCGATTTCGATTAGGGTTCTCGCCCAGCCAGGATCATCGTGCTATGTCCGAAGGGGAGTGCGACGCCCCAACGCCCCGCGAGGGCGGCCTCGGTGGCTGAGACGACGCCGAGTAGCCGGTTGACGGCGGGATGCGGCGTCCGGATCCGAAGGCCGCCGCCCGACGGGTGTGCCGGCCCTCCTCGACCCGAGCCTGCCATCCGCCCTCGGACCTCCTGCGCGAGTGCGGGGAGCGCATTCGCAAGGCTCGCCCGACGGACGACCAACCCCGACCGATCGATGACCGCGACGAGCTCGTCCAACCGGTAGCAAACCCCCGACTCCGGCGGGGGCGTCCGTCGACCCCTGGCGTTCGAGCGGATCAGGGCGATGCCCCCCGGCCTGAGCACTCGGCGTAGTTCCGAGGCCGCTCGGAGGTCCTCACCGACCGGCACGTGCTGAAGAACGTCGAAGCAGGTGACGACGTCGAACATCCCGTCGTCGAAGGGGAGATCCAGGGCACTCGCGCGGACCAAGGGGAAATCGTGACGTGTCCTGGCGTGCGCCAACGCCTCGGCACTCGGGTCCAGGCCGACGACGGAGTCGACGCCGGGCAAGGCCGACAGCCGGCGCATGGTCAGCCCGGTGCCGCAACCGACGTCGAGCGCCTCGAGCCCGCTCCGACCGCACGTCGCTCCGCGGATCCAGCGGGAGGCGAGCCGCCACATCCCCAGGGACCACCAGTGCGCGGCCTCGACCTCGGCGAGCCGGTCGAAGTAGGCCGGGTTGTCGATCGTCAGGGTTGCGGTCATGAGGCGATTCCTCCCCGAGCTCGTCGTAAGGCCGCCCATCGCGGCGCGAGGCCGAGCCGAGCCAGCATCCTCCAACCCCCGATGGTCGCCGCGACCTCGACCGCGAGCGAGGCCCAGCCCACTCCCCAAGGGCCTCCCCAGATGACCGCCACGGGCATGGCCACGAGCGTAAACCCCGAGAGTAAAACCATCTGGTCGAGCACCCAGGTCTCGCGACGGCAAGAGACGAGGGCCGCCTGGACCAGGCTGGCCGTCAGCAGCCAGGGCAACCGTGCGACGATCAGGGCCAGCCAAGGCCCCCCTTGGGCATAGTTCGCCCCGAAGAGGAGCGGCATCCAGTAGCCGGCCGTGAGCATGAGGATCGCCGTGCCGGGAAGGCATAAGGCCCAGGTCCGGACCAGCGAGTCCTCGATCAGCTCTCGAGCTAGGCCCGCACCGGCCGCCCAGCGGCGGGCGATCGCGGGAGCAACCGAAGCCGGGACGACGAGCCCGAGTCCGACCAGGCCGAAGACGAGCCGGCGTGCCGCCGCATAGGGACCGAGCTCGGCCCCCGCCCACCACCCGAGGGCGAGGAGGTCGGCGCCATAGAGGCTCACCCGGCCGAATCGGGTCAGGCCCGTGATCGCGCCGCGACGCGCCACGACGAGCCACGCGCGACGCCGGTATCGGGGTCGCGGGATGCCGAACCGTCGCGAATGCCAAACCAGTGGCACCGCGGCGCCGAAGGCCTCGGCGGCGACAAGGCACCAGGCCGCGGCGAGGGCATCTCGAGGACCTTGGACCAGGACAAGCGCAACGCATGCGTACCCCACGGCCCGAATCGCCTGGGATAGGGCGACGACCTTCAGTCTTCCGAGCGACCGAGGGCCGACATCGGCGACGAACGCGGAAGGGACGAGCAACAGTCCCGCGACGGCAACGACTTCACCCCGCCCCACACCGACCGACGCCGCCACGACGAGGACCAGGGCATATCCGACCAGGGCACAGGCGCAACGCAACCCGATCAAGACGTCGGTCAAGGGACCGATCAATCTCGGTCGACGCGCGGCCTCGCGGGCGACGATGATATCCATCCCCCCCCGCACGATCACGAGGAGCCACGCGGCCACCGCGGACGCATACTCGACCCGTGCGAAGCTCGATGGTCCGAGCAGCCGGGCGAGGTGGACCATCACCGCAAACCCGACGGCTCCGGCGAACAGCTCCGACGCCAGGACCCAGCGCAACCCGGTCGGCCGGCTTGCCGCCGATTCGGGGGCCGTCGTTGCCCGGAGGCCGGCATGTCGGATCCGTCGAGACGTCGTCGTCATGCGGGCCCTCGACTCGTCGCCCGGAGTTCCCAGAGCGGGCCGATCGTCCGCAGGACCGCGCGAGTCGGTGGGAACGCCCTCGCCCAGGTATACGCCCCAGCGGCGACACGAAGGGCGGGTGAGAGGGCCCTCGCCCACCGCTCGGGGACCTCGGGGACGTCGACCTCCACCCCATCCAACCCCGATGCCCTTGCCAGACGACGGATCTCGCCCGCCGAGGACGTTCTCGGCGGCCAGGAGTCCTTGCCTCGCAGTCGCAAATATCCGGGAACCCATGGCTTGGGGAGCCAGCCGACGCCCCAAAGGCCGACGTGAGGATCCGTCGTGAGCGTGTAGCGGTTCGGCGACCAGGCGAGGACCTGGCCCCCGGGCTTGAGCACGCGGGCCCACTCGCGGAGCGCCGACGATGGGTCATCCAGGTGTTCAAGGAGACTGTCGGCGACCACCACGTCGAACGCGCCGTCGGCCCAGGGGAGCCGATCGGCCGAGGCCGCCACGAGCGTCGTCGAGAGGCTGTGGTCGGCCAACCGACGTTGGGCCACGACCAACCACCTCGAGGCGATGTCCACCCCCACGACCGAGCGGCCCGACCTCAAGGCGGCGACCAGGAATCCCCCGGTGCCGCACCCGACCTCCAAGATTCGGGCCCCCTCGGGAAGCCTCGCCGCCAGGGCCTCGCCCCTTGCCTCGGCCGAGGCGATGTGCCTCAGAAACCGGTCGCGACGGGCATCGACCACGTCGTCGGTCATCGCGTAGTAGGCTTCGGAGATGCCCCGGACGTCGGTCGTCCGTCCCACTGCGGCCAGCCGCTCGGCCTTGGCCCGCTCGGCCTCCAGGCTCAGGTAGCGATCCGACTCGAGGCGGAGGTCGTCCAGTCCCGCCACGGCGGGGAACGCCCGAGCGCACCCGAGACAGGCCCGGCCCTCCCTCTGCTCGATCAGCTCGCCGCCGCAGGCGGGGCAGACCAGGGCGAGATCGTCCAGGACGTTGAATTCGCTCTTTGAATTTTGAAGTAAAAACATTGATTGATCTTAGAAAACTTAACGTTTCGAACCAGCGACAGCGAGATTGGGCCCTGCTTCCCGATCCATCCGTGTGCCACAACGACTTCGCCCGGGAGGCGTTCACCTCAGGCCGACGAGGCGGCCCGACGCGCGGAGCGGAGGGCCCTCCGCATTCGAAGCCACGCCTGACAGCGCCCCGAGATCAGTCGATCGAGGCCTCGCTTGGAACGGAGGTAATAGGCGTCGATCCGCGAGAGATGATGGGCGTCTTGCTCGGCGTTCGCGAGGTCGAGCCGGGTCCCGAAGGATGCGGCGAAGTGTCGCGACGCCTCGCGGCGGACATGGATCGGGGCGACGCCGTAGGGATAGGCGAAGAGTCGGCAAGGCCTCCCGAGTCGATCCTCGATCGCCTCGCATGAGCCGCGGATTTCATCCTCAAGTAATTCGTCATCGACTCGATCGAGGCGAGCATGGGTCTTCCCGTGCGCCCCGAAGCGGAAGCCCTTGGCGTGAAGGTCTTCGATGGCCGACCAATCGAGCAGACCGGCCCGCTCGATGCCCGGCGGCTGCCCGGGCCAGTCGTTGTCGATCCCGACGCGGTCGGTGACGAGGAAAACCGTTGCCGGGACCTTATGCGCGGCGACGACGTCGGCCACGTCGAGGATCGACTCGAGCCCGTCGTCGAACGTGAGCGCGAATCCCCGCTCGACCTCGGGACGCCCCCGGGCGATCCAGTCGTCGAGGTCGACGGCCTGGAAGCCTGAAGCGGCCAGGGCGTCGAGCGTCTCGGCGAACCACGAGGGGTCGGTCGAGGTGACGCCGCCCCCTCGGTCGATCGCATGATAGGTGAGGACCGGCAGGCCGCCGTGCCTCATCACCAGGTGTCCCCGGCGACTCCAGCGGCGGCCTCGATCGGGAGCGGGGCGAGCGTGGGCTCGATCGGCAGCTCCGCGCCGAGGGCGTTGGATCGGTAGACGGCGTCGATCATCTCGGTGACCCGGCACCCATCCCAGCCGCTCGCGCCGGGCCTGGGCACTCCGGGCTCTCCCGCGCCCGCGACAAACGACTCGAGCTCGCGGACAAACGACCGCTCGCAGCCGAATAGGCCGCGGAACCGGCGCTCGGCGATCCGCTCGGCCAGGTAGAACTTGCGAATCTTACGCCCCGAGGCGAGGACGCCCGAGAGCTTCCACGGGGCGGTCTCGATATGGAGCCGTCCCTCCGCGCCTCGGATGTCGATCGTCAGGTAGCCATGCGGCAGAGTCCAGGAGGAGCGGATCTCGCCGACACCTCGGCCGAGTCCCCGGAATCGGGCCGACGCCTCCGACTCGCAACCTTCGGGCAAGTGCAGCGTATTGGTCACCGTCCCCTCGGCCGCGACGACCTCGCCGAGGAACCGGCGGACCAGGTCGCAGGCGTGCGGGCCATTGTCCATGAGGGTGCCGCCGCCGGAACGGCTGACGTCGGTGTGCCAGCTCTTGAGGAACTCGGGCGAGGCCATGTGGCCGATCTCGGCGCGGACGTGCTCGACCTGGCCGATCGCCCAGTCGCTGACGAGCTTCAAGGCGTCCTGGATCGGAGGATAGAACCGATGGTTCAGGCCGGTCGCCAGGCGAAGGCCCTTTTGGTCGGCGAGGAGCGCCAGCCGACGAGCTTCTGCCGGACTGACGGTCAACGGCTTCTCGCACATCACGTGCTTGCCGGCCTCGAGGGCGAGGCGAGCCTGCTCGAAGTGGTCGGTGTGGGGGGTGGCGATGACGACCGCGTCGATGTCGACCCGCTCGAGTGCGGAGGCGTAGTGATCGACGACCTGGGCGCCATGCCGGCGGGCGATCGCCTGGGCGGCGTCGGCCTGGCAGTCGTGGATCGCGACGAGTCGGCAGCCCCGGGTCGCCATCACGGCGGCGGCCCTCTGGCCCCCCAGGAATCCTGCCCCGACCACCAGGAACCCGAGATTGAGTCCGTCGGCTTCCATGCGTCCCTCCTCCACGTCTCGAGGAATCGTCCGTCACCCGACCTCTTGCCGCCGGGCCGTCGGAGGCCCCATCCACATCCCCAACGCCTCGCCCCAGGACCATGCGGCCAGGAGCAGCGAGAGCGTCGGGAGCGACGTGATCCAGGGGCCGAACCCCCGTCCTCGCGTCGTGAGCGCCCCGGCAATCCGCCGGAGCAAGACCGCAGGCACCATCGGCGCGGCCGCCGATTGGATCAGCCGCCGGGCCGCTCCCATGCGTCCGGCCCTGGAAGCCCCGTAGTGTCTGGCATGATCTTGCCGCTGTCGGAGCGCCTCGACCAGCCCCGCCCCGCCCTGGAACTCGACCGAGGCGTCGGGGGCCATGACCAGCCGCTCACCCCGGGCTCGGAGCTGGCGGTGGACCTCGACCTCCCAGAATCCCCGCTCCCAGGCCAGCTCAAGGCCGTCCAGGGCCGATCGCCGGTAGAGGGCGTTGTCCCCCGGCGGCTCGACTTCGCGAGAATCGAGGAGCGGCCGGAGATAGTTCACGTAGCGCAACAGATAGAGGGCTCGGTCCGCCGCGGAAAGCTCCGACGAAGGCTCGATCGGCCCCCCGACGGCCGCGGATCCGGTGGACTCCATCCGGCCTTGAAGCGCGTCGAGCCAGCCAACGGTCGGGATCATCTGCGCGGTCGAGAATGCGATGTAAGACGACTGGGCGGCCTTCAGGCCGTCGCTCCAGAGCTCGGGTGCGAGACTGCCCGCCGGCCGTCGGATGATCCGTAAACCCGGAAACGAGCGCTCGGCCTCATCGGCCGTCCCATCGCGCGACGCATCGACCAGGATCACCTCGCCGATCCCTTCGACTTCCTCGAGGAATCGGGAGAGACTGGTGCGGACGGTCGACCTGGCCTCGATCGAGGCGACGACGACGGAGACTTGCTCGGTTTCGGGTCGGGCCGCTCGGCTCATGACGACGCCGCCCCCTCTCGGGATTCGACCCGCGTGTGGGGGCCGCGGAGGGTCGGTGTGGAGAGCCGGCTCCAGTGCCGCTGGACCGCGTAGTTCGAGTGGGGGACCAGACGTCGACGAACCTGGGCGATCGGGTCGCCGAGGATCGTGATCGCGTCGAGGTCGGCCACCCCCAACCCGGCCTCGTGGGCGTAGTGGAGATAACCGATCTGGTGCGGGTCGAACCCCATGACCGCCGCCGCCACCGCGTCGACGGCGACCGCGTCGGTCCCGACGATGACCGTACCGAGTCGGGCCGGCGTGCCGTGCCGAGGGCCTTCTCGGTGCATCGCCACGAAGCCGTCGACGACGCTCACGTGCGGCTTGACCACGCGCGAGAGGGCAACCAGGTTCCGGTTCATCGCCTCGACCGAGCGGAGATAGCCTAGGTCGGCCGGCGTGAGCGACTCGAAGGTATTCCGCCCCGCGAGCGACTTCGCGAGGTTGCGGACGTTTTTCACACGTCCCATGGTCCGGGTCAGGCGATTGACGACGAGATTATCCTGCTTGAGGAACTCGACGACCGCCTTCTTCCAACCTTGATAGCCGTTCCCGCCCCCCGCGTGCCCGTGCATCATGATCCGATCGTCGGGGTGGACGCTCGAGAGCATGTTCTTGAGGCTGAGGGTCAGGATCGACGTGACGTGCGTCTTGGCCAGGGCGAGCGAGACGCGGCAGGAGGCGTCCGCGATCGTCCGGCAGACTCGTGCGACGCGCGTCGAGCCATCCACGCCGGAGAGTTCAAGCGGGACCCACGCGGTCTCGTCCCTGTTGAGGTCGACGAACCGGACGGGCCGGCCAAAGGCCTCGCGGCGGAGCCCGAAGCGATCGAACCCGGCGGAAGCATCGCTGGCCCCTTCGGCGACCGTGACCCCGGTCGCCCCCGACGCGAAGACCGCGTCGAGCGCGGCCGAGAACGTGTCGGCATGCGTCGAGGGGAGCTGGACCTGGTGGCTGACCAGGTTCGGCTTCACCAGGACCTCGGGCGTGACGCACGAGCGGAGGTCGTCGGCGATCAAGGCCAGGGCCTGTGCGACAGCTCCCCGGCGGTTGTCGGCGCGAACGACGGCGACCTTTACCGTCTTGTCCATCGCGAGGGCCTCCGTGCCCGGGCCGTGTTGGGTTGGGGGAGCGTGACGCCTTCAGCCGCCGAATCCCTCCGGACGGCCGTGCCCGCGATGGCCGGGAGCTCGCCCATCGGCGACCGGCCGACGGACAGGTGCCAGAGCCCCATCGCGATGATCACGGAGACCCCGCAGGAACAGTAATAAACGTAGTGCAGTCCGACCGCGCCGGCCGCGAAACCCACGCCTCGGCGACGGGCGAGGAAGCGATAGAAGTCGAGGTTGAGCCCGACGATCGCGAGGAGGCCCGAGGCGACCGCCACGAGCAGCCACGGCCAGAACGGCGTCGCGAGCGCGGCGAGACTCAACAAGCCGGCCGCGGCGACGCAGAGCTTCTGTTCGCTCCGGACGTTGAGGTCGGTCTCGACGATCCCCGACCGCTTGATCAGGAGCATCCAGGGGACGCCGCGCTGAAAGATGTCGGTCTTGATCATCCCCGTGAACGTCCACCGCTTCAGGTGGGTGGCCTGGACGTCCCTCGCCAGGGCGACGTGGAGCCCGGCCCGCGTGAGGCGGTAGCCGAACTCGATGTCCTCGATGGCGGGGCGTCGATAGAGCCTGGGGTCGAAGCCGCCGAGGTCGAGGAACGCCTGGCGACGGATCACTCCGCAACCCGTCCAGAACGTCCGCGCCGGGCGGGCGTCGTCGACGAACTCGCCTTGCTGGTGGACGTAGTGGTGCAGGAGGTTGCGGAATTGGCTGACCAGCCCGGGGGCCGCGGGGGCGTCGTCATACGAGCCGAAGAGGGCCGCGAGCTTCGGGTCAGCGTCGAACCGCGCGATGGCGCGGGAGATGGTTTGGGGATGGACCGCGACGTCCGCATCGAGGAAGAAGACGAGTGGCGCCTTCGCGTGCCTCGCCCCCTCGTTACGTGCTGCGGCGGGTCCGAGTGGCACCTCGTGCCTCAGGACAATCGCCCCTTGCGCCTCGGCCAATGCGGCCGAGCCGTCGGTCGAACCGTCGTCGACCACGATCAATTCATAATCAGCTTGGTCCGAAACTCGAAGCCGCTGGAGGCAGCGCTCGAAGTCGCGACCGCCGTTGAAAACGGGGATCACGACCGAAAGCGGCGGCCTCCGCGGCCCCGGGCTCGCCGGACCGGCGGGGACATCGTCCATGATCCACCCTCGCCCGTCAGAAAACGAACACGTGCCGGAATGCGTCCCCGTCCTTGGGATCGCCCGAGCACGTGCTCGAACCGCCGTCGACCGGAGCGGAGCGTAACCGATCGTGTTGTCAACTCTAAGGAGCTAGCTATCGCAACGTCCCGTCGCGGTAGTCGCGACGTGCGGCGGAACTTTAGCCGGAACCGTCCGGGCTGTCAACGCGGGCCGCCATCAATCGTTAACACAAAATCAAAGACCTCGGATCGAACGCCCATCCCAACGGATCCCCCGAACAGGAGTCCTCAGCCAACGGCCGCCTGGATCGCCTCGTGGGCCGCTTTGACGGTGTTGTCGATGTCGTCCTGGGAATGGGCGTCGGAGATAAACGCGGCCTCGAACTGGCTGCAGGGGAGGTAGATCCCCCGCGCGAGCATCTCCCAGAAGAAGCGGGCGAAGAGGGCGGTGTCGCTCCGCTTGGCGTCGTCGTAGTTGTGGACCGGGTCGGGGTTGAAGAACAGCGTGATCATGCTCCCGACGCGTTGGACGACGTGGGGGACCTTCGCGTCGGTCGCCGCGCGTCGGAGTCCGTCCTCGAGTCGGGCACCGAGGGCCTCGAGCCTCGCATAAGGCGGGTCCTCGCGGAGGATCCGCACGGTCTCCAGCCCGGCGGCCATCGCCAGGGGGTTGCCCGAGAGCGTCCCGGCCTGGTAGACGGGCCCGGCCGGCGAGACGTAGTCCATGATGGACGCCGGCCCGCCGTACGCCGCCGCGGGGAGGCCGCCGCCGATGATCTTGCCCAGGGCCGTCATGTCGGGCTTGATCCCGTAGAGCTCCTGCGCCCCGCCGAGCGCGAGCCGGAATCCGGTCATGACCTCGTCGAAGATGAGCATCGCCCCGTTCGCGGTGCAAAGCTCGCGGAGTTGCTCCAAATAACCCGGCTTCGGGGGGACGAGGCCCATATTCCCGGCGACCGGCTCGAGGAGGACCGCGGCGACCTCGCCGGGGAATTGCTCGAAGGCCTCGGCGACCGCCTCGGCGTCGTTGAATGCGCAGAGGATCGTGTCGGCCGTGGCACCCGGCGTGACGCCGGGGCTGTTCGGGGTCCCGAGCGTCGTCGCCGCCGAACCCGCCTGCACGAGCAACGCATCAACATGCCCGTGGTAGTGCCCCGACATCTTGACGATCTTGTTCCGCCCGGTAACCCCGCGCGCCACACGGATCGCCGACATCGTCGCCTCGGTCCCCGACGAGACGAACCGGACCTTTTCCAGCGAGGGGACCGCCTTGACGACCTCCTCGGCGATCGCGATCTCGCGCAACGTCGGCGCCCCGAAGCTCGACCCGGCGTCGAGCGCGGCGACGACCGCCATGCGGACCCGACGATGCGCATGCCCGAGGATCATCGGCCCCCACGACCCGATGTAGTCGAGATATTGGTGCCCGTCGATATCATAAAGGAACGGCCCGACCGCTCGACCCATGAACGGAGGCTCACCCCCGACGCCACCGAACGCCCGAGCCGGGCTGTTCACCCCGCCCGGGATCGTCCGGTTGGCGCGGAGGAACGCCTCGTGACTCTTCGGCAGCGCGTATTGGGGGACCGACTTCGCGGGGGTCGTCGCTTCCATTTTTGATCTCTCGGCTTCCATTGACACAATCGAAGCAGAAGCGAATGAATGTCCGTCCTGAAACCCGGTTTTTCTGAAAAACCGGGTTTCTGACCCGCGCGACGCCGCCAACCCCTCACGGCTATCGGCGTCGACACCCACGGTCTGCGCAGGGTGGGCACCGCCCACCGGGCCTTCGCCATCCCGGTCGGCGGTGCCCGCCCTACGAAATCAGAAAAGACCATTCACTCGCTTGCACTTCGGACTTGTAAAAGTTCTTCATCTATGGGAGTTGACGACGACATCCCGGGAGGGGTTGTCGAAGTCGAGTGGGGCAGAAACCCGATTTAAGACAATATCGGGTTTCCGGACGGCTCCTTATCCCTCGCGGAGCCAACGCGCCACATCCGGGGCGTGGTAAGTCAGGATCATGTCGGCCCCCGCTCGTTTGAAGCTGGTGAGGGTCTCCATGACGGTCCGACGCTCGTCGATCCAACCTCGGGCGGCGGCGGCCTTCACCATGGCGTACTCGCCCGAGACGTTGTACGCGGCGACGGGGACCCCGAACCGCTCCTTCACCCGGCGCACGATGTCGAGATACACGAGGGCCGGCTTGACCATCACCATGTCGGCCCCTTCGGCGAGGTCGAGCGCGACCTCGCGCATCGCCTCGTCGCCGTTGGCGGGGTCCATCTGATAAGTCCGGCGGTCGCCGAAGGCCGGGGTGCTCTCGGCCGCCTCGCGGAAGGGACCGTAATAGGCGCTCGCGAACTTGGCGGCGTACGAGAGAATGGGGATCCTCGAGAACCCGGCACCATCGAGGCCCGAGCGGATCGCGCCGACCATTCCGTCCATCATTCCCGACGGAGCAATCACGTCGGCCCCGGCTTTCGCATGGCTGACGGCCTGCTCGGCGAGGAGCGGCAGGGTCGCGTCGTTGTCCACGTCGATCCGCCCCCCCGCCTCGATCAGCGACCCGCAGTGGCCGTGGTCCGTATATTCGCAGAAACAAACGTCGGTCATCAGCAAGAGGCCGGGAGCCTGCCGCTTCACGAGCCTGACGGCTTCCTGGACGATCCCCGCTTCGTCCGAGGCGGATGACCCGGTCGCATCCTTGTGCTCGGGGATCCCGAACAACAGGACCGAGGGGATCCCCAGATCGGCGACCTCGGCGACCGCCTCTCCCAGGCGGTCGAGCGAAAGCTGATACTGCCCCGGCATCGAGCGGATCTCTCGACGCAGGTCGCGCCCGTGATAGACGAACATCGGATAGATCAGGTCGTCAACGGTGAGCTGGTTCTCGCGAACCAGGTCGCGGAGCTTCGGGTGGCTCCGGAGCCGTCGGAGACGATGGAGCGGATGGCCGTCGGCGGGCTGGAACGTCATCGCGCGAATTCCTTAGCGACACCCCAATCGTCAGCCGGGAATGGGGAAGGAGGGAGGCCTCGGCGGGGCGGCAAACCACAGCCTCCCCAGCTTACCGAGGGTCGCCCGCGCCCGTCGAGTCCCCGGACGTTCGCCTTGACGGCCCCTACGTTCTCGGCTATCACCCCGACGAACCCGTCTCGATCGCTCGGCCCCGAATGGATTCGGGAGGGTCCGCCGTTGTCTCTGCTCGTCACCGGACTTGCCGTGTTGGTGGTCGGCCTCCTCGGGCCGTCGGGCCCCGACACGGACCTGCCTGCACCCGCCCGGGTTGCCGTGCACGAGCTCGAGGTCTTCGACGAGCCCGACGACCAGACGGTCGCCTCGGGGCTGATCCACGCCGGTGACCGCATCATGGTCCGTCGGGCCGAACCCGACGGCTGGCTCGCGATCGACCCGCCCGGCGGGACGTTCCGCTGGATCGATCAGTCCTCGATCGAGATCAACGGCGCCGGGGATGCGGCCCGAGTGGTCGTCCCCAAGGCCCAGGTCCGCGCGGGGCACCCCGGAGCGCGATTGCCCGGGCCCCCGCGAGGTTCGCTCGCGAAAGGGGCCCAAGTCCAGCTCCTCGAACGCCCTCCGCTCAAGACGGGTCAAGGGAAGACATTCAAGACCTGGCGGGCGATCGTCCCTTCGGCTGGCGAACAGCTCCACATCCGCGCCGAAGGGATTGCCTGGATCCCGAAGGCGAAACCCAAGGTGAGGCTGCCCCGGCCAAGCCAGGAGGCGCAGGCAACCTTCATCGACGAGACGGTCCAGGGCCCCCTGCCCGCTCCGTCCAGCGACGTCGCCGACGAGCTCGCCCAAATCGATGCCAGCCACCGCACGGCCCTCCGCGGGCCGGTCGAGGATTGGCAGCTCGGGTCGGTCAAGAAACGCTACGAAGCGATCCTGAAGAGGACCACCGACGCGGGCTCGATCGCCGCGATCCGGGCGAGGCTCGACCGCGTCGTCCAGCAGGAGGCGACCGCGAAATCGGCCCGGACCATCGAGCAGATCCTCGACCGGAGCCGCGCCCGTAAGATCACGCTCGAGGCCGAATTGGAGCGGCTCGCCAAGGAGCAGGAGCCGCAAGAGGCCCCTTACGACGCCGAGGGGATGATCCAGCCCTCTTCCAAGAAGGTCGACGGCCACAAGGTCTTCGCCCTGATCGGCCCCGACGGCCTGACCGTCGCCTACCTCAACGCCCCCGACGGCCTCAACCCCACCCCCCTGCTCGGCCGGAAGGTCGGCGTGCGGGGTTCGATGCACTACAACGCCGACCTCCGCGCCCGCCTCATCGCCGTCCGCGACCTCGAGCCGCTCGACGAAGACCAGAGCTTCCCGAAAGATGAGCTCAGACCTTAATAATTATCAGCATATCTATCACGACAAAGACGGATCAATCATTCGACAGAGAAGGCCAAACGATCCGCAGACGACGCAGATTGGCCCATATACACTTATTGACATATTTGATTTTACCTGCGCCAATCTGCATCATCTGCGGATCGTTTTCGGCCCCTGACCTCAACGCAAAGCCTCGGCCTTCGGTGCCGCCTGCGGAGGAGCCGGGCGGCGATATTCGGGGGTCTTGGGGGCCTTCTCGACCAGTTCGTTCGGGCGGCCTTCGCGTTTGACGAGGTCGAAGGCGTCGTACAACTCGCCCGTCGCGGTCTTGGCCTCGAACGACAAGCGGTCGCCGTCGATCCGGATCGTCTGGTAGAGCTGAGTGTCCTCGGCGGCGCGTCGCATCCAGTCGCTCTTGTCGAGGTTGTACATCTTCGGGCCGCTGACGCTCACGACGTAGACGGTGCCACCTTCCGCATCGCGGGTGCTGATGCCCGTGCCTACGTTATCGTACACCCGAAGACCGCTCCGGGCGTACGTATGGTCGTGTCCCTGGAGCACGATGTCGACCTTGTATTTGTCGAAAGTCGGCTGCCAGAGGTCGCGGAGTTCCTTGTTGTCTCGGTCCTTCGCGCTCGAGTAGATCGGGTGGTGGAACGTCACGACCGTCCAGCGATTCGGGTTCTTGCCAAGGACGCCTTCGAGCCAACCCACCTGCTCCTCCCGGCGCTCGTTGGAGTTGAGGCTGACGATCCGGGTTCCCTGAAAGTCGAGGTAGTAGGCGGTCTCCTCCAGGCCTGCGGGCCCGTTCTCGGGCAGGGCGAATTGGGCACGCCAGTGACCCGAGAGCTGGGCTTTGACCGCGGCCGTCGCGGCCTTCTTCGCCGCGTCGGAGTCGTCGGCCGCGGCCTTCACCGCCACGTCGACGGCGGCCTTGGGACGCTCGTACTCGTGATTGCCGGGGGTGGGAACGCTGGGGACCATGCCGTTCAACCAACCGCCGGAGGCATGCCACTCGCCCCACTCGGCGTCGCTGTTGGCCCGGTTGATCAGGTCACCCGCGTGGATGATGAATCGAGCCTTGGGCGCATCGGAATACGCCCCGCGGATCACCCGCGACCAGAGCGACTTCACGTCGTTCTGGGCGTCGCCGAAGTAGATGAACGTGAACGGCTCGGGTTTGTCGCTCGCCGTCTTGAAGTGGAACCACTCGCTCCAGTTGACACCGTCACCGACGCGGTACGCATACAGGGTCGAAGGCTCCAGCCCCTCGAAGACGGCCGAGTGGAAGTGCGCGTGGTTGAGGTTGGTGTCGACATCCTGTGACGTCGCGTCCACCGTCTCGACCTTCTCGACGAACTTCGGCGCGGCGCTCGCCCGGGCAATCTGGGCGCTCGCCTTATTGGCCGATCCGTCCGTCCTCCAGGTCACCGCCTGACTCCGGGCCGGATCGCCGGTCCAGGTAAGAATGATCCGGTCGGGCATCGGGGTCGGCTTGTGGACCGCGACATCAGCCACCTTCTCCGGAGGATGTTCATGACCATCGTGGGCGAACGCCGAGGCGGCCAGCGTCGCGCCGAGCAGGCAAGCGAACGCGGAGGATGCGAGGCTGGGCTGTCGAGACGGCATCTTGGATCCCTAAAGGGTGCGTAGGTCGTCGGGGAGAGCGTGAACACCGAACCAAATCATGCGCGAACGCTCAGCCTGTCGCCAAGGCTTTCCGACGACGTTCGGAGATATCCAGGACCTCCCGCGAGAAGACTCGTGTCCGAGCGGTCCCGCGTCCCCCGAACCCATGATTGGCTCGGGTTTCGTCAAGGCTTGCGTGGACCTGCGTTGGGGTTTGTGACCTCGGTGGATAGAATGTCCCGCCACGCCTCTTAAGGCCGGATTCGGGAAATCGATCGAGATCGGCACCGAGCTTGCCGACGAAGGGCCCTGGGCACGCTGTTCGGGCAGTTCCAGCAGCCCGCTTGCGGCCCGCGTGGCAGAGGGTTCCGGTGAGAATAGGTGATCCCGTCCGTATCTTGATCGCTCGCAACTCAACCAAGGGCCAACTTGCCTTCGAGGTGGACCTCGATGCCCCGAACGTTACGCTGATCCACGCCTCCGCCGAGGAGGCGTTCGATCGGGCTCAGGAGGACGGTTTCGCCTCCATCCTCCTGGATGCCAGGACGCTCGATCGGTCGGGATTGGAGTTGGCCAGGCGCATCCGCGAGAGCGGCCGACAGACCCCGATCCTCTTCGTTGACACGAGCGACGATTTCCCCGTCCAGGAGGCCTACGCGCTCGCCGCGGTGGATCACATGTCCATGCCGGGCCTGCCGATCGTGCTCCGGGCGAAGGTCGCGACCGCCGTCGAGTTGTATCGCAGGACGCAGGAGTCTGTCGCCGCCGAATTGATGCTCGCACAGGTGGTCGCGCGCAACCAGGACGAACTCTGGTTGACGACGCTCTCCAGCATCGGCGACGCGGTCATCGCCACGGATCAGCGGGGGCGGGTCTCGTTCCTGAACCCCGTGGCCGAACGGCTCACGGGCTGGCCGCTGGCGGACGCCTTCGGGGCGCGACTCGACGACGTGTTCCGGATCGTCAACGAGATGACCCGGAAGCCCGTCGAGAGCCCGGCCATGCGGGCACTCCAGACCGGCGTCATCGTCGGGCTCGCGAACCACACGGTCCTGATCGCCCGCGACGGCAGCGAGCATCCCATCGACGACTCCGCCGCACCAATTCGGGACTCCGAGGGGGAGGTCACGGGTGCGGTGCTGGTGTTCCGCGACATCTCCGAGCGCAGGGAGGCCGAGATCGCCCAGGCTCGCCTGGCGGCCATCGTCGAGTCGTCCTCCGACGCGATTATCGGCAAGGACCTCGACGGCACTATCCAGTCGTGGAACGGCGGTGCCGAACGAGTCTTCGGATTTACCGCCGCCGAAGTCGTCGGTAAGTCGATCACCCTGGTCGTCCCGCCGGACCGCCTCCACGAGGAACGTGAGATCCTCGATCGACTGGGCCGAGGCGAACGCATCGAAAACTTTGAAACACAACGCATACGAAAGGACGGCCTGCGCCTCGACGTGGCGTTGACGATCTCTCCCATTCGAGATGCCGAGGGAAATATCGTCGGGGCGTCCAAGATCGCCCGCGATGTGACCGCCGCCAAGAGAGCTGAGCGGGCCCTGGCCTCGGCACTACAGGCCGGCGAGGTTGGCACCTATTATTGGGACATCAAGGCCGACCAGGTCTCCGGAGACCGCAACTTCGTCGGAATCTTCGGGGTCCTCGCCGACGAGCAAGCCTCGGCCCCGATCGGCGACTTCCTGACGGTGATCCACCCGGAAGACCGTGACCGCGTGACGGCCGAGGTCCAGAAAACGCTCGGCAACGACGCGACGTTTCGCAGCGAGTACCGTGTCGTCGGACCAACCGGTGAACGTTGGCTGCTGGCACGAGGTGCCATCGAAAGAGCCGCGGACGGCGAAGCCGTCGGCTGGGCCGGGGTCGTCGTCGACATCACCGGTCGAAAGCTGGTCGAGGGGGCGTTGGCCGCGAGCCGCGCCCGGCTTGACTACACCGTCCAGGCATCCGAAATCGGATTCTGGTACTGCGACCTGCCTTTTGACGTCCTCCAATGGGATGAACGCGTTAAGGCCCACTTCTGGCTCGAACCGGGCGCCCACGTCACGATCGAGACGTTCTACGACCGCATCCATCCCGACGACCGGGAGCCGACGCGGGCCGCCATCGATCGGAGTGTCGCGGAGAGGAGCCGGTATGACGTCCACTACCGAACGATCGACCCGACGTCCGGGGCCGAGAAGTGGATCCGGGCGATCGGGGGGGCCGCCTACGACACGACCGGCACGCCGAAACGGTTCGACGGAGTGACCCTGGACGTCACCGAGCAGCGCCTCACCGAGGCCGCCTTGCGCGAGAGCAACGATCGGTTCCACATCGTCGCCCGCGCGACCAACGACGCGGTCTGGGACTGGGACATGCGGACCGACACCGTATGGTGGAATGAAGGCGTGACCGTCCTGTTCGGATACCGCCGGGAGGAAGTCGGCAAGGACGCCTCCTGGTGGTATGCCCAGATCCACCCCGACGACCGAGACCGCGTGGTTTCCGGGATCCATTCGGTCATCGAGCACGGCCGGGCGAACTGGTCGGACGAGTACCGATTTCGCAACGCCGACGGCACCTACGCCTTCGTCCTCAACCGTGCACACGCCATCTATGCGGGAGGAAAGACGATCCGACTGGTCGGGGCCATGCAGGACGTGACCGACCGGCGACGGGCCGAGGCAAGACTCCGGGAGAGCGAGCAGCAGTACCGCACCCTGTTCGAGTCGATCGACGAAGGGTTCTGTGTTGCCGAGATCCTTTTCGACGACTCGGGGCGGGCGATCGACTACGTCTTCCAGAAGGTCAATCCGGTCTTCGAGCAGCAGACCGGACTCCTCGACCCGGTCGGGAAACGGATCCGCGAGCTGGACCCACACCATGATGAGCACTGGTTCGAGGCCTACGGCCGAGTCGCGATGACCGGGAAATCGGTCCGGTTCCAGGAATATGCCGAGGCCCTCGGCCGGGATTTCGACGTGTTCGCGTTCCGCACGGGCAATCCGTCCGCCCGGACGGTGGCCATGCTCTTCCGCGACGTCACCGACCGCAAGCGGGCGGAGGAATCGGTGCAGTTCCTGGCCGACGCGAGCGCATCGCTGGCCGAGTTGGTGGACTATCAGAGTACTCTCAATCGCATCGCTAACCTGGCCGTCGGCGGATTCGCCGATTGGTGCGTGGTCGACATGATCGGCGAGAACGGTCAGAGGGAGCGATTGGAGGTCACCGCGAAGGACGCGAAAGAGGCCCGTGCCGCCGAGGCGGCCTTGCGGGCGGCGGCCGGTGGTCTGGGGCTGGTCCCCCACGTCCTGCGGACAGGCGAGCCGGACTTGGTGCCCGACCTCGTCGAGATCGACCCGGAGTCCGCCCCACAGGGGCCGGAACGAGTGAACAAATTACGTGAACTCGGCATTCGCTCGTACCTATGCGTGCCGCTCCTCTCCCGAGGCCGCGTGATCGGCGGGATGACGTTCCTCAGCTCGTCCGGCCGTCGCCGGTTCGGCAACGAGGAGCTCCGTGTGGCCCAGGACCTGGCCGAGCGGGTAACCGCCGCCATCGAGAATACCCAGCTCTACCGCACGCTCCAGGAGCAGGACCGGCGGAAGGACGAGTTCCTCGCGACCCTGGCCCACGAGTTGAGGAACCCTCTCGCCCCCATCCGCAACGGGCTGCAGATCCTGCGGATGGAGATGCCCCACGGCGAGTTGGCGCAGACCCTTTCGATGATGGATCGGCAACTCAGGCACATCACCCACCTCGTCGATGACCTGATGGACGTCGCCCGCGTCTCGAGCGGCAAGGTGGCGCTTCGGTTGGAGCGCATCCTGTTGCAGGAGATCGTGGACGCGGCTGTCGAGACGAGTCGGCAGGCGATTGAATCGGCCGGGCACGAACTCACCCTGCGAATGACCAACGAAACCCTCCTCGTCGATGCCGACCGCACCCGCCTGGTTCAAGTCCTGGCGAACCTCCTGAACAACGCCGCCAAATATACGCCCCAGGGCGGCAGGATCATGGTGAGCATCCTACGAGACCGCGCGCAGGCGGTGATCCGCGTCGCCGACACCGGCGTGGGAATCCCACCCGAGATGCTGCCCAAGATTTTTGACATGTTCACCCAGGTGGGAACATCGCTGGAGCGTTCGCAAGGGGGACTGGGAATCGGGCTGACGCTGGTCAAGCGATTGGTCGAGATGCACGGCGGGACCGTGGCGGCGGCGAGTTCCGGCGATGCTGAGGGCAGCACCTTCACCGTGCGGGTCCCCCTCGCCACCGAGGCGGCGACGCTCGCGTCGAGTACACCCGCCGAAACGCCTCGACCTCTCGGGCAAGATCTCGACATCCTGGTCGTCGACGACAACCGGGACTCGGCCGAGACCCTGGCCCGGCTTCAGCGGTTGCGAGGTCACCAGGTGAAGGTCGCTCACGACGGGCCCGAGGCGCTTCGGCTGCTCGCCAACTTCCGACCGCAGCTCATCCTGTTGGACCTGGGACTTCCGGGGATGAGCGGTTACGAGGTCGCCCGACGCATCCGCGAGAGCACGGAGCTGCGAGGGGTGACCCTGGTGGCACTCACGGGATGGGGTCAGGAAGAAGATCGGCGGCGGACCCGAGAGGCCGGCTTCGACCACCACTTGGTCAAGCCGGCCGACCCTGATGAACTCGAACGGATCGTCGGCAGCATCCGGCCGATGGATTGAAACCGTCCTCCATGAATCGTCCCGGGATGTCCCTATTCCTCGAAATGGGCGAAGAGGTTGTTCAGCCCCTCGGCGAGCGTCGGATGGGCGAACATATCATCACGCAGGCGAGAATATACGAGCCTGCCCATCATCGCCAACTGCACCATCGACATCACCTCGCCCCCCTCGATCCCGAGCGCCGCACACCCCAGGATGAGGTCCGTCCGGGCGTCCACCACCGCCTTGATAACGCCCCTCGCCTCGCCGACCTCGATGGCTCGAGCCACCCCGGTCATCGGCAACCGCGCGACCCGGACCGAATACCCCTTGTCGCGTGCCTCGCGTTCGGTCAGCCCGACCCGACCGAATTGCGGGTCGGTGAAGACTGTGAACGGCACGAGTCGCCCGGTCGTCGTGCGGCCCGCGTTGTGGAGTAGGTTTTCCCGAAGGATCTGATTGTCGTGGTGGGAGACGTGCGTGAACGCCGGGCCGCCGTTCACATCGCCGGGCGCGTAGACGCCGGGCACGTTGGTCTGCAATCGCTCGTCGACGACGATAAAACCCCGATCATCCGCCCGCACTCCCGCCGCGGAAAGGTTCAACGTCTCCGTATTCGGCGTCCGTCCGGTCGCGACCAGCAGGTGCGATCCGCTCAGCACTCGACCTTGCCCGTTCACCTCGACCGTGAGTCGAATCTCGCCTTCACCGCCGTCGACTTGCGTGGCTTTCGCATTCAGGATGAGCTCGAGTCCGTCCTCGCGGAGGACCTCGGCCAGCGCCTCGGCCATGTCGACATCTTCGCGCGGCAGCAATTGCCCACCCTTCTGAACGAGGGTGACACGGCTCCCGAACCGTCGGAACATCTGTGCGAACTCGGCCCCGATATATCCGCCACCGAGGACGAGCAAGTGTTCAGGGACCGCGCCGAGTTGCATGATCCCCGTGGAGTCGAGCCAGGGCACGGTGTCCAAGCCAGGGATCTCCGGACGTGCCGGACGGCAACCGGTGTCGATGACGACGAACTCCCCGGTGAGCTCCCGAGTGCCTCCATCGGTGAGTTGCACACGGACCGTGTGCGGGCCGGTGAACGAGCCTTCTCCGCGAATCAGCTCCAACCCCTCCGTGGCTTCGAGCTTCTTCTCGCTCCCGGAGCTGAACTTCTCGACGATGGCATGAGTCCGGTCGCGGACCACGTCGAGCCGGACGTCGACCTCTCCCGTATGCACCCCATACTCGGCCGCCCGGCGGGCCAGATATGCTACCCGGGCGCTGGCCGCCATCACCTTGGTGGGGGTGCAGCCGGTGTTGACGCAGGTCCCGCCGATCTTCCCCCGTTCGATCAATGCGACCCGTCGGCCCGCCCTGGCGAGCGACCGCGAGAGGGGATTGTTCGCCTGCCCCGCGCCGATGAGCACCGCATCAAACGCTTTTGGAGCCCCTGCCATCGCCCCTCCCCATTGCAGCATACCGTCAGGATCGCCTGTTTCGGACGAAACATCTGCAATCCAGCTGCCAAATCGACTCCAATCCGGCGGCAACGTCTGCCGTGCGAACGGATTTCTTTGGAGAGTCGTAGGGTCGATTGCGTCGCCAATCTCAATGCCCACGATCGAAGTGCCGGGCTAAGGCTTGAACTCATTCACGAGAGCCGCCACATCCGCGGAAATCGCGTCGCTGAAATAGCGACATCTCGAATCGGCGACATCGAATACTGCACATCCGACTACTTGCGAACAGACCTTTCGCTCGAAGAGAGCTCGCTCCTGGCTCCCCGTCGTGCCTCGCCGCCCTGTCGACCCCTTCGACATCAACTTACGTCTACCGGCGCCGAGGGGTATCTCGCCATTGTCGACTTCCAGGACCTGGGTGAAACTGAAGCCAGGCTCCTCGGCGGACGGGGAGGTCCGGAATTCGGTGTCATGGCGAGTCTATTGAAAAGTATCGATGCCTTCGAGTTAGCATCTTTTCAATACAAGCCCGAAGCGCGAGCGAGTGAATCTCCCTCGATTTCTCACGGTGGAATTCACTCGCTCGCGCTTCGGGCTTGTAAGGACTCATTCCAAGTACCGAGAGCAGCCAACTGAGGAGTCGGGCAACCGGTCCGAGTGACACAAATCGGCACCGACTCTACTCCAGAGGATCTCATGAAACTCCCACTATGGCCCCTCCGCAACTCGCTAACACTCATTGTTGCGTTGGTAGTCCTCGTGGGAATCGGTTTCATCCAGATCGACGTTCGTCGAACTACGAACTGTGGAGGTAACAACGCGGCACCGAGTGACGTGCGTAACTACTGGCACATCGCTGAATCGGCGGCCGCAGACTCCCCCAACCGCGGGTTCACCGTCGAATCACCGACCGCTCGGCAACGCGAGTCGCTAACCCAGATTGCGAACGATTTTTGGATTCGACCCGCTCGTTTCCTCGTCTCCCGAGCGCCCTATCGGAAGGGCCGGACCGGCCCTCGAAGGCTCCTCATCGTCTGCGACAAGCCATTCCGAACTGTCCCGGAGCGATTCCCGTGGCCCGCTCCTCCAACACATGCCGCGGCCTTCTCCGACGGCTCGACCCGATTGATTTCGACCGACGAGTTCGAGAAACTCGACCGTACTTCGCTCGTCCCACTCGACGAAGTCCTGAAATCATCAAAACCTTAGAATCCCCTGGACTGGAAGCCGAGGGGATATCACTTTAGTGCATGTGATCCTTCGAGGCCGGGATCGGTTTGCCTTCGAGGATGGCCTGGATCTCTTTGCGAATCGTCTCCTCGGTCTGGACACCGACGTGGGTCGCCTGGACAACCCCCTTCGCGTCGATGAGGACGAGGGCGGGAATGGCCTCGACGTGGAAGCTCTCCCCGATCGTACCACTCGGGTCGAGAGCCACCAGCCCCACCTTGTTGCTGGACAGACTCACCTTCTTATCGGTGAGCGTTTGCTCGACGAGCGTGCGTAACTCGCCGAGCTCGCGCGGCTTCTGATCCACGCTCTGGGCGATGACGAGGACGTCCTTGCCGTCCTTCGCTAAAGAGTCGATGAGCTTCTGGATCTCGGGGAGCTCTTCGAGGCACGGGGGACACCAGGTCGCCCAGAAGTCGATGAGGACGACCTTGCCGGCGAGGTCGGCCTTGGTCACCGTCCGCGTCTTGCCGGGGCCGTCGAGCAGCGTCATGGTGAACTCGGGGGCCGGCTTGCCGACGAGTTCCATCAGCGCGGATTTCGGCTCGGGCCCGGCGGGCCGCTCGAAGGGCTCGACCTTGGTGAACCCGGTCGGGGCCTTGAAGGCAAAGGCATCGTCGCCGGGCGTTGCGGTCGAGACCGTCCCGGCGGACCAGCCGATGCGATCGACGGCGATCGACTCGCCCGCGGGGGCGTCGGCCGAGAGGGCCTTGGGGTCCACGACCCAGTCGATGGAATGGAGAAGCTTGGTCGCCGGATCGATCAAGATCCGGAAATCGGGGCCTTGCAACGTATCGACCAGGACCGAATGGAGCGGTTTCCCGCCGACCTCGCGGTCGGGCTCGGCCTTGATCGACGCGCCGGCATCGACGATTCCCTTGACCGTGGCGGCGTCGGTCATGAAGCCGAAGACCAGCGCCGAGGTTGGCGCGGCCGGCCCACCGAAAAGGACCGAGCCGAGCGGCCCCTCGCGGAACGTCTCAATGGAGATCGCGGTCGGCGAGGGGACTGCCGTGTACTTCTTGAACGGGCCGACCACCGTAGTCAGGATCTTCCCGTCACCGACCACGCGGACCTCGCCGGTGTCGACGTCGAGCTTGTTCGGCTTGACCAGCTTGACGTGCATCGGCAAGGCCTGCTTCACGGTCTGGCCGTGGATCGTCAACGCGTGGACGAACTCGCCCTGATCGACGTAGGCGGGGGCCTCTCGATAGGCCTTCTCCACATCCCCCAGGAGCTTGACGGCGGCGGGGTCGCTCGAAGGAGGGAGGGGTACTTCGGCGGCAGCACCCGAGTTCGCGAGCATCGCATAACCCAGCCCCACGAAGAGGGCCCAGGCCGAGAGCGTAGAGCCGTTCGTGCGGCCTCCGGGCAGCATGTGCCCCATCTTGTCCCGCTTGGCGGCGAGGTACTTCTGACGTTCGACCTCGTCGGGTGCGATGATCGGGACCTGTCCGACGACCTCGAGGCCGTGCCCCTGGATCACGAACGCATCGACCTTCTTCGGGTTGTTCGTCAAGAGTCGGACCTTCGTCAGGCCGAGGTCCCGGAGGATCTGCAGCCCGACCCCGTAGTCGCGCAGGTCGGCGCGGAAGCCGAGGGCCTGGTTGGCTTCGACCGTGTCGAGGCCCTGGTCCTGCAGCTCGTAAGCCTTCAACTTCTCGATCAGGCCGATGCCCCGACCCTCTTGCTGGAGATAGACCAGGGCCCCCACCTCCTCGCGGCCGATCGTCTCGAGCGCGAGGTGGAGTTGGTCGCCGCAGTCGCAGCGAAGCGACTCGAGCAGGTCGCCCGTGAAGCAGGACGAGTGGATCCGCACAAGTGGGGCCTCGACCGATTCGAGATCTCCCATGACGAACACGACCGGGTTGTTCTCGGGCTCGTGCTTCACGCCGTAGACGATGATCTTGCCCCGGCCGTATCGGGTCGAGAGCTTCGGTTCGGCCAGGCGATAGACCAGCTTTTCCTGACGCCGACGGTAGGCGATCAGCATCTCGATGGAGACGATCGGGAGCTTGAACTCCCGGGCGATCTCGTGCAGCCGCTCGCGGCTGGCCATGTGAGTCCCGTCGAGGATCTCGATGAGCACCCCGGCAGGCGTCAGGCCCGCGAGTCGCGCGAGGTCGACGGTCGCCTCGGTGTGCCCGGCACGCCGAAGCACGCCCCCTTCCTTGGCGATTAGCCCCGGGACGTGCCCGGGCCGAAGGAGGTCGCTGGGCCGTGTCTCCGGGTCGACGATCGCCCGGACCGTCCGTGCCCGCTCCTCGGCACTGATCCCGGTCCGGCACGACAAGTGGTCGACCATCACCGTGAACGGGGTCCGGTGGGGCGCCGTGTTGCGCTCGACCATCGGGTGCATCTCGAGCCGAGCTGCCAGGTCCGGCATGATCGGCACGCAGAGTTGACCCCGCCCCTGTGTGATCATGAACTCGATCGTCTCGGGCGTGATCCGGTCGGCCGCCGCGATGAAGTCGCCTTCGTTCTCGCGCTGTTCGTCGTCGACGACGATCACCACCCGACCGTCGGCCATCGCCTGGACGGCGTCTTCGATCTTCGAGAACTCGTTGGCCATCTCAACCTTCTCCTCACGCCGCCTCGCGACGCGACGTTGCCTCGCCGTGCTCACCCCATTCTAGTCGAGTGGGATAGCCCCCGCGCGGTCGATGTGGCTCTAACTCGCGAACAGCCCCGGCAATCTCATTGGCGGGCGTCGAAGGCGAGGCTACAATAACACTTAAGGACTGTGACCAAAGCCCTTCGGTGTGGAGACCGAATCATGCCGGCGCTTTCAAAGACCGAAGCCGCTGAGTCACTGGCGAGGGACGTCGAGCAGGCCATGCCCGGTGCCCTCGCAGAGTTCTATGCCGAACTCTGACCGGAGAGCCCCATTCCTCCCCAGATCGCAGCCAGCGAGTTGGCCCGACATATAAGGGACGGCCTGGAGGCGGAGGAGATCGTCGACCTCTGGAACGTCGTGTTCCCCACCGACCGGCACGTCTGGTACGACGAGGGATCAAGGGTCATCCATTACAATGAGGAGATGGTCGGATCCTCGGACTAGCGGCGAGTTCGACCTGCCCTCCATCCTTCGGAGTGAGCCTTACCCTCAACCGCCCTCCAGCATTTTCAGGAAGACGTCGCACGGGCCAGGCCGATTGTTGCCCATGCTGACACGCTCCGGCACGACACCGACGGCCAAAAGCGCCTCCGATCCGACCTGCTGCGGAGCGGATCGATGTTCGCCGTGGCTGCGCTCGACGCTTACTATTGTGATGCATACACCGATATCGTCGCAGCCACTGCCAGTTCGAAGAGCCGACAACCGGCGATCGTGCTCCCGGAGTGGGTCTACGACATCAAGTTCCCGATCCGGGCGATCCTCGACGAATACGATCACGAGAACTGGCGAGGGCGGATGGCGGCCAGGAAGATGATGGAACGTGAGACCGTGATCAGTCTGCCTCCCGTACAAACGCTCTTCAACAGATTCTTCCGCAAGGGGCAACGTTTCTTCCGAGGCCTCCTCGAAAATTGGATGTCCCGCCCGGTTGCGAAGGTTCGGCTCTTCGGTATCCGTCCGGCAGCTTACGCCGCGAGGGCTCCCCAGGACAAACACCTTGCGCGTGAGGTCGCGATCGACCAGCTTGAGGAGCGATTCCGTACGATCTTCCAACGACGACACGACCGTGTCCACAACTGTGACCGCCCGCGAATGGCCCCGCAACCGCTCGACAAAGGAAGCACCGTTTTGAAGGTCATCCAGGACATCGAATTCCTGGTGCATCGAAGCGACGAGCACATCAACATCGAATTCCGACAGTTCCTCGTCGACGCCAAATGCTCTGCAACGACGATCGCCCGGGCCGGGTACTGAGCCCCTCACCCACGTCCACGCATGTCATCGAACCGCTGAAATCGAGTCCCGCCGAGATCCGACGAGTCTTCGTCGGCCACCGTCTCACTATCGGGCGACCCGAACTTGGGAAGAACCGGAACACCCGCACAGGCGATCTCCGAAGAAAAACGATCCTCGAGCCTGAAACGGCCGTAGAATGGAGTAACGGGAGGCCCCATCCGTTCGCTCGACCTCCCGTGGAGGACCCATTCCATGGGCTCAGTCATGGTCGACCGGACCACGTCGCAAACCGCGCTGGACCGTCGTGCGCAGGAGATTGGCCGAGACCTCTTCGCCAGGATCGGCCGGGGTTCCGCCCCTTGGGAACGGGGGTGGTGGGATGACCGATTGATGAATCTCACGCTGGACGATCCTGCGGTCAAGGTCCAGCTTTTCCGGTTCATCGACGCGATGCCCGCCCTGAAAGACGCCGGAACGATCCGGCGCCACCTGGCGGAGTATCTCGGCGAAGCCGGCACGAATGTCCCCGGGTGGCTCCGCCTGGCGGTCGGCCTGGCGCCTGAGGGGACGCCCGGGGCGAGCCTCCTCGCGGCGGCGTCGCGATTCGGCGCAGGCCATATGGCACGTCGCTTCATCGCTGGCGCGACCCCCGACGAGGCCCTCGAGACCGTCCTCCGGCTGCGTCGGCAACGGATCGCGTTCACCGCGGACCTGCTCGGCGAGGCGGTGATCAGCGAACACGAGGCCGAGACCTATCAACAAACCTGCCTCGAGGTGATCCGGGGACTCTCCGGCCCCATGGCCCACGCCCCCGAGGTCCCGCAGATCGACCGCGACGACCAGGGTGCGATCCCTCGCGTCAACCTCTCGTTGAAGCTCTCGAGTCTGACGCCCAGGTTCGACGCCTTATACTCCGAAGCCACCTCGAGGCGGGTTGCCGAACGACTCCGGCCGATCCTCAGGGTCGCCCGCGAACGCGGGGCGTATGTCCACGTCGACATGGAGCAATATGCTTACAAGGATCTAACGCTCGCGATCTTCCGCTCGGTCCTCTCCGAGCCCGAGTTCCGCGACTGGCCCGACGTGGGCGTCGTACTCCAGGCCTACTTGCGCGAGACCGAGGGCGACCTTCGCGCGTTGTTCGACTGGGTCGGACACCGAGGAACCCCGGTGACGATCCGCCTGGTCAAGGGGGCGTACTGGGACTATGAGGTCGTGCTCGCCCGGCAGTCGGGCTGGCCGGTCCCCGTCTTCCTCGACAAGTGGGGGACCGACGCGAGCTTCGAGCGTTGCGCCCGGTTCTTGATGGAACACAGCCGACAGCTCCGCCCGGCGATCGGCAGCCACAATGTCCGGAGCCTTTCGTACGCGATGGCCGCCGCCGAAGCCTTCGGCGTCCCGGCGAACGGCTACGAGCTCCAGACCTTGCACGGCATGGGCGAGCCGATCCAAAGGGCCCTGGTGGACCTGGGCCGTCGGGTCCGGGTTTATACGCCTTACGGGGCGATGCTCCCGGGGATGGCGTACCTCGTGCGCCGGCTCCTGGAGAACACATCGAACGAGTCGTTCCTCAAGGCCAGTGTTGCCGAGAATGCCCGGGTCGAAGACCTGTTGCGAGATCCCGAGGAGGTTGGAGCCATGTGGGGCCGGAACCGTCGTCCCAAGGCCGGTCCGCTGACGTCGGGCCTGCCGCCATTCTCGAACGAACCGCCGACCGACTTCTCCCGTCCCGAAGCCCGCAACTCGATGCGCAAGGCCCTCGAGGAGGTCCGGGGCCGCCTCGGGAAGAAACATCCATTGATCTTGAAAGGTCGCTCGGTAGCGACGGGGCTCGAATTCGCCTCGACCGACCCGGGCGACGCCTCGAGGGTGGTCGCCCGCTTCGAGCAGGCCCGGCCCGACGAGGCCGACAAGGCGGTTGCGCTCGCCGTGGCGGCGTCGCGGACCTGGTCGTCGAAGCTGGCCGCCGAACGCGCGTCGGTCCTCCTCCGCGCAGCGGAGATCATGCGGGCACGGCGGTTCACCCTCGCGGCCTGGGAGGTCTACGAGTGCGGCAAGCCCTGGCGCGAGGCCGACGGGGACGTCGCCGAGGCGATCGACTTCTGCAACTTCTACGCCCGGGAGATGCTCCGCCTCGATGAGGGCCGTCACCGCAACGTCCCGGGCGAGACGAACGCCGTCGACTGGATCGCACGAGGGGTCGCGGCGGTCATCGCCCCTTGGAACTTCCCCCTCGCGATCCCGACCGGGATGACGGTCGCCGCGCTTGTCGCGGGCAACGCCGTCGTGCTCAAGCCGAGCGAACGTTCGCCGATGATGGCCCAGCTCCTTTCGGACATCCTCGGCGAGGCTGGCCTGCCCGAGGGGACCTTGTCTCTCCTACCCGGCTTCGGCGACGTCGGCCAGGCCCTGGTGGACGACCCTCGGGTCGACGTCATCGCCTTCACCGGATCTCGAGACGTCGGACTGGCGATCCATGGCAAGGCCGCCCAGCCCTGGAAGGGACAGGACCACGTCAAGCGCGTGATCGCCGAGATGGGAGGCAAGAACGCGATCATCATCGACGACGACGCCGACCTCGACGAGGCGGTCGTCGGCGTCCTCCAGAGCGCCTTCGGCTATGCAGGCCAGAAGTGCTCGGCGTGCTCACGTGTGATCGTACTCGACGGTGTCTACGACGTCTTCGTCGCCCGACTCGCCGAAGCCGCGAAGGCCCTTCCCGTTGGCCCTGCCGACGACCCCGAGACGGCCGTCGGCCCCGTCATCGACGCCAGGGCCCGCGAACGGATCGAGGAATACAAGGCGATCGCCGCCGGGGAAGGCGACGTCGTCCTCTCCGTCGACGTCAGCCCCCTGGCCGGGCGCGGACATTTCGTCGGCCCGATGATCGTGGCCGGCGTCCAACCCCAGGCTCGAGTCGCCCAGGAAGAGATCTTCGGCCCGGTCCTGGCCGTCCTCCGCGCGCAGGACCTCGACGATGCCCTCCGCATCGCCCAGGGCACGGCCTACGCCCTGACCGGCGGCCTCTACTCGAGGAGCCCCGCGCACATCGAGCAGGTCCGGCGCGAGTATCGTGTGGGCAACCTCTACATCAACCGGCCCATCACCGGCGCCCTCGTCGACCGCCAGCCCTTCGGCGGCTTCAAGCTCTCGGGGATCGGCACCAAGGCCGGAGGCTCCGACTACCTCCTCGAATTCCTCCTCGCCCGTACCGTGACCGAAAACACGCTACGTCGCGGGTTCGCTCCCGACACCGAAGACTCAGCCACACCGGAGCCAATGCAGGCAGGGCGTAGCACACATCCTCACGCCCAGGCATAGTCGGAGGGGGTGGAGCCCTGAACCTAGCCCAGAAGCAAGGCCGAGTTGCGGAAGAAGTGATCAAATTTAGAAGATCAGAGAGATAGAGCCCAGCTCATTCTTTCTTCTCGCTTGCGACCGCCTTTCGATACTGATCGAGGCGGTCCTTCATGCCGTTGTCGTCCACCCCGGGCGCGAGGAGGCCGACGGCCTTTTCCTGGGTCTCGACGGCCTTGGCGGGGCTGCCGGAGTCGAACTGGACCTTGGCGAGCGTGTCGAGGATGGCGGGGTCTTTGCCCTCGGTGAGGGTGTTGGCCCGCTCGGCGGCCTTGAGGGCGAGCTTGATGTCGCGTTTGTCGAGTGGCAGAGGGCTGCCGGGGTCGACGATGAACCAGGCGATCGCGTTCAGCCCGTTCGGCTCGTCGTGGAACAGGGTGTCCACGAGCTTCGCGCCATAGGACGAGACGAGGTCGGCACGACCGCCTCGGATCAGGATGCCGATCTTCTGGACGGCCAAGGCCCGCTCGAGCGAGGGGTCGTCGGCGAATGCCTTATCCAGAGCGGCAATCGCCTCGTCGAACTTCTTGTCCTTCAGGAGTGGTCGCAGGGTCTCGCCGAGCGCACCGATCTTACCCTCGAGCGCCTTTTCCTCTTTCCTCTTACCGAGCGCCGCGGCAAGGTCCCACTTGTCGGTGATCACCTTCTCAAGGACCTTGTCCATCTGCATGGGGTGCCCGATCCAGGCGATCTTCCCCTTCCGGACGATGAATGCGGTCGGAATCCCCGCCTCCTCGGATGCGTCCATCCAGGCCATGGCCATCTTGCCCGCCTCGGCCTTCTCTCCCTTGGGGACGTCGTCGACGGCGACGCTATAGTCCATCTTGTCGCCCATTTCCTTAAGGAACGGCTGGACCTCCGTCGGGTCGGTCTCCCAAACGCTGATGCCGAGGATCGAAACCCCTCGATCCTTGTAGGCCTTCTGGAGCTCAGTCAAGTGGGGGATGCTCACCCGGCAAGGTCCGCACCAGGTCGCCCAGAATTCGACGACGTAGGTTCGATCCGGGTCGAGCTTGTCGACCTTCTCCCCCTTGATCCACGACGAGACCGCGATCGGGGGCGCATCGTCACCGATCGTGAGTGGGGCTCCGCTCGCGTCTGCTCCCAATCCGATGACGCTCGCGAGTGACAGGGCCAGGCCGATCGCCCATTTGCACATGGTTCGGACTCCGCTAGAAAGTTGCCGGTCGCGATCGATCACACGTCGCTTTCGACGACTCTAACGGACCGTCCGCCTCCGCCGCAATCACGGGCACCCCCTTCCATGGAAGGGGGTTGGGCCAGAGTCGAACGAAGTCCAAATCCGGGCGGGCGTTGCTCCCTCTTCGGCAAGTCGACGGCCGAGCCCTCCGGACCGAGATCTCCTCCTCATTCTTTCGGAAAAAGCCGGCCGTTCGCCGCGGCGAACGCCGAAAACAAGAGCCGAAGGCCGTCGGAGACGAGAGCCCTCGGGCCGTGGCCGGAAAGATGGGATGGAGCCGCGAGGGCAACTCAGCCCGCTTGTCGCCGCGGTGGCCGGCGCTGTCGAGGGGTCGTCGTGTGGGCGAAGCGGGCGCGGATCGGAGACTCGAGCGCCTCGTAGTCGCGATACCGCATCCGCATCCCTTCATGCCGAGTGTTCCCGGTGACGACGATCTCGGACCCGCCCGAAAGGCTCGCGTCGACCACGGTCGTCAAACCGTAGAGCCGGCCGAACGGAGGAAGGGCGCCTCGCTCGCAATCGCCGAAGATGCGCTCCACCTCATCCTCGCTCGCGATCTCAACCTTGCGACCGCTCAAGGCCTGGGCCAGCCGGACGAGATCGATCCGACTGGTCGCCGGCAGGACCGCCAGGGCATAAGACTCCTCGGCCCGGACCAGGACCCCCTTGGCCACACAGTGGCCGGAGACGTGAATCACATGCGCCAGTTTCGTCGCCGAAGGCACGGGCGCGTGCAAGAGGGGTTGGAACCAGACGTGTTGGCTCTGGAGATAATCGCGGATGGACATCAGGGTGCCTCCTAACCTGGGGGTTATTCACAGTATAAACGATTTGGGCGAAATAGGAAATTTGTGCCTAAGAATCTTGCGAGGGCGGTCGAAACGACGGGACGGGTCAACCTCTCGGCCAGGTGGTGGTTCACAGTCCGAGAGGAATCGTTCGCAGGTATAGAAAAGCGTTTGAGAATCCCTCTGAAGGAGTTATGATGAAGGGGGACGTGGCGTGTTGGATGATCGCTTCGGCGCTTGGTCTCATGGAAACATGGGGCGGGGACATGCCGAGGAGGAAAGTCCGGACTCCGCAGGGCGCGGTGGTGGGTAACGCCCACCGCCCGATTTCGGGAAGGGAAAGTGCCACAGAAAACAGACCGCCGCGGTCGACCCAGTCGCCGCGGTAAGGGTGAAACGGTGAGGTAAGAGCTCACCAGCAGGCCGGGTGACCGGCTTGGCTCGGCAAACCCCACCGGGAGCAAGACCAAATAAGGGAGCAACGGGGCCGGTCCGGTCGAAAGATCGGGTCACCTCGGCGGATTGGCCCGATCCGCTACGACTCCCGGGTAGGTCGCTGGAGACGCCGGGCGACCGGCGTCCGAGAGAAATGATCATCCGAAAACATTTATGTTTTCGACAGAATCCGGCTTACAGGCACGCCACGCCCCTTGCCTGCCCTTCGTTGACAACGCCTATCGACTCGGCCCGTTTCTCGACGCCTCTTCCGCGTTGGCACGAAAGATGAGTGTCTTCATTCCGTCGCTGCAGAACTCCGTTTAGTTAGGTCGTCCCTCCAGGCACCCGACCAGATTCGCGGAGGATCGAACTTGCCCCCCGACCTACCGCCCGCTATGATGGATGCATCTGGTCATGGAGTTAATACCTCCGGTCTTCGCCGAGATACGGGCGAGGAGGAGCAGGACATGGATACGGAAATGGTCGTGACAGGAGCGATCGTGGATTCCTGGGTCGAGCCCGCAAGGGCCTCCGGCGTGGGATCGCGGCTGGTCCTCCAGGTTGCCCCTCGTGGCCGACCGAAGGACCTCATGATCGTCGAGGCCGAGGCGTCGCTTGTCCCCGACCGGGGCTGGCTTGAAGACCTCGGCGAGAACCTCTGCCACGGGAGCCCCGTGGCCGCCGTCGGCCGGCTGACTCTGAGCGGATTCTTTGCGGCGACGCAGCTCCGCCTCGCTCGTTAATCCTTCCCCCACCCTCCTCTCCCAAGGTTGGAGCGTTCCCTACCCCACCTCACGTTCCGGGCCGTCCGATCCGCGACCTCGATTTCGGCCGACCACCCGGGCCAAGTCGGCTCCGGCTTCCTGACGGATGCCCCGGACCCTTGGCCGCCTGCTCCCCTCTCCTGACGCCAGAGCATCCTTGCGTTAGAGATCTAGGTCCATCGCTCGGCGAGCGATGAGTCGATCGGGTATCCGTGCCCCGCGTTGGCCCGCCGTTCTTGATGAAGTGACGTCGGTATTGAGGGCCTCCTCAAACGATCCGCGCAAGGGTCTCCGTACCTAAGGGGGATGCCGGTCGTTCTCGGTCACGCGACGATCAACGTCCATGGCGGGCGTCGAGGTCGAGGTCATCGCCGTGACGGCCGGTCTCGAGGACGAGTCCATGGCGAATCGGTCGATATGCTGGGCGTTCCTGTTCGGTCTCGCCACGTCTCTGCCGGCTGCGGGAGCCGAACCACTCGAGTCTCGGGTCGATCGCGTCCTCGCGACCAAGAAATACGAGAGAGCCCATTGGGGCTTGCTCGTCGTCGACGCCACCACAGGGTCGACCCTCTACGAGCGAAACGCGGACCAATTTTTCTGCCCGGCCTCGGTGACCAAGCTCTTCACGACCGCCGCGGCCCTGGCCGACCTGGGTGCCGACTATCGCTTCCAGACGCCGATAGTCCGCCGGGGTGAGGTCGGCAAAGACGGCACGCTCAAGGGTGACCTGATCCTGGTCGCGCGAGGCGACCTTAGCCTCGGGGGAAGGACCGGTCCCGAGGGGACCCTGCTCTTCCGAGACCACGACCATACGTATGCGGGAGGCCACTTCGAAGGAGAGCTCGTCCCGGTCGACCCCCTCTCCGGGCTCGACCAACTGGCGAGGGAGGTCCATGCCGCGGGGATCAAAACGATCTCCGGCGACGTGCTCGTCGACGACCGCTACTTCGACTCGAACGAGAGCTCGGGCAGCGGCCCCTCGCGCGTCGGTCCGATCATCGTCAACGACAACCTCATCGACGTCCTGGTGACCCCCTCGGCCAAGGCTGGGGAACCCGCTTCCGTCGCAATGATTCCCGCGACGTCGTTCGCCTCGATGGAGGCGAAAGTCGAGACGGTAGCGGCCGGGGGCAAGCCCCGCCTGGAGGTCCGCTCGCTGGGATCGCGGCGGTTCTCGGTCCGCGGCGAGCTCCCCGTCGGCCATGCGCCCGTGGTCAAGATCTATGAGGTCGAGGAGCCGGCCGCGTTCGCCCGTACCCTTCTGATCGAGACGTTGCGGAGACGAGGGGTCGCGGTCGAAGCCGCGGCGATCGGCAACAACCCGGCCGACCGGCTCCCCACGAGCCCCGAGGTCGCCGCACTTCCGAAAGTTGCCGAGTACACCTCGCCCCCGCTCCGTGAATATTTTCGCGTGATCCTCAAGGTGAGCCACAACCTCCACGCGAGCACCCTCCCGTTGCTCGTGGCGGCGCACCACGGCGAGCGGACCCTAGAATCCGGCCTCAAGCGTGAGGGGGAACTCTTGAAGGACCTGGGCGTGGACGTCTCGACAATCTCGTTCGGCGGCGGCGCCGGCGGCTCCCGCGCGGACCTGGTCACCCCCCGGGCAACAGTCGCGCTCCTGCGATCCCTCGCCGCCCGCCGCGACTTCCCCGCATACGAGGCGGCACTCCCCGTCCTCGGCCGAGACGGCACCCTCGCCAAGTCCGTCGCCTCCGACAGCCCTGCCCGAGGGCACGCCCGTGCCAAGACCGGGACCTACTGGGTCGACAACGGCCTGAACGGCAAGTCAGTCCTCCTCAGCAAGGCGCTGGCCGGTTACATGGAGACCGCCTCGGGCCGGCCGCTCGTCTTCGCTTTCTTCCTCAACAACGTCCCTCTCGACGTCACCGACTCCGAAGTCACCGACGCCACCGCCGCCGCCGGCCGACTCCTCGGGACCCTCTGCGAAGTCTTCTACACCTCCGACTCCAAGGACACCCCCAAGCCCCCCTCGGCGCCAACGGCTCCGTAGCCCTCGATCCTGCGAAATCGACCCAGGACGAATGGCTCGGAGTCGATACCCCGAGGAGTATGCAGCAAGCGACATCCCGAGAACCGGGGCACTCCTGCCCCGGCTATAGGGATGTCGGCGGGGATTCGAAATTTCGAAATTCGAAAAATACTTATCCCGACTGTCCGCTCGATATTGTTGGAGCGACCTACTGTAAACGTCGCGCGTTACACGGAATGGAAGGCGAGCGAAGTGTCCACGGTAGTCGCTAGCTATTGACACGTACGTGATTGGAACACGGATTCGGCACGCAGACGCGGCGTGCTTCGGTGTAATCGACCACAGCGATCACGCATACGAGTCTCCAACGCACCGCTACCGCCACTTCCGCGTGGCGAGTTCGACCCTGTCCTGCTTATTCCTCCCCCTCCCCTTCCGAGCATCGAAGTCCCAAGACTTCTGTTGAATCCGCTGGACCGCATGCCTCGTTAACGAGTCGGTGAGCCGCCACGGGTTTCGGCCCCATGGGCGAGAGATGGGAATGAGCGACCCGCTCGCTGGCAGGCCGCCACCTTTCCCTCTACCATTTTATCACGGTCGCCCGAGTTGAGGCGACAGCCTCGAACCTTCCGCATATTACGGGGCCGGCGCGTCAGGCTTTCCTGGCCTTCGGTTTCTTCGCAGCCTCGCCGACGCCGGTCTTCTCCCGCAGTTCGTCGATTTTCATCGAGGCCTCGGCCTTTGTCATGTCCTCGGGGACCTCTTCTCCGGCCTTCCTCGCGAGCGTGTGGACATAAGAGTCCTGCGCCCCGGTCATCGGCTCCTCGCCGGTGGTCCATTCGGCCGGGTCCTTGATCGCGCCGTTCTCGGTGTCGGGTGCCTTCCGGTCGCTCATCGGTCCAATCTCACTCTTTGGCCCACGCCGCCTCCCGCATCGACGATGCTCTCAAGAGGCGGCGAATGTGGACCAAAGTACAGCAATGCGCGTGCCGAATGGTCACTCGGTCGGGCGGTCGCGAGTGGGCCCATTTCTCGGACAGATAACCTTCGAATTCCCGCCGTGGAACTCGCCCGATTTTCCGAACCAACCTGTTTCCATTAATATATTTACTTAACCGCACAAATAAACGATTACGACTGCCGATGCGGCCGTTTTCAGACAAGGAAAAATATGATGCGACGTCTCGAAAACTACGTTCGGGAATACGGGCCAGAATTCGGCCCGATCCTCTATCGCGCGATCCGGAGCCAGGCTGCGCAGGCAGGGGTGAGTACCAGGCTCCGCCGCACGATCGACGTGCTGACGGGGAAGACGCCTACTCCCGTCAAGCGGGAAAAGCCGTCTCCGCTGTTCGAGACGAAGAACGCCGACCCGACGATCGAATCAACGCCATCCGTCGCAAACGCTGCGTAAAGCGAACCGCTCCCGGAGGCCATGGAAGGTCCCGGGATTTTAGCGTGCGCCCACCTGCAATTCGTTGGGCTTCGGCGAGCCGATCAACTGGACCACCACGGCTAAATCGCCTCGATGGCCCGCACCCAGACACCGCACTTCCCTTCCATCAGGCTGGCTTGATCGGCTTGCCGAGCATCACCCCGAACTTGCCGTGGAGGACGTCGAGACGGTAGAGCTGGGCCGGGAAGGCCAGCATGTCGTGGAGCAACTCGGACCGCAGGAAGTTCCGGCCTCCCGGGCCGCCATCGTGGGTGTGCCGGGCCTGGACGTCGGGGAAGGCCTCGAAGATGAAGAACGTCGTCTTTGAGTAGCGAAGCGCAAACCAGGGTCCGGTCCCGGGCTCCTGGTCGACTCCGGCGTTGATGTCCCGCAGGAAGGCCTGCAGCAGGTCCTCCTTACCGGGCTTGGCCTCAAGATGGATGTAGTAGGCCTTCGGCCCCGGCGTGTCATCGAGCCCGTGGACCACGAAGCCGGGATGGGCCGGATCGTCCTGTGACCAATCCGGGCTCGGGTTCGGGTTGGGCGGAAGACTCACGCCTTCGCCTGCGTCTTCAGCCGGTGTGTGGCTCATTTCGCCACTAAACCAGTTTGGCGGCATACCGTCACGATCGCGAAATGCGACGTCGCCGCATTCCTGATGATAGTCAGCCCCACGGCGCGACCCAAAAAATGGAGTTTCCGTCGAGGAGGCGGCCATCATTATCTGTCATATCTGCAATGGCAGTGGCTGTCTACTCTTCACGAAGTCCCGCGAATGGTGCCCATGCCCTTACTGAGGAGGTTCTGGGGCGACCGTTCAGCACGCCCCTGCATTGATTGGGCCGGGAACGAGAAAGCATAAGCAGGCATGAACCAATTTCACACGGCCCACGCCCGGCGGCTCTAGGACGATTGCTTTCGCTCAAGCCCAGCCAACCGTGAGCCGATACTAACAATGTGCCTTGCCCGCGCCCCGCGCCAAAAATTTATGCTGTCCGGCGGCTCGACCGCCCGACATTGCAGCCGCCGCGAGCGGCAGGCAACGCACCCACAACCGGAGCCGGGTAGGCAACCCCTACCCGGCTTTCGGTGTTTCTGGTGATCGCTCTCGGCTCAAAACTCCCGTCTCGCCGTCGCCTCGCAAGCACCCCCGGCCATTACGACGTAGGGACCCACGCTGTTTTCGAGCAGTCCACTTGCTCCGGCCGACGGGCGTCGCTGGGGCGTCGATCTCCTGAGAGCTCCCGATCTATCGCTGACCGTTCGCGCCATGGGAGAGTAGCGCGAGCAAGGCGTCAAGATCGACAGGTTTGGTAAGGTGGAAGTCAAACCCCGCTTCCCTGGAACGGCGTCGATCTTCCTCTTGGCCATAGCCGGAGACGGCGACGATCATCGCATCCTCGCAGCAGGATTCTTTCCTGAGCTTGGCGGCGACCTCATAGCCACTCATGCCCGGCAGGCCGATGTCGAGCATGATGAATTCCGGCTCGAACTCTCGGGCGACATGAATGGCTTCGTGTCCGTCGTGGGCAGTCGCGACCTCATGACCGACGAGTTTGAGCAGCCGAGCCATGCCCCGAGCCGTATCCACGTTGTCGTCAACGACGAGAATCCTCGACTTGCGATGCACTTGATCCTTCTGGCCGTTACCCGTCGCCCCTGCGAGGATCGGCTCCTGCACGCGCGGGAGGTGGATCACGAATTCGCTTCCCTTTCCGGGCCCTTCGCTCTGAGCCGTGATCGATCCCCCGTGCATCTCCACGAGTTTCTTGACCACGGTGAGGCCGATTCCCAGGCCCCCTTCGGATCGTGCCAGCGACCGATCTCCCTGGGCGAACAGCTCGAACATCTCCGGCAACCTCTCAGGCGGGATGCCCACGCCGCTATCCCGGACGCTGATGACAACCTCAACGTCCTCCACTCTGGCCGAAAGCCAGATGTGGCCCGCGTTCTCGCTGTACTTGGCGGCGTTGTTCAGGAGGTTTACGACGACCTGTTCGAGTCGGGTCGGGTCTCCGTCGACCCAAAGATTGCCCCGGTCAATATCCAGCTCGAGCGTGTGCTTTCGCTCTTCAACCAGCGTCCTGACCGTGGCGGCCGCGCTCTCGAGAATTGGCGTGGCCTCGGTCACATCCCGACGAAGGACGATCTTGCCGCGGGTGATTCGCGAGACATCCATCAGGTCGTCGATAAGCCGAGACAGGTGCTGCATCTGCCGGGTGATAACCCCATTCGACCACTCCAGGTGCTCTCTGGCCTCTGATTTCGAAGCCAGCTTTACGGCATTGCCGATCGCCGCGAGTGGGTTCCTCAGCTCATGGGCGAGCATGGCGAGGAACTCGTCCTTGCGCTCGTCGTTGCTTCGCAACTCCTGATATAGCCTCGCGTTCTCGATTGCGATCGCCGCGAGCTGCGACAACTGGACCAGGATCGCTTCGTCCTCGACGGTAAAATGACCCTCCTGCTTGTCCGAGATTTGAATGAGGCCCATGCTCTTACCGTTGCGCCCCACGAGCGGTGCGGCAAGCCAGCCGTTCACCGTTTCAAACTCTCCATGATCCGCCCTCCACATCGGATGGACATCCAGATCTTCCTTTGTCAGGCGAACCGCCTCGTTATTCGAGACCATCTCCTCATAAAACATCAATCTGTCGATACTCGGCGGATGGGATCCTTCGGGATGTTTGGCGGAGTTCGAGACGACGTTGATCGGTTGGGGGTGGCTCGGATTGAGCATCATGCTGGTCGCGGCCTGGTGTGCCTCGATGAGTAGGCGAGCCTCAGAGGTCACGACCCCAAGCACGGAATCGACGTCATGGGCCGAATTGATGCGTGTGGCGATATCGGCCAGTCTCTGGAGCTGCGAGGCCCTCCGCTTCGTAGACTCCTCCGCTTCCTTCGCGTCCGTCGCGTCTTTGAAAACCTTACCGAAGCCACGGAGCTTCCCGTAGTCGTCGTAGAGGGCGGTCATCACGCCATCCGCATAGAAACGCGTCCCCCCCTTCCTGAGGTGCCAGCGCTTGTCCTCCGCCCGGCCCGTCGCCGCCGCTTTCCCCAGTTCCTTCTCGGGGACACCATCCGCCCTGTCCTCGGGCGTAAACAGCAGATGTGCCGACTGCCCGATCGCCTCGACGGGAGAATAGCCCGTGATTCGCTCGGCCCCTCCCTGCCATTCCAGAACCATTCCTTCCGCGTCTGCAATGACAACGGCGTAGTCCTTGATGTTCTCGACGAGGAGATTGACCCGCTCGGTCTTCGATCTCACTTCCTGCTCCGCACGCTTTCGCTCGGTCAGGTCGATGCCTTGGGCGAGGATGCCGGTGACATCGCCATCCGTGTCGCGAAGAGCCTGGTACACGAAATCTAAGTACCGCTTTTCCATTGGACCGTCGGGCGAGCTCTGCAGCCAGATGGCGACGTCTGTGCCGACATAGGGCTGTCCCGTGCGATAGACCGCGTCGAGTAGTTCGACAAAACCCTGTCCCTTGATCTCCGGCAACGCCTCGAGAACCGGCTTGCCGAGGATGTCTCGGTGTCCGACGAGCTGGCAATAACGATCATTGGCCATTTCGAAGATATGTTCAGGGCCGGTGAGGACGCACATGAAGGATGGAGCCCGCCGGAAGACCTCGACCAGACGCTCTTTTTCGGTCTGGAACTCTCGCAGGAGCCGCTCCCGATGTTGCTCGGCCTTCATGCGGTCGCTGATGTCGTTGAAGAGGACCGCCACCTTCCGGCCTTCGTCATTGCCATATTTTATCGCGGAAACCTCGAACCAACGGCCCAGCACTTTGACCTCATGGATCATTCGCAGCGGTTCTCCGGTCAAAGCCACCTTGCCGTAGGCGTCGATCCAAAGCGTCTCGTGCTCGGGGACGGCCTCCAGCACGGTCTTGCCCGTCACATCGCGCAGCCCGGTGTGCTTTTCAAATGCCGGATTCATTTCCAGGAACCGGTAATCCACGGGCCTATCGGCCTCGAAGAGCACGTCGATGACGCAAAAACCTTCGTCGATCGTGTTGAAGAGCGCGCGGTAACGCTCTTCGCTCGCCTTCAGATCTTCTTCGGCGGTCTTGCGTTCGGTGATGTCGCTGATGGTGCCGTCGAAGCTCAGGAGCCTCTCGCCATCGTGATTCGGCTTGCCTTTGGCGAAGATCCAGCGGATATCCCCGTCGGGACGCCCCACGCGATATTCAATGGCGTAAGGTTCGGGATCGATGGGCCGAGTCGCCGCGGCGACGGCGGACCGCACGCGCGCCTGGTCCTCAGGATGGATCACAGCGACTGTCTCGTCGTAGCTGAGCTGATCCCCCGAGATGCCGAAGATGGTCCGGAAACGCTCATCCGTGATGAGGACGGAAGTCGCGGGGTCGAAATGCCATGCCCCAAGACCGGTCGATTCCAGCGTCAGCCTCAACTGCTCCTCGCTGACCTTAAGTGCCTCCTCGGTACGCCTACGCTCGGTGACGTTGCGGAAGTAGACGGATAATCCGTCGACTGCCGGATAGGCGTGGACCTCGTACCAGCGGTCGTGGTCGGGGTAATACGAAGTGAAAGAGACGGCGACTCTTTCGTCGACGGCCTTGCGATATGACCTCTCAAACTCGCTGCCCGCCACGCCGGGGAAAGCTTCCAGAAGTCCATTGCCCAGGAGATCGCCCGGCTCTCGCCCCAGGACCACTTCAGCCTGGGGATTGACGTAAGTGAACCGCCATTCTTGGTCCAAGGCAAAGAATGCGTCTGTGATGCTCTCGAGGATATTCCGGTTTAATGCTTCGCTATAGGCGAGGGCTTTTGCGGCCTTCCGTTTTTCCGTGACGTCGTGGAAGACCAGGACAACGCCTACGAGTTCGCCTGAGTCGTCTCTGATGGGAGCGGCGCTGTCGTCGATGGGGCGTTCAGAGCCGTCCCGGGCGATCAGGATCGTATGGTTCGCCAGGCCCTGGATTCGACCGGTCTCCAGGACCTTGGCGACCGGGTTTTCGACTGCCTCCCTAGTCGTCTCGTTGACGATGACGAACACGTCCTCGAGCCGCTTGCCACGGGCCGAGGCGATATCCCATCCGGTCAACTCCTGGGCGATTCCGTTCATGAACGTGACGCGCCCCTCACCGTCGGTGGCGATCACGGCATCGCCGATGCTTGATACGGTGGCCTGGAACCTTCGTCGCTCCGCACGTTCGAAGGATTCGGCCTGCCGCCGGGACGAGGCGAGGAGCCCGATGAAGAGTGAAACCAGTAAGAACACCAGCGTGGGGACAATGCCTGTGGGACCGATCTGGAAGGAACCGAACGGCTCTAAGAAGAAATATTGGCCGATGAGGATCGAGGCTGCCGTCGCGAGCAGGCTCGGCCCGAAACCACCAAACCAAGCAGCCGTCAGAACGGCAGCGAAGAAGAAAGCCCACGGGGTTGGCTTGAGGAGGGGCCAGGTGATATAAGTCGCGGCAAAGGCAAGGAAAGCGGCCACGAGGGCGACACTGTATCTTCGAAGCCGCCCCGGTTGGGGGTTCATCATCCTCATATCCAAAATCGCTCCGTCGCGTCAGCTATCCCGATAAGGATTTCCCCTCCAATCGTAACAAAAACGCGGGTAACGGGCACCCGCCTAGCTCGGGAGGGGCGGAGCGACCTAAAGTTAAAGACAGCGATCACTTGCGGCCGAATCAGCCCGTTTCGGGTTCAGAACATCCCTTCGTGATCTCCAGGGCTGGCGAGAAGGCCGCGGTCACGTGTAGAGCAAGCCGCTCCCATTCTGGGTAGGCCTGGACTTTTCGATGGCCCGTTATTACCGGGCGGTGGATGGGCCGATCCGGCCGTTAGGTGTCGGTTCTCCTCCGTGTTCCGAGGTTACGCAGTCCTTGGTCATCTTATCGCATAAAATATCGCTTGATCGAAGATAATAATAAGGACATAGCATCCGCTAACGCACGGGCAATGAAACACGGCGATAGGATGGAGAGAATATGGGATGCGATAGACACAGTGATTCGGAAAGACGTGTCATCGGCGTCTGGCAACCTTGTGATGCAAAGCCGTTCGATTGACGTTCGTATGGAATGTTCGGATTCTTGGCCGAGGTTCGTAATTATTCAGCAGTACCGCCGATCTCGAAGCCTCGTGGATTCCCCGAGGATGCGAATATTCTGGTCAGAGTCGAATACGATGAGGGATTGGGATACCATCCTGCCTCTTGGTTGTCTGTGAGCGAGCTCCTCGAATCCGACTACGATGCTCCGATGGAAGATCGGCGGATCATGCGGGATGGATATGGTGGCTGCACCTGCGAACCTGGCGAAGGACAAGCCATGTCGTTCCGGGAGTTTCTTGGGCAGGCCTTCTTCGATGACCTTGCAGCTCAAGAGTTAACGATGTTTTTCGCAAAAAGTAGAGACCTATGAGAAGTGAGAATCGGCTCTACACGGCTTGTGGGCAAAGGATAGCCGCCACGTAAAACCCTCTTGCTCCGGCGCGCACTTCTCACCGGGTTGACTCTACCGAGACTCTTCCAGTTCCGGCAGGTCCGGCAGGCCTTCCAGCAAGAGCTTACCGTCCTCTCCGGTGGCCTTGATATTCCTGAATCTCGCATTCGCGTTCACGGTGGCCACGTTAATCGTTCCATATGTGATCACATCATCAGCTTCTTGAAATATTTCCCGATGATTCACGAAGTAGACGATCAGATCCCCTTTCTTCTCGACTCGCAAATGAGCCCACGTCTCGTCGTCGTGGGCAACGTCGAGGGGTACAGGGGCCGGACCGGACTCGAACTGTCCATTGTCGAAATGCCGTAGGAACGCGACCGAGCGATCGTTCACGACCTGCAGTCCAAAAGTTACGTACTTGGCGGCGCCAAAATGAAATTCGATGAAGCCATTCCCTTGCTCACGCTTGGCTTCGGCTTCGACGGTAAAGTCGGCCAAGTTGACGCGACGGGTGAGCTCCAACATGGAATGCGACCCGGCTCTTCGAATGACGAGCTCATCCTGGCTCATTCTCCAAGGGCTGTTCCACACCATCTTAACGGGATATCGAGGGGTCGGTTTCAAAGGGACGGTCCGTGCCGCCGGGGCTCCTTGACGGTGTTCAACCCGGGTGATCGAGGTCGCCGATTTCCGCTCATCCACGTCGAGCTTGGACTCAGCGTCCTTGACGGACGAATCCTGCTTCACCGAATCAGGCGGCGTGCCCGGCGTGGTCGCCGGTTTCTGCACGCCCGGCCTCGGATCCACCGTGAGATCGACGAGCGGCTTCCCGTCTTCCGCCAAGGTGATCCGGGTCGCCGATTTCGGCTCGCCCAGGTCGACCTTGATCTCCGTATCTTTGGTTTTCAAATAAACAACAACACCCAGCATCAACACGTTGAAACCGGCGGCAGCCGCCCACAGAGGCCACCGCGTCCGGTGACGCGCACGATCATCTGCCGGCACACTCCGGAGCTCGGAACTCGAGGACTCGTTCGTCGACAGTACGATTTCGCGGAAGACGTCCAAATCCTCCCCACGCCCCTCGATGACCTTCGGCGCGGGGGCGTGCTTGGGCCGGTGACTTGCCGAGGGCGTTTCCAGGGTTCGGGTGTCGATCGGAATGGCGATCTGTGGCCGGTTCGTGTCTACCCGCGAATTCGTCTTCACGGTGGTCCTGTTTTTGAAGAAAGGCAGCAACGCCTCGGCCGCCGCGCCCGGCGTTTGGAACCGTCTTGCCGGTTCCTTGGCCATCAGCTTTGCGACCAGGGCCGCCAACTCGGATGGAACTTCCGGCCGGATGAGGTTCAGCGGGTCGGCTTCCCGGGAAATATGGGATTGGTAGACATCATAAAGCGACTTCGCCAGGAACGGCGGACGACCGGTCAGCAGGTAATAGAGTGTCCCGCCCAGGCTGTAGAGATCCGCGCGGATGTCGACTCTGTTTGAATTGAGGATCTGCTCCGGGGCGATGTAGTCCGGAGTACCGAGGGCCTGGCCTTCGTGAGTCAGGCGCAAGTCGTGCGACTCCTCGCGATTCGCCTTGGCCAGCCCGAAATCGAGGACCTTGAGCAGCCTTCGCGAACCGTCATGGGTCAGCATGAGGTTCTGCGGCTTGATATCACGGTGGACGGTCCCACGTTCGTGGGCGTGCTGGAGTCCCAAGGCCACCTGGTACCCGAAGTAGGCGACATGCCCGACGGCCAACGGCCCCTTGGCCTTGACCAATCGGGAGAGGTCGAGGCCTTCGACGTACTCCATCGCGAAGACGAGCCCCCCTTCGATGCGAAAGGCGGTATAAGCCGTGACGATGTTGGGGTGCTGCAAATTGGCGACCGCACGAATCTCGCGCTGGAAGCGATCGAGGACCCCGGGCCGTTCCATGACCTTTCCGCTGATGACCTTGAGGACCTCGTCCCGTCCCATCAGGGAGTTATGCGCAAGGTAAACGACCCCCATCCCGCCCCGCCCAAGCTCTTGCTTGATTTCGTAATCGAGGTGATTGGCGAGTCCCGGCGGCAGAGAATCGACCGTGGGCGTCACCTGCTCGCCGATCGCGGAGTCTCTACCGATCGTCCCCACGACCGACGCGCCCGGCCCGGGCAAATTCAAGGCCGAGTTCCCAATGTCCCGAAGCCTCCCCAGGAACGAGTCGGGCGACAACTCGGCCACCCGTCGTCGGCAATTGGCGCACTGCTCGAGGTGCTCATCAACATGAAGGCTCAAGTCATCGTCGAGCTTCCCCAGCCCGTATGCGACCAAAATCCGATTCTCAGGGTGCTTCGACGTCAACGAGTCCAAAGGTCGGTCTCCTGGGCGGGGACTTTGGCAAGACGAACAGTTCCCTACCGAAAGGAAAGGCGGGATCGACAACGGACCTGTCACGAAAAACGGAAGTTTTCCGGAGAGAGTCCTCGGCTTCCTCTCGGAGGTCGCGCCGGAATCCGAGAGCTCGGGGAGAATCTGACTCTCCACGCAGATCTCCCCTTCGATGGTTCTTTGTGCCTTTGTGGTGAAGCCTTCTTCTGAATCGGGCTCGATGGGGATAAGCGAGGAGTCTCAATAGATCCTCGAAGATTTCCAATTTCCTCTGTGTCAGTCTGCGTCATCTGCGGACCGTCCTGTGCCTCTTTTCGTAGACCGATGTCGGGTCGTTGTCTTATTTTTTGGAAAATCGCCCAAAACAGGCGTGTGATGTGCCGTGGCTCCGGACCTGATTTACGAGTGGAAAGCCGCCGCCCTGGGGCGGCTCGGAGGAGCACTTGCCGCCTTGACCTTCGATTTCTTGTTCTCACTCGTTGGCGCTTCGGCAACAGTATAATGGAGGGAAAACCGAGGTGGATCCTCGCCAATAAAAACGGCATCGTCCCCATCGGATACGAGTGTCAGTGTCCAGGCTGGCTTGAAAGACGGCGAACAGATAATCCTTGCCCCATAATAGTGGGCAGCCCCATTCAACAGGACCTCGCGAAGTCTGGCCGCGTAAGCCAAGGCCCCCTCAGGTTCGTTCAGGGCCCCTCGTTCGGGCCCGAGATGATCCTGAGCGGTGACATCCCAAGCACAACCGAGCAGTGCAACAAAAATAGCGAAATGGACCATATGATCAAACCTTTGGATATTGCTTACCTAAGATGCTTGCCCACTCGCGAGCGGAGGCGACCCAGACCATGTCTACGGTAACGTTACCGGGGATCGTCAAATGCACCAGCTAAAGCGACTCGACCCAAACCCTCACGTGCCTGCCCAGCAATCGGTCCTGCTTATCGAAAAGCCAGTAAACATCCATGGTCCCATTGGATTTCCATAAATCTACATGCACATTCGGAACTTCCGAAATCAGGACCTCTCCGATGTCCTTGAGCCCCAAGCCAACTTCCTTCGCAATGCCTACGTCTTCGAAATGGTTGACCCAAACCCGTCGAAACGGAAACTTCACGAGCCACTCCTCGACCTCTTCTCGAGTCGCTCCCAATCCGGGCGATGCGGCGATTCCTCGCTCAAGTTTCCTCGGAGTCCAGCCTTCCACGTCCAGGGCACGCATCCTGTAAGATCCCCAAACCAACAACGTCAAGATCGAAACCAACAAAACCGTACAACAAACAACGAATAACAGGGCGAACCGCCTTATCCAGACCATAACCGGCCATCCTCCGGTTTGCATGATTACGCTTCGATGGAAGCTGTTGGCTGCACGCCCCGCGCGATGAAATACCAATGCACACAACATTAAAACATCAATTATGTAAACAACATCAAAATTCGATAAATCCAGAAATCCAGAAGGTCCCGGATCTGACTTGGGTGACCTCGCGAAAGGGCTTCGTCCACAAGATCATTATGACCTTGGACGCTGCCGCGATCTGGATACGCATCACCCAAACCCCGACGGAATCAGGCGGGGGGGGGGAATGATAAGGCCGTGCAAGGCGATAGGTCTAGGCTACGACGACCCCAGTGGCTAAGGGAGCCGAAGCATGCGAGAGGATTTGGGGACTGGCACCAGCGCTCCGCAGCGGAGGCAGTCGCGGATCCTGGCTCCGCTCCGAAGTCATGAGGAGACTCTGCAGTGAGCCGTCCGTACGCGAGGTGATCGGGAGACTACTCGTCCACGCCGCGGTGGCAGTCCTCGACGGCGGCCGGGATGGGCTGGGTGGTGGCGTAGCGCGGGGGGGGCGGGACGACGTTGGCGCGGTCGAGGCGGTGGAAGTCGATGACCATCTCGGAGGCCTTGATCGCAGGGTCGCCCATGTTCTGGAGCCGGAGCTCGTGGGTCGGCAACGGGATGACGATGTCGGACTCCACGAACCGCTTCTGGATCTGCGAGAGGAGGCGGTGCCGGACGCGACTCCCCAGGCTCGGGTCGGGGACGTGGACGTGGAGCACGAAGATCAGCGCGGAGTCGCTGAAGTCTTCCATGAACGCGACGGGGAGCGGGTTCCGGAGCACGTCGACGTCTTCTCTGGCGATCTTCAAGAGGAGGTCGGTCACGACGTCCGGGTCGGTGCCGTGCGCGACCTTCATGCGGATCGAGACGCGGATCACCTTATCCTTGAGCGTCCAGTTGATCAGGTCGGTCGTGATGAAGGCGCGGTTGGGGACGATGATGCTCTGGTTGTCGCCGTTGATGATCGTCGTCGCGCGGATGTTGATTCGATCGACCTTGCCCGTCATGCCCGAGACCGTGACGACGTCGTCGACCCGGATCGGCCGCTCGAGGAGGAGGATGATCCCGCAGACGAAGTTCGAGACGATCTCCTGGAGGCCGAAGCCCAACCCGACGCCGAGGGCCGCAAGGACCACTCCGATCTTCTCCAGGCCGAGGTGGATCGAGGACAAGCCCGCCAGGAGGCCGACTCCGAGAACCGCGTAGCGGCAGAGCGTGACCACGGCGAAGCGGACGCCGGGGTCGTCTCGCATCTTCGGGAAGACGGCGACAGCAAAAAACGTGTTCATGTGGATCCAAATCGAGGCCGTCAGGCCCAGCACGACCACGCACTCGAAGACATCCCCGACCGTCACCGGCGTCTTGTTCATCTGGTCGACGATCCAGAGCTGCTGTTTGCCGACGACTTCGAAGAACGTCCAGTCGACGTTCCACACCCAGGCGGTGATGAATACGCCGAGGACCGGGACGAGGTAGCCAACAAGACGTCGAAGACGGTTGGCCAGGTCGTCGGGGGAGTTCGCTCCGGCCGGGGGGGGCTCCGCGGACGGGGTGGCATGTCCCGTGCGAATCCAGCGCCACGCGTGGTGGTCGATCGCGCGGAGGAGCACGGCATAGAACACCCAGCAGCTGGCGAAGACGACGAGCCCCTGCCCGATGGCGATCGAAAGCCGAATCGCCGTGAAGCTATAGCCGAGCGCGTCGAGCGCGATCACACCGCCGAGCCCGAAGAGGGCCGTCCCGAAGACGATCCGGCGCCTCCGGTTCAACCAGCCGAACCGCTCGGAGCACTGGATGAGCCACTTGGACAACGGCGACTGGCCCGAGATCAGTCGGATGACGACGCCGAAGAGCACGACCTCGATCCCCAGGCCGAGGAGCCGGCTCAGTGACGACGCCGTGATCGGGCGGCCCGACGGGGCGATCAGCCCCTGGTCGAGCAGCCAACGGGGCACGAACAAGGGCAAGACGATGGCCGCGACGATCGGCACCGACTTGCGCAACTGCGCGGGCACGTCTTGCGGGGCCGACAACGCGACCTCGGCCCAACCGCCCGGCCTCAACATCCAGCGCAGGAGCCCCGCGAGGAATAGCAGCGGCACGACGATGGCGAATCCCGCCGCGATGGGCAGGCCCACGCTCTTCGGCCAAGGTCCCTGGCGGACGGCATACGCCAGGAGCCCGACGTACGACGGCCAGACCGCCGAAAAGCTCGCCCCCACGAGCAGGACCCGGGCCGACGAGAGCCACGAACTCGTCCGTCTCGACTCCTCGAGCCGACGCTCGAGCAGGGCCCTGAGGCGATACATCGGCCAGGGCAGCAGGAAGAGGAAGGCCACCGCCACGAGGAATTCGAGCGAGACCCGTCCCCAGAGCGTCGGGTTCGCGGCCTCGACCGACAGCCGGACGATCGACTTGCCCACGAGGAAGATCTCGCGCTGGGATTGCGCCAAGGTCGTCGGCCCGAGCGGCTCCTGGTCGCGCACCCAGAAGATGTGGGTGAGGATGAAGCCATACTGGTCGTCGAGGACCTGGAGCCGCCGGGTGATCTGGTCGAGCGTCAATTCGCAGCGCTTGGCCATGTTCTCGAGGGCGGCCCGGTTCTTGTTCAGCAGCTCGAGGTGCTGGCGATCCAGGTCGACGAAAGCGGCCCTCGCCTCCGCGTGCCGCTTCGCGGGGATCTGCTCGAGCAAGGTCTCGTGTTCGTACTGGTCGGCGCGAACATCCGAAGAGATGTCGTATTCGGCACTACTCAACGCATTTTCATAATAAGTCAGTTGTCGCGTGGCCGCCGCGAGCTCGTTGGCGACGATCCTCGCGCGGAGCGGGCCGATCCGCCGGAACTCGTTGTTGAACCGGACGGCGTCGAGATGACTCACCCGATGGTCGGCGAGTAGGTTCTTGAGGTTCTCGAGGTCCGTGTCGGCGGTGTTGGCCAGGCTCAACTGCTCTTCGAAGGTAGGTGGGATGCTCGAGGCCAGGGCGTTCTCGTTCTTGAGCACCTGGGCCTGGAGCTCGAGCAGTTGCGCCGACCAACGGGCACGGTAGCGGTCGAGCGGGTCGTTCGAGAGGTCGGCACGCTTCTGAGCATTGGCCGCCGCTTTCTTGAGGGTGCTCTGCTGACTGTTGGAAAGCGTCTGGTAGGTCGACTGCATCACCTCGAGCGTCTTGGCGGCGAGCGTGGCGTGGGCCTCCTCGACCTGCTGGCCCTGCTCGCCGAGCTTGTCCCGTTTGTTCTCGAGGCTGACCCGGGCCCGGAGCGCCAGGAACGTCTCGGTGTGGACTTTCGCCTCCCAGTCGAAGTTCGCCAGCCGTTCATCGGCGAGGGATTTCTCGTCGGGGGTCTTGGCCGACGCGCAAGCGGCCACGCGCTCGGCCCGGCGCGGCTTGATCGAGGCGACCTGTTGGTGTTGCTTGTCGCGCTTGGTCCGGAGCTCGGTGAGGATCGCCGTGCCCTTGGTCGCTTTCTCGGCCCGCAGTTGGTTGAGCTTCGTCCGTGCTTCCCGCATGTCGGCCTTGGCGCCGTCGATCGCGTCCCGCATCTCGGCGCAGAGGGCTTCGTCGACCTGGGCCGCCGGCTTCTTGAATGCGTTCGGCAGGAGGCCGGTGGGATTTTTGGCAGCCTGCTCGAGCATCGACTTGTACTTGGCGAGCTCGACCTTCAGCTCGCCCGCCTTGACGACCGGGTCGACCTTGGGATGCTCGGCGTCCTGGCGTTCCTTGTAGGCGGCGTCCCACTTGTCGAGCCAGTGGATCCGCTCCTCGAGGATCTCGCGAAGGGCCTTGTCGCCGGCCGCGAGGGTCTTGTCGGGAGTCTCGGTCAGGGACTTGAGACGCCCTTGGAGTTCGACCCGTAGGGCTTTGACGTCGACCGGGGTGGTCTCGGGGTCGACGATCGGCTCCTCTTCGGTCCGAGACGCGTCGGGAGTGGCCGGAGCCGCGGCTTTCGGAGGAGGAGCCGGTGTCGACGGCGTGGGTGGCAGGCTCCCCGCCTTTTGAGGCTTCGGCGCAGCCTTATCTTGAGGAACGTCCGCCGGGGAGGTCGGGGTCCCGGTGGGTTGAGGCTTCGGCGCGTCCGAAGGTGCCGGGGTCGCCGGCGCGGGGGACTCGGCCCCGATCGTCGGTGACACCGTTTTTTCCGTGACAGGTGTCGATACCACCGGTTCCGGGACGGCGGCCGGATCGGTCGGCTCGTCTCCTCGGACTGCGATCGCGCCCGACAACACCACCAAAGCCGGCGCAAGGCGTCTTGCCCAGGTCGCTCCCATCCTTGGCTCGCTCCCCGAGAGTTGTAGAGTCATTGCGGCCATCTTTGGCCGACTCGGATGTCTGGACAACGCAGGGCCGCGTGCAGGGTCGATCATGCCGGGGCGGCCCGAGGGCCGAACATCCCGAAGCACCCGACGCCGTGCCGAGGGGCCTTCTCGAGCGAGGAAAGACCGAGCATGGTCCTCCCTCGCCACCTCCAATCATTACGCAGAATCCGGCTGTCTTGTTAGACGTCTCAGGAGAATCGTCCCAAGGCGCCGAATCGGCCGACTTAGACACGCTTCCGGGTCGATTTCCCCGTCCCAAGGCCCGGGGCGGTGAGGGTAGCCCAAGGCCTCCTGGGGGGCAAGCCGAAATCCCGGAGAGGGAACTCCGGTCTTGACCGGGCCGCGGTTCGCTCTATCATTCCTAACACTCACGATTGGCTGGAGAGCCCCGTCTCCGGGGAAGAAAGCCCGTCAAGCACTCATGCCCGTGTGTTCATTAAGCAGAAGATGAGGAACGGTCGGCGACTCCCCTCTCCGGGAGACCCAACCTCCGTCGTCATCGCGCCCTCAAGAATCCGAAATATCGGTACGCGTATGATCTACCTTCCTCGTCTGGCCTTGGCAACCCCCGCATCGGGGCCGGAGCCCTCGCTGGCGAGCCTGGCTTGGCTCGCGGGCCTTACCGAGCGGCGTTGTCGCGTTCAGCACTTCCGGTCGCGGGCCTGCCCGCTCGGGATGGAAGCCGTGGGTCAGGTGACGGGGTTGCCGGGACGGCACCTCGACGCCTGGCTGATGCCGGATGACATCTGCCGAAAGTTGTTCGCGCGGGGTGTCCGCAACGCCGACCTCGCGTTGGTGGAAGGGACGTTGGAAGGTCTGAGCCCGCTGCCGGAAGAAGCTCCCTTCGACCGCCCCGGCGAGCTCCGCCCCATCGCCGAGGCACTCGACCTCCCGGTCGTGGCCGTGATCCACTGCCAGCCCTGGAAGGACTTCCATCTCCCGAAGCTCCCCGAAGGGATTGATGCGGTCCTGCTCGACGGCCTGGAAAACCCCTCCGATTACGAGGCCTATCGCAGCCTGATCGGCCTGATGGTCAAGAAGCCGGTCATTGGCGCGGTCGAGGCCTTCCCCGAGATCCGCTCGGCCTTGCGTGATACCCTGAAAGACCAGAGGCTCCCCGAGCCGATGGTCCGACAACTCGGGGCAAGCTTCCTCCGATTCGCCGACCTCTCCTTGATTCAATCACTGGCCCGGAGCCGCCCCTGCTCCTGGACGCCGGTCGAGACCGACGAGCCGCGCGAAGCCCATCGCTTCCGGGTCGCGTACGCCCAAGACGAAGCCTTCGGCTCGTACTTCCCCGACACGCTCGAGACGCTCGAGCTCCTCGGCGCCGAGCTGATCGAGTTCTCCCCCTTGCGGGACGAGACGCTCCCCGAGGCGGTCGACCTCGTCATGATCGGCTGCGGCTTCCCCGACAAGCACGCCGACGAGCTCGCCGAGAACCTGAGCCTCATCGCCTCGCTCCGCTCGCACGTCTGCCGAGGCCAGCGGATCTACTCCGAAGGGGGAGGCACCGCCTACCTCGGCCGCTCGATGATCCTCGACGGCCGCCGGGTCCCCGGCGCGAACATCCTCCCCTTCGACGCCGAGCGGCTCGCGGTCCCGACTCCCCCGACCCCGGTCTCGAGGACGTTGACCAGCGACGGCTGGCTCGGCGAACGTGGCACGGTCGTCCGGGGTTACAACCCGGGCCGCTGGCGACTCCTCCCCGGAGGAGGCGACCGGTTCGACTGTCCCTCCTGCTTCGGCCGACTGACCGCCGAGGGCGACATCGCCTATCACCACCACGCCATCGGCAGCCTCATCCACCTCCACCTCGGTGCCCTCCCCGAAGTCGTCTCCGCCTTCGCCGGCCCGCACCGGCCTTCGCTCTCACTCCCCTCGGCCCGCGGCCGTTCCTGTTGACCGACCGGTCAACGGGATTCACCGGTGTTTCGACCCCGACCCCGACCCCGACCCCGCCTCGTTACGAACAGGCGGGGTCGTTCGATTTTTTCCGACCGCGTCCCGAGCCGCACGACAACCCGCGATACTACGTAAGCACATCACATGCTTTGAGATTGGGATTCGTGTTTCTCGCGAGTCCTCGTTGAAGAACCGCTATGATGATGTCACATCGGGAGACCAATTCCCGAAGCAGCCGGGAAATCGTCTCGTAGCCCCGAATCTCGGACAACGGGCCGCTGTCATCGGGGCTGAAGACTTGTCCCGAAACCTGTTTTTCCTTAAAAAACGGGTTTCTGCCGCAACCGTCGTGAGTTGGCACAGAAACTCGTTTTTTAAGAAAAACAACAGGTTTCGGGACGGAGATGGACGCAGGGAGTTTTGATCCCGATACGAGGAAAGCCGCCATGCATTTGAGCCGGCGATCGTTACTGGCCAGACTCGCGAAGCTGGTCGCCGTCATCGCCTGCTCCGCCATGTTCTTCCTCATCGTGAAGCGCGATCATGACACTTCGCCACTCCGGGAGACGATCCGCAGTCTTTCCGAGGGAAACCAGAACGAACGCCTCCTCGCCGCGCGGGATCTTGGCATATCTCAATCCGAGAAGGCCATCCCCGCCTTGATGACGGCGTTGCATGATCCGGCGGACGCGGTTCGCACGGAAGTGATCGTCTCCTTGAAACTCTTCGGCACGCGAGCCTCAGCCGCCGTCCCGGAGTTGTGTGGGATGCTCCGCGAGGACCGGGATCCTCGCTTCCGTCGTGCCGCGGCCGAGGCCCTGGAATTGATCGCAATGCCGACGGCCGTGCTCGGGTTGATCGACGCCTTGGAGGATCCCGACGAAGACGTCCGAGCCGCCGCAGCCAAGGCATTGAGCCGGATCGGACCAGGAGCCTCAAGCAGTCTCCCCAATCTGATCGCGCATCTCGAGCGGGACTCGTCGGCGTCGATGCGAAGAATCTGCCTCGGTGCCCTGATACCTTGCGCGGGTAAGCCAACGAAGGAGCGGGACCGAGTCGTGACATCCCTGGTGCGAGCCCTTCAGGAGGATCCCGATGCGGGGGTCCGTTTTGCGGCCGCGAATACGCTCACCACGGTCGTCAGGGACGCTGCCCCTACGACATTCCCGCCGACTCAACCGCGACGATTACCCAAGGGCCTCGTCGATCAAACGGTCCCCCGACTCATCGAGGCGCTCGACGATCAGAGCCGGGAAGTCCGAGAGGCGGCGGCCTCGGGGCTGGCCTGGATAGGGCTGGAAGACGAGAGGGTCGTCCCGGCGCTTTGCCGTGCCGTCCGAACGAGCCGAGAGCCCTCGGACACGGCCCGTCAGCTCTGGGGAGTCTGGATGTACTTCGCCGACGACGAGCCTTCCCTCGAGACCGCGGCAGTCCGTTCCGCGTTACAGGCGTTGCTGGACCTCCTCGACATGAAGTCACCGGAAGTCCGCGGCCCCGTGTTGTCCGCGCTCTTCAAAATCGTCTGGGTCGACCATGGGACTCGCGACGATTCCTGGCGTGAAGAGACCCTCCGAGCGACTCAGGCCGTCCTGGCCATGATCGAGGACGAGCACGAAGATCGGCAAGTCCGAGTCGAGATCCTCTATCAGATGGGGAACGCAACCGAAAGGATCACCTCGGAGGCCATCCGATCCGTTTGCAAGGCCCTCGCCAGCATCGACTCCGAGGTGCGGACGAACGCCGCACAGGTGCTTTGCACCAGGTCCCGCGAACACCGCGATCCGGCCATGCTCCGAAATGCCTGGCATGCCGCCATCCCAACACTGATCACTGCCCTGCGCGATCCCGAGTTCCAGGTCCGTCGCTTCGCCGCGTCGGCCCTCGGCAACCTGGGTCCTGAGGCCATGGACGCGCGTGAGCCGCTGAGCAAGCTCGCCCGCGAGGATCCAGATCCGGAGGCCCGCCATTTGGCCTCGGAAGCGATCAAGTCCGTCGGCGGCCCATCGAGCCGATGATCGACCGCGGCCTGAAATCAAGCTCCCCTCGGGACGAAACCGAGCCCTAGCCGGAAGAAGGTTTCACCACAAAGGCACAAAGGACACAAAGGACCATCGAAGCAAGTCCGAAGGGTATTGGTTCTCTCTGGCCCCTCTTCTTTGTGTCCTTTGTGCCTTTGTGGTGGAATCCTCACGCGCTGAGAGCCCAGTGGAGATCAGCGAGGAGTGTCGAAATCTTCCTGCCTCGGTGATCGGGAGGAAGCTCCTGGGCCACGCGTGTCTTGGCTCTCATCGACGACTACGACCGAATGAGATCGCCCGCTCGTGATGTCGTGGAGGATCTGATCGATCACCCAGCACCCTCGTGTGTGGGGCCCCGGCTTCAAACAATGTTCAAGGATGTCGGGGCGGTCGCAACCGGCCTCAAGGAGGGCATCGTAGAGCATCGGCAAGTCTTCCCAGGCACGGTCGGCGAGGATCCCTCGAGCGACATCGACGACATTCGACCTGAGCCAGGCCGAGGCAATCCGGTTGGGGTCGTCCGGGGCGAGGTGCGCCGTCGGAGTCGGGGCGAAGAGGGGGCTGATCGCCAGTTCCAGGCGGTTCTTCCAGTGGGCTTCGTCCCCTTCGACCCAGGGATACTCTTCGGCGAAGTGTTCCCATTCGACATCCAGACGGGACACGAAACTGGATGCAGTCAACTCACGAATAAAGCGATGTTCTCCGCCCGCTGCTTGAAATGTTCCGTCGAGGATCACTCGAGACGGCGAGCACCGCTCCGCGAGAAGGACCGCGTCGTACAGGTCTTTCCCCTGCCCGTGCATATCGGACCAGAGCCAGAGGAGTTTCCAGGCGAGCGACTGCGCCTTGGTGGCCGCCCGGACCGAGACGCACCCGCCGTCCGTGATCGGCATGGCCACTCGGGAATCGGGATCGGAGAGGGTCTCGCCGAAAGTCACGTCGACCTGGACGACCCCGCCAGGAAGCCCTTCGACTCGCCAAGGAAAGACGGCCCTGCGGCCTGGAGTTCGCTCGTAGGTCCAGATTTCGTCGGTCGCCACACCCGCGCGATCCAAAGTGATCTCCTCGGGTGCCGGGCCTGCGAACACCGCCTCGACAAGTCGATCGATTAGGAACTGGGAGTCATGGTTCGCCCTGTCAACAACCGAGACCCAATCCAGGTCACCGGGCTCGCGGGAGAGATTACCGAGCCAGGCCTTCAAAAGTCGGCTGCCCCTGAGGATGAGGTGATCTCCCAGTTCCGACTCGGCGATCCGTCGCAGGACGTGATCGGTGATCCGGCGACGATGGGCCGCCCATCGACGGCCGGTCTCCTCATCCTGGAATTCCGGATCCCCGGGCCGGAAGGCGGATGGATAGTGCAACAGCGCGGGGTCGAACCGGCTGGGGCGCAGGGCCCCGTCAACCGGCATCCCCGCTTGGAAGGAGCGGGGTAGCCCGGTCTTCGAGGGGGCTGCCGGCTCGGGGGGCGACGCAGGCGTCGGGACCTCGGAGATGACCGGGAGCGAGCCGGATTCGGGACCGAGTTTCGGTTCGGGCGGAGCCGCCTGCTTGCCGATCACTCGCTTGAAGAATTGCCAAGGATTTCCGGACATGGACGCCCTCCGCGCTCGAGCCATCCCGCGTCGACCTGGGGATTGCTGTCGTAGACAACATACTCTTCCTCGACGTTCAGAACCGCATAGTCATTTGACCGTAGGACGGTCACCAGGCCGCGTAGCCTCTCGACGGCGGTGCTTCGGCCGACGTGATAGCAGCGCTGCGTGACGAACCGCTCGCTCCGGCCGTCGGGCAGACGACTCCTGGCGTTCCTCGAAAGATGCGCCCCATGCGTCTCGGCCAGGTCTCCCAGCGCCTGCAAGTCGGTTTCCGGATCGAGGACCAGTTTGATGTGATGCTCGAAGTAGCGAGTCGGGTGGGAGTCCGCATCAACATCCGAATCCGGGACGTCCCCATTCCAGGGGGCCGCTTCGATCTTGACCCGAGCAGCGACGAACCCCGCCTCGTCCAGGGCTCGGCAAAGCTCGAGCGCCTCGGCCAAATGTTCCGAGAGATGTCCTCGACCTCGGCGACTCACCATCGGCTGCGAGGGAGTCACACCGCGGTCCAGGACGATGTGGTGAAACTTCAGGCCGCGCTCCACCGCCCAATTCCGCACCGCCTCGATCTCGGTATCGTCGAGCCCCCCGACCGTGACGTGCGTCTCGAACTCCCCGGTGAATTCCACGGTGGCCGTCCTCGCCCTGTACGACGACTTCCGGCCAACGACGCCGAATCCTCATTCGAGATCGATGGACCTGGACTTCCACCAGTGTAACGGCCTTCAACGCCCCGGCCAGGATCCCGGTAGAATCTCAGAGGCAAATGGTATGACCCACAGTACGAGCGGGAATCGAGACTGGGACGATGCAGCGAGCAAAACAAGGAGTGAAGGCCTGGTCCCTGATGGCCGCCGTGGCGATCGTGGCCGTGGTCCTCGCGGCGGCCCGTCCCGATAGCGCGCCGGGCGCCGCGGTCGCCATTGTGGGGGCGTGCATCGCCTACCTGGCGTTTAAGACGTACGCCGAGAGGATCTCCCTGCGACAGGCACAGGGGCTCTCGACGAGCCGATGGCTGAAGATATGCCTTGGATTCTCCAGTTCGGCCACCGCGATTCTCATCCTCGGCCTCTCGGATCTCGCCTTCTTGATCGGTTACTTCGGCTTCTTGAAGATCGCCTCCGAGGTGGTTGTAAGTAGCCACTGGACGCCTTACGCCGACGCCGGCTACATGCTCACCGGCGGCTTGTTCGGGATGATCTTCGCCCTCGTTGTCGCATCCACGTTGAGGCGAAGAACCCGGTCGCAGCCAGACCCGGACTCGAGCCGGCCTCGGCGATGGGCCGGGCTCTGGCCGATTGGATTGGTGTTGCTGCTCGGGGCCGCGTTGGTCGCAGAAGAACTGCGACAGCGATATTCGTTCTGCCGGATGATGGCGGAATACCACGCTGGGCCGGAGGCGAAGGCCGACGGCCTGGCCAACGCTGCCACACACGCGTGGCTCAAGCAGTGGTACGAGCGTGCGGCGATCCGGCCATGGCTGCCTATTCATCCCAGTCAAGTCCCGACTGGGATGAAATAGTGCAAACACTTTGGCTCATCAGACAGAAATTGTGGAATCCGTCGAAGAGCGACGCAGCCTCCGGCGATGACGAATGACCAGTCCCGTCGTCAGCGCCAGATAGAGCGAGACGGTCGCTGGCTCAGGCACGGTTGGCGGATCGATCGACAGGGTGGTCTCGAGGACCCCATTCACACCGCCAGAGACGAACCCGCTGAGGTGGATCCGCTCCGGGTGCTGGGCCAGGTCGAGGAGCCAGGGAGAAATTCCGGATGTTGCGTTCCAGGCCGAGTCGGCACCGATTACGGCCGCAGTCCCCGTGAAGCTCCCCGACAGGGCTGAACTCGTCCAGCTCGTGTCATGGTAGACTTTTCCGTCGAGGCTGAGGGAAAGGTCCAGTGCGGGAGACCCCAACGGCGCACCGGAATTGATCCAGACGAAGCCCGATCCCTTGATGGGAGCCGAGAAGTCGCCCCAGGCATTGTGGGGGTTGAGAGGTAAGTCCCAGGTGACTTTCAGGCCTTGCGACGGATCGCTTACCGTGAACGACTGATTGAGATTTAAACTCGTGACACCGCCGAGGTTAACTGATCCCCCGAGATAAAATTCGATAGGATCCGCTACGGCCGAGAGGGGGGCCATCATGAAGAAGCCGACAAAGCATAAGCTGAAGAGCGTGGATCGGCGCATACGGTTCTTCCTTGAACAGAGGATTGAGAGTTCAGGGCCTCTCACACACGAATCGTAAAGAAGTATGATCCAGGATGGCCCGATCTGTCAATACAGTCATCACGTCACCACGGAGGAGAAACCAGTATTATGAATAAATCCACGGAATCCCACGTTTGGATCATCGGCGGGGGCGTCGCCGGCATGGCCGCGGCGGCCTTCGCGATCCGGGACGGGCGCGTCCCCGGAAGCCATATTCATATCCTCGAGCAGCTCCGTATCGAGGGTGGCTCGCTCGATGGCGCACCGGCCCCGAATCAGGCGCACGCCTGGGTGACGCGAGGCGGACGCATGCTCGAGGATGAAGCCTACCTCTGCACGTGGGACCTGTTCGAGTCGATCCCCTCTCTCAAGGATCCGCGACGGAGCGTGCGCCAGGAGATCATCGATTTCAATGAGCGGGTGAGGACCGACGCCAAGGCGAGGCTGATCGGCGACGACCATGAAATCCTCGAGGCCTCGCACTACGGCCTCGACACCGCGGACCGCCTCGAGATGATCCATCTCATGGGCCTGCCCGAATTGAGGCTCGGTGCCCGCCGGATCGAGGACGTCTTCGCCGAACACTTCTTCGAGACGCATTTCTGGCAGATGTGGCGCACGATGTTCGCCTTCCAGAAGTGGCACTCGGCGGCCGAGATGCGGCGCTACATGATCCGCTTCGTCCAGGAATTCGACCGGATCCACACGCTCTCCGGAGTCCGACGTACGGTTTACAACCAGTACGACTCGATGATCGTCCCGCTCCAGCGCTGGATGGACGCGCAAGGGGTCGACGTCCGATTCGGGGTCGAGGTTGTCGACGCGGATTTCGAGGGCGCCCGGTCAGGCACCCCCGGCCCCCGCCGCGTCCGTCGACTGCACCTCATCACCCCGAATGGCCCCGAAGTCATCGAACTCGGCGAGCATGATCACGCCCTCTTCACCCTGGGCTCGATCACGGCCGACACCACATACGGGGGCAATGACGACATCCCGGAGTTGATCCGCGACCGCCGAGACGGGAGCTGGCGGCTCTGGGAGACCTTGGCAGAGAAGGCCGAAGACTTCGGCAGGCCGACGGCGTTCTGCAACATCGACGAGCACAAGTGGGAGTCATTCACCCTCACCATGCGCTCCCCTGCCCTCCTGGACCGCATCGTGGCCTACACAGGGAACGAGCCCGGTACCGGCGGCCTGATGACCTGGATCCACTCGGGCTGGCATCTCTCGATCGTCGTGCCGTTCCAGCCGCACTTCCCCGACCTGCCACCGGGAACGACGACGCTCTGGGGCTACGGCTTCGAGATTGACCGAGTCGGTGACTTCGTGAAGAAAAAGATGTCCGAAGCCACGGGGCGCGAGATCCTTACGGAGCTGGTCTACCAACTCGGCTTCGAGGACATCCTGGAAGAAATCCAGGCCACGACCGACGTCACAACGGTGATGATGCCGTATGCCTCCTCCGTCTTCGCCTGCCGCTCGCCCGGCGATCGGCCGAAGGTGATCCCTGCTGGTGCCGGGAATTTCGCCTTCCTCGGACAGTTCGCCGAGATGCCCGAAGACGTCGTGTTCACCGTGGAATACTCGGTCCACGGCGCTATGCTCGCAGTCTACCAGTTGCTCGGAATCGACCGCGAGATCCCGCCCATCTATCAAGGCCTGCTCGACCCAAGCGTCGCCATTGCGGCGATCCGCGCATCATTCCAATAGTCCCAAGCGAACTTCCGGCTTGGCGGTGGGTGCGACCCCCAACCAGAGGCCCGCACCGACGATCACGATGGCGCCGGCGGTGGCAAGGCTGAGTCGCCAGCCCATGTCGGGTCCGTAGGACTGGGCGAAGAAGGTGCCCAGGAGCGGGGTTAGGCAGGGGGAGAGGGTCCCGCCGGCGTTGCCACCGGCGTTCATGAAGCCGGCGGCGGTGCCGCCGAACCGGCCGCCGAGCTCGACGACGGAAGTCCAGAAGACCCCCTCGCAGACGCCGATCAACGCGGCGGAGATCATGAAGGCGATCACCGTGGTCTGCGCGTTCGGTCCGAGCAGGCCTAGCTCGAAGACGAGACCGCTGAGGAGCATGCCGCAGGTTGGGACGATGATGCGCCGGACCTTCGGGGAGAATGACTTGGGTACGTGGTCGGCCAGCCAGCCGCCAGTGGCCATCCCCACGCCCATGGCGAGGGTGATCGCCGAATTGTATCCGCGCGCGACGCTCACGGGCTGATGCTGGATCGTCTCGAAATAGTAACCAATCCAGTAGAAGAACAAATACTGAAAATATCCGTAGGCGGCATAGCTCAACGTGATGCAGACGATGCTCCGGCTCCGGAGGACTTGAAGAATCGCCCGGGGGTCGAATGCGGGGCGAGCTTCGAGCTCGTCGGTCGTCGCATCATCGGATGATCGCCGCGTGCCGACGGTCCAGATGAGCGTGACGAGCAAGGTGAGACCGCCGGAGATGAGGAACGCGACGGGCCAGTCGACGCGGTCGATCAACATCCCCATGGCGTAGTAGGCGACCGCCATCCCGACGCAGGCGGCGAACGTCACCAGGCCGTTCGCGAAGGCCCTTGATTCCGCGGGGACGTGGCCGAAGACCATTCGGGCCGACGCGGGGTGGAGGGGTGCGTTGACCATCCCCAGGAGGGACCTGACGATCATCAGGCCGAGCCAGACCGAGACGACTTGCTGACCGGCGAGCCCGACGACGCCCGTGAGGGTCACGAACACCGTCGAGCCGAGGCCGAGCAGGATGAGCGAGGCCCTCGCCCCGAACCGGTCGATGAACCAACCACCAGGGATCATCGCCGCGGTGTAGAAGACAAGGAAGGCCGAGTAGATCAGGCCCATATCCTTGGCGCTGATCCTGTAATACGAATCGGGGATGATCCGCTCGGCCCCCGCCACCGTGATGCCGATGCGGTTGAAGTGCCCGCAGGCGACCATCAGCATCAGGAGGAGGACCGTGCTGCGGCTGCGCAAGCTCACCGGGGCGGCGGTTGTTGATGCCACGGGGGGGCTCTCGACGGGTTTGGGGACGGGTACGAGGATCACGCAGGCTTGACGCCGAAGTGGCTCAAGACGTTGTGCATCAGACCGGCCCAGCGCGGGTCGGCCGAGAGGGTGGAGCCGGCGTTGATCGAACCGGCGTGGAAGACCCGGCCGCCGGCCGGTCGCTCCCAATAGATCATCTCCGAGGCGACTGAGATCTGAGGGGCCTTGGCGAGCGGCACCCCGCGTTGGAAGTAGTCCCAGGCGAACGGGAGCTTGGTGATGTCGCCGAACCCTTCGGCCAGGAGAGTGATGCCGGCAGGGTCCTCAGTGGGCTGGATTCCCCCTTCGGGCGGGGGCTCGACCAGGAACTTCGCGATCGTCGAGACACGCACGTCCCCCTCGTGGCCGATCGGCTGCGGGAGGGCCTTGCCCGGCGTGTCGGCGAACGCGTCTCCGACCTTCATCCCGAGATCGTTCGGCTCCTTGAAGAGGGAGTGTTCGGGGTTGCTGACCTTGTACGGGCCCAGGCCCGGGGCGCCGACGCCCATCATCGAGAAATACTCGAGGCCGAACAACTGCCAGGCGGGGGAGCCGCACTCGCGGAGCATGCCCCCGCGCAGGCCGTCGTGACTGTGCCAGGCCTCGCCGCGACGGTCGGCGCGGACCTGGGTGCCCGGCGCATCGGCCTTGCGGCATTCGATGATACTGGCGTCCTCATTGAAGGTCACGCGCCAGAACGCCGTGTTTCCCGAGAGGACCACCGCGTTCCCCCCGCCGTCGAGGAACCGCCCCATCGTCTTCATCATGTCGGTCGACCAGTACTCGCTGTGGCCGACGACATAAACGACCTTGTACCCGTCGAGGGCGTGCGGGTCGAGGTGGAGGTCGGTGTCGCTGAGGACGTCGTAGTTGTACCCCTGGGTCTCGAGCCAGGCCTGCGTGAACCGGTCCTGGCGGCAGAGGTGGCTGTAGTCCCAGTCATCCGGCCCGACGATGGTATATGGCCCGGCCACCGGCCAGGGCATCCGGAACCCGAGTTGATAGGTCCCCTGCCCCGCGCGGTGCGGGCGGTAGAAGCAGTAAGCAGGAGGGTCGCCAGGGCTGTTGTCGAATCCGTTGTTGCCGATCGCCTTCTTGATCCCCTTCCAACTCGGGCTGAAGGGGGTCGCCGAATAGGCCTTCCAGCTATTCGTCGCGCAGAGGAAGGCGACCGGCGCCTTGGGCCTCGAGGTCGCCCGCTTGACGACGAAGAGCGTGTGATAGAGCCGTTCCTCGCCCTCGAACGTGAATCGGAAGCGGCCGACGTAGATCCCCGATCGGGCCGACTCGGGGAACCGATACTCGTGCGTCGCCTTCCACCGACAGTCGAACAGGTCGTCGGACGCAAGCCGCAGGCCGTGTCCGCGTTCCGGGTCACCGGCCGGGGTATAGCCGCCGAAGCGGGGGACGTCGACGTGGAAGCTCGGGCCTCCGATCATCCACGTCCCGTTGTTGATGATCCGACCGTGCCTCGCGTCTGGCCCGGAGTCGGCCAGGCGGTCGCCCTTCTCCTCGTCAAGCGGCCAGCAGGCCAGGAGCTTCGGGTCGGAGGGCTTCACGAGCCCCCGTGTCGCGAACCGCGCCGCAATTTCCGTCGGCGCGAGGGCCCGGCCGTAGATCGCGGGCATGGCCAGGTCGGCGTCGAGGAATGACGAGGCGACTCCGTCGAGTCCCGAGGCTCCGATTCGCAGGGGCGCAGTCCCGGCCTTCGGCGGGCCGGCTTGCGTCCATTCGCCGACCTTCGCACCGTCGACCCAGACTTGCTTGGACGAGCCGTCGAAGACGGCGACCACGTGATGCCACTGGTTCGTGACCACCGAGCTCGGCGTGTTGTCCGGGAAATGCTCCAACCCCTCGGGGTTGATCTCCATCCGGAGTTGGCCGGGCGAGGTCGTGTGGAGATTCGCCGCAACGAACGGGCCGCCGTCCCCCGCGTAGAACCCGAGCGAGCCGTCTTCGTTGACGAAGAGGGCGAAGCCGCATGCGTTGGGCTCGTCGAACTGGCCCAGGATGGCTTGTCGGCCGATTGTTCGCCACCGCCTGATCCAGACCTCGAGAGTCAGGGCCGGCAAGGTTGATCCTGCATCCAGGCCCTTGCCCACGACGACATACGAGCCGGGATGGATCGGTTGAGTCGCCGCGGGAGAGGGGCCGAACGAGTGGAGGACCTCGTCGCGGGAGGGGCCGTCGACGTCGGTCCCGAGCCGGCAGACCTGGAGCTCGTAAGGATACGAGCTGCTGACGTGAAATCGGATCGCGTCCCCCGCGGCGACGCTCACCTTGTCGGTATAGGCGTGGATCCCGACGACCTCGGACGGCCGATGGGGTGGAATTGCCGCGGAATCGACCTTGGTCCCGGCGGCGGCCTCCGGGGCAAAGCCCGCCGCACGCAGCTCGGAGGCGACGATCGTCGAGGAAGCCAGGGCCGTCCCGGCCGCGGCCAGGAACCCACGTCGCGTCTGGTCGGTCATGCTTCGGGGCTCCGGGGGCAGGGTCGTTGGATTTTTAGCCACGGATGAAACACGGATTGAACACGAATCAGAACATTAAATTTTTAAAACACATTTTCATTTTTTTAATAATTTTCAATCTTTCTTATCCGTGTTCAATCCCTGCTTCGTCCGTGGCCAAAAAAATCCGTGGCCAAAGTCCGATACGAATGGGTCAAGCGAGGATGCCGTCGATGATCTCGCCATGGACGTCGGTCAGGCGGAAGTCGCGGCCGGCGTAGCGGTAGGTCAGGCGTTTGTGGTCGAGGCCGAGCAGGTGGAGGATCGTGGCGTGGAGGTCGTGGACGTGGACCTTGTCTTCGACCGCGAAGTAGCCGTAGTCGTCGGTCTTGCCCCAGGTGAGACCGGACTTGATCCCGCCGCCGGCGAGCCACATGGTGTAGCCGTGGGGGTTGTGGTCGCGGCCGTCGGTGCCTTCGCAGGTGGGGGTCCGGCCGAACTCGCCGCCCCAGACCACGAGGGTTTCGTCCCAGAGCCCGCGCGACCGGAGGTCGGTCAACAGCCCTGCGATGGGCTTGTCGATCGATCGGGCGAGGCGGCCATGGTCGACCTTCAGGTTGTTGTGGGCGTCCCAGCCGCCGAGGTTGCACTGGACGAACCGCACCCCACGCTCGGAGAACCGTCGGGCGAGCAGGCACTGGGTCCCGAAGTCGGCGGTCGTGGGGTCGTCGAGGCCGTAAAGCGAGCGGGTGGCCTTCGACTCCCGGGTGAGGTCCTGGGCCTCGGGGGCCTCGGTCTGGAGGCGGTAGGCGAGCTCGAACGAGGCGATGCGGGCTTCGAGCTCGCTATCCGGCCCGCGATCGGGCGTCTGGCGATGGTCCATCCCGGCGATCAGGTCGAGTTCGAGGCGCTGGAGGTCGCGCCGAGCGGAGCCGTCGCCGATGAAAGGGATCTTCGCCTCCTGGGGTTTGAGGCCGGAATGCCCGAGCATCGTCCCCTGGTAGGCGGCGGGGAGGAACCCCGAACCGAAGTTGTTCGCCCCGCCCTGGGAGAGGTCCTGGCAAATCGTCACGTAGCCCGGGAAGTTCTGGTTCTCGCTCCCGAGGCCGTAGGTGATCCACGAGCCCATGCTCGGCCGGACGAAGGTGTCGGTCCCGGTGTGCCACTCGAGCACGGCGCCCCCGTGCCTCGAGTTGGAACAGTGCATCGAGTTGATCACGCAGAGGTCATCGGCCCGACGCGCCAGGTGCGGGAAGAGCGAGCTGACCCAGGTACCCGCGTCCCCGTGCTGGCGGAACTCGAACGGGGTGCCGACGAGGTTGCCCATGCGGTTGGGAAAGGAGACCACGCGAGGGCGCTGGTCTGCCGGGAGGGCCTTCCCGCTGTCGCGAGTGAGCAACGGCTTCGGGTCGAACGTGTCGAGATGCGATGGCCCCCCGAACATGAACAGCATGATGACCCGCTTCACCCTGGGGGCGAAGTGCGTCGGCCGGAGGGCCAGCGGATTCGTCGCCCCCGAGGCGGCCGCCTCTTCCGCGAGCATGGCCGATAATGCCAGGCCGCCGAACCCCGCGCCCATGCGGCCGAGGGCCTCGCGTCGCGAGAGGCGATGTTCATCGCGCGGTGGCTTGGATCGAGAGGTCATCGGCGTTCTCCCGCGGGTGTCGAGTGGCTCGGTCTTCGGAGCCAGTCTTAAAACCCGAATTTTTCTTAAATGCCGGGTTTCCGCATCATCGCTTAATCAACATAGACAAACTCATTTGACGAAAGGAGGGCGCGGCAGAGCCCCTGCCAGGCGAGGCGGCGGCGGCGGTCTGGCGCTTCGGCGGCCAGGCTCGGCGCCTCCTGATAACGTTCCAGGAACGCGGACCAATCGGCGACTTCATCCTCCTCGACCTTTCGGCCGTACAGCAGGAGGCCGGCTCGCTGCATCCGATCGCGGTCGGTCGCGTCTTTGCCAGCGAGAAGACTCGAGGCCAGCCCCTCCGACGCGACGCCCATGACCCAGCCGTTCATCATGAAGAGGGCCTGGGACGCGACGGTCGTCGTCACGCGATCGCCGTTGGAGACGGCCGGGTCGGGGAAATCGAAGGCCTGGAATTGATCGCTCAAGGCGCTGCGGAGGACCGGCAGGTAGACGCTTCGTCGCTTGGAGCGGTCGAGCTCGGCCAGCCGCGCCACGCCGGTGACGGACAGGTTCTGGAACGGCGAGGGCGTGAGCAAGGTTCCCCCCATCGCCGCGTCGAGCTGGCCGCCGACGGCGAGGAGCGCGTCGCGGAGGACTTCCGCCTCCATCCGCTTGCGGGGCATCCGCCAGAGGAGCCGGTCTTCGGGGTCGGACTTGGCAGCCTGCTCGTCCCATCGGTTGCTCATTCGATAGACGCTGGAGAGCATGATCCGGCGATGTAAGGCCTTCAGGGACATCCCGTCCTCGACGAAGGATGTTGCGAGCCAGTCGAGGAGCTCGGGGTGAGTCGGCAACTGGCCGAGCTTGCCGAAGTTGTCGACCGAGGGGACCAATCCCTGGCCGAAATGCCAGCGCCAGACGCGATTCACGATCACGCGGGCCGTGAGCGGATTCTCGGGCCCGGCGAGCCAGCGGGCCAGCTCGAGCCGCCCGCTTTGCGACGCACCGAGGGGAGTCTGCTTGCTACCCGCGAGGACCGTCGGGAACCGCCTGGGGGAGAGCGGGCCTCGCGTGAGGTGGTTGCCTCGGAGGAAGATCTCGACGTCGCCGACGTTCCCCTCGGCGACCGACATCGCCTTCGGGAGTGCGGCGTACTCGGCCTTCGCGTCCTCGAGTAGCTTGGTGCGGGCGACGCGCTCCTCGGCCGACATCGCGTTCGTGTTGCCGTTGACGAGTGCGTTGTCGTGCCGGTCGATGATCTGTTCGAGGTCCTCGAGCCGGAGCGCCGCCTGCGTCGTGCCGAGGCCCGTGGCGTTCCACTTCGAGTCGACGCGGTACGAGATCATCGTCCGGGTGCTCTTGAAGATCCCGGCCAGGGCGTAGTAGTCCGCCATCGCGAGGGGGTCGAACTTGTGGTCGTGGCAACGGGCACAGCCGATCGTGAGCCCGAGGAAGACCCGGCCGGTCGTGTCGAGCTGCTCGTCGACGATGTCCATCTGCTGCTTGACCGGGTCGTCCTCGGCCAGCATCTTCGGCCCGAGCGCGAGGAAACCGGTCGCCGTGATGAGCTCGTCCCTGCGGGAAGGCTCCTGATCCGCCAGGAGGTCGCCGGCGAGTTGCTCCTCGAGGAAGCGGCCGAACGGCTTGTCGGCGTTGAAGGAGGCGATCACGTAGTCGCGATAGCGCCAGGCGTCCGAGTACGCGAGGTTGTCGTCCATCCCATTGCTGTCGGCGAAGCGCGCGACATCCAGCCAGTGTCGTCCCCAGCGCTCGCCGTACCGGGGTGATGCCAACAGGCGGTCAACAACTCCTTCGAAAGCCTCGGGGGATGGATCCTGGAGGAACGCCTCGAGCTCCTCCGGCGCCGGGGGGAGGCCGATGAGGTCGAACGAGGCCCGTCGGATCAACGTCCTCTTGTCGGCGGCGGGCGCCGGTTGCAGTCCGGCGGCCTCGAGTTTGGCGAGGATGAACCGGTCGATGGGCGACTTCGGCCACGACTCGTCGCGGACCTTCGGCTCCTCGGGCGAGACGGGGGGCTGGAATGCCCAGAAGGACCGGGCCGCCTGGTCCCATTCCTTGGCCAGGCCACCTGTCGAAGCCGATGCGGGCGACGACGAAGGTGTCCCCGACGACGGCCAGGGAGCCCCCATCTTGACCCAGGTCGCGAGTGCGTTGATCTCTGCCGGCTCGAGCTTCGACTTCGGCGGCATCGCGACGGCGCCGTCGTGCCGGACCGCGAGGATCAGGAGGCTCCGGTCGGGCTCTCCTCGGACGATCGCGGGGCCGGAGACGCCCCCGCGCAACAGCGAGTCGAGCGAGTCCACGCGGAGCTTGGCCTTCCCCTGGCCGGAGGCGGGCCCGTGGCAGTCGTAGCACTGCTCGACGAAGACCGGGCGGATCTTGTTCTCGAAGAACGCGACCCCTGCCTCGTCGGCAGCCGACGTCGGCCGGGCGATGACAGAGGAAACGAGCCCGAGCGCCAGGATCCCAACTGCGGCAAGCCGTGAGCGGACCAAGGGAATTCCTCCGAGACGGGCAGGTTCACCGGCCGGCGCCGAGGGCGATTTGCAATTGAAGTTGCAACGAATGCTCACAATGCTCGCGCATCGCACGCTCGGCGACGTCGAGGTCTCGGGTGCGGATCGCCTGCACGAGCTCGACGTGCGTGCGGTTGGGGACCGACAACACGCCCCGATTCGCGGCCGACTCGATGGCGAGGAGCCGGACGAGGTGGCACGAGCCGAGAACGGCGTGGAGGGTGGGAGCCCCGGAGAGGTCGGCCACCATGAGGTGGAACTCCAGGTCGCGCCGCCTCGACTCCGAGAGTTTCTCTTCGATGTCGGTCAGGCGGTCGACTTCCTCGGCGAGTGCTTCGAGCTCGTCGAGCTTCCGGTCGGTGATCCTGTCGGTGCAGCGCCGGATCGCCTCGCATTCGATGGCGATCCGGAGGACGTGCTGGCTCCGCACCGTCTCGGCGTCGAATCGCTTCACGCGTGCCCCGTAGTTCGGTTCGAAGTCGACGAGCTGCTCGTGGACGAGCTCGCGGACGGCCTCGGAGACGGCCCCGACGCTCATCCCCAGGGACTTCGCGATCGGCCGCAGGGTCAGGTGGGTGCCGGGGGGGAGCCGGCCGTCGAGGATCTGTTCGCGCAGTTCCAGGAACGCCTGGCGGGCTTTGGACATCGCGGTCCCGGTCAACAAGTCGCTCACGAGAAAAGCCTCACTTGGAATCCCGACCGAACTGGCGGTCGAAGAACCGAAAGGTCGCTTGCTCGGCCTGCTCGAGGTGGGCCCCCGACAGCCCATGACCTCCCCCTTCGATCGGCAGGAGGTAGGCCTCAACCTCGGCCGAACGCAGCCGCTCGTAGATCCAGACCGACTGCACGAACAAGACATCCTGATCCGCCGTCCCATGGACGATCAACGTCGGGGCCGCATTCGGCGTAACCCAGAAAAGTGGGCTGGCGCGAACATGCAGCTTGCGCGTCTCCGCCGAAAGATCCGCCCCGAGGAACCCCTTGAAAGCCTCCGTCGCCCCCTTCCACACCCCGTATTCGCGGGTGAAGTCGCTGGCCTGGGCCCACGCCGCGACGCAGGAGACCCGACTGCTGACCCGGTCGCCGGCGGGGACCTCGCCATCGAACTCGCGGACGTCGTTCGTCACCGCGAGGAACTGGGCGAGGTGCCCCCCAGCCGAGCTCCCCATCGCACCGATCCGTTCAGGGTCGATCCCATACTCGGCGGCGTGGGCTCGGAGCCAGCGGATCGCCGCCTTGCAGTCCTGGATGTGCGCGGGCCAGCGATGCTTCGGCGACAGGCGATAGTCGATCGTCGCGGCCGCATACCCCCGGCGGGCGAACTTGCGGCAGAGCTCGTCGTAGTCCTCGCGACGCCCCCCCGAGAAACCGCCGCCGTGGATGCAGACGACCGTCGGGAACGGGCCGGATCCCTCGAGTGGCCGCACCAGATTGAGCGCGAGCACCTCGCCGCCGGCGCGGGAGTAGACGATCCCCGACTGGAACCTCACGTCATCGCCCAGGACCGAGGACGACGACGCCAGGTGCAGGAGAACGACCAGGCCGATCGAGCTTCGATGGAGGCCCATTCTCGAACGTGTCAGGCTCACGACGCCCTCCCCGCGGAAGTCGCGACGCCGACCGGCATCGGGCCGAGCGACCGGGCTCCCCTTGCGATCATCTCCAGGCCGAATGCATTTAGCTCCTTGCCGAGACGGTGGTGAACGGGCGAGATCCCCAGGCGTCGGGCCAGGACCTCGCGTGAACCGGTGACGAAGTGATTGATCGAGCGCTCGAGGTAGACGAGCGTCGGCAGGATCTCCGCGTACACCGCCTCGGCCTCCTCGACTCGCCCGGCCTGGGCGTGGTCGAAGATCGCGGGGGTGCGGTCCAGGGTCTCCGCGCCGGGGATGATCCCGACGGCCCCGGCCCGGAGCTCGTCGATCATGTCGAGACCGCCGCGGCCGACGAACAGTTGAAAGATTCCGCCGGTCTCCTCGACCAGTCTGGCAGTCACGTCGGGAGCGTCTTCGGTCTTGAGCAGGGTAACGTTCGGGTGCTGCCGGTTCAGCGAGACCAGGCCCGCCGGAGACAACTGGATCCCGAGATAGATCGCGGCGTTCTGGACGGCGATCGGCAATGGGACTGCGTCCGCGACTTTGCCGAAGAAGCGGAGGAGTTCGATCTCGGCGACGTCGCCCACCGGAGGCGGCTGAAGAATCAACCAGTCGGCCCCGACTTCTGCCGCGAACTTGGCGAACTCGACCTGCCCTCGCGTGGTGTTCTCGCCGACGGTGACGGAGAGCGGGAGCCGTCCTCCCAACGCCTCGGCGACCGCAGCCACCGCGCCCCTGCGCTCGAGCATCGAGAGCTTGTTGATCTCGGTCCCGAGCCCCATGACCCCGACGCCGTGGCAGCCGGCTCGGACCGCCGCGTCGACCTGGACGCGCCACATCGAGCGGTCGATCTGGTCGTCGGCCGTGTAGAACGGCAAGAGCATCGGGTAGACGCCCGCAAAGTCGGCTTTCATCGAGGGTCCTCAATCACGGGGCAGCAGGTACTCGGAGACGACGGCCTCGTTGAGCTCGACGCCCATCCCCGGCTTGTCCGAGGGCGTAATGTGCCCGTCGCGGGCCACGGCGTCGCCGATGAACAGCTCGGACAGGAACGTGTCGCCGTCGCGATAGTCGGGGGGGAGATACTCCGACATCGGCGAGTTGACGTGCGACATGATCAAATGCTGGTTGTGGTAATTCTGCGAGTGGGGGATCACGGGGAGGCTGAATGCCGCCGCCAGGGCCCAAATCTTCTTCGCCTCGGTCACACCTCCCACCCGGTTCACGTCGAGCTGGACGTAGTCGACGCACCCTCGCGTGATCAGTTCTTTGAACCCATAGCGCGTGAATTCGTGCTCGCCCCCGGCGATCGCGGTGTGCGTCGAGGCCCGGATCCGCGCGTAGCCGTCGAGGTCGTCGGGGATGACGGGCTCCTCGACCCAGGCCAGGTGGTAGTCCTCGAGCATGCGGATCATCTCGATGGCGTACTGGGTCGTCCACCCCATGTACGCATCCGCCATCAGGTCGACGTCGTCGCCGATCGCCTCACGCACGGTGCGGACGAGCTCGACGTTCTTCCTCATCCCCGGTCGGCCGTCCTGCGGCCCGTACCCGAACCGCATCTTGACCGCCGTGAACCCGTCCTCCACGTATCCGCGGGCCATCCTGGCCAGGCGCTCAAGGTCGCGGTCGGCGTAGAGGTAACTCGCATACGCCCGGATTCTGTCGCGGGTTCGCCCCCCGAGGAGGTTGTAGACCGGTTGCCGCGTCGCCTTGCCGAGGATGTCCCAGAGCGCGATGTCGATGCCGCTGATCGCCTCGAGGACCAGGCCCTTCCGCCCGATATTGATCGTGGAGCGGTACATGAGCTCCCAGAGCAGTTCGACGTCGAATGGGTTCCGCCCGAGGATCAATGGCGCGAGGATCTTCTCGACGATGTCTGCCATCGCCCGCGACCCGAGGCCGATCGCACCGAGACCCGTCAGGCCCTCGTCGGTCGTCACCCGAACCAGGACGTGGAAGACAGGATCGCTGCGGAGGTCGACCGGCATGTTGAAGAGCGCGGCACCTCGTTGGCGCCCGCGCCGGCCCTCGTCGTAGAGGGCGTCCAGCGGACTCGTCAGCCACCAGTCGAACATCTCGAAGTCCGGCTGCCGGATCCGCAACGCCTCAACTCGCGATATCCTCATACCCAACCCTGTTTCCGAATCTTGATCGCACAATGTTCGAACAACCGGATGATACGCTGGCCCCTCGGCCTCGTCAAGCCGCTGAACCCACCTCGGAACAGGCCCGTCAGGCCGGCTCCTCGCCAAAGGTTGCCTTCTGATCTCGGGGCTCGATCGTCGCAATTGGCTGACGGGGGCCCATCTCCCCTGTATACTCATCAAATCTTTCGCCTACTCATGACAGGTCGAGGTACTGCGGCGCCCAATCCGGCACGAGCCGAGCGTCAATTCTCCATTCTTCCGCAAGGAAAGGCAGATCTCGTCGATGAAGAACCGTCGGAGGCGACTCGCCGTCGAACTGGTTGCATTTGCCGCCCTGCTCGGGAATGTGTTCGGGGGCGCCGTGTCCGGCGCGGAGGGTGAACCGGATCGAACGATCCTGCCCATCCCCGATCCGAAACCCGCCCCGATCACCGAGCTCGACGCGCGCGAGGCAACCGCCCCGCCCCGGTTCGAGGTGAAGGTCCCCGACGGAGCGCCCAACGTCGTCATCGTGTTGCTCGACGATTTCGGCTTCGGACAATCCAGCACGTTCGGCGGTGCGGTACAGACTCCGACGCTGGAGCGGCTGGCTCGGAACGGCCTGCGCTACAACCGATTCCACGTCGCGGCCCTCTGCTCCCCGACCCGCATGGCCCTGCTCACCGGCCGCAATCACCATTCGTGCAACGCCGGGGCCGTCATGGACATCGCGACGGCCTTTCCCGGTTACACCGGCGTGCGTCCCAAGAGCATCACGCCACTCGCAGAGATCCTCCGGCTGAATGGATATAGCACGGCCGCCTTCGGCAAGTGCCACGAAGTACCCCCCTGGGAAGTCAGCCCCTCGGGCCCGACCGATCGCTGGCCGACCCGGTCGGGGTTCGACAAGTTCTATGGCTTCATCGGCGGAGAGACCAACCAGTGGGCACCCTCCCTCTACGACGGGTTGGCCCACGTCGAACTCCCCAATGATCCGAAGTACCACCTCCTCACCGACATGACCGACCGGGCGGTGGACTGGATACGTCAGCAACATGGCCTCACGCCCGACAGGCCGTTCTTCGTCTACTACGCACCAGGCGCGACCCACGCCCCGCATCACGTGCCCAGGGAGTGGGCGGACAAATACCGAGGGAAGTTCGACGGCGGATGGGATCGCTACCGCGAAGAGACACTGGCCCGGCAAAAGGCGCTCGGGATCGTTCCTGTCGACACCAAACTCGCTCCCAAGCCCGGAGCGATCAAGGACTGGGACACGCTGTCGCAGGACGAGAGGAAGGTCCTCGCCAGGCAGATGGAGGTCTTCGCAGGCTACGGCGAGATGGTCGACTACGAGGTAGGTCGCCTGGTGTCGGCGATCGAAGACCAAGGTGCGTTGGAGAACACCTTGATCCTTTACATCGTCGGCGACAATGGTGCGAGTCCGGAGGGGGGTCTCGTCGGTTTGTACAACGAGGCCGGCTTCTTCAACGGCATCCCGGAACCGCTATCGGAGAAGCAGAAGCACCTCGATCAGCTCGGCGGCCCGCTCTCTTATCCCCATTACGCCGCAGGCTGGGCGGTGGCCGGCAACACGCCCTTTCGGTACGGCAAGCAGGTGGCCTCGGATTTCGGCGGCACCCGCAACCCGATGGTCGTGCACTGGCCCAAGGGGATCCGTTCGAAAGGCGAGGTCCGCCCCCAATTCCACCACGTCATCGACATTGCGCCGACCGTGCTGGAGGCCGCGGGCCTGCCCCAGCCCCACACGGTCAACGGCACTCCCCAGCATCCGATCGAGGGGGTGAGCCTATTGTACTCCTTCGACAATCCCAAGGCCGAATCCCGACGCCACACACAATACTTCGAGATCGCTGGAAACCGGGGCATCTACCACGACGGCTGGTTCGCCGGCACGGTGCACCGGGCGCCCTGGGAAGTCGTCCCACGCGCCTCGCTCGCGGACGATCGTTGGGAACTCTTCCGCATCGATCAGGACTTCAGCCAGTCGAACGACCTCGCCGCGGAGAATCCCGAGACGCTCAAAGGACTGCAAGGCCTATTCCTGGAGGAGGCCGCGAAGTATCACGTGCTGCCCATCGACGATCGCAGCGTGGAGCGAATGGATCCCGCGATCGCCGGTCGTCCCGACCTCATGCAAGGACGTACCTCACTGACGTTGTATCCGGGCGGAGTCGGCATGGCGGAGAACGTCTTTATCAACGTGAAGAACCGCTCCCATACCATCACCGCCGAGTTGGAGATTCCTAAAGGCGGGGCGGCCGGAGTGATCGTAGCCCAGGGCGGGCGCTTCGGCGGGTGGAGCCTGTATCTCAAGGGGAATAAGCCGTGCTTCGCCTACAACTGGTTGGGCGTCGAACGCTACGCCATCGCGAGCGACGAGGAACTCCCAGAGGGCCGGGTCACCCTTCAATACAAGTTCGCCTATGACGGCACGGGACGGGGCGCGGGGGGCAAAGGGACTCTTCTCGTGAGTGGCCGGAAGGTGGCGGAAGGTCGAATCGATAAGACGATCCCCAACATCATCTCCGCGGACGAGACCGCCAACGTCGGCGTCGATGAGGAGACGCCCGTGGCCGAAGACTACGAGCAGGTCGGCGGCAAGTTTCAAGGGACCATTCGCGCCGTGCACGTCGATTTAAAGTAACTGTTGATTCTCGGTTGATTCCGGGCAGTTGCCATCCATTCGACGGAGGTGGGGATGTGTGCCGACTTTTTTCGTGGGAGTCCGACAGGTTCTCCCACCCCTTGCTTCGGCTTCTGCTCGGATGCAATCCGGGCGTGATCCGCCGTATCCAACCACAAGGTCGAGTTCCTCGACGCCTGCGTGGCGATGCTCGAGCGCGACGACCGGCTCGAGTTAGCCCGACGCGTCCTCGATCGGTACACAGGGCTTGTGCTGAGTGACTCGAAAGCCTGGCGAGGGTGGCTGAAGTTTCACCGCGACCGGCCCTTCTTGAACGAGGCCAGGGAATCCCAATGCATGGTCGCCCCCGAGTCGCTGACCGCCCCGTTCCGGCCGGTACGATTCCGCCTGAATGCGAAGTTCGCACCGACACATCGCGAGCCGGCGGTCGCCGAGGTCGAGTTCACCCCCGCCCGAGCCCGAGCGGGCGAAGACCTCACGATGGTCGTCCGCGTAGCAATCGCCCCGGCCTGGCATATCGCCGCCGGGAGCGTGTCGAGGGGCTCCGAAAACCCCACGAGCCCATCGCTGAAGCTTCCTCCCGGCCTTGATACCGACGGAGATTGGACGACCCGCGGGTCCCGTCCCGAGTGGGAAAGCCGTCGGTCGTACCGCGAGAAGGTCGAGTTCCGCAGCCGCATTCGGGTGTCCAAAGACAGAGCGTCTGGCCCTGTCACCGCAACATGCACGCTGGGTTACCAGGCCTACGCCCCTTCTCATGCCGGCCGCCGACCGAATTTAATCTCGAGGAGTCGCAAACAATTATTTATTAGTGATCAAATCTCGACTCATTAACTGTCTAAAGATCTGATTTTTTTCTCTCGAGCCAGGTTTCTGTGGGGGGGTTACGTCAACTTCCCTCGAGAGGTTGACGGCGTCGACCGCGGCAGAAACCCGGTCTTTAAGAAGCAACCGGGTTTCGGTAGGGGCCCTCAACGGAGTTGATCCTCGACACGTTTCCGCTCGGCGGAGACGACCTCGGCGGCGGATGTATCCTTGAGGGCCTTTTCGGCGGCGAGGAGTTGGACACGCCAGCGTTCGCGCAGGGGACGGGTATCGACCAGGGGGCCGACCCTGCTCGTGACGAGTTCGAGGTATTCGCGAGACGGGCGGGAGCGGACGACTTCCGTCCAAATCTCACTCGCCCTGAGGAAGTTCCGGGTGCTGGCGTCGCGTTGGAGGCAGAGGATTTGGCAGGCCTCGAGGATGCGTCGGACGTCGGGCGACCTGGCGGAGACGGGGATGCTGGCGAGCCGTTCGGCAAGTTCGGTCGGTCGGTTGGCGGCGATGAGGGTGTCGGCCAGGAGGGCGTCATAGTAAGGGAGGCGCTGGGCGGACAGTGATTCCCGGTGGATTGAGCGGAGGACGCCCGCGAGGTCACCCAGAGACGTCGGCTTCGCGGTGGCAACGAACCGAGCAACCGAGGTCCGGACGGCCCAGTTCAGTTTGACGTCATCCGTCTCGTTGCCCTGGAGTGGGGGCATTTCCGCGTAACGCGGCCAGGAGGCGACTGTGGCCCAGCTTTCGGGATTAATCCGGTCGTCGTCGCCTCGAGACCGGACCCGATAGAGTGGATCGCCGATGTACAGCAGGCGCCAAGGCTCGCCGAAGCCTTCCGCAATGGTCTGCCGGAGGGCAGCTCCCAAGGGGAGGACTTCGTTCAGGAGCCCGGCCACGGCGTCGGGCGTCCGGAAGGCGTTCAGGGCCGGCTCATTCATCGAACCGAAGTAGACGAAGGCCCCGTTGGCGAGCCAGCGCGCCGCGATAGTCGATTCGTCGACGGGGTTGGCGGCGGAGAAGCTGTGGATCATCGCCACGGCCGCCGGCACGCTCAAGGGAACGTCACTCGTCGTCGCCGTCCCCCCCGTGACGTGGAACTGCGTGGGCATGCCATGGCTGTTGATCAGGACCAGTCCGTGGCGATTGATCGGGTCGAACGCCTGGTGCCATCCGGAGAGGTTTGCCCGATCGCCAGAGCGGTGGGTCGTCGGGAAGAGCGACTCGAGGCGAGTGGCCGCCTTGGACATCGAGTAGGCCGAGAAGCTTCGGTCTTTCTCGTCGTAGGTGTTGACCAGCAGGGCCGACTTCGGCTCGAGGAAGAGGCTGCACATGGCCCGGTAGAGGCTGGTCTTCGCGTCTCCCAGAAGTCTCCCCGTGAACGCCCAGCGTGAGCGACGATCGGCCGATCGGCCGATCAGGTCGTCGAAGGCGAACGGGCCGCCGTGCTGCTCGGAGAAGCGCCTGACGGGCAGGTTGGGGTCGGTGAAATCCCCCTGGACCTTGTAACGGTAAGGCCAATCGCCGGCGAGGGTCAGGAAGTCGCATTCGTCGCCCAGCCTCGCGTATTTCGGGATAAGTTTGGCGACCTTCTCCTCGAGAGCGAGGGCGAGCGCCAGGGCGTCTTCCTGCGACAGTTCATCGCTGTAGATCTTGGAGACATCCCAGCGCATCAGGGGTTGGAACCGGCCCGCGGCCAGGGCGACGGCGCCCGCGAGCATTGGGCTCCCCGGTGAGGACAACACGACGCCCGGCGTGCCGGGCTCTTTCGCCTGAAGGACGGCATCGCCGCGCGGAGGGGCCTCCCCCGACCGGCCACCTCCCGACCAGGAGCGGCCGACTGCCGAGACGGCGGCCTCCCAGGTGCGTGCGGCTTCGACTTTGGGAACCTTGCGCGGGAATCGGACGACCCGGGCAGGGCGGAACGCGCGGAGGAATTTGAACGAGAGCTCGATGTCATCGATCAGGACCGGAAACCAGTGGCCCGAGTCCCACGTGCCGATCGCCTCGAGAAACGTGGGGAGGTCGGGCACGAGCACGACCTGGTCGACCACGCGTCTCGCGGGACCCGTGCGGATCTCCCAGGAGACCGAGGCCTTGCGGACCTCATCCAGGGCCCTCGGAGGGATCCCGGGGTAACTCTGGGCGAAGGACCGGGATGCCGGCACGACGGCCCCCGACGCGATCCCAAGGGCCAGGACGATCCGGAAAGTCCTCGACGCACCTGACATGCGAGACGTCTCCTTCGGGGCGAAGTGCGAGTCGAGACGGGCCGACCCGCCTCGACTCCTGGGGCTTCCGGGCCCGAGGGCCCGACCGAGGGCCTCCGTCCACCCGCTCGCCCGAGGACCTGGGGCGGACTGTGAAGGTGTGGAGATGGGGGGCGTGAATGGGTATACTCACCCTTGGGGCGTGGCCGCGATCCTCCGTCTCCGATCGATCGCGAGATCTCCGCGCGGGCCGCGCCGCGACGCCGACAAGGGACTTCGTCCGATGAAAAAAGGTGGCATCCTCAATCCGGCAATCTGCTCGTTGCTGGCCGAGTTGGGACATATGGACGAGCTGCTCATCGTGGATGCCGGTTACCCGCTCCCCTCCGACGGGCATGTGATCGACCTCACCCTGACCCCGGGCATCCCCCGGTTCCTCGACGTGCTCCGCGCCGTGGCCGAGGAGCTCGTCATCGAGTCGATCACGGTCGCCAGCGAGATCACCGAGTATAGCCCGAAGTTGTACCAGGAGATCCTCAAGATCGTCGGAGACGTAGACGTGGACGAGATCCCGCACCACGAGTTCAAGGAGCAGTCGCTGGGGGTCAAGGGGATCATCCGGACCGCGGAGTTCACCCCCTACGCCAATGTCAGGATCCTCTCCGGCTCTGCCTTCTGACAGGATGTCGGCCCGAGGCCGATCACACCCCAGGGATCGCGGGCGGCTCGACGCCGAGCTGGCCGGCCAATTCGGTCAGCTTGGCCCAGTGGGCCTCTTCCATCGGGACCCCTTCCGAGGAGCGGCGGGCGAGCACCCGACGCTCGGGGTCCCCGGGCAGCAAGATCGAGTCGACGCCGGCGACCCGAGGGGTCGTCCGGACGTTCTCGGCGAGCAGCGACGACTCGCGGACGAGGGCATCCCGGCCGGCGAACCCTTCGGGGTCGAGCACGAGGAACACGACGTTGTTCCCCCGCACCGGAGGCGCCCCGGGATAGGTCGAGCGGCCGCCGGAGAGCCCCCCCGAGAGCATGTCGAGTACCAGGCTGAGCCCGAACCCCTTGTAGGCCTGCGTCCCTCCCATGGGAAGGATCGAGCCGAGCGGGGGTTCGTAGAGCACGGACGGGTCGGTCGTCGGCACCCCCTCCGGGTCGAGCAGCCAGCCCTCGGGCACGGGTGCCTTGCCGTTGATGTAGTAGACTCGCACCTTCCCCTCGGCGACCACGCTCGTGCCGAAGTCGAGCACGACCGGCTCGTCGTCGGTCGGGACCCCCGCGCAGAGCGGGTTCGTCCCGAGCCTGGGCTCGTATCCGCCCGGAGGCGCGACCCTCGGGCCGGACCCGCCGTTGTTCACGGTGGCGATCAGGACGAGCCCTTCGTCGGCCGCCCGCTCGGCGTACTCCCCGAGCCGCCCGATGTGCCCGCAGTGCCTCGCCGTCCCGGCCGCCAGGCCCAAGGCCTTGGCCTTCGGCAAGACCAGGTCGAGGAGCCGATGCGCCTGGACCTGGCCGAGCCCCCAGTGGGCGTCGCAGACGACCACCGCGGGCGACTCGTGGACGACTTCGAGCGGGGCCCCGACCTCGTACATCCCCTTGCGCAGGAAGTCGACGTATTGAGGGACGCGCATCAGACCGTGCGAGTCGTGCCCTCGGAGGTTGGCCCCGACCAAGCTCCGGGCGACCGTCGCGGCGTCCCCCTCGGGCACCCCGGCCGCGGCGAACAGGCGGGTCGCGAACTCGGTGAGCGTCTCCGCGGAGAAGGTCGGCATCGTCGCAGGGTCCTTTGGGGGTGGCGGGGAGATTTTGATCTTACGCCCCCGCGCGCCATTTGCAATCCGGGGCCGGGCACGGTCGAATGGTCGGTCGACGGGGCTCCTGCATTCGCCCCATCTCCCGAAGGGTCGTCGAGTCGTCAGGCACACGAGGTCATCGCTCATGGCATACCGTGTCAGCACCGAGGCTCGGGGCGGCGGGACGGTCTACACTTTGCTCGACGAGTCGACCGGTTCATCGGCCTCGATCCTACCGGACTACGGGTTCAACCTGTTCGACCTCCGCCTCCCGATGGCCGGCAAGGTGCGGCCGATCATCGCGAGCGCGCCCACCTGGGCCGATCGGCCGAACGGCGCGGGCGGGAACGGGACTCCGATCCTCTTCCCCTACCCGAACCGGATCCGGGCAGGCGTCTATCAGTACAAGGGCAAGGCCTACCGGTTGCCGATCACGCTCGCCCCGAACGCCATCCACGGGTTCGCCCTCGACGCCCACTGGGACGTGATCGAGCAGAAGGCGACCGCCACCGAGGCGAGCGTGACGGGCCGCTACCAGATCTCGAAAGACACCCCCAAGATGCTGGAGAGCTGGCCGGTCGACGCCATCCTCCAGGTCCGGTACGCCCTCTCGGGACGACGGGTCACGATGACGACGACCGTGATCAACCCGACCGCCGAGGAACTTCCCTACGGATTCGGCATCCACCCGTATTTCCGCCTCCCGATCACCCCCGGCGGCGACCTCGAGGCGACTCGCGTCATCCTCCCCGCGTCGAAATACTGGGTCCTCCAGGATTTGCTGCCAACCGGCGAGCGTCGCGACGTGGACGCCAAGTTCGACTTCCGCAAGGGGCAAGCCCGGAAGGGACTCGCGCTCGACGACGTCTTCACCGGGATCGAGTATCAGGGCGACCGCGCCACGTGCCGGCTGGTCGACCTCGACCTCAAGGCCGAGTTCCGACTCGGCTTCGACCGGAACTTCCGCGAGCTCGTCGTCTACACGCCGAGGGCCAACGACGTGATCTCCCTCGAGCCGTATACCCAGACGACGGATGCGATCAACCTCGACGCCAAGGGGATCGACGCCGGCCTGAGGCGCCTCGGCCACGGCGGAATGGACACGATGATCATCACGATGGAGACCGTCGGATGACCCGAGCCCGGCCTCAGGCGATTTCCTCGATTTGGTGATGCGTCGCCGTCGAGGGCATGCCTATGATGGATGGACTCAAGATACGGGAAGGCCGACCGACGATCGAAGGAATGGTGCCGGGTCTCGCCGGAGCGAGTCGGGGGATTGGCGGTAACCGTCGATCCTCAAAGAATCCTCGAAGCCTTTGGGACTGATCATGGAGCCGCGCGGGCCTTCCGACCCCCCCGACTTGCACGCACTGCGAATCGACGTCCTTCGACGGGCGGTGGAGATCTATCTCACCCTGGCTTACCCCGGCAAGACGCCCCCCGAAGCCGTCCGCCGGCGCCTGGAGTGGGCCCCGGAACTCGACGCGGCGACCTTGCTCACGAAGCCACCGTTCGAACGCGCGAGCAAGGCCGGCGGTGGCACGGCGCCGATCTTCGCGCTCCGGCTCGGCAACGCGCGCTACCCCCACATGAAGCTCCAGGTCCAACCCTGGCCGAACGAGGCCGGCTTCATGCTCTCGGTCAACACCCACGACCAGATCCTGTCGCTCGACGCCGCCGACGCCGACGCCTTCCGCGAGCTTCAGACCGAGAACCAGCGGATCAAGGAAGCCATCGAGCAGGCCTGGGCCGTGGCCGACCTGCCCACCTTCCTCGGCTACCTCCGCAAGTACATCGAGGATCGGACCACCTCGGAGTCCCCCCCGAGCTCGGACCCGGCGTGATCACGCCCGGATCCAATGGGATGAAGAGGATCCCGCCTACCGGCGAGAGGGTGCCGCGGTATTATATGCCTGATGCCAGCGAAAGCCGAGACAGAACACCCCGGATCCAAGAGTCGACGAGGACTTAGGACTTCTGCACCCCGACGAGCTGTTCCTGGGGATCCTCGGCGCGGAGGCCTCGGGGGAGGGTGAATGAGAACGTCGAGCCTTCGCCGGGAATGCTGACGACCTCGATCGTGCCGCCGTGGAGCTCGACGAACGCCTTGACCAGGCAAAGGCCGAGGCCGATCCCGCGCTTGCAGTATTGGTATTCGCCCGAGGAGTGGTGCATCGTATCGAAGCCCGTGAAGAAGGGCTCGAAGATGTGCCTGCGATCGGCCGCGCCGATGCCGATGCCGCGGTCACTGATCTGGAACCGGACGCGGTCGGGGCCGTCGGAGGTGGCGACGAGCCGGATGGTGCCGCCGTCCGGGGTGAACTTGATCGCGTTGATGAGCAGGTTCGTGAAAATATCAGAGAGTTTCGCCGGGTCGACTTCCGCCCAGCCGAGGTCCGTCTCGAGGTCGAGGTCGACCGATTGCGACCGCGCGGTGAGGTACGGGGAGACTTCGGAGACGACCTCGCGGATCAGCCCCTCGATCCGGGTCGGCCGGGTCGAGAGCGTTCGGCCGAACTCGCCCGTGCGGATCAGCTTGAGCATCCGATCGACGGTCGACGCCAGCCGCTTGCCGGCGCCGTGGATCCGTTCGAGCCAGCTCCGTTCCGTCGGCGAGGCGGCCTCCGCCTGCGTCATCTTCCAGAGCTCGGTCATCCCCAGGATGACCGCGACGGGGGTGTTCAGTTCGTGGCTGGCGACCTCGATGAACGCCTCCTTGAGGCGGTTCGCCTCGACGAGGCGGCGATTGGTCTCCTGGAGCTCGGCGAGGAGCCTCGACTTCTCGCTCAAGAGCTCGTGGTGCTCGACGGCCTGGCGGACGACCGCCTCGAGCTCCTCGGGCTCCCAGGGTTTGGTGATGTAGCGGAAGACGTTCCCCTCATTGATCGCGTCGACGACCGCCCGGATGTCGGCGTACGCGGTGAAGAGGAGTCGGGTGGCGTCGGGCCGGACATCCTTCGCGTGGCCGAGGACCTCGACCCCGGTCATCTCGGGCATCCGCTGGTCCGACATGACGACATGGAGGTCGCCCGGCGCGTCGAGGATCCTGCACGCGTCGGATCCCCGCTCGCACGTGAGGACGCGGTAGTCCATCCGGAGTAGGTCGTGGACCGACCGGAGCACTTCGGGCTCGTCGTCGACGACAAGGATCGTGGGACGCGCGACGCTCATCTCAAAGAGGCCTCGGGGGAGAGCGGAAATCCGGGTCAGACGGCTCCATCCGGGTCGAAACGCTTGCTGAGGGTCACTTCGTTGCCCGCCTCATTATAGCGCAACTCATCGACCATTCCCTTGCAGATCATGAGTCCGAACCCCCCCGATCGGAGACCCAGCTTGTCCCTCACGTCGAGGTGGGTAAACGGGTCGTCCGCGGCGGCGGCATGGGGGAGGTTGTTCAGGTCGAAGCCCTTACCCTGGTCACGGACAACGATCTCGACCCGGTCTTCGTAGATCCGGTAGGTGATATTCACCAACTGATCGGACTGATGCCGGTTCCCCCACTCGATGGCGTTCTGCGCCAGCTCCATCACGGCCTGTCGGAGTTGGAGGACCTGTTCATCGGCGAACGGGCTGGACTGGCAGAGGGCCATCAGGAAGTCGTTGAGGTCCTGGAGGAGGTCGATTTCGCTGTTGAGCTCGACGTGGATCTCGCCCTGGAGCGCGCCCCGCTCGCAGTTCTCCCTCCAGGCGTGGGCCCTGGCGATGGCGTCGAAGAGCTCCTGGATCCCATACGGCTTGGTCACATACGCGTTGGCGCCGACGCGGAATCCGTTCGATCGGTTCGCGGAGTCGCCGAGCGCGGTGAGCATGACGACCGGGGTCAGCATGGTGCTGCGGTCACTCCGGAGCCGACGGCAGACGTCGAACCCGTTGATATCGGGGAGCATGAGGTCGAGCACGACGAGGTCGGGCATACGCTCCCGTGCCAGCGCCAGCGCCAACTCCCCCGTCTCGGCGACGATGGGCTCGTAGTCGCGGAGGCGGAGCAGCCGCGCCACCAGCTCTGCCTGGTCCGGGTGATCCTCGACGATCAGGGCCGTGCCCATGGGTCCGTTTCCTTGCCCAATCCGGAACGAGTCGGAGCCTCCCGCCTCGATTCCGCCCTAGACGTGCAATTCCACGACGTCGGCATCGTGGAGCTCATGGTCACGCTTGACCGTCTGGCCCTCGAACACCCCGGTCCCCCACACCCTCGCGTATTTTAAGGTGCTCTCAAAATCGCGGTGGATTTCCCGGGCCAGGTCCAGCACGGTCCCCCCGATCGGGATAGTGAACGGCTTCGTCCGGTCGGCCGGCTTACCGGGCAATTTCGTGTAAACTCGCAGGATCCCCAGTGAATCGTACGAGGCCCGTTTCAGGACGTCCAGGCCCTCCCCACGATTGGCGGAAATCGGCAAGATAGGAAACCTAGGCGCAAACCACTCCCGGATCACGTCGAGCCGGTCGGCCGCGCCTTCGGCGTCGAGCTTGTTGGCAACCATCAGCGTCCTGACGTGCTGGATCGACTCGTCCTCCACGTCGTAAGGAAGCTCGCCCACAAGCTCCGTATGGGCTTCCGCGAGCTTCGCGAGGACGACTTCGGTGGCGTCGGCAACGTCGTCGTCGCCGAGATCCGCGACTAGCAACGCGGTGTCGGCCGAGCGGATTAGGCTCGGGACCCAAGGTTCGAAGAAGTCGGCGGTGATCGGCGGCAAGTCCACGAGCTGAATCCGCACATCCTCGTGCGTCATGATGCCGGGGTTGGGCGCCCGGGTCGTGAACGGGTAGGCGGCGATCTCGGGCTTGGCGTTGGTGACGGCCGCGAGCAACGAACTCTTGCCCGCGTTGGGAGCGCCGACGATGACGATCTGGCCGGAGCCCTCTCGAGGGACGCGATGGCTCACGCCCCCCTTCTTACTCCCTCCCGACTTCGCCCCCTCGATCTCGTCCTTCGCCCGGCTGATCTTCTGCTTGAGATCCGACTGGAGCTTCTCCGTCCCCTTGTGCTTGGGGAGGAGTCGGAACATCTCTCGAAGTTTTTCGAGCCGATCGGCGGGGGACGTCGCCCGGCGAAACTCCTCCTCGGCCTTACTGTATTGAGGAGGAAGGTTGGCGGGCATTCGTTGAGGAGGCTCCGAGATGGGCTGGGGACGCGGTCAACCAACGAATTGGCCGAAAAATCGGCATTCGCACCGTACCGCGTCCCGATTCTCAAATCAAGTACCCAAAGGTTCAGGAGCCCGGTCGGCCCCCGCACGCAGAATCCTTCGGGGCGCCTCTGCACATCACCAAGCAAGTCGTCGATCTCGCATGAATCGGGGGCCGCCCCTTGACTCCGGACCGGTCATCACGTATTCTTCGAGTGCGCCGTGGAGCAGCGGCTAGCTCGCCAGGCTCATAACCTGGAGGTCGTAGGTTCGATTCCTGCCGGCGCAATTTCAGGGAATCATTCGAGGCCGGGAGACGATGCGATCGTCTCCCGGCCTTGTTTCGTTATCCACCTCAAACGTGACGAGCCCTCCGTGAACCTTCGCCCGCGACTCTGCCCGGAGACGGGTTGAACGAACAGGACGCGGTTACCGAAGATCAAAGTCGAACTGATTCGACGCGACACCTCGGATCTCAACCTCGAGTCCGGAGGTATTCGGAAGCGTATACCGGACAGGGAGGCTTTTCTTTGAATCTTGGACGCCGATGGCATAGCGGCCGGGAAGCAACCCTTCTTTCACAACGTAGCTGCCATTGACGACAACTCCCGAAGCTTTCCGACCGGTCGCGTCGAGGGGGTTGAAGAGGATGATCCCCGATCCGATCGGTTGGCCCAGATAGGCAACAACCCCGGACATTCGTGTCGGCTTCACGCTGGGGGGGGCCCGCCACACGCCGAGAAAGGCCGCCGAAAGGGCGACGACGCCCAGGAGCGTCGCCAAGCGGAATTGCGACCGCTTCCGCTTCCGCTTCGGGGTCGAGAGGCGGAGTAAGAAGTCCGGATGGCCTGACATGGACAGATCCTCCCAGAAGAGGCGTTGCTTGCGAACTCACGCCGCCGAAGAAAGCGTCGGTCCCGCGCACACTTGGGAATACGTAAACCGTGTGGAAGTTCCCAGGATGCCGGGCGCACTCCTCTTCGTCAAGGCTACCGGTCAGAGGTCTCAGGCAACGCGACTCGACTTCGCCGCGGGCGCTCTCGAGGACGTGTGCGCACGGCTGCCGGCCGGGCGCTACGGGGTCCAGAACGGCTCCGCAATGAAATAGATCACGCGCCAGGCGAAATGCAGCAGGGCATTGATGCCGAGGCACCCGAGCCCGACAAGGCATCCGAGGCGGTCGACCCAGGATAGACCTGGACGGGCGCGCCCGGCCAGCACGAGGGCGAGCCAGGCACCGAAGATCACGGTCCCCGCCTGGGTCGTCATCATGAACGCCGCCTGGGTGTAGCGTACGAACAGCGACGACAGCGTCGGATCTCCGCTCAAAGCCACGCCCGCGGTCGCATCGACCGCGGCGAGGATCACCGCCAGGCTGGCCACGAATCCGGGTCGACCGACGGCGATGGGGAGCGAGGGCCAAGGCTTCCGTAGGGTGAGGAGCACGACCAGGCCCGCCCAGGGGACGAGCAAGGGCCCGCTGTAGCTGACAAGCCGACGACCGATGAGCCCTTTGACGGCGATGAACTGCCCATCGTCGGGCAATCCGTGCGCGAGGCGCATGCCCGCCAGCCCGAGGGATGTCGCCGCCACGATCCACATCCCATCCGAGATCGTGAACGGCGGCGGATCCGTGGAGGGTACCCTCAACGGTCGCGAAGGTCGTCCCCCAAGGTCGGTTGCGTTCTGGCCGTTGAACTCAGGCATGCCCGAGCTCCCCCTCTGCCCCGATGATCGAGCCCTGTCTTCAAGGGATAGGCGATTCAATGCCGGGTTGCGGCAGGAAATTTCGGATGCTCGCCAGTGGGCATGAAAGCTTGTAGGGAGGATGCACCATCCTCCCAGGACCATCAATAAACATACCAAAACACCAACATTGCATCTGGACCCGCCCTCCCCTGCGCTTCCATCGCCTTCGCTTACGGGTTTGAGGGGAGCCGGGGATTGTTCTCGGCCGACCTATCTGTTGATCTTCTGTGGGAGGCCCCGGATTGGGCTCACGGAAATCTCAACAATCCTAAGGGGACATCATGCCTGGCTCATCAATTCATGAAGCATGCGGAAGGGGCGACATCGATCACGTACGAGCGCTGATCGCGGCGGATCCAGCCATCGTCGATCGCGATGACGAGCACGGCTGGCGCCCCATTTTTCACGCCGCGCTTTGGCGACGTGAACAGGTCGTTCGATTGCTCCTCGAGGCGGGGGCGGACCTCGCGGCCCAGGATGGGTTCGCCTTGCACTACGCGGGCGAAGTCCCCGATAACAAGGCGATCGTCGCCTTGCTGATTCAATATGGGGCGCTGGACGCCCACGTCCGGCCGACGTCGGATCTGTCCCGCCAGTTCCTCGCCGCGGTCTTCCTCGGGGATGAGGCGAGGGTGCGCTCGCTGCTCTCCAGGCATCCCCACCTGGCGACGGTCGAGGATGGGAGCGGCAGCCAGCCAATCCACCACGCCGCTCGGAACGGCGATACGGAGATTGTCCGCCTCCTGATCGACCACGGCGCAGAGATCAAATCCGAGAGCACGCGCGGGCACACGGTGCTGTATTGCGCCGGCGGTCATGGCCATCTCGAGACGGTCAGATTGCTCCTCGACGAAGGTGCCGAGGGCTCGGCCTTGATGCAATGGCTGGCCCAGTATCCGAACGATCCACGATTCATTCCGATCATGAATGCGTTAAGAGAGCACGAGGCGAAGGGCTGAAACTCGCCTCGATCCGCACGGGTAAGGGAACCTGCGTGCCGAAGTGGCGTCGTCTTGCGACGACCTCGGGATCGGTTAACGTGGCCACGCGGCGGAAGGCCGAATTCTCGGCGCGAGGGTTCTTCACCTCGCCGCAACCGTCGAATCGGGATGGGGAGATTACGTCGTGCGAACGCTCCGATCGAGGATCGGTTTAGGGATGTGGATACTCGCCTCACTGGGATGGGGCCCCGGTGCCTGGGCGGTGGATACGATCGACACGCGATTCCTCCACGAGCCGGCGATTGGCGCCGAGAGGATCGCGTTCGTCTACGCGGAAGACCTCTGGACGGCGAAGCCCGACGGCTCCGACCCGAGGCGACTCACGGCGCACCCTGGTCCCGAGTCGGGCCCGTACTTCTCGCCCGACGGCCGCACGGTCGGCTTCACCGGGACGTATGACGGCAATGTCGACGTCTACGCCGTGCCCGCCGAAGGGGGCGAGCCGACTCGGCTGACCTGGCACCCCAAGGACGACCGGACCTGCGGGTTCACGCCCGATGGGACGATCCTGTTCCGTTCGCAGCGCTCCGTCTTCACCAACCGCTTCGAGCAGTTCTTCACCGTGGGTCTCAAGGGCGGGTTTCCCAAGGCGCTGCCGATCCCCAGCGGGTCTCGAGGATCGGTCTCGCCTGACGGGAAGTTCGTCGCGTACAACCCGCTGAGCGAGGCCTTCCGCCAGTGGAAGAACTACCGAGGGGGACGGACCTCGCGGATCTGGATCCTGGCGCTCGACGGCCTCGCGGTCGAGTCGGTCCCCCAACCCGAAGGACGTTGCAACGACACGTATCCGATGTGGGTCGGCGACACCGTCTACTTCCTCTCCGACCGCTCGGGGGAGTTCAACCTCTACTCGTACGACCGCAAAGCGAAGACGGTCAAGGCGCTGACGGACCACGACGACTTCCCGATCGAGTCGGCCTCGTCAGGTGCGGGGAAGATCATCTATGAGCAGGCGGGCCGGCTCCACGTCTTCGACCCCGAGGCCGGGAAGGCGGTGCGTCTCAAGGTGGGCGTCGCGGCCGACCTGACCGAAGCTCGGCCGAGGTTCGTCAGCGGCGACAAATGGGTCCGGTCCGCGGACCTCTCCCCCTCGGGCAAGCGCGCCGTCTTCGAAGTCCGAGGCGAGATCGTCACCCTGCCGGCCAAGAAGGGGGACGCCCGCAACCTGACCGATTCGCCCGGCACCCACGACCGGTCGCCGGTCTGGTCGCCCGACGGCAAGTCGATCGCATACTTCACGGAAGTCTCGGGCGAATACGCCTTGCGGATCGCGCCCCAGGATTCCAAAGGGGAACCCAGGACCTTCACGCTGAAGGGCTCGGGGTTCTATGAACGACCGTCGTGGTCTCCTGACAGCAAGAAGATCGCATACATCGACAACTCCCGCGCCCTCTCGTGGATCGACGTCGGCTCAGGCAAGGTCACCAAGGTGGCCTCCGAGCCGATCTACAGCCCCATGAAGACGCTCACGGCGTCGTGGTCGCCCGACTCGAAATGGCTCGCATACACCCTGACCAACCCCGCCTGGTTCCAGGAACTCTTCCTCTACAACCTCGACACCGACAGGTCCCAGCGCATCACCGACGGCCTCGCCGAAGTGGGCCAGCCGGCCTTCGACGTCGGGGGCAAATACCTCTATTTCATCGCCTCGACGGATGCCGGTCCGATCAAGAATTGGTTCGACCAATCGAATGCGGACATGCACCTGTCGACGTCTGTCTTCATGGCCGTCCTCGCCAAGGGCACCGCAAACCCGTTGCTCAAAGAGAGCGACGAGGAGTCCGACGAAAAGGCGAAGGACGAGAAATCCTCCGACGACAAATCGAAGGACGAAGACAAGTCGAAGAAGGAAGGGAAGGACGCGGAAAAGGACAAAGATAAGGCCAAGGCCGAAGACAAGGAGAAGGACAAAGCCAAGCCGGTGGTGATCGACCTCGACGGTATCGAGTCACGTGTCCTGGCTCTGCCGATCAAGGCGGGATCCGTCTGGGACCTCGCGGCGGGGACGGAGGGGCAGATCTATTATCTCAGGGGCCCGGGCGACCAGGGCTTCGGTTCAGGCTCCGGGGAAGAAACGTCGTGGGCTCTCAAGAGGTTCGACCTCAAGACCCGCGAGGAGGAGGACCTGGCCGATCACGTGGATGAGTTTCGGATCTCGGCCGATCGCAAACATCTCCTGTACCGATCCAAGGAGACCTGGGGGATCGCCGAGACGGGCAAGTTCACGGTCGGCAAGGATTCGCTCAAAGTCGCGTCGATCTCGATCCGGGTCGACCCCCGCGCCGAGTGGGCGCAGATGTTCCACGAAGCCTGGCGGATCAACCGTGATTACTTCTATGCGAAGAACATGCACGGGGCCGATTGGCCCAAGGTGCGCGAGACGTACGCGAAGCTGCTCCCGGACCTGGCGTGCCGCTCCGACCTGAACCACGTCATCCGGCAGATGCTCAGCGAGCTCGCGGTCGGCCACAGCTTCCTCAACGGAGGCGATCGCCTCTATACGCCCAAGTCGGTGCCGGTCGGACTGCTGGGCGCCGACTACGATGTCGCCGATGGCCGTTACCGGTTCAAGAAGATTTACGGGGGCCTGAACTGGGACACGAAGCTTCGCGCCCCGCTCGTCGCCCCGGGGGTCGAGGTCAAGCCCGGCGACTACCTGCTCGCGGTCGACGGCCGAGACTTGAAGGGGGATGACGAGATCTATCGCCTCTTCGAGAACAAGGCGGGGCGTCGGGTCGAGCTGAAGGTCGGCCCCAAACCCGACGGCGAGGGGGCGAGGACGTTGGTCGTCGAGCCGATCGAGGACGAAGCGGCCCTGCGCAATCGGGACTGGGTCGAGGGGAACCTCCGCAAGGTCCGCGAGCGGACGGGAGGGCGCGTGGCGTATGTTTATGTCCCGAATACCGCGGACATGGGCCACGCCTACTTCAAGCGCTACTTCTTCCCGCAGGCCGGCAAGGACGCGGTCATCGTCGACGAGCGATTCAACGGCGGCGGCCAGGTCGCCGACTACTACATCGACATCCTCCGCCGCCCCGAGGTCAGCCACTGGGCAACCCGCCACGGCGCCCCCTTCCGCACCCCAGGCGCCGCGATCTTCGGCCCCAAGGTGATGCTCATCGACGAGACCGCCGGGTCGGGAGGCGACATGCTCCCCTGGATGTTCCGCAAGTTCCACCTCGGCAAGCTCGTCGGCCGTCGGACCTGGGGAGGCCTCGTCGGGATGCTCGGATTCCCCGACCTGCTCGACGGCGGCTCGGTCACCGCCCCCGACCTCGCGATCTTCACCGAGGACGGCTGGGTCGTCGAGAACGAGGGGGTTCCCCCCGATATCGAGGTCGAGCAATGGCCCGCCGACGTCGCCGCCGGCAAGGACCCGCAGCTCGACAAGGCTATCGAGGTCATCCTCGACGAGCTCAAGGCCGCTCCGAAGGGAATCCTCCCTCGCCCCGTGGACCCGATCCGCGTGCGGCAATCTTCGCGACGCGCCCCTAAGGGATAAGGGCGACGTCCGGGGATGCGATTCACCACGAAGGCACGAAGACACAAAGGGAAAGAGATTCCCAGAGAGAAAAGCTCTCGGATCTCTTCCCCAATTCCTTTGTGCCTTTGTGGTGAGTGAATCCTCCGAGCCGATCACAATCCCCTGGGGCCGGATCAGGCTAAGGATTCCCTGGATCGCCGAGAGCGAACGAGGCCCGCGAGACCTTCGCCGGCCAGGATCAGGACCATACTCGCTCCCATGACCGGGAGCAGAACGCCGAAGACCCCGATCGTGGCAACGAGCGCCGACGGGAGTCGACGATCCGGCCGGCGAGGGAAGCCGGTCCGACCGGTAGGCCGTCGCAGGAGCCACATCCAGAGGCCCGTCACAGGTAAGGCCGACAGGATCAGGCAGGAGATCAGCCAGAGGACCTTGGTCGTGGGCCCGTAGATGCTCCCCACATGCAGCGGATAGACCCAGCCATGCCACCAATACCGATCGTCCTCGGCCAGGGTCTTGTGGGAAACGATCCGGCCGTCGGTTCGGTCGATCGCGAACTGGGCCGACAAGTAAGGGCCATAAGAATTGTTGAAATCATTGCCGGCTCGGACCTGGACCTCCGGGGCATTCGGCTTGGGGAGCTCGATCCAGAGGCTCCACTTGCGATGGCGGGCACGGGCCAGGGCCTCGATCCGGTCGAGCGCGAGGGCCGGAGCCTTGAGCTCCTTCGGATGAGTCGCCTTCGAGGGGATTTGGGGAGAGACCCCGCCGGGGGGGGAACGGCGGGGGTCGCGCGTGGCGAGATAGAAGGCCTCTCCCCAGACCAGCGTGTAGAAGAGGCCCGTCACGACGATGATCACGATCGGGATGAGAAGGTAGAGGGCGGTGATCGTGTGGAGGTCGCGGAGCACGACATACGGCTTCGCCCGCCAACGCGGCCACCAGACCCCAGCCCATTGGCTCAGGCGCTTCGGCCACCAGAGGCAGACGCCGGTCACGATCAACACGACCGACCAGCCGACCACCAACTCAACGATCAGACGGCCCGTCGTGCCGAGGAAGAGCTGGCGGTGGATGTCGAGCACGACGTCGAAGAACCGCGCCAGGCCATCCGACTCCGGACGGCCGGGCGAGGCGAGGACGCGTCCGCGGTACGGGTCGACGTACACCGGCACATCCCCCTGCCCTTTCGGGCCTGCAAACCGGACGATCGTCGAGCGTGACGGATCCGAGGGGAGTTCCAGGGAGGTTGGCGTCCCGGAGGGTTGAGTTGCCCGAGCCGCGTCGACCAAAGCCTGCGCCCCCAGCCTCGTCCCTTGTGGGACCACGAATCGATGCCGGGCGTGGCGGGCGTCTTCGATTTCGGAGCGGAACACATAGATCGCCCCCGTCATCGCCACGACGAGCAGCACGGGCGAGACAAGCACACCGGCATAGAATTGCCAGCGCCAAAGGACACGATACAAGCTTCCGCCTCCGGCCGGAGCCTTGGAAGGCCCACCGACGGGGGACGTCTCGAGAGCCTGAGCGGGTTCCAACGCGGGACCAGAAGTCACAAGACGCCCTCAGTCGTTCGCCGGTTACGGGTTTCGGCCGCAGTCAACGCCATCCCCGAATCCACGAGTCATCCCCGCGAGTGATTCAACGTCGCCCCGCCTTCTTCGGCAGTTCGAGACGCATCGGCGGCGCCATCGACGCCGTGGTGGTCGTGCCCGCCTTCATGTCGACGTCCACACCCGTCAGCTCGATGGGCGGTAGGACGTTGGTCCCCGCACGGATCGAAAGCGGAGCCCTCGACGAGTCGGGCTTCGCGAATTTGGACTTCAGGCGGTCGACCATGGAGGGGCGCGAGGCATCGGGCGGCCAGGTGATCGTGAAGGCGTAGTCGCCGACGGGTGCGCCGGGCGCGCCGTCATAGGTCGAGAGGGTGAAGGTCCCGTCGTCCTTCACGAGTCCCCAGGGACGCGAGTTGCGCGCGTCGACCTTCTTTTCCCCGACCGGGACCAATTGCACCAACGCACCGACCGGTGGCTGCCCGTTGATCGAAACGCGGCCAGATGCCGGGTAGACGTCGGATTGCCAGCTCTCGCCACATCCGGCCGTGGCCAGGACTGCGACCGTCATCGCGAGAAGACCAGGACGTGTTAAGATTCTCACTTTTCCAAGATCCTCTCGTCTCTACAGTACGTGTCCTAAAGCAAACCTGTTTGGCTCAAGGGGCGAGATCGGTGGTGTCACGCGCGTTGGCCGTGAGACGCGACTCCTGGGCCGTTGGGGTAGCACCGGTTGGCACAACCGGTGCTACCCTTAATCCACGACTTTCAGCACCGATTTAACTCCATGAATCAGCCCGGTTTCTGAGGAGAAACCGGGCTTCAGGACCATCACCCGGCGGGGCTTCTGATGAGCGATCGTCAGAAATCGCTGGCGCTGATGACTTCGCCGCCGTCGCGGGACGACAGGGCGCTGAGGACCTCGACGGAGGTCTGCTGCTTGAGGAAGCGGACCGAGCCGTCGCCCATCCCGGCGTTGATCCCGCCGGCGTGGAACGAGTAGGGGGCGCCATAAAAGTTGCTGACGTTGACGACCGACGAGCCCACGAACCAGACAATGTTCGGCGAGCCCCCTCCCGGCACCAGGCTGATCACGACGGGGAACATCCAACCCGCGCCGTAGTTGCCTGCCCAGGGTTCGACCGAGGTTCCCCAGGGGGCTGTGCCATAGTAATCCCAGGTCGGGTTCGTCGGGTTCTTGGTGCGGTAGACGTACCAATTCTGCCGCCCGGCGGACTCGTACTGCATGATCGTGTTCGACAGCCCGTCCGTCGTCGCCTGGAACGAGCCGTACCGGGTGATCTCGAGCATCGCCTTGTGGCTGCTGTAGTTCATCGCCGACCGCAGTGCGGCGTAGTCGGTCGTCGCGAATCCGCTCGTGGGGTTTTCGGCGGCGTCCGGATTCGAGGGACAGACGAAGGCGTTGATCCGGACCTTCGTCACGGTCGAGTTCGCCGGTTGGTTCCAAACCACGCTGAAGTTGTAGGCGTTGGACAGGCTCGACTGCTCGAGGGACGTCAGGATGGCGACGTAGGGGCCGGCCGCCTTCGCGACGTTCACCCCGGGCAGGCTGTTGTTGGTGTCGTGGTAGTTGTGCATCGCCAACCCGAGCTGCTTCAGGTTGTTCGTGCATTGGATCCGCCGGGCCGCCTCGCGGGCGGACTGCACCCCGGGAAGCAGCAGCGCGATCAAGACGGCGATAATAGCGATGACGACGAGGAGCTCGATCAGCGTGAACGCGCGACGGCGGTTCATCGGTCGGACCTTTCAATCAGCGGGGAGATAAACGCCCGAGCCCGGCCATCCGAGCCGGGCTGCAACCTTGGGGATCCGGAAGTGAACCTCGGGATTCGTCGGAGAGAGTGACACCATCCGCCCGCCGAGGAGGCCCGCACTCAACCCGTTGCCATGCTTGGGCCCAACATCAACCCCTCCGTCGGATCGTCCCGACCCGAAGGCGATGCGAAGGCGGCCCCGGCCCGGATTCGTACTCGAGGACGGCTTCGAACAAGACGTGGAAAGCGGGGTCACAAGAACGACTCGCGAGGAAAAGGCGTCGTGCCGACGGGACCAGCGTCGTCAAAACGAAGTATTTCTGAGAATGAGACCCAGTGTCAATCACGGACGTATTTCACCAAGGAGACCCGCAAGTGTCAAGGGTCCCATCCAACGTTTCTTTCGAGAAACGGCCCGCAGCACGCGAGTCATGAGTTGAAGGAGGGAGCGGAAGGGACGTTTCCCTCAGGACAATCCAACGATCATCCGGACCTGCCCTATGGTCAGGAACGGCTCACCATTTTCTCGTCCCGATTTCTGGATCGCCGATACCGTTTCGTTGGTCTTGGCGAACGCCCGACCCTTTGGAATGGATCGACGCGAGACGCCGCCCGAATTCCTACTCATCCTCACACAGGTGACCCCCGCTCTTCCAACGCAACATGGCACGCGGTGTCCTCGAGGATCGAGGATGATGGCAGGGAGAGGCCGGAATCGATTCAAAATTCCATGATTTGAAAATCACTAAAATCCACAAGAATACCGATCGAGCTTGACGCCCCTGGCCTTCCGGCTCATAATCTGGCCCGCCCGGGATCTCCTCGGGCAAAATCACCTCGCGTCACGCACATCGCCGCGGATTCCCGCTCATATCCCAAGGAAGGGGATGATCGATGCGCACAGGACTTGCGCTGTTCTTGGCGATCGTCGGTGGGGTCGAAGACGCCCCGAATGGAGTCAAGGCTCCGGACGCTCCTCGGATCGAGCCGAGCCGGACTGGAGTGGGCGAGGGCCTGACGGGCCCGAGGATTTCGTATGACGTCCGATACGTCTCGACCAACCAGATGGGTTGGCGAGGCAAGTTCGACCCCAGGCTCCGGCCGCTCGCACGGCAGGGGGGGACGGCGATCTGGGCAGTGGACCAGTCGACGGTCGAAGAGATCCTGGCGTATTGCGAGGGAGATCCTGCGGCCAAGGTGGTCAATGCCCCCAAGGTGTCGGCGCAGGGCGATGGTGAAGTTCGGTTCGATCAGGGGGAGAACATCCACTACGTCGCCCACCTCGAACGGATCGCCGACGGCCCGGTCAACCATGCGACACGACTGGCGTTCCGTCCGGAGATCGCCGAGCTTCACAACGGGGTCGTCACGCGCCTCTCGTCGGGCAAGGTCGAAGGGGAAGGGCTCAGGGCGAGCGTGGCCATCGACCGAGACCGCCTGGTCTCGTTCCAGACGACCTCGTACACCGAGACGGTTCTCCCGGCGCCTGAGGCCGACGGTGAGAACGGCCGCCACGCCTCGGGAGCGGGCCGACGGGCTCGTCCCAGGCCCTCGAAGCTCTCGGGGACGATCCAGGTCCCCGTGGTCGACTCCGCGCGAGTCGCCGGCCAATGGGTCATTCCCAAGGACGGCGCCCTGATCGTCAGCCTCGGGACCGGCGTGAAGACCGGTAAGGTCCTCGGCGAGGTGCGGCCCGAAGAGCTCGTCGTGATCCGATACCGGCCGGAACCCGACCGTCTGCCAAGCCCCATCCAACCCTCGAAGACGGCCGCGACACAGACCGGCCTGCGATCGCTCTCGGCGAATTGAGGGGAACTCTTCACCACAAAGGCACAAAGACACAAAGGGATGATTCCGAGAGCACAAATCGCTCTCGGACATCTTTCGAGTTCTCTTGGTGCCTTCGTGCTGAGTCTCCTTCAAGGCCGAGCGGACAGGATCTGGCGGACTTCTCCTTCTTTCCCCAACGGGCGCCATGACCCTCAACACCCGAGTCGACTTGATTGTCCCTTATGCGCGCAAGGAGGAGGCCAAGGCCCTCGGCGCGCGTTGGGACGGCGTCCGGAGGACCTGGTACGCGCCCCCAGGAACCGACCTCCAGCATTTCGACCGTCAATGGCTCCCGGCGATCTTCGGGAGCCAGGCCGAGGAGGAAGACGCGACAGCCCCGGCCGAGGAGCGTCCCAACCTCGCGGCGGAAAAAGGCGTATCGCTCAGCGAGCTGCTCGCGAGGGTCAAGGGGGCCATCGACCGCGAGATGGACGGGCCCGTCTGGGTCCGGGCGGAGATCAGCGAGCTCCGAGGCAAAGGGGGGAACCTTTATCTGTCGCTGACCGAGCGCGACGAGCGTGGCGACGTGCTGGCGAACAGCAAGGGGATCCTCTGGAAGAGCCGGGCCCCGGGGGTCTCGGCGAAGTTCGAGCGGACAACCGGTGAGGGACTCCGGCCGAACATCAAGATCCTCTGTCTCGCGAGGATCCGGTTCGACCCACTCTTCGGGCTCGACCTGATCATCGAAGACATCGACCCGTCGTACACCCTCGGCGACCTCGCGGCCAAGCTCGCCCGGATCCGCGAGAAGCTCGAAGTTGACGGTCTCTACGCCCGAAATCGCGGCATCCCCGCGGCGGTCGAGTTCCTCCGGGTCGCGGTCATCAGCCCCGAGAGCTCCGCCGGTCTCGGCGACTTCCGGCGCGAGACCGACCGGCTCCACGGCGCGGGACTCTGCGAGTTCCTCTTCTTCGGGGCGACCTTCCAGGGCCCGGACGCCCCCTCGTCGATCCGCACCGCGTTCAACGAGGCACTCGCCGCCCATCGTCGGCGAGGAATCGACGCCCTGGTGATTATCCGAGGGGGCGGTGCCGCGACCGACCTGGCCTGGATCAACGACCTGGAGCTCGCCCGACTCGCCTGCCTGGCGCCGGTGCCGGTCCTCACCGGGATCGGTCACGAGCGAGATTCGACCATCCTCGACGAGGTTGCTCACCGACGTTTCGACACCCCTTCGAAGGTCGCCCTCCACATCGCCTCGACGATCCGCGACAACGCCCTGGCGGCCCTCTCGGCACTGGGTCAGATCCGGATGGAGATCGCGCGGGCCCTCGCCAGGGAGCGGACCGCACTCGCGACCCAGGCCGATCGCCTGACCTTGGGCGTCTCGGCGATGACTCGCGAGGCGGAGGAGGATCGTCAAACCTTCATGACGGTCATCCGCACGGCCGCCCACTACCAGCTCCGCGAAGCGGCCCAGGCCCTCGACGCCGGCCGCGACCGCGTGGTCGAGCGGGCCGATCAGGCCCTCGACGACGCGAAGCGAGAGCTCGACCAGGCGATGGAGGCGACGGTACAACGGTCGCAGGTTCGTCTCGAGGCCCAGGCGGCCGCGCTCGAGTCGACGGCCCACGCGATCGCCTTGCAGGCCTCGGCGAAGCTCGAGGCGGCGGCGAATGAGATCCAGGAGCGACAACTCCAGGTCGCCCGTGACGCCGGACGCCTCGTCGCGACCGCCCAGGACGAGCTCGGCGAGGCCCTGGCCGACGTCGACGCCAGGACCGGCTCCGCGATCGAGCTTGCCAACGGTCAGATCGAAACGTTCGTGAAAATCGTCGTCGGCCTGGGACCGCAGGCCACGCTCAAGCGTGGTTTCGCGATCACCCGCGACGCCCAAGGTCGGCCGGTCACCAGTGCCTCGGCCGCCTCGACGCTCGAGGAGCTCACCGTCGAATACCACGACGGCCGAATCACAACGGTCACCCAAGCCGACCGCGCCAAGGAGGGATGAACCATGAGCGAAGTTCTCGATAGCGCCAGCTTCAACAAGAACTACAAGGTCCTCAAAGACACCGCCGACTGGCTCTCCGGCCAGAAAGAGCCGGACATCGACCAGCTCGTCCCCAAGGTCGAGAAGGCCATGCGGGCCTACTCGATCTGCAAAGAACGGCTCGACAAGGTCCAGGCAACCCTTGGCCAATACTTCCAGGTCGAGGCTGATGGCGCGGACACCCCAGGCCCTTCCAACGGCCGGAAGGAACGACCGAGGTTCCATGTCGATGGTGACGAGTAATAATCTGCCCCCGAAGCCCGGTTGGCTCATGGAGTGAGCTCGGCGCTGTTACGGAGGTCGTCCGTGCGTCATCGTTGGTGCGAGAATTGGGTAGCACCGGTTGGAACAACAGGGGTCGCTCAGCGACAAGAGGTCGGAGGCAAGTCAGCGCGTTTGAAGTTCGACCGGCAGACATGATCTTCGTCCAAGTCCCTGTCCGCTTCATCGATCCGTATACGGCGTCACTGGGAATGTCGATGCGATAAGCAATAAGCCTCTTGTCGCTGCGCGACCCTCGTTGTTCCAACCAGGGCTACCCGCTCCAGTAGGATCCAGGAAACGACAAGGCCTGGTGCGAAACATCGCTCCAGGCCTTATCGCGTGAGCTAGAGCGGCCAACGTGCGGCTGGTACAGGGCACGACGTGTCGCTTGACCCGAGAGCGGAGGCGGAAACGGGGACTGGCTCCGCAGCGAAGCGCAGGTGCCTGTCCCCGTTTCCGCCGCAGCGGACGGCGACGGCCCGGAAAATGGGGACAGGCACCCGGC
>NZ_JBTYIP020000014.1:0-242541 GCF_054877945.1 Singulisphaera rosea | reverse complement strand
AGCCACGGTCCATAGGGACAGCGCCCGCCGAAGGCTGGCACGGCGAGTCTTCGTTGAGTGCACCGATCGCGAGTACAGGCGAAAGAAATTCAGAGAAAATGAAGGGCGGATGTGCGGAACATAGGTTGGATGGAAGTCGAAACTCATTTTTTAGCCACGGAGGAAACACGGATAAGACGAAGAAAGAGGACGATCAACAGATAACGCAGATAGACGCAGAGAATCCATTCAAGAATTTGGCGAGTGATATCAAATTTTCAATCTATGTCAATATTTGTAATTTGTTGACAAATTTTCCATCCCCTTGATTTATCCGTGTTTCCTCCGTGGCTAAAAAATTCTTGGCCCCACCTGTGGCGGATCCTGGCTCGATGGTCGGCCATTGTTAAGAAAGACGAGCCCTCGAGATGAATTCTACCACGCCAACATGTCGTGCTTCCACAGGCCCAACAGGCGCGAACCGCTCGACCTTTGATCCGCTCGGCTCGTGAGAAGAGGGGAGCCGGGGGCATTGCATTCGGCGCGGGGGTGCCGACAATCGGGAGACGCCGGTTCGGATGACCGTTCGATGGCCTTGGGACCGCCCGCCATGATCGACAGAGTGAGATTTCGGACTGCCCTGGCCGCCACACTCGGCATCGTCTTGCTCGCGACGACGACGCTCCGGGCCCAGCCGCCGAAGGTCGAGCCCAGGGCCGGGGAATTCGGCGTCGTCGCCGAGAAGAACGTCATCATCAACGTCCGAGATGGGACAAAGCTGGCGGCAGACGTCTACCGGCCGGCGAAAGACGGAAAGCCGCTCGACGGACGTTTCCCGACGCTCTTGACGCGAACCCCCTATGACAAGAACGCCGTCGAGGGGGACGGACGATTCTATGCCGCCCGGGGTTACAACGTCGTGGCGAACGACGTCCGGGGCCGGTATGCGAGCGAAGGGACCTGGCGACTGATCGCCGACGACCCGCTCGACGGTTACGACGTGGTCGAGTGGATCGCGAAACAACCGTGGTCCGACGGCAAGGTCGGGACATTCGGTACGAGCTACCCCGGCGGTACGCAGCATGCGTTGGCCGAGATGAATCCTCCGCACTTGACGACCATGGTCCCGATCGACTCGGTGTCGAACTGCGGGGTCAGCGGGATGCGGCACGGCGGCGCGTTCGAGCTGCGGTTCATGAACTGGATCTTCAGCACGGGGGCGGCCAACAGCCGAGCCGCCCTCGCCGACCCGGCCCTGAAGCGGGCGTTGACGGCGAACGGCGAACGCATCCGACAGCACGTCGACAACCTCCCCGTCCGCCGCGGGACGACCCCCTTGAAGGTCGTGCCCGAATATGAGTCGTGGCTCGTCGAGGCGATGCGGAGCGGGCCCGAGTCCCCCTTCTGGAAGATCAAGGGGATGTCGGTCGTCGACCATGTCGACGACTACGCCGACGTCCCCGTCCTGCACATCACGGGCTGGTACGACTCGTGGACGCGACAGGTCGGGATGAACTACGAAGCACTCTCGAAGGCCAAGCGATCGCCGCAGCGGCTGGTCATCGGCCCCTGGACCCACGGCGGGCAGAACTCGAACGTCGCCGGCGAGGTCGAGTTCACCCCCGACGCCGGGGTCAACCTGCTCGCCTGGCGGCTCCGGTGGTATGACCACTGGCTCAAGGGACGGTCGAACGGCGTCGACGAAGACCTGCCGGTCATGATCTACGTCATGGGGACGGGCGACGACCGCAAGTCATCCGCCGGCCGGCTGATGCACGGCGGATCCTGGCGAGCGGAGAAGGCCTGGCCGATCGCCCGGGCCCAGCCCACGACGTACTTCCTGCACGGCGACGGCACCCTCTCGACGACACGACCCGACGCCGCGACCTCCGAACACGACGCCCGGCCGGCGACGACGTTCACCTTCGACCCCCGACACCCCGTCCCGACCATCGGCGGCAACATCTCGTCGAACGCGGGGCTGATGGCCGCCGGCGGCTTCGACCAGCGCCCTCGAGACGACACCCACGCCGCCGAGGATCGCCTCCCTCTTTCCGAGCGCCGAGATGTCCTCGTCTTCCGGACCGAGCCGCTCGCCGAAGATGTCGAGGTCACCGGCACCGTGACCATGACCCTCCTCGTCGACTCGACCGCCCCCGACACCGACTTCACCGCGAAGCTGGTCGACGAGATCCCCCCGAACCCCGACTACCCGCTCGGGTTCGACCTGAACATCGGCGACTCCATCCTCCGGATGCGCTATCGCGACTCGCTGGACCAGCAAGTCTTGATGAAGCCCGGCCCCAACCCCGGCCGTGCCCCATATAAGGCGACGATCACGCTCTACCCCACGTCGAACGTCTTCAAGAAGGGGCACCGGATCCGCCTGGATGTCTCCAGCAGCAACTTCCCCCGGTTCGACGTCAACCCGAACACCGGGGACCCCCTGAGCGAGCACCGACGGATGGTCCCCGCCGACAACACCGTCTACCACGGCGGGGCGTATGCCTCGTCCGTCGTCCTGCCGATCATCCCGAAGTGACACCATGGCGCGGGCTCTTCACCAATCATGAAACCCGGTTTTTCTTGAAAACCGGGTTTCTGCGGGGGTACACGGCGACGTCCCGAGAGGGGTTGTCGACGTCAAATGCGCCAGAAACCCGGTTTTTAAGCAAAAACCGGGTTTCGGAACACGTTGTGTCTTTGTGGTGAAGTCCCAACCAAATCCCGTCATTTCAACTCGGCGAGCTCCCGGATCACCTGCGCAAACGCGAGCGAGGCGGCGGTCCGGTAGCCTTCGCGGGGCCAGAGCAAGGCGGCGGTCCGGGCCATCTTGGGGCGGATGATCCGGACGATCGCCAAGTCTCGGTCGTCGGTCACCGCCCTGCGGGAGAGGACGGTGGCGCCCGTGCCGAGACGGACGATCTCGAGCAGGGAGTCGATGTCGTTCATCTCGACGACGATGTCGGGCTGGACCTGGGCCTCGAGCATCCGGTCGTCGATCAGCCGTCGGGTGGCGAACTCGCGGCTGGGGAGGACGAGGGGGACCTGAGCGAGCTCGGCGAGCGTCACCCTCGCACGACCCGCGAGCCGGTGGCCTTGCGACGTGATCAGCACGACCTCTTCTTCGAACAACGTTTCGGCAACAACCTCGGGCGCCTCCGGGGGTGCGAAGGCGATGCCCAGGTCGAGGGCCCCGGCGACGAGCCCGTGCTCGATGGCGCGTCCGCTCGTCTTCTGGATCACCACCCCGACGCCCGGATGATGCCCCCGGAACCCCGCGACGGCCTTGGGGATGAACGCCGTGCTGAAGGAATGGGTGACGCCGACCCGCAAGGTCCCCCGGCGCAGGCCCAACAGGTCGGCCACCTCCCCCTGCCCCGCCTCGACCTCGCGGATCGCCCGCAAGGCGTGCCGGCGGAAGACGACCCCCGCCTCGGTCAGTCGCACCGATCGCCCGATCCGGTCGAATAGGGGCGACCCCAACTCCCGCTCGAGCTCCTGGATCTGGAGCGAGAGCGTCGGCTGCGAGACGTTCAGCCCCTCGGCCGCCCGGGTGAAGTGCAAGCTGTCGGCCACCGCCACGAAATAGCGGAGGTGTCGGAGTTCCAAGGCCGGACCCTCGATCGATAGGCAATAACTATCGAACCGATAATAACAAAGTATTGGACCAATCAAAGCGAGTCTCTTACACTTCCGGATATCGGAGGACAGACCGAGAGGCGTCAAGAGGGCCGGCGGGTCTCCATGAGGGAGTCCGATCGGCGGCCGACGCGTCTCGACATGCCCACCCCCCCTTCCGAGCGACGGCGAAGTCCACGCCCCCAACACATCGGGGAAAGCCCATGAGCGCGGTTGCGACCAGACCAAGTTCGAATGCGGAGCCGGTGCGCCGGTCCCACCTGGCGAGGGTCCTGCGATCCTCGATCGGCCTCAAGCTGATCATGGCCGTCACAGGCGTCGTCCTCTCGGGGTTCGTGCTCGGCCACATGGCGGGGAACCTCCAGATCTTCCAGGGCCGGGAGTCGATCGACGAGTACTCCAAGCTCCTGCACAAGGAGCCCGCCCTGCTCTGGACGGCGCGCCTGGTGCTGCTCGGGTCGGTGGGCCTGCACATCTGGGCCTACATCGTCCTCACCCGGATGAACCAGAAGGCGCGTTCGAACGCCGGGCGCGAGGCGACGCACCGGCAGTCGAGCTTCGCCTCGAGGTCGATGCGACTGACGGGGCCGCTCCTGCTCGCGTTCATCATCTTCCACCTCCTCCACCTCACGACCGGGACGGTCCACCCCGACTACCACGAAGGGTCGGTCTACCAGAACCTCGTCACCGGCCTGCGGGTCGTCCCGGTGGCGGCGGTCTACGTGCTCGCGATGGTGATGCTCGGGTTCCACCTCTGGCACGGAATCTGGAGCTTGACCCAGACCCTCGGCGGTGCGCAGCCGAGGTACCACTCGGCCGGGCGGCGGTTCGCGACCGTGTTCACGCTCGTGGTTGTCCTGGGCTTCGCCATCGTCCCGTTGGCGATCGTGTTCGGCTTCGTCAAGTAGGGGAGAACCGCCGTGGAATTGAAGTCGAACGTCCCGCCCGGACCGCTCGAGCAGAAGTGGTCGCGGCACAAGTTCGAGATGAAGCTGGTCAACCCGGCGAACAAGCGGAAATACTCCGTCATCGTCGTCGGGTCGGGCCTCGCCGGCGCCTCGGCGGCGGCCAGTCTCGCCGAGCTCGGCTACCGGGTCGCCTGTTTCTGCTTCCAGGATAGCCCGAGGCGCGCGCACTCGATCGCCGCGCAGGGCGGCATCAACTCGGCGAAGAACTACCAGAACGACGGCGACAGCGTCCGCCGGCTGTTCTACGACACGATCAAGGGCGGAGACTTCCGCTCCCGAGAGGCCAACGTCCACCGCCTCGCCGAGGTCTCGGTCAACGTGATCGACCAGTGCGTGGCCCAAGGCGTCCCGTTTGCTCGGGAATACGGCGGCTCGCTCGCGAACCGGTCGTTCGGCGGGGCGCAGGTCTCGCGGACCTTCTACGCCAGGGGACAGACGGGCCAGCAGCTCCTGCTCGGGGCCTACCAGGCGCTCGAGCGGCAGGTGGGCCTCGGCACCGTCTCGATGTTCACCCGGCACGAGATGCAGGAACTGGTCGTCGTCGACGGCGACGCCCGCGGGATCGTGACCCGCGACCTGATCTCGGGCGAGATCGAGTCATATGCCGCCGACGCGGTGATCCTGGCCAGCGGCGGATACGGCACGGCCTTCTACCTCGCGACGTACGCCAAGGGGTCCAACGTCACCGCCTCCTGGCGGGCCCACAAGCAAGGGGCCGCCTTCGGCAACCCCTGCTACACGCAGATCCACCCGACGTGCATCCCCGTCACGGGCGACCACCAGAGCAAGCTCACGCTCATGTCCGAGTCGCTCCGCAACGACGGCCGGATCTGGGTGCCGAAGGAGAAGGGAGATCGCCGACCACCCGGGCAGATCCCCGAGAACGAGCGCGACTACTATCTCGAGCGGAAGTACCCGAGCTTCGGCAACCTCTCCCCGCGCGACATCGCGTCCCGCGCCGCGAAGGAGGTCTGCGACGAGGGCCGAGGCGTCGGCAAGAGCGGCCTGGGGGTCTACCTCGACTTCGCCGACGCGATCAAGCGGCTCGGCACCGACACGATCCGCGAACGCTACGGCAACCTCATCGAGATGTATGAGCGGATCACGGACGAAGACCCGTACAAGGTCCCGATGCGGATCTACCCGGCGATCCACTACGTCATGGGGGGGCTCTGGGTCGACTACAACCTGATGAGCACCGTCCCCGGACTGTTCGTCCTCGGCGAGGCGAACTTCTCCGACCACGGCGCCAACCGGCTCGGTGCCAGCGCCTTGATGCAAGGGTTGTCGGACGGCTACTTCATCATCCCCTACACGATCGGCAACTACCTCGCGTCGAAGGCGCCGACGAAGGTCACCACCGACCACCCCGCGTTCCGGGACGCCGAGGCGAAGGTCACCGGCCGCCTCAACAAGCTCCTGGGGATCAAGGGGAAGCGGACGGTCGACACCTTCCACCGCGCCCTCGGCAAGATCCTCTGGGAATACTGCGGGATGGCCCGGACCGAGGCGGGCCTGCGAGAGGCCCTGCGGAAGATCCCCGAGCTCCGGCAGGAGTTCTGGGAGGACGTCAGCGTCCTCGGCGACGGCGACGGCGTGAACCAGTCGCTCGAGAAGGCCGGCCGCGTGGCCGACTTCCTCGAGCTCGGAGAGCTCCTCTGCCTCGACGCCCTCGAGCGCAAAGAATCCTGCGGCGCCCACTTCCGCGAGGAATTCCAGTCCCCCGACGGCGAGGCCGCCCGCGACGACGAGCATTTCTGCCACGTCGCGGCCTGGGAATACACCGGCGAGGGGAGCCGCCCCGTCCGCCACGTCGAGCCGCTCGTCTTCGAGAACGTCGCGCTCCAGACACGGAGTTACAAATAAATGAATGCAAACGTTGCGGCGAGCCATGTCGCGGACGGCGAGACGACGATCAACCTGACCCTCCGCGTCTGGCGGCAGAAGAACCGGCAGGCCGAGGGGAAGTTCGTCACGTACGAAGCCCCCGGCATCAGCACCGACATGTCGTTCCTCGAGATGCTCGACGTCGTGAACGAGCGCCTGATCGAGAAGGGCGAAGAGCCGATCGCTTTCGACCACGACTGTCGAGAAGGGATCTGCGGCCAGTGCGGCGTCGTGATCAACGGCTCCCCGCACGGCCCGAGGCGCGCCACAACCTCGTGCCAGCTCCACGTCCGGAGCTTCCACGACGGCGACGTCCTGACGATCGAGCCCTGGCGCGCGTCGTCATTCCCGGTCCTCCGGGACCTGATGGTCGACCGAGGGTCCTTCGACCGGATCATCGCGGCCGGCGGCTTCGTCACGGTCCGGACCGGGAACGCCCCCGAGGCGAACATCCACCCGATCCCCAAGGACACCGCCGACCTCGCCATGGACGCGGCCGCCTGCATCGGCTGCGGCGCCTGCGTCGCCGCCTGCCCGAACGCCTCGGCCATGCTCTTCGTCGCCGCCAAGGCGTCGCACCTGAACCTCCTGCCCCAGGGCAAGCCCGAGCGCAATCGTCGGGCACTCGCCATGGTCGACCAGATGGACGCCGAAGGCTTCGGCACCTGCTCCAACCACGCCGAATGCGAGGCGGCCTGCCCCAAGGCCATCTCCATCGAGTTCATCTCACGCCTCAACCGCGACTACATCCGCGCCAGCCTCTTCGGCCGCCCCAAGCCGCCGTCCGGCGGGTCCGACTCGTAAGCCCCGCTCTCCGAAACCCGGTGTTTTCTTCAACACCGGGTTTCAGGAGAGGTATCACAGAGGCTGGGCGGTCGGCCGGACGAGGATCTCGTTGATGTCGACCGTCGGGGGCTGCTGGATGGCGTAGAGGACGGCCTGGGCGATCGCCTCGGCGGGGATCGCCAGGGTCGTGAAGGCCTTCACCGCCTCGGCGGTGGGGCCGTCGGTGATGTGGGTGGCCAGTTCGCTCTCAACAGCGCCTGGGCTGATGATGGTGCTCCGAATGTTCGGGCCGGCCTCCTGGCGGAACCCTTCGGAGATGGCCCGGACGGCGTACTTGGTGCCGCAGTAGACCGCCGCGCCCGGGAAGACGATGTGCCCGGCCACGGACGAGACGTTGATCATGTGCCCGCTCCCCTGGGCACGGAACCTCGGCAAGGCGGCTGAGATCCCGTAGAGCACCCCCTTGATGTTGACGTCGATGGTCCGGTCCCACTCGTCGACCTTGTCGGCGTCGAGCGGCGACAGGGGCATGTAGCCGGCGTTGTTGACCATCACGTCGATCCGGCCGAAGTGCTCGACCGCGGCGGCCACGAGCGCCCGGACCTGCTCGTGTTTCGTCACGTCGACCGCATACGCCAGGGCCTGCCCCCCGGCCGCCTGGATCTCGGCGACGATCGTTTCGAGGCGGTCGAGGCGACGCGCCCCCAGCACGACCTTGGCGCCGGCGGCCGCCAACCGGCGTGCCGTGGCCTCGCCGATCCCGCTGCTGGCCCCGGTGACGACGACGACCTTCCCCTCGACCTTCTCAGCCCACTCCGACATTGTCCAATCCTCCGCGAGTCGTCCGAAGACCTTGGCGGACCCACTCCGCACTCACGGGGGATTGTAGATGCCGAAGGGCCATTCCGTTATTCCGATCCTCGGGAAAACTTGCTCAATCCTCCAGAGGCCGGACGAATCCCCGTGGCCTTGGCGTCGGGAAGCGACTACGATAACGTGGAGACTCGCCACGCGACGGGCACCCTTTTGAGGACGCGAGAGAGGGGTCGATGGACGATCAAGGGACGACGCAGAAGCTGGCAGAACTCGCGAGGCTGATCGAGCGGCACACCGGCCAGGACGGGCCGTTCGGGACGGCCATCGCCCCGCTCTCGCTGAGCCGGGCCACGGCCCCCACCGAGCCGGTCACGCACATCTGCGAGCCCGCCCTCTGCGTGGTCGCCCGAGGCCGGAAACGGGTGATGCTCGCCGACGAGATCTACACCTACGACCCGGCCCACTTCCTCCTCGTCTCGGTCGGCCTCCCCATCGTGGGGAAGGTCATCGAGGCTTCGGAAGAGGAGCCGTACCTCAGCCTCCGTCTCGACCTGGACCTCGCCCAGGTCGGCGAGATCCTCCTCGAAGTGGGGCCGCCCGACCTCCAGGGCACCGACCAGAGGCGAGGCCTGGCCGTCAGCGCGGTCGATCTCCCGCTCCTGGACGCGGTCATCCGGCTCCTCGCCTTGCTGGATCAGCCGAGGGACATCGCGGTCGTGGCCCCCTTGGTCCTTCGCGAGATCTCTTATCGCCTGCTCATGGGCGAGCAAGGGCCTCGGCTCTGCCAGATCGCCTCCGAAGGCGGCCAGTCCCGCCGGATCGCCACGGCCATCGAGTGGCTGCGGAGGAATTTCACCCGCTCGTTCCGCGTCGAGGAGGTTGCGCGCGAGGTCCACATGAGCCCCTCCGCCTTCCACGAGCACTTCAAGGCCGTGACGGCGATGAGCCCGCTCCAGTACCAGAAGCGGCTCCGGCTCCAGGAGGCCCGCAAACTGATGCTCGGCGAGGGCCTGGACGCCGCGGCGGCCGCCTACCGGGTCGGCTACGAGAGCTCCTCCCAGTTCAGCCGCGAATACCGCCGCTGCTTCGGCGAACCCCCGAGACGCGACATGGCCCGGCTTCGGATGGTCTCGCCCCACGTCGACGCATGACCGCCGGCACAAGCGATCAGTCTTATGCAATGACACACGTGTGACATTTTTCACGTGAATCTCTGGCGGACGCCCTCCCTCCAATTCGGACGCCTCGCGCCGGAACTGAGTGTCTCGAAAGTCTCTCGCAAAAAAATTCTTGCCCCGAAGTGTCCGTGAGGGCCCCCTCGCGCGACACCTTGCAGAGTTTGTAACGACCGCATCTTCGTGGCCAACTCGGGGCGTTTGACCTCGACCCGGCCACGAACCCCACCGTCCTCTCGCTTCGTCACCGATCACCCTGGCCGGCTCGCGAAGGCGCCGACACCTCTCCGGAACATCACGACTACACTCGAGTTAATGATCTCGTCGCAATGACAAGATCCTGTCAAATCGTGCTAGAAATGGCGACCCGTCCAGCGTCTGTAGAATCTTCCCATCCGAACATATCTGACGCATTTCGCCCATCTCTCGGATTTCGCAAGGTCGCCTGCACCTTATGATGGCCGACAAAACAAGGGCCGAGGGCCGCGACTCGGGGAGAAATTCGGGCCGATTGCTGACAAGCAAGGTCTTGCTTATGGCCCGTGATCTCTCTTATGATTTCCTCGTTGTCGATCCCGTCCCCGCGGTCTCTTCGGGGAACTGGGCCCTTTCTTAAGCCGGGGCAGGACGCTCCTCGGGAGCCGAAGGCTCTCCCCCGACGACTCGAAACTCTCCCTTCGAATCGCAACGATTCGACGACCGCCGAACGATGTCATCTTGCGAACAATCGTCGACATGATTGTTCCTCGACCCATCCCCCGATCGGGATCCCTCGCGGGGACTTCGGTTCCTCGCCGGCCCGAGTCGTCCCCCACATGGAGAGTTCGCCATGCCTCGTCATCCCAACGCCCAGGGCCCGAGGGCGGGCTTCACCCTGATCGAACTGCTGGTGGTCATCGCGATTATCGCCGTCCTGATCGCGCTCCTCTTGCCCGCCGTGCAGTCGGCCCGCGAGGCCGCGAGGCGGATCCGATGCATCAACAACCTGAAGCAGATCGGGCTGGCGTTTCACAACTTCGAGAACTCACGCCAGTACTTCCCGCCGAGCTTCGCCATGTCGACCGATCTGCTCAAGCCGCCGTTTCAATCCTCCGACCTGACCGCATTGCCCGTGACCAATCCGAACTACCAAAATCCCTGCCCGGTCCAGATCGGTGAAGTCTGTGGTTCCGTGAAAGACGTCCAGACATGGACCTCGCTCATTCTTCCGTTTGTCGATCAATCCCCGATGTACCAAACGTATAACCTCTCGCAGGCCTTCGCGGCGCCGGCGAACACGACGGTGGTCGGGACGCAACTCGACTTCATGAACTGTCCGTCCTCAACGTCTTATCGCACCGTGGCGTACACCAACACGATGTTCCAGCTCATCTACGGTACGACCTGGCAGGTCACGCTCGCGGCCGGCGATTACGCCGTCGACGGGGGAATCCAGGCGAATTGGCTCGCGAAGAACAACGTCGCGAACCCCGACGGGTTGGACGTGCTCGGCAACCTCAGGGGGAATGTCGCACGCCGGATCGCGGACGTGACCGACGGGACCTCGAACACGATCCTGATCTCGGAGGACGCGGGACGCCCGGCCTTGTACCTCAACGGGCGCAACATGGGAGATGCGACGTTCATCCAGGGATACAATCAGAACCAGGGCTTCGGGTCCGTGGTGGGTTCCGGGGCCGGCTGGGCCGACTCGGACAGCGAGTTCTTCACCGACGGCGACGGGTCGAACGACCACACGAATTGGAGTAACAACAACGAGGTCTACTCCTTCCATCCCGGTGGCGCCAACCACATCTTCACCGACGGCTCGGTCCATTTCGTCAAGCGGTCGGCGAGCGCCGCGGCATTCGCCGCGCTGATCAGCTTCAATCGCGGCGAGATCCTCTCGGCCGATCAGTACTGATCCACTCCAACTCTCGGCAAAGACTTGCTCTCGAGCGTCCCCTATGCCATGACGTGAATGCAGGAAGGCGTCGTGCAGCGCCTCGCCGCGGCAAACACGAGAGTCCACGACCCGGCTCGCCGATCTGGCGACCGGGTTTGTCCTCGACGCGTTGCCAATGGTCACTCACAAAGGGACGCCGCCGAGACGGCCTCGATCGCCATGCGAACCTCGCCCTCGAAAACCGTCGCCGCCGGGCACTCCAGGGCCCTGGCGATCTTCTTCGTTTCATGGATCACCGCGACGATCGCCCTCCCAACTCAGGGCCAGGAGCCTCCGACGGAGTCGCGTCGGGAACCCTGGGCTGAGCCCGCCCTGAAGGTCACGAGAGGCCTGGCGTTCTGGCTCGACGCGGGTCGTCTCCTCGACGCGAGGAAAGCCCTGGGCAAGGGCCCGCTGAATACTGGCGACAAGGTCGACGTCTGGTATGACGCCTCGGGCCGGCGCCGACATGTGGCACAGTCGCAATCCGAAGCCCAACCGGTCTACCAGGACGGCGCGATCCGATTCGACGGCGACAAGGCCGCGTTCGAATGGTCTCAGCCGGGGTGGAGCACCCGCGACCTGACAATCTTCGTCGTGGCGGCCCCGTTCACCAACTCGGGGGACTTCCGCGGACTCCTGGCGCTGAACCAGTCGGGGAAGAACGACTATGTCAGCGGGCTGAACCTCGACTTCGGCCCCGCCTTCTCGCGGCGGTTCGCGACGTTCAACGTCGAAGGGAACGGCTTCGGGGGCGCAACGAGCCTCATCACAACCCCTTCGGACTTCGGCGTGATTCGTCGCATCGGGGTCACGTCCACCCCTGGCCCAGGCGGGACCCGCGTCTTCTTCGAGGGGAAGGAAGCTGGGCAGCGTGATCGCACCGAGACGATCCTCTACGGGGATCATCTGACCGTCGGGGCCCGGCGATACAACAATGAAGGGGGGCCGCCGAACGTCCGAGGCTTCTTCGACGGCGACATCCTCGAGATCCTGGTCTACGACCGAGTCCTCTCGGACGACGAGCGGCACGAGGTCGATCGCTACCTGGCCGCCCGCTACGAACGGAGGCCGGCGATCACGCCCCCCGAACGTCATGACGTGGGCAAGCGTCTGGTCTACGACACGAACCCGCCCGACGTGCGGATGCTGGTCCCCGGATTCTCGTCGAAGCCGCTCCCCGTCGACCTGCCGAACATCAACACCATCAAGTACCGCGCCGACGGCAAGCTCGTCGCCATGGCCTATAACGGGAACATCTATCTGCTCTCGGGAGGGAAGGAGACGGGACTCGAGGACAAGGTCGAAGTCTTCTGGGAGAACCAGGGGGAGTTGAAGGCCCCAATCGGCATGGTCCCGACTCCCCCCGGCGACCCACACGGCCTTGGTGTGTACGTGGCCTGCATGGGCAAGGTGTCCCTCATCCTCGACACCGACGGCGACGACCGAGGCGACCGCGAGGTCGTCGTCGCGGACGGCTGGAAGATCACGCACGCGAATGTCGACGCTCTCGGCGTCGCGGTCGGGCGCGACGGTCACGTCTATTTCGGCCTCGGCACCACGGACTTCACGAACGCCTACCTGATCGACAAGGAGGGGCAGGCGCGTTACGACCCGAAGGGGGTCCGAGGCGCGATCCTCAGGGTCTCTCCCGACTTCAAGACGCGCGCGGTCGTCGCCTCGGGCATCCGGTTCCCGGTCGCCCTCGCCTTCAACCGCGCGTGGGACCTGTTCGCGACGGACCAGGAAGGGGCGACCTGGCTCCCCAACGGGAACCCGTTCGACGAGCTGCTGCACATCCAGGAAGGGCGTCACTACGGCTTCCCCCCTCGCCATCCGAGACACCTCCCCGGCGTGATCGACGAGCCGAGCGTCTTCGACTACAGCCCGCAGCACCAGTCGACCTGCGGCCTGAACTTCAACGCCCCCGTCAACGGCGGCCCGACCTTCGGCCCCGAGTGGTGGGCCGACGACGCGATCGTCAGCGGCTATTCCCGGGGCAAGCTCTATCGCACCGAGCTGGCGAAGTCGCCGAGCGGGTACGTGGCGAAGAACCAGATCCTGGCATGTCTGAACATGCTCACCGTCGACGCGTGCGTCTCCCCTCGGGGCGACCTGGTCGTCGCGACCCACGGCGGCCTGCCCGACTGGGGGAGCGGTCCTTCGGGCAAAGGGCGGCTGTACAAAATCACGTACACGGACCGGGCCGAGCCGCAGCCGGTCGTCGCCTGGGCCGCCGGGCCGCAGGAAGTCCGGGTTGCCTTCGACCGCCCCCTCGACCCGGCCCGACTCCGTGACCTGACCCGGCGCACGACGATCGAGTACGGCAAGGCCGTCCGCCCCGGCGACCGCTTCGAGTCGCTCCGCCCCGGTTATGACGTCGTGAGCCGGCAGATGGCGGCCCCCCGATTCGAGCTGCCGGTCCTCTCGGCCCAGGTCTCCGACGACCGGCGAACCCTGGTCCTGGCCACCTCGCGACACCCCGAAGCCTCGTCCTACGCCCTCACGCTCCGAACCCAGGAGGGAGCGGAACCCGCCGCACCAGGAGCGCCGGCCATCGACCTCGGCTACGACCTCACCGGCGTCGAGGCGTCCTGGCGTCCCGGAACCGGCGAAGCGGGTTGGGACGGTTGGCTCCCCCACCTCAACCTCGCCGTCTCCGCCGAGTTCACCGCAAAGAGCGCGGAGCACGAACGGTTCCGCCAGGCCCTCGCCCTGCCCGGCCGCCTGACCCTCCGGACCAAGCTCGACCTCGAGAAGATGCTCCGCCCGGCCGTCCAACCGGGCTCGACCGTCGACGCCCAACTCCCCGACGAGGTCGTGGAGTTGGTCTTCTCCGGCTCTCGGCGATTCGAGGTCACGACCGCCACCCGGCGGCTCGCGAGCACGGCCGTCGACGCGACCTCGCAGCGCATCACGCTCGCGGCCAGTCCGAAGGCCGGCGAATGGACGCCGGTCGAAGTCGTGCTCGAGACGGGCCCGTCGACGACTTTCAACCTATCGTATTCGACGCAGGAAGACACGAGAGAGCGGGCGTTCCCGCTCCGACGCTTCCTGCTCCCCTGGTCCTCGGCCGCCCAGGCGACGGACGCAGCCGAAGAGCGGACGATCCCCGAGCTCAAGGGGGGAGACTGGGCCAAAGGCCGCGCCCTTTTCTACGGCAACGAAGCCCGCTGCTCCACCTGCCACCAGGTCCGAGGCCGAGGAGGCCGGATCGGCCCCGACCTCTCGAACCTGATCCACCGCGACTATGCGTCGGTCCTCCGCGACATCCGGACCCCGAGCGTCGCCATCAACCCCGACTACATCGCGCACGCGATCGCGCTCAAGGACGGCCGAGTCCTCCAGGGGACGATCCGATCCGACGGCGATCGGCTCGTCGTGGGCGAAGGGACCGGAGTCTCGACGCCGATAGACCGGGCGGACGTCGAGTCCCAGTCCCCTTCCCCGCTCTCGATCATGCCCACCGGCCTCGACACGACCCTCGGCGAAGCGAAACTCCGCGACCTCCTCACCTTCCTCCTGACCGAGCCGCTGCGTCCGGCCCCCGTCGAAGGGGACGCGGCGCCACCGCCTCGGCGACGTGCCGAGGTCGAGGCCGTCGTCAAAGGCGACCGACCCGTCGTCGCTTCGAAGGCCCTCCGCGTCGTCCTGGCCGGCGGTCCCAAGGACCACGGCCCGGGCGAGCACGACTACCCCCTCTGGCAACAGCGATGGTCGGCACTCCTCCCGCTGGCCGAGAATGTGACCGTCTCATCCGCCGAAGGCTGGCCGACCCCGCAGCAATTCGCCGAAGCCGACGTCATCGTCTTCTACTCCAACAACCCGGCGTGGTCCTCGGCCAAAGTCGAGGAGCTCGACCGCTACCTCGCCCGAGGCGGCGGCCTGGTTTATCTCCACTACGCCGTCGACGGCCACGACGCCGTCGAGGCCCTGAGCGAGCGCATCGGCCTCGCCTGGAAAGGAGGCGCCTCGAAGTTCCGCCACGGCAAGCTCGCGCTCGACCTCCGAGGCTCGACGCACCCGATCACCCAGGGCTTCGGGATCCTCAACCTCGTCGACGAGAGCTACTGGAACCTCTCCGGCGACCCGTCCAGTATCAACATCCTCGGCACGGGCGTCGAAGACGGCAAACCCCAGCCCCTGATCTGGACCCGACAGTCAGGCAAGGGACGCGTCTTCGTGAGCATCCCCGGCCACTACACCTGGACCTTCGACGACCCCCTCTTCCGGATCCTCATCCTCCGAGGCATCGCCTGGGCCTCGGGCGAGCCGGCCGAACGCCTCGACGAACTCGCCACCCCAGGTGCCCGACTCGTCGATTGACGGCCTCCACGGGCTGACGTCCGCCGAGTCCTCCTGGGTTGAAGACTCACCACAAAGGCACAAAGACACCTTGAGTCTTGGGAGCAGCTCCGAGGGAAACCAGTCCTGAAACCCGGTATTTTCTTAAAAACCGGGTTTCTGACCCACTCCACCTGGGCAGCCCCTCCCGGGACGTCGTCGTCCCTCGCACAGAAACCCGATTGTTGAGAAAACCGGGTTTCGGCTCGGCGTCGAGTGCCGAAGTTCCCGTCGTACTCAACGATGCAGATGGATATCCTGATTCCCTGCGGGATTCCTGCGAAACGCGACCCAGGACGGGGTTTTGATCGGACATGAGCATTCGACTCGGGCTCTGCTGCATCTTCCGAGACCAGCCGATCAAGTTCTCGAACACGACGGCGACCTCCGTCGGCCGGATGGGACGCGCCGAGGGCCTGGCGAAAATCGCCGGCCTCGCGTTGGCCAACGCCGACGCGTTGCTGGCGGCGCTCCGGTATTGCGAACGCGAGGGGATCGGGTGTTTCCGGATCAACAGCCAGATCCTACCACTGAAGTCACATCCGACCCTCGGTTACGCGGTGTCGGACCTCCCCGAAGGCGACGAGGTCGAGCGCCGGTTCCGCGAGGCGGGCGAGTTCGCCAGGAGCTCGGGGATCCGGACGTGCTTCCACCCCGACCAGTTCGTCGTCCTCAACTCCCCCCGCCCCGAGGTCGTCGAGGCCTCAATTCGCGAGTTGGAGTACCAGTCCGAGGTCGCCGAGTGGGTCAACGCCGAAGTGGTCAACATCCACGGCGGGGGCGCCTACGGCGACAAGCCCAAGGCCCTCGACGACTTCCGCAGGAACCTCAGTCGGCTCTCAGATCGAGCCCGAAGCCGCCTGACCGTCGAGAACGACGACAAGACCTACACTCCCGCGGACCTCCTCCCCCTGTGCAAGGCGGAAGGCCTCCCGTTCGTCTACGACGTCCACCACCACCGCTGCCTCGCGGACGGCCTCTCCGTCGAAGACGCGACGGCGCAGGCCGTCGCGACCTGGGCCCGCGAGCCCCTGTTCCACCTCTCCAGCCCGATCAACGGCTGGGACGGCCCCACAACTGAGCGGCACCACGACTTCATCGACGTCAACGATTTCCCAGATTGCTGGTTGGGACGTGACCTGACCGTCGAGGTCGAAGCCAAAGCCAAGGAAGTCGCCGTGCTGAAGCTGAAAGCCGAGCTCCGCGACCGGTGAGCCCCCCACACACGCGGGCCATAGCGAAGTCCCAGTGCTTCGCCTCCGAAAACACCTGAACTTGCGGATATTTTTTATTTCGTCGAATCTCAAAAATAATCATCTTTAACTTTCTTCAGAACCTCCTTCGAAAACTCGAGGCTGGCGAAGTCGGTCCTTTAACATTAAAAGTGGATGAGATAGCCATTTTCGAGCCACTTGATCAACGTGACAAGGAATCCTTTTCCTCAAGATGGATGGGGGCCTTCCGAATTATAGAAGCAATGAAGATCTCTCAGAGAATCGACGAGAGAACTCAAGAGATCACAACAAGAATCCGGGAGCTCGCCTATCTCCAAGCTTATACGCGGTGGCGATCACCTGATTTGGCCGCCTGCATTTCCGACGACTTCGGAATCATAGGGGGACGCAATCGCAACACGTACAACCCACAACGCAATCAATAATATTTACTACAATTATTCAATAGACAGATTTTCGGCGGGCGATCTAGACCAATCGGCCGAAGATTTTGGGCATCTTTCGGCGAAAACAAAGGAATCGAAACCGAGTCCGCAAAATAATGCGTTAATATAAATTGAATTTAATTTTTTATAACACAACTTGAATCAAAATTATTGTTATATTTTATAAAATACTTTAAATTTTTAAATATCAAATATTGAATATTATTTCGATACCGTCGCACAGGTACGGCCGCAGTTAGCCCGACCTCGGACACGACGCCAGAGCCCAAGCAAAAGAACAGTAAAGCCAATCGTCCAGTGAGGGTAGACGCCAGGTGATCGCCTAGATACCTTTTGTCTACTGGCGCGACGGTTTTCCACCAGAAATCACAACCAATTTGGCGACGACCGGCTGGCAGGCCCCGAATCTGCACGATGAGCGGTCGATGCATGAGCCCCAAAGGATATGCAAAGCGAAAGGACTACCAACGGAAACCCCGGAGGCAGCCGTGGCGATTTACGAACCTCCTGAGTGGAGTGCACGACCGTCGAGGACAGGCTACGCAGTATTGACGAATAGCGTCGGCAGAAAGGGACGTAAAGGGACAGGCAATGCAGTCATCCGGACTCTATAGGGATCGAACCCACTACCCCGGTCGCAGTACCGGTTTTGCCCTATGAGCCAACCGAGATTCCGAGGGGCGGCGGCGAGGTCGCGTGAGAGAATTCGGCGTTGAAGGCAGCAGAATACCGGTATTGGAGGCACACCGGTTTTCGGGAGTGGGGGGCGAGCCGACGGTCGAGTTCAGGATCGTCTCGCTGAGCAAGAATGCTGACGTCGGACGCCCGGGGCGTTACAATCGGGCGATGGGAAAAAACAAAGGACATGCGAAGCAGTCATGACGATCAGCCTCGGCACTGCGAGAGGGCAGATTGAGATAAGGGGACTCAACAAATTCTTTTAGCATCTAATATTTGTTAGTCCCCATTTCTGCGCCGTGTCCACCCGCTTCGGAAAGGCTGGTTTCAGTCTTCCAGCCGCTTCGCTTCGGTTTTTCGGCCGTCGCGAGTGAGGACGACGTGGCTGATTTTTCCGTTCGCGTCCTTCACGAACGTGGCGGTGGCGTCTGTGGTCGACTTGAGGAAGAAAACGGTTTCCGACTCGCCGAAACTGAATCCGCTCCAATACGAAAACGGGAAGAGCTCGAACTTGGCGTCGCCTGACGGCTGGACGATGAGCTTGTCGCCTTCGCGGGTAACGGTCACGATCGTTTCGTGGTTGATCGCGTAGCGGCCGACGTACGCGTCGTAAATCTTCGAGTCGATCTTGCCCAGGGTGTAAGCGATTGGCTTGGTGCTTTTCAGGCCCGATTTGCCGGTGATCAGGTAGGCGTTCAAGATGTTTGCGACCTTGGTGGCGTCCTCGTTGTTCACGAAAAAGACGTAGCCAATGCCGAGGTCCTTATACATCACGGAATGGCTCGTGAACTCGGTGTTGTCCCCGCCGTGGCCGTAGTGGGTTCCATCCGGGGTTTGCCCGATGCTGACGCCCAGGCCATACGACGATTTGGGATCGTCGGGTATCGCGCCTTGCGAACGGAGCATGTCCTTGGCTGTGGCCTCCGCGAGCCCCTTGCCCTGGATGTACGCGATCAGGAACTTGGCGTAGTTCTTGGCGTCGACGTGCAGGCTGGAGGCCATGTTGGGCTGGCTCGGCCTCCCTTTCGCCATCGGCGAGGTGCCGCGGTGACCGGTGGCCGTCAGCTTCGCGATCTCTTCGGTCCAGACGAGCGACGCGTGCTCGATCCCCAGTGGCGCGAAGACTTCCTCTTGGCAAAGCTGAACCAGTGTCTTGCCGGTCAATTTCTCGACGACCTTGCCGAGGTAGACGAACCCTTCCCCGGAATAGGAAAACTGGCTTCCCGGGGTGAACCTGATGTCGAGCTTTCCATTCCGCCAGTTCGGGAACCCGGACCGGTGGGTCAGCACCATCCGGGCAGTGATGAGCTTGTAGCGGTCGTCGTAGGCGATATCCTCATAGGGGAGATAGGTGTAGAGCGGCGTGTCGAGCTTGAGGACGCCGCGATCGACGAGCCGGAGGACGATGTAGGCGCAAACGGGCTTGGTCATCGAGGCGGCCTCGAAGACCGTGTCGTCAGTCACCGGCTCCTGGGTCAGCGTGTTCCTGACGCCGAGCCCGCGATGATAAACAACCTTCGAATCCTTGATCACGGCGACCGACATCCCCGGGATCTTGTAATAGTCGAGGTAGGCCTTCAAGACGCGGTCGAGCGCTTCGGCGTCGATCGTTCCCGCAGTCCGCAGCACCCCCTCGTTGCCGATCAGCCCGGGCCAGGGGATCGGCAGGACCTTGGGGATGGGCACGACCTGAAGGAGCTCGGCCTTCGCCGGTGTTCCGTCGTTGATCTCGACATCGACGTGCGGCTTCACATCGACGCGGATGTCGGACGAATCGACGGCGTGGATCTCGTACGGGCCGAGGGGAAGGCTCGTCGCCTTGTAAACCCCCGCCGGATCCACGATCGCCTCGCGCCAGAGCAACGCCGAGCGGGTCGACTGGATCCGCACTCGGGGCGGAAGGCTCGACTCCGACGCCCCTTTCCAGGCGACCGTGCCCGAAACCTCGCCCAGCTTCGTATCGGGGCGGACGAGGATGAACTCGCCGCAGCGGTCCGGCATGTCAACCTTCCGCGTGCCAGGCCCCCACGCCAGCCACGAGAATGATCCATCTTGATCTTTATCGCCAACCGATATGTCGAAACCGATCACCCGATCGTCGACAACCTCGCCGCCGAGGTCGATCTTCCACTCGTAGATCATCTTGGAATTGGTGCGTGCCACGACCACCTTCGCGGCATTGTCGGCGGCACCCGACGGCCCGACGACCTGGCTCTGGTTGCCGTACCTGGCGTACTGGACGACAGCGGAACCACTGCCCGCGTGCGCGGCGTTGATGAAGAGCTCGCAGCCATCTTGCGCATCCCAAACGGCCGTGCCGGGATGATCGAGCACGATCGAATTGTCGTTCACCTCGACGGCGACATAAAGCGCGTGCTCGGCGACGAGATACGCCATCCGAAACCGCGCGTTGAGGTCGTCCTTGCCGGCGAGCTTGTCGCCGTATTCGACGCGGGAGATGGGATAAGTCGTCGCATTCTTCGGCCAGTCGCTCAGATCGCCGTCAATTATGATCCCTGTCGCCGGATAGGCGACGCCGACCGAGCCGTTCTGGCCGTATGTCGGGCTCGACCCGAGGAACATTGTTGCGGCGACGAGGGAAACAAGGCGCCAATCGACAGACAACTTACGATTACATACGTTCATGAGTGCAGCTTCCTCATTGGGAGACGGTCACCGGAGACGGTGGCCATCGGAGCGGTTTGGGGTCGCCTGCGAGCGTCGACGGTGGTTCGCTGAAGCTAATTCAGGAGTCGTACATATACGACACAAGTCCGCAGCAAAACTTTGAACGATCGGCACACAAAGGACGGGCAAAGCAGACTTGACGTCCCGCCTCGTCAAAGGCACACGAAGGGGAAGCCCCAAAGGAGATGCAAAGCAAAGGGCCTACCGACGAAAGCCCCGGACACCGCCGGGGCGACTTACGAACCTCCTGAGTGGAGTGTACCTCGGGTCGTATGCTCCGCCGATCGGAGGCCCGACACCCGTGACGACGCGACGCCTCCTCCGAGGATCCAGCGATCCCAAGGACCCGGCCGCGCTCGACGCGACCGCACCGACCATGCGGCGGGTCGCGCTCGGCCTCGGTCCGACACTCAGATCGCTGGGCAGCCGTTGAGATTGGCCACCCGACCCAGGCCCAGACGAGCCGCGACATCCGAGAGACGCGACCGGCTCGACGCCAGGAATCGCCCGAGCAGCCGACCCTTCCTCAACCCCTCCAGCCGCGCTTGCCAGGTCTCCGCGCTCGAACCCAACCGTTCGAGGATCTCGGACACTTCGCGGACTACCCTCGCCTTACCTTACAGGAAGAGCCGGGAGGTGTCATCGACCGGGAGCAGGTAGCTCCCGAGCGGGAAACCCTCCAGCATCCCCTCCCCGGGGCGAATCAAGCGGGCGACGATCCTCGACGGGACATAGCCATCGCGCGACCTCGAGACCTGTCGAGGCTTCCGACTCGGCCACGCTGTCACCCCGGGACGCCTCGAGGCCCTCGCGCCGATCTTGCTCCTTCACGTGCTCGACTCGCTCCTTGATCGAGGTGTGCGGGCTCGTATCGGGCACGTCGACGAGGCCGGCCGCGACCGGGTTGAGCTCGCTGTAGGCACAGGTCGCCAGGAGCGACTCCTCATCGAGGATCCCCGCACGCTTGAAGCGAGCCTCGAAGAACGCTCCCCGGCAACCGTCCTGAGAATTCGCAAGCCGCGAAAGTGGTTCCTTCAGAAACCTCGTGAACCAACTGAGGCTCTGCAAGCGTCGTCGCGAAATTGCCACCCAGACAGCGTCAGCGAGCCGTCCCTGGACCCATTGATCGGAGACAGGCAGCGGTTTGCGGGAGCGATCACGCGGAGGGAAGAACTGCCCCCAGCGTCGGACGAACTCCTCATCGGTCCATCCCCCGGCCACGTCGGGGTCCAGGCGGACGAGGACGTGGCGGTGGTTATCCATGACGGAGAACGCCGCGACCGATACCTCGAAGATCTCCGCAAATTCATTGAGACGCTGGTCCACCCAATCCTTGCGGCCGTGCTCGGGATCCCCCAGGAGGAAGGCGAGTCGGACGCAGCGCGTGACGCACTGATACCAACGGGTGACGGTCGAATCCACCACATGTGCACGCGCCATCGCCATCGGAAGGGCCTCCTGGGGTGCACTTCAGAACACTAACCACGGAGAAGGCACCGTCAAGACGCCGACCCCCGAGATCGCGATGCCTGCCCTTTGTTTCATGGACCACCTCGTGGACTCCGCTTATAATCTGAGCCCACTTGAACGATCCGGAGGGGCTGGCCATACCTCTCTGAATCAAGGTACCGTTTCATGGAAACAGTGATGCCAGGATGCTGGGGAAGCAAGCTTTCACTGGTGGGTGATGCCTGTCTTATCTGTTCCCTTGATCAGTCATCAAGGAACACCACGTTCTTCTCGATGGCCTCACGTCCGACCTGCAGGTTATTGGCGGGAAAGTCCGGATCGGGGTAGCCGATCGCCAGGCCGCACAGGATCGACAGCTCCGCCGGGATCGACAGTTGCGCTCGGATGATCTCGGGATACCCCGCAATCGAGACCTCGACGCAAGTCCCGACCCCTCGCGCGGTCAAGGCCAGCATCAACGTCTGCAAGTACATCCCCACACCCAAGGCGTCCACCGTGCCGAGGTCACGATGCATGCAGACGATGCCGGCCAACGGCGCACGAAAGAATTCCCAGTTGCGCAAGACGGCTGCTTCATGGCCCGACTTGTCCTCGCGTGCGATTCCCATCGCCCCGTAGACCTGAGATCCTAGTTCGCTCCGATAGTGCCGAAATGCCTCGGGCAGGGGCGGGATATTGGGTGGCCGTCGCTGGGCCTCCTCGACGAGGGCTTTGACGAGCCGGTCGCGAGGCTCCCCGGACGCGAACACCATGTGCCACGGCTGGATGTCGGAGTTCGAGGGCGCGTGCTGGGCCAGGTCGAGAGCTTCCTCGACCAATTCACGCGGCACCGGTTGATTTGTGAACAGGCGAGTCGAATGGCGCTCTCGGATCGCAAGCTCAAGGTCAAACATGTTGTGGCTTCCTGCCGAAGCGATGCGTGCAAGTCATGCCCTTCACCATAAAGCGGTTATCCCCGAAGCAAGGCATGGTCGGCTTCGGATACCGAGCCTATTCGGAGAAGGCCGTCGGAATTCATGATTGATTCTATCAGGATAGCTGGTGCGGGGGCAGACACTGGCGGCCTTCGGATCGCTTACCACCTGACGGTGGGATGGCAGAAATGAGGAGTATCGCGCCGACAGGGAAGACGCCTGATCTCCAGCCATTTGCGGCCTCCTGATCCCAATAAGCAACGGTCCAGGAGGCGGGGGAGCGGCGTGAGCTTGGCAAACCGATCAAACCGCTGGCGAGTCCGACGCCGCAAGAGTGAACAATGCGAGTAGCATCGGACCCGAATGCGATCGTGAGTCCGTTGGCTTGAGGCTGCTTCAAGAGTAGACTGCCAAGGGAGAGAGTGTCGAGGTCAGGACGGCCTGCCGGATTGCATGAGAAGCCGGCCATGCGTTCGCGCTCTGAAGTCATTCCTATGCGACCAGCGGACTGACGCTTGGATTTCCGGAGCGTAAGGACCTGAATGCCCCAATGGAAAAGATCATCGCAGGTTCGTCGGCCATTGAACTAGTGTTCATACCGCCCGGCGAATTCATCATGGGTTCAAATAACGAGACGTTCTCCGAAGCCCCTCCCCATCGGGTGGAGATACGACAGGGGTTCTATTTGGGGCGATACCCCATCACGCAGGAGCAATGGGTGGCCGTCAAGGGGGGTAATCCGTCTCGTTTCGCGGAGTGCCCCGATCATCCCGTGGAGTCCGTCAGTTGGGACGACGGGGTCAAGTTCTGCGACGTGTTGACCCTCCGGAATGGATACCCGATCCGCTTGCCCTCCGAAGCGGAATGGGAGTACGCATGCCGCGCCGGCTCGTCGGGCGAATTCTTCTTCAGGCAGGCGGGACCGTTCAACGACGAAAGCGATATTTCCACGACACTCCAGGCGGAACTTCGTGACTATGCCTGGTTCGACCAGAACAGCCGAGAGACGACTCATTCGGTTGGCTGTAAGCGGCCGAACCCCTGGGGCCTTCACGATATCGTCGGGAATGTCTGGGAATGGTGCGCCGATGTCTGGCGCAGCGACTATGCCGGTGCCCCCGACGATGGTAGCCCCCGGATGACGGACGGTGAGAAGCAGCCTCGTCGCTGCCTCCGTGGCGGGGCCTGGGACATGAACGCATTCCGGTGTCGATCGACTTACCGGAGTTTCGACTGGAAGGAGCTCGCGACGGATCGCTTCGGCCTGAGGATCGCGATGGATTCACCTTAAACGCAAACGGATGATTAATCGAACAGGAGGCGTGTAATGTGAAGCCCGCTCGCATGTGGTAGATCTGCTCACTGCTCCTTGGCCACTGCGATGCGCTCGTCCTGGACCGCCGTTGGCGTCACGTCCGTCTCCGCCGTCCCCTCTACCGTCCACCGGATCGGCAGCTTAACCCAGCCTCTCTTGCCCTCGGGCCTACGGATGATCTCCATCTCCCACTTCGCATGCCCCTCGACCCATTCGTAGAGGGCGTAGTTGTGATACTTCGAGTCGGCGAACATCCTCGTGACCTTGCTCATCGGCTGACCTTCGAGCCGGGCGAACAAGATCTGGGCCGCCACCGCGTCGTCGACCGAGGCGGCCGTCACCAACACGGCCAACAGCAACCCCATGCTATCCACGACGATATGGCGATTCGGCCCGTCACTGTACTTGTTGTTGTCGCGGCCCCGCTGCTCGCCGCCGGACGACGCGTCGACCGACTGGCTATCGACGCTCGCCGAGGTGCGGGGATGGTAGGGCTTCTCCTCAGTGCGCGTCCTGCGACGGAACGAGTCGTGGATCCGGTCCAGGGTCCCGTCGCCCCTCCAGCGATCGAAGTAGCGCCAGACGGTGCTCTTGGGGGGCAAGTCTCCCGGGATATACCGCCACTGGCATCCGGTGCGGAGAATGTAGAGGATCGCGTCGAGGACGTCCCGCGAGTCGGTCTTGCGAGGCCGTCCACCGCCGGGCTCGGCGGGGGAGGAAGGGCTCGACCAAAGCCCACTGGGCACCGGTGACGTCGCGCGGATCGTCGCGAGTTTTCATACAGGTGCTACGATCGTCACGTCCTAATTATTCCCCTTATGGGACAGACTCTAAATGATTTCTATTGGACGGACGAGAGATACACAAACATCCATGATCGACTCTGAGCAGCCTTTCTTGCCTCTGCAAAGCCGAGATGGGAACCGATGCTCGGTGCCGTCTGCACGACCACCCATCGAGGTTCCGGTTTAGTTGACGAATGGAGTCAATTGTTCTGGGTCAAAGAATGGGGGCTCGATTTCGATGGCAAGCCAGGGCCGCCACATCGCGCTGCGATACTTTCGCTCCAGGGATTTGTAGTAGTCGGAGATGCGCATGCCCCATCTGGCCTCAAGGGAGCGTGTTCGGCCCCGAGCGAGGTCTCGTTGAGCGTTTTCCCGATAATGATACCCCTGGAAGCTGTAGAAGCTGGCTAGCTGGAAATAGTTGTACGACCTCAGCCCCATCATCGCGCCCCAGACGAGCAGGGCCACGGCGCCCACAAGCACCATGCATGTGCGGACGCGAAGGCGCGGCAGTCTCATGATCGCGGCCCCGGCGAGGAAATGCTGAAGGCGCAAAGTGCGCCTGGAGAATTAGCTTTGCGTCGCAAAGGACCCCTGTCAAGTGCAAGCATCGGGCAGCAACCGGCACTGTTCCGAATGTCGGCCCAGATCATCTTACTCGATCACCCATACGAGTATCCGGTGGCCGTTGCTAAATCGAGAATTCCCCGCCTCGGTTCCAGGGTGAACTGCCTATGAGCTCTTACGAAATCGAGGCTGCCTACCGAGGGTCGTAAGCACGGGCCGGCCACACTGTGCACACTGACGAGACCCTGGTTAACCGTAACCTCATTTCGTTGTGCGATCCGGCGAACGTCGCGGTGCGAGGTTAGATAAAACTCGGTGGTGATCGACGCTCTGCCCGCTGCGCAGTGCGGGCGATGAAGGCACCGATTGCAACTAGCCATAACCCTGGGAGCACCAGCCCTGAGTGCCAGCCCCAGCTCAGCCATGTCCCGAGCATCAGCCCGTTGCCGAAACCCGCGCAGATGCCACCGAAGTATTGACGGGTCAGCCATACCATCCGCGAGCCCTCCACGCCACCCAAGCGGTCGATGGCTCAGCGGCCAGCCCGCTCGAGCAACGAACGAGTGTACCAGGAACCGTCGTGCCGAGCCTGGGTCGCCGCGCGAGTTTAGGCGAGCGACCTCAGCTTCCGGAGCAACCGTCGCTCGTGCTTCTCCACCGCCGGCCAGTTCCACGCCGAGACGGCAAGGTTATCGAGGGTCATCCGGTGATTGAGGCGCTTCTCCATCGCCAAGTCTCCCGCTGCCTAACGAGTTGCTTCCCCGAGTGACCAGTCGTCAGACGGGTGCTCACGCTATCGTGCTCTGGCAATGGGTACGCGTCATCGGTCAATCTCCATTGGAACGAGGAGATTGACCGATGACGCGTATAAGTCGGCGGTATTAGGAGTAACCCTTGGTCAGCCGCGCAAGCCGCCCGCCGCGTGGATGACCTCGCCGGTGATCCACCCCGAATCGTCCCCAGCCAGGAACAGGACGGCCCGTGCGATGTCATCGGGCTGGCCGATCCGGCCGAGCGGTGTCTTTCTCGCGAACTCCTCGAACATCTCGCCGTCAGAGAAGCCGGACGTCCCCTCGGTCATCACCGGGCCGGGGTTGATCGAGTTGACCCGGATCTTCCGCCCACCCAACTCCTGTGCCAGGCTCTTCGTGATCGCGTCGACGGCCGCCTTGGTGGCCGAGTAGACCGAGGCGTTGGCCATCGGACTGGTGCCGGCCACCGAGGAGATGTTGATGACGCTGCCCCCATCCGGCCCGAACTGGGCGGCGGCGTGCTTGGTCGCCAGGATCAGGCCCAGGACGTTCAGGTCGAAGTGCTTGTGGAAGTGCTCGGGGGTGATCCCTTCGAGAGGGGAGAAGTCGTAGATCCCCGCGTTGTTGACCAGGATGTCGAGTCGCCCATACGCCTTTTGGGCCTTCTCGAAGAGGTTGGCCACCTCCTCGGGCTTGGCCAGGTTCGCACCGACGGCAATGGCCCGCCCTCCATCCTTCTCGATCGCCTGGACGATCCGCTCGGCCCCCTCGCGGCTCGACGAGTAGTTGACGACCACGCTGGCCCCGGCCTTGGCCAGGTGTCGCGCGATCGCCGCGCCGATGCCCTTGGACGCTCCCGTGACCACCGCCACCTTGCTCGCCAGATCGTTCGCCATATTGCCGACCTTCATTGTCAGAGTTGCGAATTTGCAACCGCGTCTGTTGCGATTCGCTGGTCATCATAGGGCGGCAGGCTCGCAGGGCAAGGACTTACCAAATGTTCAGGATCCTGGGGCAACCGCGGTCAGAGGACGATACTCTCGACTCCGTCAATCGCCTCTTGGTCAGGTATTCACGGTTGGTCGAAACGAGATTTGTCGAGGTTGATATCGAATCGTACAGGAACAGATCTCCGTGGGATCACATCGAGGACCCGCGCCTGCGAATCGGTTGAAGTGGTTTTGTCGCGCGCTTCCTCGATTCTCCTGCGACTTGCGGGTCTGGGGCAAGTGGTAGCCATGGGAAAATCATGGCGGAAGCCCCGAAGGGAAAATCATGGCGGAAGCCCCGAAGGACATGCAAAGCAAAAGGCCTACCAACGAAAGCCCTGGAGACAGCCAGGGCGATTTACGAACCTCCTGAGTGGAGTGTACCTCGGTTCGTATGCTCCGCGGATCAGTACCGTCAAGGACAGGTTACGCGGTCTTGACGACCAGCCTCGGTGTCGTCGAGCAGTCAAGACTGCGCTGACTGTCCACGAGAGCTTCCGATGAGCACGCGCCATCGTCATCGGAAGGGTCTCCCAATATGTTCTTCCGAACACTAGCCACAGAGAAGCCAACTGTCAAGACGCCGACCGCCGAGATCGCGATGCCTGTCCTTTGTCTCTCACTTCGGATCACCAATGCCAAACTGAGAAATCTCTTCGACCAAATCCTCAAGATCAGCTTTATCAAGCCAATCCGGATCACGATCCCATTTTCCTAGCCGACGCAAGGCTCTCAAGTCACCACGAATATATTTTGCTAACATTTCGGAATATTTTGCTTCATTTCCAGCTGCATTTACCAAGATCCGCCTTGTGTCATTTTGATCGATTCCCAGCAAAACAGGGCGCCCGACGGCATCGCATCAAAATGTGTTTAGATCATCAATATCAAAATTTTCAATATATTCTCTTGCTGCGTCAGCACTTCGGAAAACCAGGAGGTTGCAGTCGCGACCTCTGGCGAACAAGGGTGGTTTCATCAGTGTGTCTCGTATGACTATAGTGCAATTCGTCATCGTTCGTGCAGAAGTGGGAGACGAAGGACAAGAAGTGGGAGACGAAGGACAGGCAATGCAGTCATCCGGGCTCTTTTTGGTCTCGCCCCCTCGTCCCCGGTCGCAGCACCGTTTTCGCCCCGTGAGTCGACCGGGTTTCTGAGGAGCAACGGCAAGGTCCCGTGAAGAGGCTCAGCGTTGACGGCGGCAGAGACCTGGTGTTGAGGAAAACACCGGGTTTCGGTAGTGGGGAGACGGGCCGACGGGCGAGGGGCAGGATCGTGTCACTCAGCGAGGATGCTGACGCCGGGCGCCTGGGGCGTTACAATCGGGCGATGAACGTCATCGTGGTCGTCTGCAACAGCTTACATCTCGGCTTCCTCGGCACCTACGGCAATGGTTGGATCGAGACTCCGCATCTCGACCGCCTGGCGGCCGAGGGGGTGGTCTTCGACCATCATTTTCCGGAGAACCTGACGACGCTGCCAACCCGTCGGAGTTGGTGGACCGGTCGGTACGGGTTCCCCGACCCTGAGCAGGGGTGGACCCCCTTGAGGGCCGACGAGGCGATCCTGCCCGACCTGCTGTGGAACCAGGGGGTCCGGACGGCGTTGATTTCCGACGTCCCCCTGCTCCGTGACGCAGGTCAGGGGTTTGGGCGAGGGTTCGACGAGGTGATCTGGGTCCGGGGCCAGGGGTATGACCCGCTGGTGCCCCCTGGCGACCCTCGGGCGGGGAAGATCCGGATCCGAGACGAGCCCGGGTTGAGGCTGCCGCCGGAGGACGACCCCGACTATGCCCTCTGGAAAGGGCGTTGGGAGCAGTTCCTCAGGAATCGCAAAGTGCTCCAGTCGGACGTCGAGGAGAACTCGGGGATCGCTCGCACGATCACCACGGCCATCGACTGGCTCGAGCGGCGAGGGGATGGGAAAGACCCGTTCCTGCTCTGGCTCGACCTCTTCAGCCCGCATGGCCCGTGGGACCCGCCCCAGCCGTATCGCGACCAGTATGCCGCCTCGGAGCCCGACGAGTTCGAGGCCGGGGACGAAGGGGACCTCGTCGAGGACGAGGACGACGCCGAGTTGGATATGGAGGAGGTCCGCGTCCTCATCGACGTCCCTTCGGGGGCGGTGGGGGACGTGCTCGACGAGGCCGAGCTGCTCCGACTCAGGCGTACTTATGCCGGGACGGTCACGCTCGTCGACCGTTGGCTGGGGACGCTCTTCGACGCACTCAAAGCGCAAGGGCGGATGGACGACACGCTGATCGTCTTCACGAGCGACCAGGGAGAACCGCTCGGAGAGCACGGATATGTGCGCCGGTTCCGCCCGTGGTTGTACGAGGAGTTGGTCCACACCCCGCTGATCATCCGGATGCCCGGCGCCCGGTTCGGGGGGAACCGGCACCATGCCCTGGTGCAGACGGTCGACCTCTTGCCGACGATCCTCGCGGCGTTCGGCCTGCCCCCGAGCAACCAGGTGCACGGCCACGACCTGTTACCCCTGATCCGGGGCGAGCAGACGAAGGTCCGGGACTACGCCTGCATGGGGATGGACGTGGAGGAGTTCGCGCTCCGGACCCACATCTGGCACCTGGTCGTCCCGATGGAGACCGATCCCGACGACCCCCCGAGACCTCCCGAACTTTATCGGAAGCCGGAGGATCGTTGGGATCAGAATAACGTCATCGAGCGATATCCCGAGATCGCCGAGCACCTCGAGTTAACGCTCCGACGGTTCGTCGAAGCTGTGGGCCGGGATTCGCTGGACACCATCACTCCGCTTCGGGACGTCGCGCGTTTCTCCCCGGACTAGGTCGGGGTTGAAGAACGCCCGGCTCGCCCCCTGGATCCGGCGGAGGAATTTCGTCCCGGGCATTTCCGGCTTCGGCTTCGCCGCAGGCTTGGCGGACGCGACGGCGGGTCCGGTGGCCGAGACCCGGACGAGGCCCTTGTCGGACTTCGCCGCCGGGTACTTCGTGTCGCTCGGCCCGGGGGTCCAGGTCATCGAGGTCGTCTGCAAGCGGGGACGGCCCGCCAGGGACGAATTGTTGGCCACAGCCTCCAGGGGAATGCTCGGCGCCGAGGTCCGGGCCGCGACCACCTCTCCGGCCGCGGGGATCGAACGCGACGGCAGGTTCGGGCTCGACAGCGAGGCCATCGCGGAGGACGTCAGGAGGTAGGACGGCGGGAAGAGCGCGTCCATCGGGCCAGGCCCGGGTCCGGACATCGAGGCCACGACCGTGGACGCCTGGACGACGTCATTGCTCCGGCGGCCCCACCCGTTCTGATTCTGGCTGACGCTCGGCCGACGCATCCGAGGCGAGAAGTTACGCGGCGACAGGGACGAGAAGAACTTCGTCAGGAACGACTTGCGAGGTTCCGGCTGCGGCGGGGCATTCATGCCAAGCGGCAGGCTGCTCGGGATCTCGGGGTTGTTCACCTGCACCGGTGTGGGTGATGGCGAGGGCGCTTGGGGCCAGTCGGCGACGGGCACGATTTCGTCCCGGACGCCGAGGAGGTCCGGCGGCGAGAAATCCCAGAGTCGCTTCTCGCTGGCCGGGTTGGCGAACATGGGCGAGTAGCCGACGACTCTCACGGGGACATTCGCCTTGACCGTCTGCGTGGGCTCCGGTGCGGGGACGGGGACCGGCCGTCTCGGATCCGGCTCGGCCTCGGGGGCTTCCGGTTCGGTGGCCGCGGGAGGCCGGGCTTCCGGAGCCGCGGACGCAACCGGCCCCGAACGCAAAGGCTCGGGAACCATCGAGACCATCGGGGCCGGGGCCTGGGATTCCGGCGCCGAAGCGACCGGGGCCGAGGGCGGCTGCGCTTCCGGAGTCGCAGCGAACAGGCTCGTGGGTTGGGGTTCCGGCGCCGAGGGCTGGGCCTCCGGGCTCGCGGGCTGGGATTCCGGAGTCGCGGTCGCGGCGGCGGTCGCGACCGGGATGGTCGCCGGCTCGGACGGCGACGGGGACGGCGGAGCGGACGCGATGACGGTCGCCGCGGGGGCTCGCCCCGCGACGGGAACCGGGGCCGCACCGTGGGCCGGGCCCGGATTCGCGGCCATCATGGCGGGCGTCTGGCCGAGCGTATGAGAATGCTTTTGGGCGTGGGCGGCGCAGCAGGTCGGGCCGCCCGGCTCCTGGACTCTCGCCTGGTTGGCAACCTGTCCCGGACCGGCGTAGGGGCCGGAGACCACACACTGATGAGTGCCGGCACACCCGGAAAACCCGACGACGAGCCCGATGACCGCGATGGCTCGCGACCGTCTCATGGCGACTCCTTTCGCCTCGCGGCGTTCCCTATATCCTTCCGGGGGGGCCGGATTCCTTCGAAAACTTCTCTTGACCATATTCCATCGGCAGGATTAGCGCGGATATCCGGCGAATTCGGGCCCGCACAAACTTCAAGAAAAGACGAAACCGGATTTTCGTTACAACCGTTCGGGTTGCCGGAGTCCGCCCGATCCCGACAATAGAAGAAGTGAGGGCCCGCGTGGTGGGTAGGCGAGGGGTCGCCGAGGCGCCGGGCCGGGGTCAGTTCCGAGGAGGACGTGATGGTGGTCGAAGACCAAGTCGCCGAACGGTTCCTGGCCGCCCCGATGCTCGTCGACGTCGAGCCTAGTTCCCGGCGTGCGCTGCTCGAGGCCCTCGAGCCGCGCCGGGCCCCCTCGGGCGCGGTGCTCTTGGAGCAGGGGCAGCCGAACGACCTCCTCTCATTCCTGATCGAGGGGAGCGTCGTGATCGAGCGTCGACTCTTCGTGGGCCAGAAGGAAACCATTGCCCACCTGAGCGCACCGGCGGTCTTCGGCACGACCTCATTCTTCCGCCCCGACCCGCCGAGCGTGACGGTCCGGGCGACGACCGACGTGTGCGTCCTCAACCTGAACCACACCGCGCACGAGCGGCTCCGTCGCGAGAACCCCCACGCCGCCGAGGCCCTCGCCCTCGCGGCCGTCCGTACCCTCGCCGAGCGGTTCGAAATCCTCGATCGGCGGGTCTCCGACTCGCTCGCCAAACACGCCGACGACCCGCCCAAGATCACCGAATGGTCCGACTTTCGGGCCAGGCTTTTCGAGGATTCGAATAAATAAGGGTCCACACACGGTTTTATATGCCTACGCACGACCGCCGGGCCGTCCGACCCTCCGGACGACCGGGCGGAGCCGTTCCGTGAAAGAACGGCGAATATGAGTCAGGGAGTTGACGACGTCGCGGTTGGCCTTCACAATAGGTGGGAGGAGAGGCTGGAAATGACCTCTTCGTGCGCACCCAGCTACGCCCGCCGAGTCGCCGGTTCCACGAGCGGCACGGATTGACCCTCGCACCGGAAGACCATCTCGTGATTGGCTCGAGCCGGGTCTTCTGGCCGGCAAACGCCACGGACGGGGCACTCGGGACAACCCCGTCGGAGCATCTTCGCTGATGGAAAAGACCTTCCCGAACCCCGGCAGCACCCACTGGCAACCCGATTTCGAGCGCCTGCTCCAAACGGTCAAGGGGTCCGGGTCTCACGGCAGTCTTGTCGACATCCGCGAGTCGCTTCGCCAGGCGATTGGCCGCGACCGTCCCCTGGTGATGCTCTGTCCCCACGCCGACGACGGGGCGATCACCGCCTCGTGCCTGATGCACGAATACGCCATCAGGCGCGGGCTGCCCGTAATCGAGGTCCTCGTCTTCGCCGGCGAGCGGAACGTCGCCGCCCCCTGGCTCAACGACAAGAAGAAGGTCTCCGTCCGCGAGTCCGAATTCCGGCTCGAGTGCAACGTCCTCGGGGCTGAGGCGGTCTGCTGGGACCTCGACGCCTATCGCTCGCCCGGATACCAGCCCTCCCCCGCCGACATCGACAAGATCGTCGAGTGGTTCATCCAGCGCAAGCCCGGCGCCCTGATCCTCCCCCCGGCGACCGACGCGCACGTCGCCCACCGGATGACCCGGGCCCTCGGGGCGGTCGGCCTCCTGGGTGCCCAACTGAAGGATACCCTGGTCCTGACCGGCTGGACCCCTTGGGGCCCTCTTGCGCAACCCAACGCCTACTTCAGTTACGACGGCGAGGCCGAACGCACCAAGGAATGGGCGATCGCCTGTCATGCGTCGCAGGTCCTGCTGACCGACTACACGAAGTATTGCTCTCACCTCGGCCGGGCCTACGCCGCCCTGGCCCGGGAATGGGCCGAAGGGCACAGCCTCGCCGGGCGGGCCCACCGCACGGACGACCGGTTCGTCGGCGTCGAGCTCTTCCAGATCGAGTACTTCAACGGCGGTGGTAACTCGATCGGCGGATCCGAGCCGGAGCCGTTGCCGACCGACCCGATCCAGATCGCCCTGGGGCTCCTGAAGGGACGACTCACCCCCGCCTCGGCCCACGCCGTTGCCGCCGTCTGAGAATTCGGACGGGCGGCCTTTCGGCGGTTGAGGTCTCGCGAATCGGGCGAACGCGGTCTAAGGACCGGTCCGCCTCGCTTTTTCCGCTCGATCAGAGCCTCTCCGCAGTCGATTCGGACGTGCGGTCCTCGTCCGGACGGGAGGGGTGCATCCCGTTCCGGAGTCTTCGCGTCGATGCCCGCCCCCGCCCCCGCCCCTTCCCGCCTCCTCGAGTTCGCCGGCGCACGCGTCCAGATCTTCGCCGACCCCGCCGTCGCGTCGGCGGCTGCCGCCGACCAGGTCGTGGGGATCATTCGGAAGGCCCTCGACAAGCGAGGCCGTGCCGTCCTCGGCCTGGCGACCGGCTCGACCCCGATCGCGATCTACGCCAAGCTGGCCGAGGAGCACCGCGAGCGCGGACTCTCCTTCGCCGATGTGACGACCTACAACCTCGACGAATACTACCCGATCAGCCCGCTCGACCCCCAGAGCTACCGCTCCTTCATGCAGCGGCACCTCTTCGACCACATCGACCTCGCCCCCAACCGCGCCCACGTGCTCGATGGGACGGTCCCCGAGGACGCGACCGCCAAGCACTCCGCCGAATATGAGCGCTGGATCCGGGCCGACGGTGGCCTTGATTTCCAACTCCTGGGGATCGGTCGGAACGGTCACATCGGCTTCAACGAGCCGAGCGACCTCTCGGTCGAGGAGGCCAGCAAGCTCCCCACCCGACTGATCGAGCTCCACCCGGTCACCCGCGCCGACGCCGTCAAGGACTTCGGCAGCGAAGACAAGGTCATCACTCGCGCGTTGACGATGGGCGTGGCGACAATCCTCAAGGCCCGCTCGATCATCATCGCCGCCTTCGGCCCCAACAAGGCCGAGGCCGTCCGCCGCTCCCTCCTCGAACCGATGACCGCCGAGGTCCCCGCCTCACTCCTCCAGTCCGTCCCCCGCAAGGTCACCTGGTACCTCGACGAGGCCGCCGCGAAGGGGTTGGCGTAAGCTATCCCCCCGCCGGCGGCAGGAATGGCCTCGACCACGCGACGTCCTCAACGGACAACGCCGGGTCGGGGCTTCCTTCGTAGATGTAGTAGGTGTAGCCCGCAGCATCATAGATCCGATCGAGGACCTCTTGCAGGTCGAGCCGGGCGTCTGGGTCCGGGCTCCGGAGCGGAATGCGAATCGTTGGTAGGCGCTCCCGGAGCCGGATCGGCCAGAAGTCGGCGCTCGGCCGCTTCTCAAGTCGACTCACCAGAACGGCGTAGTCGCAATCCGGCCGGTCCTCGGCAGGCATCGGAGTCCCGCCGCGGAGAAGGTCGATCTCCACGAGATGGACGGCACCGGCCAGGAGCCGTCCTCGCTTCGCCAGGTACTGTCCCCGATCAGGACCGGGCCGTTTGTTCGACGGGCTGAGGAGCTCGACGACCGTCACGAGCTCCCGGCTCCGGCGATCGCGGATCTCTGCGTACGAAACGCGCTCGACGTCGAGATCCGGGGGCTGCACCTGGACCGGGGCGTCGATCACCCCAGCTCCGACCTGAAGCCCGGGGCCTTGCGACATCACCCCGACAGATAGATCAGCCCGCCCCACGAACCGGCGCGGCTCCGCCAGGATCTCGTGAACATAGACGTGCTCGTCAATCTTCACGATATAATTCGGTTGTACCTGGGCTCCGAGGACTTCGGCGACCAGGGGCAAAAACCGTTCGTGAAAATCGTGCCAAACATCATCCTGCTCAAGGTACGGATTCATCCCGGGAAATGGCGAAGGCATCACCACATCTCCATTCTCGAGGACGACCCGCGAGCTCACCACAGAAGAAAACATAACGACTACGACACATCTTGAAAACTTACCGTCTTCCCTATGTGTCCTTCGTGCCTTTGTGGTGAGCTCTCCCTCTCTTCGAGCGATCAGGCCCCTGCCCCAGGCCGGCCGATGACCTCGCGAGGTTGCTCGCGGTCGCGTCGTGAGGCGATGGCATTCACGGCGTTGAGATAGGCTTCGGCCGAGGCCTCGATGATGTCGGTCGACGCGGCGCGGCCGCGGAAGGAGCGGTCGTCACTCTCGACTTCGAGTTCGAGCGAGACCTCGCCCTGCGCGTCCTTGCCGCCGGTGACCCCTCGGACGGCGAACTCGCGGAGGTTGGCCGCGATCCCGGTGACGCGCTCGACCGCCTTGAAGATCGCGTCGACCGGCCCGTCGCCGGTGGCGGCGTCGGTCACTTCCTGGCCGTCGGGGCGCCTGATGCAGACGGTCGCGGTCGGGATCACGTTCGTGCCGGCGGTCGTGTGCAGGCCGACCAACGACCAATGGGCCGGCACGTCCTGGATGTGCTTCTCGATCAGGACGACCAGGTCCTCGTCGTAGATCTCTTTCTTCTTGTCGGCCAGGGTCTTGAAGTCCCCGAACAGGATCTCGAGCTGGGCGTCGTTCAGGTGGTAGCCCAGCTCGGTGACCCGATCGCGCAACGCGTGGCGGCCCGAGTGCTTGCCCAGGACGAGGTCGGTCTTGGGGACGCCGACCTCTTCGGGCCGCATGATCTCGTAAGTGGACCGTTCCTTGAGCATCCCGTCCTGGTGGATCCCCGCCTCGTGGGCGAACGCGTTGCGCCCGACGATGGCCTTGTTCCGCTGGACGGCCATCCCCGTGATCGTCGAGACCATCCGGCTGACCGGGTAGAGCCGCTCGGTCTTGATCCCGGTGCTCAGGCCGTAGTAGTCGAACCGGGTCTTCAAGGCCATGACGATCTCTTCGAGTGCGGCGTTCCCGGCGCGTTCGCCGATGCCGTTGATCGTGCACTCGACCTGCCGGGCCCCGACCTCGCATGCGGCCAGGCTGTTGGCGACGGCCAGGCCCAGGTCATTGTGGCAGTGGACGCTGATGACCGCCTGGTCGATGTTGGGCACGCGTTCGCGGAGGGTGCGGATCACGCCCGCGTACTGCGTCGGCGTCGCGTATCCGACGGTGTCGGGGATATTGACCGTCGTCGCCCCCGCGGCGATGGCCGCCTCGACGACGTCGCAGAGGAAGTCGACCTCGGTCCGGGCGGCGTCCTCGGGGCTGAACTCGATGTCCGGGCAGACGGACCGGGCGTGCCGGACGCTGGCCACGGCCCGCTCGATGACCTGCTCGCGGGTCATCTTCAGCTTGTGCTCGCGATGGATCGCCGACGTCGCCAGGAAGACGTGGATCCTCGGGCTCTGGGCGTACTGGAGGGCCTCCCAGGCCCGGTCGATGTCGCGGTCGTTGCACCGGGCGAGCCCACAAACGGTCACCCCTGTCACCTCAGCGGCGATGGCGCGAACGGCCTCGAAGTCCCCCGGCGACGCGATCGGGAAGCCGGCCTCGAGGATGTCGACGCCAAGCGCGGCCAGGGCGCGGGCGACCTCCACCTTCTCGACAATGTTCATGCTCGCGCCCGGCGATTGCTCGCCGTCACGCAAGGTCGTATCGAAGATCCGGATTCGATTCGCGTCGGCCATGGCTGGATCGTTTCTCGAGTTTGAGGACGGACTTCCGTCAAGTACTAGGCGATTGACGCATGCATCGACCGGCGAGGTACGAAATGGAGAAGCCCCGAGACTCACCGGTCAAGGCGGGTCTCGGGGCTTCGTAGGTCACGCGTAAGGCGTTAGAACGACGAACCCTAAGACTCCGCCCGGCTAAGCAAAAGCTCGCCGAGATTCCGTTGAAGTCGAAGGATCGCCGTCGAAGGCCGCATCGAGGGAACTCCCAAAATGCTCCGCACCTCACGCCCAAGCTCGCCCAACTATACACCCCCGCCCAGTGGCGAGTCAATGGTCGAGGTCACAACTCAGAGCGAGGAGCAAGCCTATTCGTTATACTGAATGGCGGAAGGATGCTCCGCCGGACGACAAACAGACGAGGTGCGTGCGGATCCCTCCGAACCTCCGAATGGTGGGCCAGATTATGAGCACGATGGCCGAACCCAAGGCACACGTCACGCCGGAAGACCTGCTAGCGATGCCCGACGGGAAGCATTACGAACTCGTCGAAGGACACATCCTGGAGAGGAACGTGAGTGCGTTGTCGAGCATCGTAACGGCCAGGTTGACAAGCCGACTCGATCAATTCTGCGAAGCGCACCAGTTGGGTTGGATTATCGGCTCGGAATGCGGTTATCGATGCTTCCCTGAAGAGCCAGGCAAGATGAGGAGGGCCGATGTCTCGTTCGTTCGGCTCGATCGACTGCCCGAAGCTCAATTATCCGAAGGTTACCTCCATCTCGCTCCGGACTTGGCCGCCGAAGTCGTTTCTCCAAACGACTTGCTTTATGAGGTCGATCGGAAGATCGACGACTATCTGGCGGCAGGTGTGCGTTTAATCTGGGTCGTCAACCCCGAGCAACGTACGGTGCGCGTCCAACGAAATGGGAACGCCCTACTGAGCTTGCTTCGTGAAAACGACGAGCTCGACGGCGAGGACGTACTCCCCGGCTTCCGCTGCCGGGTCGGCGACTTATTCCCGGGCGGGATCAAAGGCTCGCCGAAGGCGGTCTAGAGCGTTTCATGAGTCTATGGCGATCAGATGCATGCGGGGCAGGAGTGCTCCGCCTACCGGGGGGATTTTGGCGTACGAGGTTCCTCCACCGGGAGGCGGGGCACTCTTGCCCCGCGAGATCGAGCAGGGAATGTCGCTTCTCTCCATCTTCAAGCCACTGGGCTAGTTGACCGCAATCCGCGCCGAGCCGCGAAAGCGAGTCGCCATTAAAGACAATGGTCCGAGAACCTCGGGGCGATGGGCTCGTCCCGGGCTCTCGGACCGTTTTATTCCACATCAGCTTCGACCGCCGACCATCCGGTCTCAGGCGAACTTCGTGAGGCCCGGCCGGGCGACCGGGCGTTGGGGTGCGTCGCCCCAGACGTACTGGGCGGGGGCGAGGCTTTCCTTGGAGTTCAGGGCCTTCTCCCAGGTGATGACCTCGCCGGTGTACGCGGCCATCCGGCCCATGATCGCGAGGAGCGTGCTCTTGGCGGCGTAGACCGCGCTATTGATCGGCTTGCCGGCGCGGATCGAGGCGAAGAGCTCGTCGTGCTCCGTCTGGTACATGTTGTTGTTCTGGCCCCGATACCGCCACTTGTTCGCGCCGGTGATCCGGTTGCCGAAGACGTCGCACATGCCCTTGGCGCCCAGGACATAGTCCTTGGTCTGCTGGGCGGTGTCGCGCCAGTGTCGGCAGTTGTGGTAGCCCCGGACGTTGTTGGGGTACTCGTAGACGATCGAGAAGTGGTCGTAGATGTTGCCGTACTGCGGCTCGGTGCGGACCTGCCGGCCGCCGGAGCCCCAGCACTGGATCGGGGGCTCGTCGCCGAGCGCCCAGCCCATCGTGTCGATCCCGTGGACGGCCTGCTCGACGATGTGGTCGCCGCTGAGCCAGGTGTAGTAGTACCAGTTGCGCATCTGGTACTCCATCTCGCTCTTGACCTGCTCGCGGGTGACGCGGGGCTCCCAGACGCCGCCCGAGTTATAAGTCGTCTCGACCGCGACGATGTCCCCGATCGACCCGTCGAAGACCCGCTTCATCGTCTCGCGCCGGGGGTTGTGGTACCGCCAGCAGAGGCCCGAGACCACCGACAGGTTCTTCTTCTTGGCGTCCTCGCACGTCTGGAGGACCGAGCGGACCCCGGGGGCGTCGGTCGCGACCGGCTTTTCCGTGAACATGTGCACGCCCTTTTCGACGGCGTACGCCATGTGCAACGGGCGGAAGTGCGGGGTGCTGGTCAGGAGGACGACGTCGACCTGGTCGATCACGTTCTTGTACGCGTCGAAGCCGACGTACTGTCGATCCTTCGAGACGTCGACCTGCCCCGTGACGGGCGACGACTTGAGGGTCGCGAGGCTGTCCTCGAGGCGGTCGGCGAAGGCGTCGGCCATGGCCACGAGCTTGACGTTCTTGTCTGCCGTGAGCGCCTGTTCGGCCGCCCCGGTCCCCCGGCCGCCGCAGCCGACCAGCCCGACGCGGAGGGTGTCGCTGCCCGCGGCATGCACATTCGACAGGAGGGCCATCTGCGCCGCCGCGGTCGCGGCCATCGTGGCGGCCGATTGCTTGACGAACGACCGACGGGAAGGTTGCATGTCGCGCATCGGGGACCGTCTCCGTTGTGGGGACTGGGGCGGGCGGGTCTCTTGGGACGGCTCGAGGGCCATCCCGAATTGCGCCCATTGTGCCAGCCGGGCCGCCCCGAGGCAATGTCCCGGCGCCTTTCGACGGCGCGGCGAGGGGCCGCGACGGATCTTCCCCCCTCGGGAAAAACCTGAAACCGGGCCGCGACCCGTGGTCACTACCGAGCGGAGTCGCACAACCGCAACTACGTCGGGAGACGTCGGCCGAGGGGACCTCGCAAGCGATGGACAAGGACCTGCACGCCCTCTTCAACGCGGGGCCGATCGGGAATCTGACCGACGGCCAGCTCCTCGAGCGGTTCGTCACCCGGCGCGATCCCCTCGCGTTCGAGGCGCTCGTGGAACGCCACGGCGCGATGGTCCTCCGCGTCTGCCACGCCGCACTCGATGATCCCCACGATGCCCAGGACGCCTTCCAGGCCACGTTCCTCGTCCTGGTCAAGAGGGCCCACTCGATCCGGCGTCGCGACTCCATCGCGAGCTGGCTCTTCGGCGTCGCCGACCGCGTCTCCCGACGTGCCAGGGTGTCATCCATCCGCCGACGGGCCAGGGAGCGCCGGGGCGCCGTCGAGGAGGCCAAGCCGATGAACACGCGCGACGATTTCGACCTCGCGCCCGTGATCCACGACGAACTTCGCCGACTCCCCGAGAAATACCGGGCCCCCGTCGTGCTCTGCTACCTCGAGGGGCGGTCGTGCGAAGACGCCGCCTCCCAACTCCATTGGCCCCTGGGCACCGTGAAGACCCGCCTCTTTCGCGCCCGCGACCTCCTGCGAGCGAGGCTGACCCGCCGAGGCCTGACCCTCCCCGCCGGCCTGTTGGCCGCCGGGGCCAGCTCCCACGCCGCCAGGGCCACCCCCCCTGCCCTGATCGGTTCCACCGTTCAAGCGGCCCTCGCGTTTTCCAGCGGCCAAACCGCGACGACGGGGGCCGTCCTCTCGGCAAACTCCGTCTCAATGGCGGAAGGAGTACTCCGGACCATGTCCTTGACCAAGTTGCTGACCGTCGTCTCGGCGACCCTCATCATCGGCGTCGCGTCGAGCGGCGCGGGCGTCTCGTTGCTCCGGCAGCCGGTTGAAAACCCGCCTCCTTCGCCACAGGACGGACGATTCCAAATCGCAAGGTTGCCGGGTCCAGACGAACCCGGCCCGCAAACGAAGGTCGCGACCGCCGCACTGCCCCCCGAAGGCGAGGTGTTCCATCGCGCGTTGCTCGCCGCCGGGGACATCAAAGACCCTGCGGACAAGGCCGAGGCGCTGTTGCGGATCGCCACCGCCCAATTCCGGCGGGACGACCGGGCAGCCGCCCGCGAGACGCTCGAGCTCGCCGCGCGCACGGCTTCGGTGATCGCACCGAATGCCAAAGGGTTGGTCATCCCCCATGTGATGACCCGCATTGCCCAGGCCCAGGCCCAGGCCGGGGACGCCGCCGGTGCCCATCGATCCTTCCAACGGTCGATCCCCATGATCCAGGCCATCCCCGCGCTCGAACAGCCCAATCATTGGATCAACCTCGTGCCGGCACAGTTGGCGGCCGAGGGCCGACAAGCCTCCCGAGAGACGATCGAAGCCTACCGTCGATACCTCAAGTCCGACAAAAACCTCAACCAAATCGACGTTCCCTCGAGCCTCGCCGGCCTGGAAGTCTGTGTCGGGGGAGTACCGCAGGCCCTGGCAACCGTCCTCGAATCCGAAGTGTTCCTCGGACCCGAAAACGCTCCAGCCAGGACGGCGGCCCTGCTCAGCATCGTCGGCATGTTGAGAGAAGAAGACCGAGCCGTCGCCGGCCCGGCGTTGGCCGAGGCCAGGGCTGCCGTCGATCGTGATAAGAAGCGATTGTCCCGAGCCAACGAACTCACCGTCATCGCGTTGGCGCAGGCCCGGCTGTCGCAATTCAAGGACGCCATCGCCACGACGGGAGCGATCACCGCAGTCCCAGGGCCGCCTCCCCTCGCCGACAACGTCAAGTTCAACAAATGCAAGAGCTACCTCGACATCGCCGAACTCCAGCTCAAGGCCGGCGACAAGAAACAGGCCGAGGCTGCCGCAATCCTGGCCCTCCTCGAGGCCGAAACCATCCAGTTGCCGGGCTTCAAGGTCATCCCGATCCAAAGAACCTCACATATTTTCATTAACTGCGATAACATCCAAAATTCGTTGGCCGCCGTCGACGTCCTGAGAATTTCGAGCGCAGGCCGACCCGACGCACCGACCGTCGACCCCCTCCTCGAGATCGCCACCGCCCAACAGAATGCCGGCGACAAAGCCGGTGCCCGCGAGAGCCTCCTTCAAGCCCTCGCCGCCGCCGAGCACGACTTCGAACGGTGCAAACACCAACCACCCGACTTCCAGCCCACCACCCCATCCGACTCTCCCATCGTCCGGGCGGCAGTTTCCGTCGCGTCGATCCAGGCTCGCCTCGACGACATGTTAGGTGCCCTGCGCACCGTTGATTCCCTCGACGACGAACTCGAAAGGCAATACGCCTTCATGGCGCTGGCAGGCAGGCTCGCACTCGACGGAAACGTCAAATCGGCTCGAGAGTTGATCGGGAAGATCTCGACACCGCAGATCAAGCAGGAGGCATGGATCCGGGTCGCATCGAACCTGCCCGCGAGGAAAGCCAATTCGCCGAATCCTCGGACTTCAGACCCGAAACTTCCGCCGAAGTAAATATCTGTCCCGAAACCCGGTTTTTTCTTCAAAAACCGGGTTTCTGACCCGCTCGACGCCGACAGCCCCTCGCGGGAAGTCGTCGTCAATTCCACAGAAACCCGGTTTTCAGAAAGAACCGGGTTTCGGGACACGACTTTGGGGACAGACCCTAAGTCAACTTACATGACGGCCTTTACGTGTTTACGTTACTTCATTTGATTCGATCTTCCGGGTGTCGTGAGGGGCCGCGGCCCTGTCGGCGTGCACTCGGGACCGCCTCCCGGGAGCAGCCGGTGCGAGGTCGGCGCGAACGAACCATCGCGGGAGGGTCCGCTCGGTGGGGATGGCCGCGTTGGGCCTCTCTTGTTCGAGTAGGGTGCGGGTCAATCCCGCCCCCGTGTCGGGTGCTCGCGGCGGAGCCGCAACGCGGCCTGGATCACATCGGGTGCGGCGTCAATGCCAAGGACCTGTCGGTAATCGGTCTCCAGGCCGGCGGCCCCTCGGCGTCGGAATCTGAGGATGAGGCGGCGGACGGTCGAATGGGGCAGGCCCAGGGAGTCGGCGATCCGGGCGGAGGGTGGCCTTGTTCCCAGAGTCGGATGAGGGCGCGTCGAACAGGAATGGATATGGGGCGTGACATGAGCGATCTCCCGGTGGGGGTCAACTCAAGGTGAACGTTTTTCCAGTATGCCGATACGTAGGGCTGATCAAACCGATGTCGGGATTTCCTGATCAATCCTCCTGTCGGGTAACAGAGAAATACAACCCTTGGCCCCAGAGTCGATCACCGCGTCACCTCGATGGCACGAGTTCCTTTGGATATTCGAGGTAGGGCCGCAGGGCGTGTTTCTCACCGATCCGATTCCGTAAGTTGCCTGTTTTCTCATCATCACGCATCATCTGGCGGGCACCAGGCGAAAAGGTTGAAACAGCGGCCCGGCCTGCGGTCACTACCAGGCAGGCGGAGTCGAACGTTCCACCATGGAGTCGGACCTATGGCCGAGGAACCCTCGGGGGCGATGCACAAGGACTTGCAGACCCTCTTCAGCGCGGGCAGGCCCGGGGATTTGACCGACGGCCAGCTCCTCGAGCGGTTCGTCGACCAGCGCGACGCCCTCGCCTTCGAAAGGCTCGTCGAGCGACACGGGGCGATGGTGCTCCGCGTCTGCCGTGCCATCCTCAACGACTCGCATGACGCCCAGGATGCCTTCCAGGCCACGTTCCTCGTCCTGGTCAAAAAGGCCCAGTCGATCCGGCGTCGTGATTCCATCGCAAGCTGGCTCTTCGGCGTCGCCGGACGGATCTCCCGCCGCGCCAAAGTCACCGCGACTCGTCGACGGTCCCGCGAGCTACGGAACGCCGTCGAGGAAGCCGGACCGGTGACCCGTCACTGCGATCCCGACCTCGCCCCTCTGCTTCATGAGGAGCTCCGCCGGCTCCCCGAGACGTATCGCATCCCCGTCGTGCTCTGCTACCTGGAAGGGCGGACCTACGAAGAAGCCGCCACCCAACTCCACTGGCCCCTGGGAACCGTCAAGATCCGCCTCTCCCGGGCCCGCGACCTCCTGCGCTCACGCCTCACGCGCCGAGGCCTGTCCCTCCCCGCCGGCGTCCTGACCGCAGGGCTTTCCTCGCAGGCCGACGCCGCTTTGCCGTCGACCCTCGTCGGTGCCACGGTGCAGATGGCCTTGGCCTTCTCGACCGGCAAGACCATGACCGCAGGGGCGGCTCTTTCCATTCCCGTCATCACGCTGGCCAAGGGGGTGATCAGGACCATGTCCCTGACCAAGAAGATGACTGTCGCCCTGGCCCTCCTCGTCACCGCCGCAGCCTCTACGGGCGCGGCAACGTTCATCGCCCAACGAACGAGCAAATCTTCGGCGACCTCTCCGCCCGTCCCGAAACTCCCCAGGGCAACCCTCGCGCAACGATCGAAGTCCACCCCCAAGGACGACTCATCCCCCATGGTCTTATCTCCCGGGCGTGAAGCCATTCGCCAGGCCCTGATCGCCGCCAAAGCGACCACGAATCCTTCCGAGAAGGCCGAGTCGCTCTGGAAAATCGGGCTGGCACAATCTCGACAGGGAGACCGAGACGGTGCGAAGGAAACGCTCCAACTCGCCGCAGAAACGGCCTCAGTCCTACCTCTGCCGCCCGACATTACATGGATCATTCCTCACGTACTCATTCGTATCGCAGAGGCTCAGGCCGCGATCGGCGACGGCAAGGCCGCCCATAGGACCTTCCAGAGAGCGATCCCCGTGATCCAATCCATGGAAAAGGATGATCAGGAAACTTTCTGGATTAACTTCATCCCAACGCAAGTGGCGACCGAGGGGCGGGACGCATCCCGCGAGTCGATCGAAGCATATCGTCAATATCTCAAAACTAATCAAGATCGCGACACCTCCTCGAATCTTTCCGAACTCTTCGGACTGGAGGCGCAGGAACAAAGCGTCGACCAAGCACTCCAGGATGTTCTTCATTCCGAGGAAGCTCGCGGCCCGAACGGAGCCGAGTTCAAACGAAATGCGTTGATCTCCATTGTTAAGTCGTTAAAGGCGGAAGACCGCGAGGTCGCCGGTCCTGTTTTGACCGAGGCAAGAGCGGCCGTCGACACCGGTGGAGATCCCAAATCCGGCTACAGACCAGGCCGGGTCGCCGAGCTCGAGGCAATCGCGAAGGCCCAAGCCCGTTTGGCCCGATTCCAGGACGCGATCGCCACTACGAAAGCCATCACCGCGGGCCGGCTTTCGGTCCGACGGGCGGACATGGCCAAATTCCATCAGGCCGGCTGTTTTCTCGATATCGCGGAAATGCAACTCGAGTCCGGCGATAACCCAGGTGCTCGGGACTCCGCTCGTTTGGCACTCCAGACGGTCGGCACGATCCAGATTCCAGGCGGCAAGCCCGTCCCCCTCAGTAGAGTCGTCCGGATCTTGGCCAGAGCTGGCGACCTCCAAGGATTGATGGAAACCGTCGAATTCTGGAAAAACGCAGTCAATGGACATACCGACGACATCTTCACTTATTCCCTCCTCCATGTGGCCTCAGCCCAACAGAAGGCCGGAGACCAGGCGAGCGGTCAGAAAACTCTCGAGCAGGCGTTGGAACTCGCTGAGAGTCTCCTCCGGAAAGCCGAGAATCCCGCGAATCCTGCGGCGAATGAAGCATTCGCGACGGATGCCTTCCTGAACCGAACACGTTTAGTCGCAGAGATCCAGGCGAGGATGGGCAACATGCCGGCCGCCTTGCGAACGATCGATCAACTCAAGACCGAGGACTCCCGGCAAAACGCCTGGATCACGCTTGCCGCATCGAGGGCATCCAGAGGAGACCTCGAGTCGGCCCTGACCTTGATAAGCAAAATCACTTCGCCAGAGCTGAAACGAGAGGCCTGGATCCGAATCGCATCGGATCTCCCCGCGGTAAGTCACCCCTGACAAGACAAATCAAAGAGGTTCCGGCCGATCTCACAAAATCGGCCCTGCGACGGATCTTCGAATGCCAGCATGTTCATTTTTTGAGTGCCACGGGTTCCGTCTTCGGACCCCGTGCGGACGAGGCCCGACCTGATGCCTCGATCCTCGGTAGCAATGGATTCCAGCACTGACCGTAAGAATGGCTTTCGACGAGCCCTATGCTCAGTCCCGAAGTCGCCGGCCGGGTCTGATCCTCACGGGGTCCGAAGACGGAACCCGTGGCACCCGCGGCCTCCGTTTCTTCACCGATTTCGCGACATGAACCGAGGCGCATCACATAATCAACCGGGCCTGAACGAAAGACAATAAACTCCGGATGGCGTCGAATTCCACAGTGTCGCACCCTGTCGTCAAAGAAGTCGATGATAAGGCTGACCTCCGCGGAGGATTTGTGATGGAGACCCAAACCCTTGGGTACGAATCGCTGAAGACTTCGCGGGGTTGGATCTTCACCCTCCACCGGGCCGAGAGCCAGGGGAACCGGGGGCACGGCTGGTTCCTCTCGATCAGTGCGATCTTCATGATCGGCGTAGGGATCATCGCCCATCGACGGGCGATGGCTCCTGGCCCTGGAATCGGGCTGGAACTGTCGCGCTCCATTCCGATCGCTCTGCTGTTCCTCATACTCGGGGTTGCCCTCGCCATCAGCGCGACGCGGTGGTGGGGCGGTCCCGTGCGGTTGATTCTCGAGGCTGAAGCGATCCGAATCGCACGGCGAATCGGGCCGATCGCATGGTCGAAAGCGATCCCTCGCGCGGAGGTCGCCCAACTCACGGTCATCCGCAGATCGTGGTTCATCGATCCAGGCCAGGACGGGAGCGAGTCTCGCGACTATCACGCCCTCGTCGCCGAGGACGTGTCCGGGCGAAAGAGGACCTTGGCCGCGCACTATCCGCGCGAGAGTCTCCTGGCACTCGCCCTGGAAATCTCGTCCCACTGGAAAGGCCTCACCATCGACCCGGACTTCGACAGTCCCGGACCGGGGAAGCTCGCCGTAGGAGAGGATACGGAAATCCCGACCGACATCCGCGAGCGCTCCTCACCCCCACGAGGGACTCGGCTAACCCTCGAGCCGGTGGGGCGACGTGGCGTTCGAATCACGATCCCTCCCGCCGGATACTCTCACCCCAGATTCATCCTGTCCTTGCTCGCGGGACTGTTCCTCCTCGCATGGGCCGCCGTGTTGGCCCTCCCACCGATCCTCGACCACGTCGTGGGCAAACCACCGGGTGAAGAGCTCATGACGTGGACTGGCGTGGGTCTTCGCGCCGGGGTGGGTCTCCTCGCGCTCCTTGCGGCCGCGCAGAGCACAGCCCTCCAGCACACCCTCCTCGCCACTCCCGAGACTCTCACGTTGACGTCTAAGGGCCTGATGGGGAGGTCCCGCAAGACGTGGCAACGACCCGCGGTCGCATCGCTCCGAGTCGACACGAGGGTCGAGGATTCCTCGTCGAACGACTCCTCAACGTCGACTCGGATCCTGATCCGGACAATCTACTCGGAGGCCGCCGGGACGTCGGACGTCGTCTTCTTCGTGGGGAATCTCGACACCGACACCCTCGTCCGTCTCTTGCGTAAACCCAAGGGTGCCCCGCCGTCGGCCTTCCTCGTCGTCGGGAGCCGCATGGGCCCGGGTCCGATCGCGGACTCGACCCCGATCGCCGACGGACCGTACGACTATGCCGCCCACTCCAAGCCATCCTCGGAGGGCCCCCAGGCGATCGGGCCGATCCTCAGCAGCAGGGTCGGCCCCGAGTTCGAGGAACTGGTGTCGGACCGGGATCTCCTCTCCAAGCCGGAGATGGAGTGGATCGCCACCACACTCCGGCGGGTCCTCAAAGTCTCGGATTCCGACGGCCCAGAACGCGATCCGGTCCCAACGGGCTCGGCCGAGTCACCCGCCGATCGTTGACCCGTCGAGTCAAAAGGCGATGAGCCAGCCCAGGAGCCGCTCTCATCCAATGGCCCTCTCCGGCAGGCAAGGCATCAGCAGAGGGTCGACGTCGTCCTCGAGGATCGTCCGGGCCATGAGCTCGCCGGTGACGGGGGCGAGGATGATCCCTTTGCGGCCGTGGCCGGTGGCGGCGAAGAGGCCGTCCCAGCCGGGGATCGGGCCGAGGTAGGGAAGGTGGTCGGGGGTGCCGGGGCGGAGGCCGGCCCAGGTGCGGAGGAGGGGTAGGTCGCCCAGGCCCGGGACGACGCGCTCGGCCCTGGCGAGGATGTGGTGCAGGCCCGAGAGGGTCACCCGCGAGTCGAAACCGACGTTCTCGAGGGTCGTGCCGACGACGAGCGGCCCGTGCGGGCGGGGGACGAGGACGAGCTCGCCGCAGAAGACCATGTGGCGCAAGGGCCGAGCCACGGCGTCGAAGGCCAACATCTGGCCGCGCCAGGGCTCGACGGGGAGATGGACTCCCGAGCCGGCCGCGAACGGCCCGGACCACGCCCCGGTCGCGATGACAACCGCTCCGGCCGGGATCTCGACGCCCGAGGACGTCCTGACGCCCCTGCAAACCCCGCCCGAACCGATCAGCGAGGCCACGGGCGTGTCGGACATCACCCGGGCCCCCAACGACCCGGCGGCCTGCAAGAGCGCGGGGGCGAGGCGAGGGTTGTCGACCTGGGCGTCACCAGGGGAGAAAACCCCGCCCAGGATCGGGCCGAGGAGACTCGGCTCCAGCTCGCGGACCTCGGCCGCGGTCAGGCGCTCGCCGTCGCCGGCGGGTAGCGGCTCGGTGGCCAGTTCCGGCGGGAGGTGGGCCGCGTCGGGGTCGACCCAGAGATTGAGCAGGCCGTCCTTGCGGAAGCTCAGCCCCAAGCCCGTCCGGTCCTCGACCTCGCCGATCCATTCGGGCCAGAGCTCCAGGCCGGCCGCCGCCAGGGCGGTCAACGACGGAGGATCGGAATTGTTCCACTCCGGCGCCAACACCCCCGCCGCCGCCCAACTCGCCCCGCGGCCGATCCGCCCCGCCTCGACGACCGTCACCGACACCCCCCGCCGGGCCAACGACCACGCGACGGCACCGCCGATCGCACCACCTCCCACGACTAACACGTCAGCGAATCGGCTCATCAGTCGATGGCTCCTGGAATGGGGGGAGAGGGGGAGGATTCACCACAAAGGCACAAATGATAAAAATTATATCATTTTTAATATTAAAACTTTGAATTCTTTTAAATTTGTGCCCTTTGTCCCTTTGTGGTGAATCCTCCCCTTTTCCTCCCGCCCGACACTCCGTTGTGGTATTTCTGTCCGGATGATAACTCAAGAAGGAGTTCGTCGATGCGCGAAGTGACTCCCGAGACGGCGGTCGAGTATCTCCGGGATGCGGGTCGGCTGCCTCTGGGCAGGGCGGCCGAGGCGCAGGCGTTGGGGTGGGGGGTCTCGAACGTCGTGATCCGGGTGGATGTCGAGGGGGAGGCGCCGATCGTCCTCAAGCAGGCGCGAGAGCGTTTGCGGACGAAGGCGCATTGGGTAAGCCGGCTCGAGCGGATCTGGACGGAGCGGGAGGCACTCGGGTTACTCGCCGATCTGCTGCCGGTAGGGGCGGTGCCTCGGGTCCTGTTTGAGGATCGGGAGAACTATCTCTTCGCCATGTCGTGTGCGCCGGACGACTCGGTCGTCTGGAAGGAACGGTTGCTCGCCGGGGAAGCCGATGAGGCCGTCGCGAGGCAGGCGGGGACGATCCTTGGAGCGATCCACGCCGAGACGGTGGGACATCCCGGCCTCGAGGGGATGCTCGCGGACACGACGGTCTTCGACGAACTCCGACTCGAACCCTTTTATCGGACGATCGCGCGGGTCCATCCCGACTTAGCTCCTCGGATCGACGAATTGTTGGCGACGCTCGCCCGGCCGCCGAGGCGGTGCTTCGTCCACGCGGACTTCAGCCCGAAGAACATCCTCGTGCATTCCCTCGGGTTGACGCTCGTCGACTTCGAGACCGCGCATGCGGGCGACCCTGCCTACGACCTGGGCTTCTTCTTCAGCCATCTCCTGCTCAAGGCGGTTCGCGCCTCGCCCGACTCGGCCCCGATCCTTCGGCTGACCGAGGCCTTCCGCGAGGCCTATCTCGAGCGGGCCGGTGCAGGGAATGGGGACGTCGACGGGGATCTCGCCCGGCGCACGAACGCCCACACGGCCGCGTGTGCCCTGGCCCGCGTCGACGGCACGAGCCTCGTCGACTACCTCGACGAACCGCGGCAGAACGCCGTCCGGCGATTCGCACGCGCGGCCCTCCTCGAACCGCCGGAGACCTGGGAAGGGCTCATCCGATTGTTGGCACGAGAGATGCTTTGATTCTTCGTTTTCGCTCCAGAGAATGGGCACTCTTTGCATTCCGCCCGGCCGCTCGGGTGCGAGGGGGAACCCTCGCCTCGGCACCGTTGAGACTCTCGAATCAGGAAGGGGCCGGCTCGTGTTGACGTTGATGAAGATAAGGGCACGCGAGGTGCTCGACTCCCGGGGCCGGCCGACGGTCGAGGTCGAGGTCTCCGCGTCGAACGGCGAGGTCGGGCGGGCGATCGTGCCGTCGGGGGCCAGCACGGGTCGGCACGAGGCGCTCGAGCTCCGGGATAAGGAGAGCCCCTGGTACGGCGGCCTGGGCGTCCGACGCGCCGTCGCGAACGTGTCGGAGGTGATCGCCCCGGCGATCCTGGGCAAGGACCTCGAAGACCAGGAGGCCATGGACGCGGCCCTCAACGCGCTCGACGGGACGCCGAACAAGAGCCGGCTGGGGGCGAATGCGATCCTCGGCGTCTCGCTCGCGGTCGCCCACGCCGCGGCCCGGGCCCGCGGCGAGGAGCTCTATCTCTACCTGAATCGACTCTGGAAGAATCGCCTCGGCCCCGGCGAGCCCGCCGACCCGGTCCTCCCGATGCCGATGGTCAACATGATCTCCGGCGGCCTGCACGCCGGCGCGAACCTCGACTTCCAGGACTTCCTGATCATCCCTGTGGGTGCCCCGACCTATCGAGCCGCGCTCGAGACGACGACGGCGATCTACCGGGCCGTCGGCGGAGTGCTCCGGAGCAAGGGGTCCGAGGCCGACCTCGTCGGCGACGAGGGGGGATACGGCCCGAAGCTCGCGACGAACGCCCAGGCCATCGACATCATCCTCGAGGCGGTGATCGCCTGCGGACTCGAGCCGGGGCGAGACGTCGCCCTCGCCCTCGACGTCGCCTCGACCCACCTCTACGACCCCGACACCCAGAGCTATTGCCTCACGGCCGTCGGCGACGACGTCCTCGACTCCGCCGGCATGACCGCGATGCTCGCCCACTGGTCGAAGCTCTACCCGATCGTCTCGATCGAAGACGGCCTCGCCGAAGACGACTGGGACGGCTGGGAGGCGCTCACTCGAGCGCTCGGCGGCTCGACCCAACTGATCGGCGACGACCTCTTCGCCACCCAGACCGACCGACTCCGCCAAGGGATCGAACGCCGCGCCGCGAACGCGATCCTGATCAAGGTCAACCAGGTCGGCACCCTCTCCGAGACCTTCGACGCCCTCCACCTCGCCCGACGCCACGGCTACCGCACCATCATCTCCGCCCGCTCAGGCGAGACCGAAGACACCACCATCGCCGACCTCGCCGTCGCCACGGGCGCCGGCCAGATCAAGATCGGCTCAGTCTCCCGCTCCGAACGACTCGCCAAGTACAACCGCCTCCTCCGCATCGAAGACGACCTCGGCCCCGCCGCCAAGTTCGCCGGCCGCGCGGCGCTCGGGCTCTGACATTTGGTCGAAAGCGAATTCGGCTTCGTCGACTGGACCGTTCCCGGCCCCGGTTCGTAGGACCGGGATGAGAAGGCCTCGATGGACTCCCGCGATCGATGTCCCAGGGCCCGAGCGATCCAAAGCTCCTGGGCCCTGCCTCGTCCGATCTCGGCGTGGCAACTCTCGAATTCCACCCCACGCGCCGCGGTGTCACCCGTTTCGTCGAGCCGGGCCGATGCGTAATCGGACAGATCACGCCATCGAATCCGCGTGTGCCGACCAATCCGGAACGTATCTCGGCCAAACCGATGATTACCGTATGAAATAATTTGCCAGGTTTGCCTACATTCGTCACAATTCAAAGTCCCCCCTCACGCAACCGACGAGGCGGGGCTGCGCGGGGGAGTGAGGACGTTGGACGACGTATCGCCGACACACACCAGCGCCAGCCTGCTCGGGCGGCTCCGGCGCGACGTCGCCGAGGCGTCCGACTGGGCCGAGTTCGTCCGTCGGTACGCCCCTTTGATCCTGCGCTGGTGCCGACGCTGGGGACTCCAGGAGGCCGACGCCCAGGACATCGCCCAGGACGTCCTGACACGTCTGGCGAGCCGGATGCGGTCGTTCGAATATGACCCATCCCGTAGCTTTCGCGCTTATGTCAAGATGCTGGCGCACTACACATGGTGCGACTTGCTCGAATCGCGTCAGCGACCGGGGGCGGGGGGATCCGGCGACACGGCCGTCCTCGACCGGCTCAATGCCGTCGAGGCTCGCGAGGACTTGCAGGCCCGCCTGGCCGAAGCCTTCGACCAGGAGTTGCTCGAGGAGGCGACCGCGAAGGTTCGCCGACGGGTCGAGCCTCGAACCTGGGAGGCGTTCCACCTGACAGCCGTGGAGGGACTCTCCGGCGCCGAGGCGTCCGCACGCACGGGCATGGAGGTCGCCGCGGTCTTCAAGGCCAAGAGCAAGGTCCGGAAGATGCTCCGCGAGGAAGTTCGGAACCTCCAAGAAGGCCCGTAGGCGATGCCTCCCATCCCCTGCCCTCTCGACGTAGTCCTGTTGCGGATGCTCGACGACGACCTCGGCAGGTCCGAGGCCGGAGGCGTCGAGGCTCATGTCGCCACCTGTCCGGAGTGCCAGCAGAAGCTCGAGCGGCTGACCCAGGAGTCCGACACGGATGCCTTCGGGATCGTGCCCGATCCGGGATCCGTCGACGCCGACTTCGTGGATCGGCTGGCCCGGCGGCCTCCCGCCGTCCTGCCGTCCAGTTCCAGGCCCGAGTCGACCTGGGCGACCGGCCAGCCTCGGGCTCGCCGTGGCACGCTCCCGCGCCCCCCGGTGATCCCCGGCTACGAGATCCTCGAGGTGCTGGGCCAAGGCGGGATGGGCGTCGTCTATCGGGCCCGGGCCGCCCACCTCAAGCGGATCGTGGCCTTGAAGATGCTCCTCCAAGGAGCCCAGTCCTCTCCCGACGAGCTCGCCCGCTTCCGGTCCGAGGCCGAGACCGTGGCCAGGCTCCAGCACCCGAACGTGGTGCGGATCCACGCCATCGGCGAACACGACGGGCATCCCTTCATCGAAATGGAATATGTCGAAGGAGGGAGCCTGGCCGCCCGACTCGACGGCACCCCCCGCCCGCCGCTCGAAGCGGCGAGGTTCCTCGAGGCGATGGCCCGAGGGGTCGCCGAGATCCACCGGCTCGGGGTCGTGCATCGCGACCTCAAGCCCGGCAACGTCCTGATGGCGAGCGATGAGCCCAAGATCGGCGACTTCGGCCTGGCCAAGAGCCTGGAGCTCGACTCCGGGCTGACGCAGCCCGGCGCCGTCATGGGCTCGCCGAGCTACATGGCCCCCGAGCAGGCCAAGGGGCATGGCCACTCGGCCGGCACGGCGGTCGACGTCTACGCCCTGGGGGCGATCCTCTACGAGTTGCTGACGGGCCGCCCGCCGTTCCGCGCGGCGACCGCCCTGGAGACGCTCCAGCAGGTCCAGACCGTGGAGCCGGTCGCCCCGTCTCGGCTGGCCCCGGGGGTCCCAAGAGACCTTGAGACGATCGCCCTGAAGTGCCTGGAGAAGCCCCCGGCCCGTCGCTATGCGTCGGCGACGGACCTGGCCGAAGACCTCCGGCGATTCCTCGAGGATCGGCCGATCCTGGCCCGCCCGGTCGGGCCGGCCGGGCGGCTCGTGCGAGGGTGTCGACGCCAGCCGTGGATCGCCGGGCTCGGGGCCGTGATCCTCCTTCTCGTATTCGTCGTGGCCGGCGTCACCGCGACTGCGGTCGCCAGAGTCTTTGCCGCCGCCGAGCAGGAGCACCGGACGATCTACTTCGCCCGGATGAACCTCGCACAGCTCGCCTGGGAGGATGCCGACACGAGGCGGATGCGCGACTTGCTCGCGCCCTATGCAGGCGACTCGGGCCCCGGCGACCTCCGCAGCTTCGAGTGGTATTACTGGTGGCGGCTCGCCCACCTGCCATCCTCCGAATTCACCGGACACCGCAACGACGTCTTCGCCATCGCCGTCTCGCCCGACGGCCGGACGATTGCCTCGGCCGGGCGCGACCAGCTCGTGATCCTGTGGGACCGTGCGACTCGCACGGTCGAGGCCACGTTCCCGGCCCCGGCTCGAGTCCGGACGCTCGCGTTCACGCCCGACGGCCGTTCCGTCGTTGCGGGGACCGCGAACGGTCACCTCTTGATCCAGGACCGCGCGGCGGGAAGCAAGCCGACCCTCCTTTCCCGCGGGCCCGGCCCCGTCATCGCCCTTGGCTTCACCGGCCCCCGTTCGATGGTCGTGGCCCGAGAACCGAACGTCAGCCAGACCTGGAACCTCGACACCAGGACGGCCGAGCCGCCGACGCGAGGGTCACCCCTGGCGGCCGGCCGCATCGACGACCTGGATCATACCAGTGCCCACGCGATCTCCGCCGACGGGCGCTTGCTGGCCAGCGCCGGGCTCGACGGTTCGATCCTCGTCCGGACGATCTCGGGCCCCTACCCGGAGGAGTTCGAAGTCAAGTTCCGGACCGGCCCCCGATCCGACTGGAAGCCCGCACGGGCGCTGGCCTTCTCACCCGACGGCCGGATCCTGGCCATCGGACTCGAGGACCATGCCGTCGTCCTCTGGGACCTCGAACGCCGTGTGGCCCTCCACACGCTCGTCGAGCATACACGCCCGGTCTGGGCGCTGGCCTTCTCGCCCGACGGCCGGACCCTGGCGTCCGGAGGATATGATAACATCGTGGCGCTTTGGGACGTGGCCGCCGGCCGCCTCGAGTCGACCCTCAAGGGGCATGGCGGCCCGGTCAATGCCGTCGCGTTCTCGCCCGACGGCCGGGCCTTGATCTCGAGCAGCAACGACGCGACGGTCAAGCTCTGGGACCTCGACGCCCGAGAGTCCGGCGCCCGCTTCTCCGGCCACTCCGGCGGCGTCAACGCGGTCGCCTACGCTCCCGACGGCTCGACCCTGGCCACGGCCGGACGCGACGGCCGGATCATCCTCCGATCGGTGGCGACGGGGAAACGTCTCGAAGGGCACGCGGGATTATCGGTCGACACCCCGCCCCAGCATCCGAGCCATATCCGCGCGATGGTTTACACGCCCGAAGGCAAGATCCTCGTCACGGCCGGTTGGAAATGCGGGGTCCGGCTCTGGGATGCCCGGACGCTGGCGCTCCTCCGCGAGATCCCCCTCGGGGAAGAAAACTCCGTCGAGTCGCTGGCCGTCTCGCCCGACGGCTCGACGCTCGCCGCCGGCCTCCGGGGCAACCGGATCCTCTTCTGGGACTTCGCGAGTTGGACCAGGCGCGTCGCCAGCGGCGGCGGCGATTCCATGACGACGGCCATCGCCTTCTCGCGCGACGGTCGACAACTCGTCTCGGCCACCAAGGGCGAGGCGATCCTGGTCTGGGATCTGGCCTCGGCAACCCTCCTGAGGTCGATCGTCTCCGACCGCTCGAGGACCCAGACCCTGGCCTTCTCCCCCGACGGGACGACCCTGGCCGCTGGCGAGGCCGACGGGACCTTGAGCTTCTACGAGTTCGACACCGGCAGGTGCCTCACCCGACAGCCCGCGCACGCCAATGAGATCACGTCCCTCAGCTTCACCAGCGACGGCCGGACCCTCGCCTCGGGGGGCCGGGACGGCGCGATCCGGCTCTGGGACGTCGCCGCCCGCCAGCTCAAATCTTCGCTGAAAGGCCACACCGACAACGTCCTCTCCGTCGCCTTCGCCCAAGACGGCCGAAGCCTCGCCTCCGGCAGCCTCGACGGCACCGCCCGCCTCTGGCGTGCGGGCAGGAGCACCGAGATCCCACAGCCCTGATCGTTCGCGCACTCCCCGGGTGGGCGCTCGGCTCCCTCGATCCATCATCCGAAAAGATTTTCGCGAGGCGCTGTCAGGTCCGAGCGATTCGGCCTGATTATCTCTCGTCGTGCGCCTCAAGCTACCCCGCCCGCCATAAGGCCGACCCGCGGGGATCATCGAGCCTGCCCCGATTCGCCGAGCCAACACCCATGACGACCGCCGTCTCGCGTCTCCCCCGTCGGCCGTTCCGTCGCCATCGTCGCCCGGAGATCGGCCCTCGCGATTGGGCTCGGATCCAGAAGGGCCGCCGATTCGTGCCGAACGGCGTGGAGGGGCTCGAAGATCGCCGCCTGCTCACGGTGAGCGAGATCCTGGGCGTCCTGCAACTCCAGGCGGACAGCTTCCAGCAGAGCGGCATGCAGTTCTCCACGCTCGGGACGGTCCAGGTGGGATTCGCGCCGACGGCCGGCGAGACGTTCGTCCCGCTGATCCAGATCGTCGGGAACGGCACGGACAACACCGTCTCGTTCGACGAGTCGTCGAGCGACCCGACCTTCAACGTGAGCGGGACCATCGGCGCGGTCGTCTCGGGGGCCGATATCCCGCTCTGGACCGGCTCGACGAGCCTCAACGTCTCGGCCCTCTCGACGAGCCAGATCGGGCTCAATGTCGGCAAGTCCGTCTCGGTGGCCGGCGTCAGCTTCGCGTTGACCTCGATCGGCCTGGACGACCCCGACGGAGCCGGTACGGACGACTCGATCATCCAGCTCCAGGGCTCGGTCTCGGTCCCGAATTTCGCGGGGCTCGAGATCGCGGTCGACGACGGCAATTACATGGAGATCGCCAAGTCCGGGGTCAGCCTCACCGGCGTCTCGGCGTCGATCGCGAAACCGTTCCAGGTCGCCGGACTCACGGTCTCGCCGACCGACCTCTCCGTCTCCTTCGCGACCACCGGCGACGTCTTCAGCTTCTCGGGCGCCGTGGCCATCTCCGCGGGGGCGTCGTCCCTGCCGGGCCACGTCTCCTTCGGCGGGAACTTCGGGACCGGCGGCCTCGTCATCTCGGACGGGGCCCTGACGAACTTCGACGTGGTCGTCGCGACGGACATCGACCTGGATGGGGCCTCGCTGAAGGCCGACGACCTGGACCTCGTCTACGACGAAACCCAGGACCAATTCGCGATCGACGGCGGCCCCGTCACGATGACGGCCAAGACCGGCGGGACCGGGATCTCGCTCTCGGGAGAGTTCGCCACGAAGAACGGGCTCGTCATCAAAGACGGCTCACTCCAGGATCTCAAGATCACCATCAATGACGACATCGACGTGGACGGGGCAACGCTGAAAACCCACGACCTGGACCTCGACTACGACAAGGCCCGGGACCTCTTCGCCATCGACGGCGGCTCCGTCACGATCTCGGCGGGTACGCTAGGGACGGGGCTCACGCTCTCGGGGGGGTTTGCCAAGAAGAACGGGCTGGTTATCAAGGATGGCTCGCTCCAGGATCTGAACATCACGATCTCGGGCGACATCAGCGCCGACGGGACATCGCTCAAGGCCGACGGCGTCGCCATCTCGTTCAACCAGGCCAAGGATCAATTCGAGATCGTGAGCGGGACGGTCGGCTTCGATTTTCAAGCGGACACGACGAGTTCGATCTCCGGGACGTTCGGCTCGACCGTCAACGGCAAGAAGGTCCCCGGGCTTGTCATCAAAGGGGGGCAGCTCGAGAGCATCGACATCACGATCAATAGTCAGATCACGGTCTCCTCCCTCGCCATCACCGTCACGAACCTGGACTTCCAATACAACCGGTCGGACCAAACATTCGCGCTCAGCGGGTCCGTCTCGGTCGCCGTCGGCGGGGGCTCGCCGATCACGGCCACTCTCGTTTCTCCCGGGCTGGTCATCGCGAATTCGAAGGTCCAGTCGGTCGACCTGACCCTGAATGGGAAGCTCTCCCTGTTCGATCTCGAATTGGACTTCCAAACCCTGACGGTCACTTACGCCGCAGCGACGGCGAACACGCCGGCGGAGTATACGGTCACGGGCGGGATCACGATCCCCGAGTTGTTCGACGCCTCGGTGACGTTGGGCAGCAACGGTCAGGATGGCCTCAGTATCATCGGCGGGCAGTGGGAGATCGGCAGCTTCACGATCTCGGTCGCCGACATCCCCCTCGGCGCCTTCACGATCGAGAACCTCGTGGTCAGCTACGCGACTGGCGGGTCGTTCAGCGTCGGCGTGACCGTCATGTTCCCGGAAGGGTGGGAGGTCGGCGGCTGCATCTCGTTCGTCGGCAGCAAACTCGACGAGCTCTCCCTGAGCTACTCGGCCGGAGATGGCGAAGGGATCGAGGTCGGCGACACCGGCCTGTTCGTCAACTGGATCGCGGCGACGGTGCAGAATATCGACGAGCCGGCGAACCTCATCGTCTCGGGGGCGCTCGGCGTCGTCTTCGGTGGGTCGGTGACGATGGGCGGGACGACCGCCACGATCTTCAGCGCGACCGGGAGCTTCACCGTAGACCGGGACGGACTGACGCTCGAAGCAAACATCGCGGTCGGGTCCACATGGACGGCCCCCACCGCGGCCGCCTGCCCGATCGTCGGTACGCCCCAGCCTCCCCCCATGCCCAACGGGATCTACGGCGATGGGACCGCCACGATCTCCCTCGACTGGTCGACCAAGGTCTACCAGGTGTCCGCCCAGTTCTCGATGTACGACGACGTGTTCTCGTTCTCGACGACCTTCACGTTCCGGGACCTCGGCCACGACAATCTCGCGTTCAGCATCAGCGCGAAAGCCGACGTCAACGTCCCGAAGGGGATCCCGTTCATCGGCGGCAAGACGCTCGGACAGCTCGACTTCCTGTTCGTCTACGACAGCGCCAACTTCGATAACACCGGCGAGCCCGGCGGTTTCGTGGCAGCCTGGGTCGAGCTGGACATCATCCACAAATTCGACATCGGCATCGAATATAATTTCTCCGACGATTCCCATTCCTTCAAGGTCATCGGCACATCGGCCGTCAACTCGCTGAATCATCAGGCGAACTCACCCGCACCCCAGGTCTACACGTACGCATACCAATTCACGATCCCCGGCGGGGCGACGATCGCCGTAGCCGGACTCGATTGGGGGGTCGTCGATCCGACGGCCTCGTTGCAAATCACCTATCCTAATGGCGAGGTTGTCGCGCCCGGGTACGGTATCCCTAATGGGAACGGCAACACCACCTTCGTCAGCACGGCCGCTGCCCTGGCCACGCCGACGTCGTCCGTCCTCCAACTCGTCGGCTCGACCACCGATGAGACCGTGGCCCTGCCCGGCGAAGGTGGCACCTCGACCTACACGCTCACACTCACGAGCAACAACAATTACACCACCCTGCCCGTGTTCACCGCGACGTATCACTATTATCAGCCCACGATCGCCATCACGGGCCTATCCATCCCCGATCCGAGCCAGCCGAACCAGGTCCTGATCACGCTCGACGCTTCGGTCGACTCGGCCTTCGCCAACGCGACCACGATCTCCCTCTTCGCAGTCCCGCAGATCCTCGGTGGCTCCGGCGCCCCGATCGGGGGCCAGTCGATCATCTCCTTCACCGGGACCGGGCAAGGGATCACCGCGACGTGGGACATGAGCGACCTCTACCCCCTGCCCTATCAGATCTACGCCCGGATCGACGACACCTTCAACGTCCCGGTCCTCACCCCGCTCTCGACCGCGACGGCCACGCCGGTCTTCCCCATCACCGGCACGGTCAGCAACCCGCAAAATAGCCAGGGGATCTCGGGCACCACGGTCTATCTCGACACCAACAACAATGGACAGTACGACCCCGACACCGACCCGGCTACGACGACCGGCCCGTCCGGGTTCTATGCCTTCACACCGTCCCAGGTGCCGAACGGCACGGGCCAGGTAGGAGTCGTCGTCCCGCAGGGCTTCGCCACGGAGAATGCCCTCTCGACTTACGACTACGTGGGCCAAGCGTTGGTGTGCGACTTCTCACTCACCGAATTGGCGTCCGTCAGCGGCACCGTCTACGAGGACCTCAACCTCAACCAACAGCCCGACGCGGGAGAGCCCACCGTCGGCGGGATCACGGTCGGCCTGGATGCCAACGGCAACGGCCTGTATGACACGGGCGAACCCATGGCCGTCACGAACAACTCCGGCCGGTACATCTTCTACAACGTCTTGCCCAACGCCACCCCTTACAGCGTCATCTTGATGCTGGCGCAAGGCGTCGACTTCTCGACCGGGGCCGTCACGCTCCTCACCAAGCCCATCCTGGACCCCTTCCAGCAGGAAGCCGGGTTCAACTTCTACATCCTTCCCTATACCACGGTCTCGGGGACGATCGTGGGCAATGTCGTGGCTAACGGAGAACTCCAACCGTCAAGTACCAACCTGGCCGGATGGATTGTCCGCCTCACGTACGACAACGGCGGCAACTCCATCACTACCGGCACGAATTCCGACGGGACCTACAACTTTACCAGCGTCTTGCCCGGCACGTACACGATCGCGGTCATCCCGCCAACAGGCTGGCAGCAGACGTCTCCCGTCACCCCAATCCCCTACTTCAGCCAAAACAGCTCCTACTACCCATCCACCTCGACTCCGATCGGCTTGGCGGTGGCCGACTTCAACAATGATGGCCTGCTCGACTTCGCGGCGAACAACAGCTTCTCGATGGGCTACTCGAATTCGATCGACCTCTACATCAACGGCAACAATGGCGCGTTCGTGCCGAGCCTCGACGCCGTCTTTACAGGTTTCCAGCAACCCAGTGCAGAGCTCGTCGCGGCCGACATCGACGGCGACGGGACGCCGGACCTCGTCGCGATCGACACCTACGGTCAGGCCGAGTGGCTGCAAAACGGCGGAGCCGTCAACTTTACCGTCGAATCTCCTTGGGGCGGCATCAGTTTCGGTCATCCGTTCTCCGCCGTCCGCATGGGCCCCCTCAATGGGTCGACGAGCGGAGCGGACAGCGTGGCGTTTACCTATATCGACGATGACCCGTTCAGCCCATCGATGGGGATCAAGGTCCTCGTGGGCGGCTCGTCAAATAACTCCACTGTCACAATCCCTATCAACTTCGCGCCGCAGCAGGTGATGAACGCCTACGGCCTGGCCTGCGTTGATGTGAATGGCGACGGGTTCCCCGACCTCGTGACCAGCGACGCGAACAACCTGTACGTCGCCACCGGCGACGGCCAAGGGAACTTCACCCTCCATACCACTCCGATCTCCTCGATCTCCTCGACCTCCTACACCCTCGGAGGAGCTCTGGGGGTGGGCGACTTCAACGGCGACGGCCGACCCGACGTGGCGGTCGCCACTAGCCAGTCGCCCTTCTCGGTCGTGATCCTGCTCAACCAAGGGGCCTTGAATTGGTCGGTCGGACCGGTCTTGACGATCGGCTCGAGCAGCGATTCGCCGCAGACCGAGATCCAAAGCCTCGTCGTCGCCGACTTCAATGGCGACATACTCCCCGATATCGCCCTCTCACCCCTCCAAGCGAATCGCGAGACCACGTCATACGTCGACTTTTTCTTCAACAACCCCGGGACGCAAAGCGGATTCACCCCGTTCTCGGGCATCCGCGCCAACACAACGGAGAATGTGCTCGTCGCGGCGGACATCAATAACGACGGCTTGCCTGACATCATCAGCGGCGGGTTCACGGTCGGCGCGGGGGGGACCGAGGGGATCGCCGTGGTGCCCAACCTGTCCGAGACGCTGGCCCAATCGATCTCCGTCGGCATCTCGCCCGGCGAGCAGACCGTGTCGGGCCGCGACTTCTCCTTCGTCCAACTCGGCCAGCTCAACGGAGCGGTCTACGACGACGCGAATCGCAACGGCCGCCGCGACGCTGGCGAGTCCGGCCATGCGGGAGAGACGGTCTACCTCGACCTGAACGGCGACGGGGTCTACGAGCCGGGCATCGACCGTGCCACCACGACGATCGCCGGCGGCTACTACGCCTTCAACGGCCTCCCTGGGGGGCACTACACGCTGCGTGTCGTTCACGGGAGCGACCGCAAGGTCACCACTCCCCAGGGCGAATCCTATTCCGTGACGGTGGCCGGAGGATCCCCGGTCACGGCGTTGGATTTCGGCCAGGCGACGGCTCTAATCTCGCCCCTGAACAGCTTCATCATCGCAGCCGGCACCCCCTTCTCCGTGACCGCCGCCACGACGGCCCTCGCGGGAGTCGCTCCGCTCGCCTATCGCCTGGGCGCAGGGGCACCGACCGGTGCCTCGATCGATCGCGCATCCGGCCTCATCACCTGGACGCCGACCTTCGACCAGGCCGGCCGGACGTATGTCCTCACGATCTTCGCCTCGGACCCGTTCGACCCGACGCGTCGCGATTCCACGACCCTCAGGATCGTGGTGCAAGCCCTCCCGGGCCCCATCGCATACGCCCGATCGTTGTACGAATACCTCTTCAACAAACCCGCCTCCGATGCGACGGCGAAGGCCCTCGCCGGCGAGCTCGCGTCAGGCGTCTCCCGCAATGCCCTCGTCGACCAACTCTGGGCCTCACCCGAACATCGGGCCGTGGAGGTCAACCAGGCCTACGGAACCTATCTCGGACGAACCCCGACCCCTCAGGAGCTCAACCAGAGCACCCAGCAACTCAACCAAGGGGTTAGCCAAATCCAGCTCGCGGCGCAACTCCTCGGTTCGCGCGACTTCCGGCTCTCTCACCCGACGAAGCGAGCCTTCCTCAACGGCCTCTACCTCGCCGTCCTGGGTCGGGTCCCGACGCGACTCGAAGCCCTCGCCAGGCTGCACATGGGCAACTCCGCCCGAGCCCGCACAGCGTTCGCCCTGAGATTCTTCAACTCCCCCAAGGTCGAAGCCCACCTCGTTGATCGCGTCTACCGTCAAGCCCTCGGCCGCGGGCCGACGGCACCAGAAACCCTGGCCTGGGTCGGTGGACTCCGGTCGCATCGAGCCACGATCGACTCGTTCACGAAGACGATCCTGGCCTCCGAAGATTTCTACGCGCACGCCCAGGGCGATTGAACCACTCACAACCTTTCGACCATGACCGCCGAGTTCTCGTGGGGAAAGCACGTCACCACAAGGGCACCAAGGCACATGGGCAAATCCCTGCGAGGGCGAATCGGTCTTGACGCTTCTCTGTTTGGTCGGTGCATCTCCAGGTGAAAGGAGCGAGTGTCGGATCCGAAGATGACATCGAAAGCCGACTCCGATAGGATGGCGGGACAGGCAGGGTGTTAACGGCGAGTGTCTCCGTCGGATCGGCCTTCGTCGGGTCAAGAGCAGCTCGGTTTCGGCAAACGATTCCTCATGACGGTCATCGTCGGTCCGCGTCTCGCGAGACTGCAAATGCTTCGGCGACCGGTTAAGACGCTCCCTACCGTCAGGACGGCACGCGAATTACCCAAAGAGTGGTGGGCATGAGCCAACGAATGCGGACCGCGTGGGTCGTGATGCACTACGAGATCATGGGACTTCCGGACTATTATCGGATCGACTCGATCCAGTTCCACGTTTCCTCGTCCCTGGAGAAAGCGGAGGAGTATATGCGCAGGCACTTCGTGTCCTCATACTCCTGGTGGCAAATCCATCCGCATGTCGTCGACACCACCAACTACGATGAAGGCCGAGAGGCTTACTACTATAGCCATCGAGTCACCCGGTTAAAGAGCCCTCCTATGAAACGTGCGATCGCAGCTTACCGGAAATATGCGGCACAACATCCCGAATGGTATCCTCCAGGACCGCCGAGCCCACGATAACACGAATACTCCCAGAGGGTTCCTGATATCACTGCGGGCTCCGTTTGGGTGTCAGCCACTGTGATCAACACCCCCGTATCGTTCAGCCTGGCCTATCGTAACTCAAGGTGGGTTGGACAGTGGGAGGATCTCCTGGCATGAAGGTCTTGCGAACCTCGACTTGCGCTCGATTCGGACATCCCGAATTTCGCATCAACTACGATCCCGCCGTCGTTACGATCGAATCCGACGTCAGGTGGTTTTTGGGCTGGCTTGAGGAATCCGTCGCCGAAGGGGCCCGATACGTCACGGGGCAAATCTGCCAGATCGGGTGGGCCCTCACCGAGGTGAGGAACGATGGCGACGAACTCTCGGTCTGGGAACCGGACATGCGACACTTTCCGATCGCATGGGCGGAATCTGTCAGTTGCACACTGGCACACCTTCGGATCCAAAAAGATGTCGTAGAGAGCATTCTTGTCCCCGATGACTTGTCTTTTCCGTCGATGCGAGAATCGGCCATCATATGTAATAGGCTTGCGCACAAGGAAGATCTGGTGATGGAACGAAACGTTCCGGCTGGATCGGACTCGGGTTGGTTCTTCGGGTGCCGGCAAGGTGGCCATGACCATAATGACGTGGCCGAGTTGCGACGAGTCTCCTTGTACGAAGCGGCCATCAGGCACGCCCCAGATCATCCCGTATCTGGCATTGCCACCAGGAGTTCTGGGATGTGTCGGCGAGAAGGGTCTGGCGATCTTTCGCGAGGGTGAGCCCCTGGCGCCCCGTCCCGGCAGTTACCTCGCAGCACGCCACGCCGCAAAATGATCAAATGATCCAACGCACGTCCAAACCTCGACGGTGCCGGAAAGGCCGTGAGGAAGTCTCTTCGGATAGAGCTCGGTGGAAGCCTGCAAAGGTATGTCGTCGCCGTTCAGTCCATCTCGCCCCTCCAGAGATCCGGCTTCGTTTCCGCGAGGATCTCCGAGATCGCCTCGCGATCCCCCTCGGAAAGCTTCGCGTATTCCTTACCGCCCTTGCCGTCCAGCACGACGCGCAGCCGCTCCACGACGTAGCGTTTCATCCTCGGGGGGAGGGCGTCGAATTGGGGCGAGTCGATCAAATAGCTGCACGGGTACTTGAATAGGCGTGTCTTCAAGTCGAACTCGCACAGCGATCGCCCCCGGGCGTCGCGAGGGCCGCGTCGGGAGAACGACTCGGCGTAGCCGGACGTGCCGACGATCGGCGATTGGATCGGAGCCTCGTCGACGAAGAGGAGCCCGCGCAGGAGCTTGTCGCCGGCCCCTTCGATGCGTCGCGTCGTACTCTCGAGGCGATGGCCCTCGGGCTCGCCGAGGGCCTTGTTGAGCTCGGCCTCGTAGTGCAGGGCCTGGCGAGCCGTGAAGGCCGCTTTCGTCAGGAGGTTCTGGACGTGGGTCTGATGCTCGAAGACCAGGAGGGCCACGATGTCGCTGTGGGTGGTCAGGTAACGACGCGTCGGGATGCGGCCGGCGAGGTCGGTCACGTTTTGGCCGTCGTCGTTCCGCCAGGGCTTCGGGGCCCCTTGGTCGCGGACGACGAGGTTGCCCAGGTGAGACTGCTTGCCGTGGGTCCCGGTCACGTACCACCCTCCCCAGCGATTCTCGAGCGGGGTGGTGTGATCGACGGCATGGCTCCCTTCGGAGAAGATCGGCAGCCCCGCGGAGTCCACGAACAGCGATCGGACGAGATGGCCGGGCACGTCTTCGGTCTGCGATTTCACATGACACTGCAAACATTCGTGAGTCTGCCGCGTGACCGCCGGAGGTCCCTCGCGCGTTTGGTCGAGCGAGTAGAAGACCGTGCCCAGTTGCGAGTCGGCGGCCGAGATCTCGAGGACGTTCCCCATGTCGCAGTAGCCGACATAGACCTCGTCATTGAAGTAGAGGGCTCGCGGAGTCCTTGGCGTGATGCGATCCCGTTGCAGGCTCGTCTTGGAGAAGACAAGGAGCTGCGAGTCCGTGGCGATCTCGAGCCGCTTGAGGAGGTCCGGCAGGTATCCGAATTTCGGGTCGTATCGTAGACCAGGACCCCCGCCCTTGATGGCGGCCTGCAACCGCGAAACCCGATTGTCGGGCGTCGCCTCGCTGTAGCGGATGGGCGGCTGTTCGAAAAGGTCCTGGGCCGGCGCCCCTTGTCCTTGGACGAGGCAAAGCCCCAGGACGACAACCCCGCACCCGAATCGGGCCCAGTTCGCGATCATTGCGACCGTTGCGTTCATCCGCTTCGTCCTCGAAATCAATCGGCAGGCATCTCGAGACCGCTGGGCTTGTCGTCGTCAAGGTGGGCGGCTACTCTGGATTCTGCACCTCAGTGTATAGATTCGAGAATCTGCACGTCAAGGTCCAGGTTTGTTCCAGGCAGGGCGCGGGAAACGTATGCTTTCCAGGACGGCGGAGTACGCACTGCGGGCCATCGTCAGTCTCGCCGCTTACCGGGGCGAGCCGGCGTCGGCGGACGTGATCGCCGAGAAGACGAAGGTGCCGCGATCGTACCTCAACCGCGTCTTGCAGGATCTCGCGGCGGCGAAGCTCGTGCGATCCCGTCCGGGACCGGGCGGCGGCTATCAGTTGGCCCGGTCGGCCGCCGAGGTGACGATCCTCGACGTCGTCAACGCGGTGGCCCCGATCGAGCGGCTCCGGCACTGTCCGCTCGGGCTGACGTCCCACACGGAACTGTGCCCGCTCCACTCGGCGCTCGACAAGGCTTACGCGACGACCGAGGACGCATTCCGAAAGGTCACCCTCGGAGACCTGATCGAATCGACCAGCCCGATTATTCCCTTGTGCGAAGTCGGCCAGTCGACTTGACCCAAGCGGAACTGGTCAGCGGTCCTCGACGTGCTACCATGAGCGGACGGGCCGCTTGCGGATCCACGAAGAGGTCGACCGAGCCGGGTTGAGGATGATCGCCGAAACGTCGAAACGTCCGGAGGTCAAGACGCCTCCTTTGATCCCGATCGCCATCGCGGTCGGAGCGGGCATCGTCGCGGATCGGTATGGGGGCGGATTCGACACGGCGATGTGGGGAGTCGTGGCGCTGACGGGAACGGCGGTGGCGGTCGTGGGCTGGCGTCGAAGCTGGGTGGGGATCGTGGGGCTGCTCCTCGCGTTCGTGGCGATGGGCGGAGGATGGCATCACCACCGCTGGTCGGACCTGGCGGCGGACAACCTGGCCTGGCGCGTCTCCGAGACGCCCAGGCCGGCGTGGGTCCGCGGAGTCCTGCGTGAGGTGCCCGGGACGCGTCCCGGCGAGACAGTGACGACGCGCGCGGTCCTCGACGTGTCGGGGATCCGCGACGGGGAACGGTGGCGATCGGCGTCGGGATGCGTGCAGGTCGTGATCCTGGGAGGACGCCCCGACCTCCAGGCGGGGCAGGCAATCGAGGCGGCCGGCAGCCTCGCGACGATCGCCCGCCCGCTCAACCCGGGCGAATTCGACTATCGGGGGTATCAGAGGGCGCAGGGGATCCGGCTCCGACTCACCGTCGATAGCCCCGGAGGGGTCTGGGACGACCCCGACGGCCCGCGCGCACTCCACTCGCGATGGATCGGCGCGGCGAGGGCCTGGAGCCATGCCAAGCTCGTCGAAGGCCTCGACCCGAGCGTCGCCCCGCTCGCCGCCGCTCTCCTACTTGGGAGGCGTGAGGAGGTCGACGTCGAGGTCAACGACGCGTTCGCGAGGACGGGAACGACCCACCTGCTCGCCATCTCCGGACTGCACCTCCAGGTCCTCGCCGGAGTGTTCTGGTTCGCCTTCCGGATCGTGGGGTTAGGCCGTCGCGGGGCGTTCGCGGCCGTCGCCATCTCCACCGTGCTCTATGCCCTGCTCGTCGGGCTGATGCCCTCGGTGGTTCGCTCGACGGCAATGACTTTCACTACTTGTGCTGCAGGCTGGCTCGATCGCAGGACCCGGCCCGCCAACACCCTGGCCCTCGCCGCACTCATGACACTCTGGCTCAACCCCGCACATCTTTTCGACGTCGGCTGCCAACTCTCGTTCCTCGCCATCGGGGCGATCGTCTGGGGCGTGAAGCCGGCCTCGAACCTCCTCCAGTTCGCCTACCTGACGCTGGCCTTCCGCTACAACGCGCCGGGCAGTGCGCTCGACCAGCTCGAACGCAAGCTCGAGCCGTGGTGGCTATCGAGGATGCGACGATGGCCGCTGCTCGTGACCTCCGGGCTGGTCACTTCGCTGGTCGTCTGGGCCGTCGCGCTCCCGCTCGTGGCCCTGCGGTTCCACATTGTCTCGCCGATCGGCATCCTGCTGAACCTCCCGCTGATCCCGCTCACCTCGCTCGCCCTGATGGCCGCGGGCCTGTCGCTCGGGCTGTCGGCCTTGTGGCCGCCGCTCGGGATGCCCTTCGCCTGGGTCGGCGCGACCTGCCTGAGCTGGACCGAGACGATCGTCCGCTGGGGTGCGAAGCAATCGTGGGGATACACCTTCGTCCCCGGGCCGCCGTGGACCTGGACACTCATCGCGTACCTCCTCCTCGCCATCGCCGCGGCGGCCGGAGTCCGGCGCCACCCGTCGAGGCGCTGGGCCTGGGGCCTCCTCCTCGCCTGGCTCGCCCTCGGTCCGATTGTCGACCGACTCGGCCGGCGCCCTGAACGTCTCGAGGCTGACGTCCTCGCCGTCGGACACGGCCTGGCCGTCATCATCCAGGATAGAGCGGGCCACACCTGGCTCTACGACTGCGGACGAATGCGCGACCCGAGCGTCGGCCGACGAATCATCGCCCCAGCCCTCTGGGCACGGGGCGTGCGCCACCTCGAGGCCGTCATCCTTTCCCATGCCGATTCCGACCACTACAATGGCCTCCCCGAACTGCTCGACCGGTTCTCCATCGCCGCCGTCCGCGTCGCCCCGGGCTTCGGCGGCCCCACAAATCCGGGGGCCGTGCGACTGCTCGAGAACGTCCGCGCACGAGGCATCCCCATCAGACCGATCGCCGAAGGGGACCGCTGGGAACCCGCCGGCGCGACCATCTCGGTCTGGCATCCCCCCGCCCAACTCGACCCCTCAGCCAGCGACAACGCCCGCAGCGTCGTCCTCGACGTCGAGTCGAGAGGTAGGCACCTCCTCCTCACTGGCGACCTGGAGCAAGGGGGCCTGGAAGCTTTGGTCCGACGCCCCAGTCGCCCCCTCGACGTCTTCCTCGCCCCCCATCACGGCGGACGCACCGCCAACCCCGAGTGGCTCTACGACTGGGCCAAACCGTCGACCGTCGTCGTCAGTCAGCGTCCCCCTTCACAGGGAACTCGCGACGTCTTGACCTCCCTCAAAACGCGCGGCATCCCACTCCTACGCACATGGGAGAAGGGCGCCGTGCAGCTCGCCTGGGCTACCCCCGGACGGATCGACGCCGTCGGGTTCCTCGACCGCGAGCTCGGCTTGATCCCTCCGACCGGCGAGAGCCTCTCGGTCCAACCCGTCTTCGCCTCGATTGTCCCGACCTGGTCGCGAGGATTCGTCGCCCTGCTCGGATTCATGGTCGGACTCGCCGCATGCCTCGCCCTGGCCGTCAGCGAGTGGGGCGCCTGGGCCCTCGTCTTGCCAGGCAGACGAGTGGCCACGGCCACTCCCGACCCCGAAGCCGGCATCCCGATCGAGGCGACCGCCCCCGATGGGACCCGACTCGCCGGCACCTGGACCCCGGCCGAGATCCCCAACGGCCGGACGGCCCTCCTCGTCCACGGCTTCGCCGAATCCCAAAACCCCTTCCGAGATCGTATCGACTTCCTCTCCGCGGCCGGCTGGAACGTCGCACGCCTCGACATGCGCGGCTACGGACTCAGCGGCGGGACGCGAGCCTCGTTCGGAGGCCGAGAAGCGGCCGACCTCCGGGCCTGGATCGACGCACTCGCCGACCGGACCGGACCCTCGCCGACCTTCGCCGTCTGGGGCCGATCGATGGGCGCCGCCATCGCCGCCCGAACCGCCTCCGAGGACCCTCGCGTCGCCGCATTGGTCCTCGAGTCGCCTTTCACCGACCTTGAAGTCATCGTCTCCGGTCGGCTGACGAAGCTCCGTCTCCCCCTGCCCCACCTCCTCGCTCGGCTCATCGCCTTCCGGGCCCGTTCCCTGGCCGGCGTCTCGCTCTCCAGGCCTCGACCGATCGATCTTGCCCCCCGCATCGCCGCCCCGACCCTGATCCTCCACGGGGCCAGCGACACGCTCGTCCCCACCGACGACGCCCGACGACTGGCCGACGCCTTCCCGGTCCCTGCCCCGCGGATCGAAGTCACAGGCGCCGGCCACGGCGACGTCGTCGAGGTCGGAGGCCCCGAACTCTTCGCTCGCATCGCCGCATTCCTGAACGAAGTCCCACCTCACCGCGACTCATGAGACCCAGGCATGCGTCGCCAAGGTGACCATGATCTCGGGCCGCCCTCTTCCCCGGCCGCTCGATCGCGGCCGTGTCGATCGAATTAGCTCACGTCGGAATGGATTGCGTCGACGTCAATCGCCCGATGACAGCTCCCCGGACAACCCGTCAGCAATGACAGAGGCCTCGTTGTTTCTATTCAAGAGCGAGCCGGCCGGCCGGATTGAGCAGCGAGGCGATCTTCCCGGTAAAGCCGCGGATCCGTGACTCCGGAATGAGGACCGGGGACAACCGAGGTGACGCGGGCCTACCGGTACGAGACGTCTGGCTGTGACGCCGCGACGAGGAAACCCCGTTGCGTGGGATCGCGATCCGCCTCGGCCTGTCCCGACCCGGTCGTGTTTTCCACGCTCACGCGACGCGTCTATACGCTTTTGGTCCGGGACCCGACCCTGGCTTGCCGAGGTGGCGGACCTCTCATCCCACGCCTCGCCAATGACCCGTTCGTCGATCAATCAATTGTTTCTCAATTCAATATACAATAATCACAATAAGCGTTACGCAGTTGGGATTCCGGGGGCTTTACGGGTGGACAATCCCGCCGACTACGAACGACTCACGTCCAGTCTAAACCGCCCAAAACATCAACTGCGTCACTCCTATTTAATTTAAATTTGATTGTTTTCGCAACTGTTCGCTTCATTTTCCAATTTCTGCTCCCTCCCAGCCTCCGCTCCGCCTCGCGGGCGGCCCCGTCGCAGGCCGGGCACTCGCCGAGTTCGCCCTCGAGGCGATCCTCGGCATGACCCGGGCCCTGTATCCCGATCATGAGCCGGGCGACCTCGTCACCCGAGGCGCCGGCGGTCGCCTCTAACTCCGAGCGCTTGGTCCCACGCTGCAGGTCGTCGGAATAGACCTCTCGCCCCGATTCCCGAATCATCTGCCCCAACGGCGTCTGGAGTTCGTCCCGAATCGCCGTGACATCCTTCATCCATCTCCTTGAGCCTCATCGGGTTGTGCATCACACGGAGGGAAAGCCACGGGCCTTCGACGCAAGTCGAACAACAAACACCTCGGCCATGCAAGCCCTTTCGTGCGCCACGCGACCCTCGGCTTATTTATTTTAATTTGACATTTTTTAAAACGTTCCATACAATAATTTCAACACTTCAAATCATTTATTTGCCATCTTAGGAGACTCTTTGGATGTCTCTAATCCGTCGGAACCGGGGTCGAATTCGCCAGGTGGCGAGGGCGTTGGAGCAGTGTGAAGTTCGAATCCTGATGGCCACCATACCCCCGTTGGGTACGGCGGAAAATTTCACGGTTCTCGCCGGCACGACGGTCACCAACACCGGCGCGACCGCCATCGTCGGAAGTATCGGTGTCAGTCCGGGTAACGCGATTACCGGCTTCCCCCCGGGGGTCGTTACGGGGGGGACGGTCCATGCCGGGGATGCGGTCGCGGCCCAGGCTGAGAATGATCTCACCACGGCGTACAACGTCCTCGTGGGAGAGGCAGCCGATCAAGAATTGACGGGTCAAGACCTCGGCGGAAAAACCCTCACGCCGGGCGTCTATCACTTCGCATCGTCAGCTCAGTTGACGGGGCCTTTGACGCTCGACGCTCAAGGAAACCCCGACGCGGTTTTCGTTTTCCAGATCGGGAGCAGCCTGACGACAGCGACGGACTCGTCCGTTCTCCTGGTCAATGGCGCCGACGCTTGCAACCTATTCTGGCAGGTTGGTAGCTCTGCGACACTCGGAACACGCACCGCCTTCCAGGGGAGTATCCTAGCGAGCACCAGCATTACCCTCGATACCGGGGCCACGATCGCCTCGGGCAGAATCTTGGCGGAAACCGGTGCGGTCACTATGGATACCAACGCCCTCTCCAACGTGTGCTTGACTCCGACGCCCACTCCGACTCCCACTCCGACTCCGACTCCGACTCCGACTCCGACTCCGACTCCGACGCCCACTCCGACTCCGACTCCGACGCCCACTCCGACTCCGACTCCGACGCCCACTCCGACTCCGACTCCGACTCCGACTCCGACTCCGACGCCCACTCCGACTCCGACTCCGACTCCGACTCCGACTCCGACTCCGACTCCGACTCCGACTCCGACTCCGACTCCGACGCCCACGCCGACTCCGACGCCGACGCCGACGCCGACGCCGACTCCGACGCCCACGCCGACTCCGACGCCGACGCCGACTCCGACGCCCACTCCGACGCCGACGCCCACTCCGACGCCGACGCCCACTCCGACGCCCACTCCGACGCCGACGCCGACGCCCACTCCGACGCCGACGCCCACTCCGACGCCGACGCCCACTCCGACGCCCACTCCGACGCCGACGCCCACTCCGACGCCGACGCCGACGCCCACTCCGACGCCCACTCCGACGCCCACTCCGACGCCGACGCCCACTCCGACGCCCACTCCGACGCCCACTCCGACGCCGACGCCCACTCCGACTCCGACTCCAACTCCAACTCCAACTCCAACTCCAACTCCGACACCAGCTCCCGTGGTGCAGCGGTTCGGCTACCATGCCCAGCCCACGGTTCTCGTACTCTCCTTTCGTTCTCAACTCGGCCAGGCACAAGCCGAGAACGTGAAGAACTATCGGATCACAACGCTTGGAGGGCTAGGACGGGGTGGATTGCTCCACAACCATTCGATTGCCATTAGTGCAGCGAAATATGACCCGTCTACGAACACGGTTACGCTCCATACATCCCATCGGCTCAACTTTCACTACCGATACATCTTGACCGTCAACATGGCCGGCTTAGGCAGCCAGACCGTTGTAGCAGGCGAGACTCTCGGTGGAAGTTTCTCGGCGGTGATTTCGCCAAATTCGTTGGCCGGATCGGCATCGAATACGTTCAACATCCGCCCCTTCCAACGGGCGAACCTTCACCGATAGCGTCCTGATCTCGCCGCACGTCGTCGGGAAAAACACGGGTGGACTTCCGAATCTTATCACCTATAGGCATTCAAAAATCCTCCTCTGTTTTCTCCCTTCGGCCTCGCACTTTCCCCGCCCCTGTCCGCTTCGCTCCTCGCCCTCGCGACGAGGGGACGCGGACACCACCGGAGGCACGACCACCGTGCGGCCTCGCAAGAGGCCGGTGAGGCTCGAGGCCCTCCGCAACGCCACCCAGCCGACGGCCACCGGCCGACCGTCGCGAGCGACGAATCCGGATCGCCTGCGCGTCGGACACGAAGGATTAGGGCCTTCGCGACCCTTCTTCATCTTGACGTCGAAGCCGGTGATCGTCGACCGCCGGGTCATCTTCGGCGTGAAGGCCTCGGCCTCCTGATACCCTGGCGCCTGCAGGCCCAGGTGATATTCGGCGGGCGTGTCATACGCGAAACGGAATCGGCCCGGTTCGAGCTGCTCAAGCCTCGGGATCTGATCACCCTTGAACTTCACCGCCGGGGATACGGTCGACTTGGCACAGTACGACCCGATCCGGACGAATCGGCTCGCCTGTATCGTCGACGACGGAGTGACCATCAATCCAGGTCGATGGCTCCATGACGACGAGTTCCTTCCCGGCCTCGAAGCCCGATCGGTCACGTCCGCGATAATCATTCCAGCGAAAACCACCGACGACCCGTTGCCCGTGCGAATAGAGGCCCACGTAACAACACGCGACGCATCGAGGAAGGCATAGAGGTCGGGCCCTTGGCCGTAGAGCGTGAACCTGCCCGCGATATCCGGGGACTCGGCATATCGGGAATTGGGCCTCGGCGTAACCCCGGAAATCGGCCGGCCCTGCTCGTCGCGGACGACCCCAGGGATGGGCACCTCGTGCTCGAGGCGGAGCGTCTTCACCGCCCGTACGACTCCCGGCTCGACGGGTTGCTGCCAGGATCCTTCGCGTCGACCGGGGCGTGGACGAAGACGTCGCCATCGGCGACCGGCAGTGGCGGAGTCCGGAACTGTCCCGCCGCGTCCGTTGACAGCGAGAGGAAAGCCGGGCCGTCTCAGGAGACAGGTTCTCCTCGGATGTTCCGCGAGAGCTCGCGGGTGATCGGCGAGTGGTGAGAAGGGGTAGCGTCCGCGTCCAGGAGGCGGTCCAGGAGGATCCCGCCCCGCTCGACCTGGATGCTGCCGAGGTCGCTATCGATCCCCGAATAGACCGAGTAACTCCCCTTCGCGCCATACCGGCGAGCGAATCCCGGGGCGTCGACGAGCAGATCGAAAGGGTTGCGATAGACCGGCCGGAGAGGCTCCAGCCGGAATGGCCCTGCCCGGTCCGTATGAGCCTCCGCCATCGCGTCCCGGTCGGTCGTGTTCACCCAGACCCGGGCCCCTTGGATCGGCGCACGATCGGGGGGAAGGACCGTCCCCCAGAGCAATCCCCTCGCGGGCGGCCGGGCGATCACGGCCGGCACGGCGATGAGGAAGCGTGCCGACCGAGAAAGGCCTGCTCTCATCCAAAAAGCAAGATCGCTAAACGTGTTCCGAGCCATGGCCCTGGCTCCGATCGCACCAGCGAAGGAGAGAACGATGCGAAAGCAATGGACGAAATCGGCGTCAATCGGCACATTCTCGGCCGAAGAATCGGAGCTGCGACATCGATACGCGGAGATCCTTGGCACGCAATGTCAATGACCATTGGCATGGATTCTCGGTCAGAACCTTGACCCGAAGTCCAAATCGCGGTCATCCCGTCCCCGAGATTACCGGGATACGAGGATCGTCGACCTCCCCGATCGGACGGCCATGGATCTTAACGACCCCGAAGGCTCGCCCTCCTTGAGGGATTGATCGCATTTCTTCCCGATCCCTACTTGACCACCACGGACACTTCTATTTTAATCTCGGTTGTAGATACTCGCCGAAGGCCGTGCCGGGTTAACGGGGCGCCCAGCCCTAATCCCAGCGTTTTTGAAACGAAGCGCCAAGAGTTCGTACGCAGAATCGTTCGCGAAGGCGAACGCCCGCCCCCATTCCGACCGTGGTTCACGGGCATTCCGAGGCTCCCGCCGATCCGCGTGGCCGACCCACGGGAAGACGAGGCTTCGATGCCGGTCGGGAGTGGAAGCCGTCGACGTTGCGCATGCAGCGAATAGCCATAACCGATTTTCATCAAATAATTTGACACAATAACCGTGCGCCTCGGTTCATGATTTCGGCCGCGTGCGTCGCCTGTGACGATGCCAATCGCTCCGTGACGTGATTGGTCTCCCGACATTCCTCCGACCTGGGCGAAGGCGCCCTTCCCGCATCGCCCGGACAGAGTCCCTACCCCCAGCGCCGCGAAGTACAGGTTCGCGGCCGACGGCTCCCCAATGGAGACCCCCCCCTTGACTCGTCACTGTTCGAATCGACCGATGCAACCGGCTCGCGGCTTCACGCTCATCGAGCTGCTGGTCGTGATCGCGATCATCGCCGTCCTGATCGCCCTGCTGCTCCCCGCCGTGCAGGCGGCCCGCGAGGCGGCGCGACGCGTCCAGTGCGTCAACAACATGAAGCAGCTCGGGCTGGCGTTGCACAACTACCAGGACGCCAACAACCAGTTCCCGATCGGGGTCTACCGAGACCCAGCAACGGGGCTCAACCCCCTCGCCAAGAGTTACCGCCAGCCGTTCGTGGTGGGGATCTTGCCCTTCGTCGAACAGGGCAACGTGTTCAACAGCTATAATATGAGTCTCATTTTCAACACGGCGGACAACGCGACGACGCGGCTCGTCAAGATCACGGTCTTCCAGTGCCCGTCGGACGAGTCGCAGATCTTCAACCAGCTCACGGCGGGCGTGTACGTGCCGATGGACACGAAGGGGAGCTACGGCCTGAATTGGGGCTCGAACACCTACTGGGACCAGGGGGCGGGGAACGGCCGGGTGTATGCCCCTTTCTACATGGGCTCGGGTGCGAAGTTCGCGGCGATCACGGACGGCACGAGCAACACCCTCGCGATGATGGAGCTCCGCCAGGCCCCGTCGCCCAACGGGACCCCGCAGGCGGTCGACCGTCGCGCCCGGCTTTGGAACGACGATAGCGCCACCTATCAGGTGTCGACGCACCTCGCCCCGAATAGCCGGCTCCCCGACTACGGCCTCTGCGTCAACGACCCGGCGAAGGGCCTGCCTTGCCTCAACGACACCAATTCGGGCAATGGCCGCGACTTCTCGATCGGCGCCCGCGGTCGGCACCCCGGCGGCGTCAACGGCCTCTTCTGCGACGGCTCGGTCCACTTCTTCAAGGACAGCATCGGCCTGCCCGTCTGGCAGGCCCTGAGCACGATGAGCGGCGGCGAGGTGATCTCCAGTGACCAGTACTGAGTCTCCCTGGGCTCCCGTCCGAGGGCTGGCATTCGCCCTCGGACTGCTCGCATTCGCAGGGTGCGGCGGCCCGACCGACGGCTTCGAACGGTTCCCGGTCAAAGGGACCATCACGCTCGACGGCAAGCCCCTGAAGTCCGGGACCGTGATGTTCATCGCCCAGCAGCAAGGGGCCTCGGGATCCGTCGACGTCGCGGACGGTGCCTTCCTGCTCGCCGGGGCCGACGGCCTCAGCCCTGGCTCATACCGTGTCGAGGTCTACAGTATCCAGCCGACGGGCAAGAAGGTCCCCAGCTCGGACGACCCCGCCACCCTCATCGACGAGACCGCCAACCTCGTCCCGAAGCAGTACAACACCCAGTCGACCCTCAAGGCTGTAGTCCCCCCGGGAGGTCCGAAGGAGCCCTTGTCCTTCGCGTTGGCAAGCGTCGTCGCGAAGCCCACGAGGCGATAGGTGAGGGAACCCGAGCCCTTCTCCCCGACCTCCACCGAGTGCTCACCGCCATCCCACTCGCGATGGTCATGGCCGACGGTCGCGTCCTACTTGATCGGGTTACCTGATCCCTGAAAGATACGGCCTGGAGACATCACCGACGAGGGAGACGGAAAGAGTATGGATTCGTATCTCCAGATCTCGGGCTCTGCCTGACCCACCGATCGGCTTGGGAGAGAAGGGTTACGTGAAGGCGATGAATGCCTGATTTCCAGCTCAGGTAGGGCTTCTTTGAGTCGGCTCACGCCTTCGTCGCTCACCTTGGTATCGGTCAGGTCGAGCCGCTTCAGGCGGGTGTAACGCTCAAGCGAGATCGTCCCGACGTCGCTTACGTTCGTGTGAGATAGGTCCAGGGCTTCGAGCGACGGTAGGGGCGGTAGGCAGGAGAGGCCATCATCGTCGATCTGCGCAGTTGCCAGGTTCAGGTCCTTCAGTCGTCCCATGGCCTTGAGGTGGATCAACCCCGAGCCATTGATGCGCCGACTCATGAGCGTCAATTCTTTGACAGCGACGAGATTCTCCAGATGGAGCAACCCGGCATCGGTCACCTGGTCGGACCAGATCGAGACCGTTTCGAGGTTGATCAAACGCCGCAGATGAGCCATCCCGACATCATCGAACGTTTTGTCGACGGCGTTGAAGCATGTCTTGTCGAAAAGCTCTCCGACATTCGAATCGGGAAAGCGAAACTCCAAACCATTAAGATATTCTAAATCCGCTTCAGTCGGCATCATGTCCGGATTGGCCATCACCTCGGCGGATCGAAGGGCTTGACCTGGCAGGTCGTCGTAACGCTCAAGAGCCTCCTTCGTGCCAGGCTTGTTCGCATCCTCAACTCCCTTCTGGATCTCCACCGCGCGTTTCAGGAGTGGCTCCGCCTCTCGATACTTTCGCTCCTCCATGGAGGACATTGCGATGAGAACCAGCATCTCGGCCACATCAGCATGGTCGGGGCCGAGCGTCTTCTCCCGAAGACTCAGCGCACGCCTTAATAGAGGACTGGCGTTGGCGATGTCGCCCTCCAAGAGATAGCAACTCGCCAGTTCGGTCAGGGCCTCGAGCGTCGCCTTATCCTCGGCACCCAAAGCCGTTTCTCGAATCGCCAATGCCCGAACGAGCCGGAATTCGGCCTCATGAAAGCAAACCTTCGCACGCTTCTCGCCCGAAGTCACCGTGCTCGAAGGTTTCGAGGAAGTCTCGAGCAGGGAGAATTGGCCTCGAATCATGTCGAGTAGGGCGAGTTCGCAAAGATTCGTCGCCACGTCGAGATGATCGGCCCCAAGGGCTTTCTCGCGTATCGACAGGGCACGCGTCAGCAACGTCTCGGCCTTGGAATACTCTTTGGTAGTGAGGCAGACCCGCCCCAGGACGCTTAATCCCTCGGCCACATTCGGATGCTCGGCACCTGATCGTTTCTCTCGAATCTCCAAGGCTCGACTCGCGAGGGAATAGGCCTCCGTGCCCTGGTCGCGACTTGCCAGGAAGGTCGAGAGACCGCCGAGTGCTTCCGCCAGGTCCAGCGTCTCGGGGCCGAGTCGCTGGGCTTCGGCCACGGCTTGCCTCAGGAACACCTCCGCTTCGGGGAGACGGCCTTCGGCCCAAGCCGTCCCACCGTTGATGGAAGCGACGCGCCAATTCTTGCTCGCCGAGGCTGCGCCAACGCCATTGACACTCGCGTCCTTGGTCGCGTCGGCTGCAGAAGCCGACAAGGGCGACCATGCGAGAGCCACGACCGCAAGCACCCAATAACGAGCCGGGATGGACTTCAACATCGGAGTTCCTTCTCGTTGAACAGGGAGATCCTTCCCATCCGATTTGAGACAAGCCCCGTCCTATTAATTAACCCTCGCGGAAGAGCGATCGCCATCAGGAATCAAGTGGTAGCCCCTCACAACATCATCTCGACGTCCCTGCGTCGAAGTGCGGAATTTCGCGGCAAATTACACTCTTCGGATCGACTGAGCAAGAACGTTTTCATCAAAACCAAAATACAAATCACGAACATAATGTTTCACATCTAATCGTCAGAGCAATTCGAAAGCCTTACGATCAGGCAAGGATTTTTTCGACCACACGCCCCTGGACGTCGGTGAGGCGGAAGTCTCGACCTTGGTAGCGATAAGTCAGCCGTTTGTGGTCGACGCCGAGTTGGTGGAGGATCGTGGCGTGGAGGTCGTTGACGTGGACGGGGTTCTCGACGGCGTGGTAGCCGAGCTCATCGGTGGCGCCCCAGGTGATCCCCCCCTTGATGCCGCCGCCGGCCATCCACATCGAGAAGGCGCGCATGTGGTGGTCGCGGCCGGGGTCCTTGCCCTTGCCCTGGAACATCGGGGTGCGGCCGAACTCGCCGCTCCAGACGACCAGGGTCTCGTCGAGCATCCCGCGACGCTTCAGGTCGGTCAGCAGGGCGCTCGAGGCGCGGTCGGTCTGGCCGCAGCAGAGCTCCATGTAGTGCGCGAGGTCGCCGTGGTGGTCCCAGTCGCGGTGGTAGAGCTGGATGAACCGGACGCCCCGCTCGGCCAGTCGACGTGCGAGCAGGCAGTTCGCGGCGAACGAACCGTCGGCGTGCTCGACCCCGTACAGGGCCCGCGTCTCGGCCGACTCGCCCGAGATGTCCATCAACTCGGGGACGCTCGACTGCATCCGGAACGCGAGCTCGTATTGCCGGATCCTCGCCTCGATCTCGGGGTGGTGGACCGAGCGGTCGCGGAGCCGGTTGAGCGCGACGACCGAGTCGAGCACGTCGCGTTGGCGTCCCTCGCTGACGCCCGGCGGGCGCGTGAGGTAGGAGACGGGGTCTCCCCCCGCGCGGAACTCGATGCCCTGGTACTGCCCGGGGAGGAACCCGCTGTGCCACTGCCGCGTCGAGATCGGCTGAGGACTGCGGCCTCCGGGCGTGTCCGAGGTCATGACCACGAACCCGGGGAGGTCGGCACACTCGCTGCCCAGGCCATAGGTCAGCCACGAGCCCATGCTCGGACGCCCCTGGATGGCCGTCCCGGTGTTCATGACCGTGTGCGCGGGGTCGTGGTTGATCTGGTCGGTGTGCATCGAACGGATGATGCACAGGTCGTCGGCATGCCGCGCGATGTGCGGCAGGAAATCGCTGATCTCCTGCCCCGACTCCCCGTGCTTGCGGAACGCGGCGAGCGGCCGCAAAGCCTTGAGCTCCTGCCCCTGGAGCTGCGCGATCGGCTGGCCCTTCGTGAACGACTCGGGCATCGCCTTCCCGTCGAGCTCGGCGAGCTTCGGCTTGTAGTCGAAGGTTTCGAACTGCGAAGGGCCCCCCGCCATATACAAGAAGATCACCCGCTTCGCCCGAGCCGGGATCCGAAACTCCTCCGGCGACGCCGCCATCACATCACGATCCAGCAACGCACCAAGCGCCATCGAACCGAGCCCGACCGACGCCCGCCCCAGGAACGTGCGGCGGTGAATCGTCCGAATTCCTGGCTCGGGATGGCTCATCGATAGGCCTCGATCTGCATTTCGAATCAGTCACGGATGGAACGCGGATCAGAGAGAGAAGGCAGGAGAAACAATCAACAGATGACACAAATTAACACAGATTAAATTTAATTTTCAAATTCTCAATCTGCGTTAATCTGCGTCATCTGTTGATTGTCTCGCTTTTTATCCGTATTTCATCCGTGTTCAATCCGTGGCTAAAGGATTTTCAGTCTCTCGTGATCGTCTCGTCGAGGTTCAAGACCGTCCGCGCCACCGAGGTCCACGCCGCGAGCAATGCGGTGTCGAGATCGTTGGCCATGGGGAGTTCGCCAACGCCAAGGAGTTTGCGGGCGGCCTGGCGATCGGCGACGAACTCGGCCTGGTGCTTGGACAGGAGCGCCGAGAGGACTGCTCGTTCGTCCGGAGAAGGCGCCCGGGAGAGGACACAACACCAGATCCAGGCGAGGCGGTGGGCGTCGTCGGGTCCACCTTCCACGAGAGTGCGCGTCGCCAGGGCACGGGCGGCCTCGACGTCGGTCGGGTCGTTCAGGAGGGCGAGGGCGGCCTGGGGCGTGTTGGAGACCGGCCGGCTGGCCGTGCACATTTCTCGGCTCGGGGCGTCGAAGGCGAGGAGACCGGGGTGGAGCAGCGTGCGCTGCCAGTGGGTGTACAGGCCCCGGCGATATTGATCGGGGCCCCGGCTGGCGACGTAGTCACGCTTCGGGAAGTTGAGGAACCGCCAGTAGCCGTCGGGTTGATACGGGCGGACGCTCTCTCCGCCGACGCGCTGGACGAGCAGGCCCGAGGCGGCCAGGGCTCCGTCGCGGATGAACTCGGCCGCGAGCCGGGACGAGGTTTGCCGCGCGTAGAGTCGGTTCAATGGGTCGACGTTGGCGAGGTCCTCACGTGACGTCGAGGACTGGCGATAGGCCGTGCTCGTGACCATCTGGCGGACCATCGCCTTGATCGACCAGCCTCCTTCACGGAACTCTACGGCCAGCCAGTCGAGGAGCTCGAGGTTCGTGGGCCACTCCCCTTGGGAGCCGAAATCCTCGAGCGACTCTGAGAGCCCCGTGCCGAAACATTGCTTCCAGAGCCGGTTCACGACGACGCGCGCGGTCTGAGGGTGCTCGCGCGAGACCAGCCAACGGGCGAGGTCGAGCCGAGTCCGACGTCGCCCTTCGGAGACGTCCGCAGTCTTCATGGCGTGCGGCACGGCGGGCTCGACGACCTCGCCCGACTCGTCCATCCAGTCGCCCCGGTGGAGGACGCGGGTGACCCGAGGCGGCCCCGAGACGGCGATGATGGTCTGGCGGATCATCCGGTCGAAACGAGTACGGGCGTCCTTGGCCGCCTTCAACTCCTTGGAGAGCGAGGCCTTCGCCTCTTTCTCAGCGGTCGACGAGACCGCTCGCTCGAGCTCCGCGACCTTCGCGTCGAGGCGGGCCTGTTCGGCGGCCTGGCTTGGGGTCGGCATGGCGAGGGTCGGCTTGGGGGTGCCGACGCCGGGCTGCTGGAGGTCGGCAAAGAAGGCGGCGAAGGCGTAGAAATCGCGGGTCGAGTACGGGTCGTATTTGTGGTCGTGGCACTCGGCGCAGGCGAGGGTCGCCCCCATCCAGACCGACCCCGCATTCCGGACCCGGTCGGCCGCGTGCCTGGCGATGTACTCCTTCGCCTGCGCCCCCCCTTCCTCGGTCGTCATCCCCAGCATGTTGTACGCCGACGCGACCCGCTGCCAGTCGGTCGGGTCCGGGAGCAGGTCCCCGGCCAGTTGCTCGGTCGTGAACCGGTCGAACGGGAGGTCGTCATTGAACGACCGGATCACATAATCACGGTAGAGCGCAATCGAGCGATTCACGTCACTGTGGTAACCGACCGTGTCGGCGAACCTCACGAGGTCGAGCCAGCCCACGGCCATCCGCTCGCCGTAATGGGGAGAGGCCAGCAGGCGGTCGACCAGACGTTCGTAGGAGTCGGGCCGGGCGTCGTTCAGGAACGCGTCGACCTCGGCCGCGGTCGGGGGCAAGCCGAGGAGGTCGAGCGAGAGCCGGCGGATCAGGGTCGTCTTGTCGGCCTCGGGCGACGGGGCGATTCCTTTGGTTTCCAGCCGGGCGAGCAGGAATCGGTCGATCTCGTTCCTTGCCCGACCGGAGTTGCGGACATCGGGGACCGCGGGCCGCCTCGGCGGGATCAACGACCAGTGTTCGTCCCAAGGAGCCCCCTGCGCAATCCAGGTCCGGAGGACTTCACGTTGGGCTTTGGTAAGAGCCTGGCCCGTCTCGGGCGGGGGCATCGTCTCCCCGGGGTCGTCCGAGGTGACGCGGGCGTAGAGCTCGCTCCCGTCCAAATCACCCGGGACGACGGCGGCGGACCCACTCTCGAGGACGGCAACCACCCCATCCTTGCGGTCCACCCGCAGCCCCGCCTTGCGGGCGTTGGCGTCGGGCCCGTGGCACCGGAAGCAATGCTCGGAGAGGATGGGCCGAACATCACGGTTGAACGAGACCCCGGCTCCCCCTTCTCCTCCACAGGCCTGGGAACCGCCGAGGGCCATCCCAAAGACGGCTGGGAGCCACGTCATAGCCGGAGTTCGGATCATTCGACCGACGTTCATCCGCTCGTCCTCAACCCATGGACGTTCCCGAAACCCTCGGTGCCACATGCCAGCATAATCCGACCGCGATCGGAGGGGAACCAAGCCTGTTCCCTCGAAGCTTTCACCGCGCGATTAGCGAAGGTTCTCGTGAAATCGCGAAACCCGAAAACGACCTTTCCGGTCACGCAAGGTCCACGGGTTAGATCCGGGACGAGGACGCAGGGAACCTGGGCGAACTCGCCTTGCAGCGACCAGGCAATTTGCGCATAACTATCCGACCTCACATCCACGACTTCTCGCGCAGACTTCACCTGACCCCTCTCTTCCGGACGATACGGAAACACGGAGTTTCCGCGCGCCTTTGGCGGCGAGCCCGGCGTCTCGCGTTGCCGCGACGGAAAGATTCGTTCGACGGCATTCGCCCATCCTCCTCAAGGACGAGAGGACGACCTCATGCTTCGCGCGTCATGGCAACGAATCGTCGAGCGCATGACGCGGACGTTCGCACAGAGCGGCCCGAAGGCCCGTCGTACGGCCCGGTCGAAGGCCCTCCGCATCGTCATGGAAGGGCTCGAGGATCGGCTCACCCCGTCGACCTTGTTGGTGACGAACAGCGTCGACAACCGAGGGGTTCCGGCGCCAGGTTCGTTGCGTGCCGCGATCCTTGATGCGAATCGGCCGGGGAATCAGAACGCGACGATCGTGATCTCCCCTTCGGTGACGAGCTCGGTCATCAACCTGACGGCCGGCGAGCTCCCGATCAAGGCGAGCATGACGGTCGAGAACGCCTCAGGACACCCGCTGACGATCCAGCAGACGACGGGAGGGGCGGGCGGGTCGGGCAACGGGCGGATCTTCCACGTCCCTTCGGTCTCGCGGGCGCCCGTCGTGAACATCGTCGGGGCCGACGCGGCGAACACCCTGACGCTCTCCGGGGGCTCGGTGCGAGGGAGCGGCGGCGCGATCCTCGTGAACAACTCGGGGACGAAGCTGACCCTCTCGCACGTCAACATCACGGGCAACTCCGCGCTCGCGAGCACGGCCTCGGGCAGCACCGGGGCCGGGGCCAACGGCGGCGGGATCTACTCGCTCGGGAGCGTGCGGCTCGCGGACAGTGTGGTGACCTCGAACCGGGCCTCGGGGGTCGGCGGTGGGATCCTGGCGATGGGGGGCGTGACCCTCGACAACACGGCCGTTGGGGGCAACCGGGCCCAGATCGGTGCCGGAGTCGTCTCGTCGTTCGGGAACGTCACGCTCGACGGCGGGAGTTCGGTGAGCGGGAACCAGGCCCTCAGCGGGTCGGTCGGCGGCATCGGCGTGAGCTCGGGGTCGGTCGTCGTCCAGAACGGCAGTCATGTCGACGCGAACACGGCCGGGACGATCGGCGGTATCCTCGTCGACAACGGCGCCGTGACCGTGACCGGCGGCAGCACGGTGAACGGGAACGTCGCCACCGGCGGGAAGGCCGCGAACCGGCGATCCTTCGGCGGCGGCGGGATCGTCAACGGCTTCGGCGACGTCACGGTGTCGGGTAGCCAGGTCAACAGCAACCGCGTCGCCGGCGTCAAGAGCGGCGGGATCACCGCGGTCCTCGGCAACGTGACGGTCAACAACGGCAGCCAGGTCAACAGCAACACCAGCGACGGCCCGGGCGGAGGCATCGCCGTCGACTACGGCGGGGCCGTCTCCGTGACCGGCGGGAGCCAGGTCAACGGGAACGTCGGTGCGGCGATCGGCGGGGGCGTCGTCAACTTCTCCAACGCGGGGAGCGTGACGATCGGGGGCGCCAGTCAGGTCGACAGCAACACACTGACGAACCGGCAGTCGCTCCAACAGGCGTTGGTCACCTACTCGCAAGTCAACGCCGCGAGCCGACCGCTCGTGAGGTTCGCCGCCGCGGTCGGGGGCCAGGGACGCACGTCGACCATCGGGGCACTCCGCCAGGTCTCCCGGACGGCCCAGCAGTCGATCCGGCTCGTCCCGAAGGCCACGAGGCAGCTCCCGAGGGCCATCAGCATCCTCCAAGCCGGCGGCGGCGTCGCGACGCTCCTGGGGTCGCCCACGACGATCAGCGGCGGCAGCCAGGTCGTCGGCAACCGTTCCGGCAAGATCGCGCCGAAAAGCCCTGCGAGTGCGATCGGGATCGCCGGCGGCATCTTCTCTCCCAACGGCCAGCTCACCGTCGACGGGAGCTTCGTCAACAACAACCGCAGCTCTGGGGCCGGTGGCGGGATCTGGAACGGCGGCGGGCTCTCGCTCGTCAACACCATGGTGAGCAGCAACGCCGTCGCCCCCAGCACGTCCGCCGGATTGTCGAACTCCACCAACGGCGGCGGGCTCTTCAACGCCCCCAAGGCCGGCGCCACCGTCGTGGGCAGCACCTTCCTCGCCAACCAGGCCTCCTACGGCGGCGGCATCGCCAACCAGGGGACCCTCTCCATCTCCAACAGCACCGTCGCCCAGAACAAGGCCGGGGTCCAGGGCGGCGGCATCGACAGCCGAGGCACGTTCTCTCAGAACAACGTCGTTTATCTGAATAACACACCCAACGACATCTACCCGACGCAGTAAACATCCCCAGCAGGGCCCTTCTCCATGGCTCGGGCCGGGGATCATCGCTCGAGTCGACGGCAGTCGCGACCAACTCCGCGAGGTCGAGGAGGCCGTCGTTCCGACCGACGGCCTCGCTCCGCGATTCCTTGTCGAGCCCAGGGGCTGGCATCGCGCCGGGACCATCGGAGGTCGCGGCGCGTTCGCTTGAGGCTTGCCTTCCTCCGATCAGTTCAGGAAGTCCGTCGACTTCCTGTTCGTGGTCGTCTTCGCATAATTATAGAAGAACCAGTTTCTCCCAGTGCCCGACTGCAGCGTGCTGGGATAGCTGGTATTGTACGTCACCTTGATCCGCTGCTTGACGGCGGTCGCGGCGTTGGTGCTCCAGTCGTGGAGCACCTGACGGAGCGAGTCGCCCGGCTGTGTCAGGGTGACCGATCCGTCGATCAGGATGTTATTGCCGTTGCCGAGCCTGACCGTGCGGTTGCCCAATCCGCCCACGACCAGATTGTTGCCGTTTCCGGCCTGGACCGTGTCGTTTCCATTGCCCGAGTCGACGACGTTCTCCCCGTTTCCAAGTCGGATGGTGTCGTTCCCATCCCCGGTGGTGACGGTATTGTTGCCGTCGCCGGCCTGGACGACGTCATTCCCGTTGCCGGTGGTGATGGTATTCGTACCAGTGCCGAGCTGGATGGTATTGTTGCCGTTCCCGCCATTGACGACATAGTCTCCGTTGCCGGCCTGGATGGTGTCGTTCCCACTGCCGGCCGTAACGCTGCCCGAGCCATTCCCGAGCTGGACCGTGTTATTGCCGTCCCCCGCGTCGATCACATCGTTACCGTTGCCGGCCTGGATGGTGTCGTTCCCGCTGCCGGTCGTCACACGGCTCGAGCCATTCCCGAGCTGGATGGTGTTGCTACCGTCACCTCCGTTGATCACCTGGTTACCATTGCCGACCCGCACGGTATCGTTACCGTTGCCAACGGTCACACTGCTGGAGCCATCGCCGAGTTGGACGGTGTTGCTACCGGCTCCGCCGTTGATCACGAAATTGCCGTTTCCGGCCTGGATGGTGTCGTTCCCGCTGCCGGCCGTCACGCCGCTCGAGCCATTGCCGAGCTGAACGACATTGTTGCCGTCCCCGGCGTTGATCGTCTGGTTACCGTTGCCGGCCCGCACGGTGTCGTTTCCGCTGCCGACCGTCACGCTGCTGGAACCATCGCCGAGTTGGACGGTGTTGTTGCCGCCCCCGCCGTTGATGGTGTCATCCCCGTTTCCGGCCTGGATGGTGTCGTTCCCGCTGCCGGTCGTCACGCTGCTGGAGCCGCTGCCGAGCTGAACGACATTGTTACCGTCACCGGTGTCGATCAGGTAATTGCCGTTTCCGGCCCGGATGGTGTCGTTCCCGCTGCCGGTCGTCACGCCGCTGGAGCCGCTGCCGAGCTGGACTGTGTTGTTGCCGTTGCCGAGGCTGACGGAATGGTTGCCGTCGCCGAGTTGGATGGTGTCGTTGCCGTTGCCCAAGACCACCGTCGTCGGCAGGCCCACCCCCGAACCGACCGTGAGCCTGTCGTTACCCTGATAGCCGTAGAAGACGATCGAGGCGAGCGTCTGGGTGAACGTCTTGGTGGTGTGGACTCCGTTCAAGGTTGCATCGACGCTCAGGCTGGAGCTCGAGCCCTGGCCAGTGCGCGAGACGGTCACGGTGTCCGACGTATTGGCCCCGACCAGGTAGAGCGTGCTCCCGTCGACGAAGACTCCCGCCCCCAGGACCGTCAGATTCAGCGAGGCGGTGCTGGCCTTGTGATTGCCGTCGGAACTGGCGTAGCTCGCCGAGATGGCGAGGTTGCTTGCGGTCGAGAACACGGTCGTCAGGCTCGCCACGAGCTGATTTCCCACGACCACGAGGGGCGCGGTGCCCAGCAAGGTGGAACCGTTCTTGAACGTCACGCTACCGCTCGGAGTGCCGCCACCGGGCGACACCGGCGCGACGATCGCCGTGAACGTCACGGACTGGCCGGGGACCGCCGAACTGGCCGAGGACGAGAGGATCGTCGTCGTGTCCGCGGGGTTAATCGCGACCTGCACGGCCCCCTCGCCCGCCTGGAAGTTACCCGTCGGCGTGTAGACCGCCCGGATCGAGTGGGTTCCCACCGCCAAACTGGCGGTGGTGAAGGTGTAGGTGGCTGTGCTCCCGCTCCCGGTGAGCAGGGAGCCGGTCCCGAGATCGGTCGAGCCATCGAAGAACTCGACCGTCCCGGTGGGCACACCGACTGCGGCGGACGTGTTCGTCACGGTCGCCGTGAAGGTCACCGACTGGCCGAACGCGGGGATCGAGACCGGGCCGGCCACCGCGACCGTGGTGGACGCGAGGACGGTCTGCGTCACCGTGTCGGAGCTCGGCGAGAACGCCCCGGTGGTCGGCAGGTAGGTGGCGACGATCGTGTGGCCCGCGATCGCCGTACTCATGGTGAACGGCAGGGCCGCCGTAAGATCGGTCCCCAGCGGGACGGTCCCGAGTAGCGTGCCAGCGGTCGAGTCGATGAACTCGACCGAGCCCTCGCCCGCGGGCGCCCCGGTCACGGTGGCCGTGTAGGTGACCGTCTGGCCGATCGACGCCGATGGCGCCGAGGATGTGATCTGGGTGACGGTCGCCCCGACCAACTGGGCCGACGTCCCGTCGCTGTTGTATTGAAGGTAGGTCGTCCCCCCCTCGTCGATCACCTTCCCGGTGCCCGTGACGTGGATGAAGGGCTGGTTCCCGAAGGTCCCCAGCACGTTCGACCCTCCCGGGGCAGGAGCGGCCAGGATCAACGTCCCTCCGCTGACCTCGATCACCGGGCGGGTCCCAAGTGGGCTGCCGATGATCATGTCGTGCTTGAGGATCAGCGTCCCCCCTTTGACGACGATCAAGGGCGAGTCGGTCGCCGTGACGAAGGCTGTGTCGGACCAGGTCACCGTCCCCTGCTCGACAACCAGCCCGGGCGACCACGAGGGGAGGGGCACCCCCGATGGGATGTAAGCCGCACCCACCTCGGCGCCGACGACGCCGCCGACCAGGACGGCGGCGACGATGACGGAAATGGTCGCAATCACCTGTGCGGACTCACCCCCATTGGGATTGGAGACGTCCAGGGCCGCGCCAATCCCCAAGGCCGAGAACCTCGGTGAGCTGGGCGCCGAGACGTTGACCTTGGCGTTCGGGCTGGTGGTGTGGATGACCTGGTCCGAGATGACTCCCGCCGACACGATGATGTTGACCGGGTTCGCCTGCTGCCACGTCGTGAGCGGGATGCCGTTGACGGCATCGATGGCGGCCTGAGTCTGAATTTGGCTCGTCACCTGGAGCGAGACGCTCTGGATCGTCGAGATCGCTTGGTTGAGGCTCGCGGTCGTGAGCGCGGCGACGACGACCGGCTGCGCCGAGGCCGAGGGGCCGCCGCTCCGGTGATGCTGGTCGACCACGGTCACGACCGGCGTGTACGAGCCCGCAACGGCATAGGCGTGCGTGACCTGCATCGAGGCCGGGCCCGTGAAGATCTGAACGTCAGTACCGTCGCCGTTCCAGTCGACGGTGTAGGTGAACGTGACGTCCTGGTCGCCGGGTGTGGAATCCGTGGCGGTGAGTGTGTAATTGCCGAGGACCTGGGCAATCCCCGTGGCCGGTGCGGAAATCGTCACGGTCGGCGGGGTGCCCTGGAACTGGAAGGCGCCGAGGTCGGGGGACAGGTCGAGCGAGAAACCACGCTGGTCGGTCGCAACTCCGAGCCCGACCCCCACGCCGATCGCCGGGCTGCCGGCGAGCAGGGCCATGGTCTGGGTCGGGCCGCCGTTCCATGCGAGCGGCCCGAGCTTCGGATCGCCCGCGATCGTGCCCGGGAGGACTCCGCTGCCGTCCCCGATCAGGTTGTGGCCGCCGGAGACCGGGCCGAACAGGTCACCCTTCGACCCGTTCAGGGCCACGATCGTGTTGGTCAGCGCCACCGAGCCGCTATTGTTGAGGATCCCGCCGGCGTTGAGGCCGGCCGAATTGCCCGCGATCGTGCTGCTGGAGATCGTCACCGTACCGCCGGCATTGAAGAGGCCGCCGCCAAAGGTAGCGAGGTTGCCCGCCAGGGTACTATTGACCAGCGTGAGCGTCCCGTGATTGGCGATGCCACCGCCGAAGCCACTGCCGTTGCCCGACACGGTGCTTCGGGTCAACGTCAGGATGGCACCCGTGTTGTTGTAGATAGCTCCGCCGGTGCTACCGGCCGAACTGCCCGTGATGCTGCAATCGGTCAGGTCCAGACTGCCCTGGTTGAGAACCGCCCCGCCGGTCGATGCACTACCTCGGGTGAGGGTCAGGCCGGAGAGAGTAACGTGACTGCCTTGGGCGATGGTGAGAATACGGGAGTCGGCGGCCAACTGTTCGTCGATCGTCAGCATGCGGGCCCCGGGGCCGACAATCGTCATGTCCGCCACGATCGTCGGCAGGGCGCCACCGGCCAGGGCAATCGTGCCCGTCAAGTCGGGAGCGAAAGTGATCGTGTCCCCGCCCGCCGGGTCGGAGTTGGCGAAGGCGATCGCCTCGCGGAGCGACGTGCCGGAACCGAGCGTGGGATCGACCCCGCCGTTGTCCTCATCGGCGAGGGTGGTGACGACGAGGGTGTTCAACCCGCTCTCGAACGCACCGATGTCGACCTGGCCGTTGGTCCTACGCGCGATGCCTCGCTGGTCTGTGGAGACTCCCGCGGGCAAGAGCGTCTTGTCGCCCGCGTTCAAGGCCGGATTCACGCCGCCTGAAGCGAGAGGCATGACCGTCTGGGTCGGCCCCCCGAAATTGCCCAGCGGTGAGACGAGGATGGATGTCCCAACCTTGTTTCCATTGACGCCATCGGCCAGTCCGCCGGCGGTGGCCGCGTCGTCGACCAGGTTGTTCCGCCCCGTGACCGTACCGTAGATGTCCTTGTTGGCGTTCTGGGCGACGAGGGTGTTGTTGAGGGTGACGGGTCCACCCCGGTTATAGATGCCGGCCCCGCTGCCGGAGGGGGCCGTGTTGAGCACCACGGTGGAGTTGGTCAGAGTCAGCGTACCGCCGTCGTTGTAGATCGCGCCGCCGCCGTCGGGAAAGGTGCCCGTGTTGCCGGCGAAGGTGGTGTTGGTGAGGGTTGCTGTCCCGACGTTGTACAGACCACCGCCGCCGAACGCGGTGTTGCCGGAGAACGTCGAGGCGGAGACGGTGAGCGTCGCCCCCGCGTCGTTGTAGATGCCGCCGCCGGCGAGGGCGAAACTGCCGACGATGGCGGAGCGTAAGACGGCCAGATTCCCCCGGTTGTTGATGGCCCCGCCGTCCTGCGCGCCGCCGCCGGAGAGCGTCACGTCGCTGATCGAGACGGTCGCGCCGGACGCGATGGAGAAGATCCCCTCGGCGGATCCGGCCGTCGCCGAGCCGTCGATCGTCAGCGCCCGGGCGCCCGGGCCGCCGATCGTCACGGATCCAGAGATGGTCGGGAGCGCACCGCTCAGGATTATCGTGCCGGCCAGGCCCGTCGCGAAGACGATCGTGTCGTGGCCGAATGGGTCGATGTTGTTGACGTAGTCGATCGCCGAGCGCAGGGAGAGGCCGGCCCCGGCTGTGTCCGCCAGCGTGGTGACGACGAGGGTCTGGTCGCCGCTCTCGAAGGCGCCGATGTCCGGCGTGCCATGCTTGGTCCTCGGGGCGCCCCGCTGGTCGGTGACCGTCCCCGAGGCGACATGTGTCGGGTCACCCGCGTCGATGGCCGAGCTGCCGGCGAGCAGGGCCATGGTCTGGGTCGGGCCACCGTTCCAGGTGAGCGGTCCGAGCTTCGGGGCCCCCTTGATCGTGTCCGGGAGGCTCCCACTTCCGTCGCCGATCAGGTTGTGGCCCCCGGCGATCGTCCCAGTGACGTCCCTGCCCGTGAGATTCGACGCCACGATGGTGTTCCACAAGATGACCGGCGCGGAGCCGAAGCTGCCGATGCCGGCCCCCATGTCGGCGGAGTTGCCGGCGACCGTGCAGTTCGTCAGCGTCATCGAGCGACCAGCGTTCAGGAGCCCACCACCGCCACCGCCATTGCCGCCGTAGCTCGCAACCGTATTGCCGGCGACTGTGGAGTTGGTCAGGGTCATCGCCCCGATGCCGTAATTCATGATTCCCGCGGCCCTGAGGTCGGCCGAGTTGCCCGAGACCGTGCAGCCGGTCAGCGACATGTTGCCGTAATTGGCGATACCGCCGCCGGTGAAGGCCGAGTTGCCCGAAACCGTGGAGTCGATCAGGCCCAGCGAGCCACCGACCTCGTTGCGAATGCCACCGCCGCCGAAATCGAAGTCGGTGGCGGTGTTCCCCGCGATGGTGGAGCGAGTCAGGGTCAGGCTGCCGCGATTGCGAATGCCGCCGCCGCTGGCTGCACGGCCGTGGGCCACCGTCAACCCGGAGATGGCGACATTGGCCCCCGCCGCGATCGAGAGAATTCCCGAGTTCCCGGCCCCCTGGCCATCAATGGTGAGCACGCCGGCGCCGGGACCGGCGATCGTCACGGTCGCGGTGATCGTCGGCAGTGCGAGGCCGGCCAGGGCGATCGTGCCGGTCAGGCCGGGCGCGAAGGTGATCGTGTCCCCGCCCGCCGGGTCGGAGTTGGCGAAGGCGATCGCCTCGCGGAGCGACGTGCCTGCACCGACGGCCGGGTTGGGTCCCCCGTTGTCCTCGTCGACGAGCGTCGTGACCACGATGGTGCTCGGCCCACGCTCGTAGGCGCCGATATCCACGGTACCGCCGCTGATCCGCGGAGCGCCCCGCTGGTCCGTGGCACCGGCCGGGATCACCACATTGGTGCCCGCATTGACGGCGGGGCTGGTGCTGAGAAGGGCCATGGTCTGGGTTGGCCCCCCGTAGTTCCCGAGCGCAGCGATCTGCGGCACGACGCCCACGAGGTTGCCATTCACCTGGTTCGTCAGACCGCCGGCGGTCGCGGCATCGTCAATCAGGTTGTTGTTGCCGGAGACCAAACCCGAGATGTCACCGCCCTGGCTGTAGGCCACGATGGAGTTGTCCATCGTCAACGAGGTAAACGGACTGTAGATACCGCCGGCGGTGGGTGCCCTGTTGCCCGTGATGGTGCAGTTGATCAGGAGGCTTCCCGCAACGTTCGAGTTCGCGAGATTGGCGATGCCGCCGCCGTTGAGACCGCTCGAGTTGTTGGTCAAAGTGCAGTTCGTCAGCGTCATGGCGCCGAGACTGGCGATGCCACCGCCGCGTGATAAAGAAGAGGTCGCCGAGTTGCCCGCGATGGTGACGCGGGTCATCGTCAGTATGCCGGTGTAGACGTTGAAGATGCCGGCGCCGCCGTCCGTGGCCGAGTTGTTGGATACGGTGCAGTCGGTCAGCGACATCGTGCCGCCGTTGAGAATGCCCCCACCGTGTTGATTAGCCGAGGTGACCGAGTTCCCCGTGATGGTGCATCCGATCAGGTCCAACGTTGCCGAATTGGAGATGCCGCCACCGCCCTGGGTGGTACTCATCCCCTTGGTGATCGTCAGGCCGGACAGGGTGGATGCGGTTGATCCGAACACGAAGAAGACCTGCGAGGCCGAGTTGCCGCTGACCGTCAGCTCCCCGGCTCCAGGCCCCTGGATGTTCACGCCGTCTGAAATCTGCAAGGGACCGGACGTCAGCGTGATCGTCCGAGGGCCGCCGTTGAACAGCGTGGCGTCGAATGCGATCGAGTCTCCGCCGGGATTGGAATTCGCCTGGACGATGGCGTCGCGGAGCGACCCGCTCCCGCTGTCTTGGAGGTTGGTCACGACGAACGACGTGAGGAGCGTACGGTCCTCCAGCACCGTCAGGGTCGGCCGGAGTCGGCGGCGGGCGAGTGCTCGTGAGCGTGCGATCCTCGAGGGCTGTTTCGTGCGGACGGCCATGGGTGGGAGGGCTCCGGATGGGGGATGAGAGAGTCGTACCTTGATGACAACCTCGAGCGTCGGCTCAGGCCGGCCTCGCCCGCACCGATTCCGCGACGTCGGGCAACGACCGCGTCGGGACGACGAACGAACTGGCCAGGACGGCCTCGTCGTCGTTGATGAGCTCGGGGAAGCGGCGAGGGAGGACCGTCACGGCGAAGATCTCCTGGACCGCATCCTCGAATCGGAGCAGGGCGACGACCTGTCCGGTGGAGACGTCGACGACGGCGACCCCGCAGGTCCGCTCATGCTCCGCCAGCCGCTCGGTGATCGGGATGCCGCTGAAGACGGCACTCTCGCGCACCTGCGAGAGGCCCACGAAGGCGAAGCGGCCGGCGAAGTCGAGCCCCCGGGTGAACCCGGGCACCGAGGCGACGGCGTCGTACCTCCCGGCGGCGAGGTCGACGACGCCGAGCGTCCCGGCGCCCGACTCGCAGGCCCAGGTCCGCCCGGCATGGAGCCGGGGCGAGTGCGGCATCGACAGTCCCCGCACGACGACCTCTCCGGACGGGACGTCGATCATGACGCCGCCGCGGGCCTTGTTCGCCCGCCAGCCGGCCTGCTCGTCCGAGTGGCCCAGGGCCGTGACGAACCGGGGTGTTCCCTCCTCCATCGCCAGGCCGTTCAAATGGCAGCGATCCGACGGCTCAAGCTCCGAGACGAACGGCGGCCGCCACCTCGGTGTGAAGCTGGCATCGGGGTCGATCGTCGACAGGCAGGAGAAGCGGGTGTTCACGAACCAGAGCCCATTCCCCAGCCCGTAGGCCATCTCATGAATCGCGACGTCGCCGGTGACGTGGCTGGAGCGGGGCAGGAAGCAAGCGTCGTGGGTGCCCGCGGGTTCAACCCCGGCGGCAACCTCGGGCACGTCGCGGAATTCCCAGACCTGGAGCTTCGTGCCGACGGCCAGGCGGTCGGCCCACGGGCTCAGGGCCAGGCCCATCGGCGCCGGGAAGTTCCGGAAGTGGGTGTTCAGCCGCCCGTCCTGCTCGCGAACGACGACGAGCTTGCCGGCCTGATAGGTCGTGACCAGGAGCGAAACTCCGAGGGCTCGGAGTAGCTCGGGGAAGCCATCGGTGTGGCCGGCCCGCAGCGGTTCGAGATCTGCGGGCGCAGGCTGGCCGAGGCCCGGCGCAATGCCGGGGCTACAGGGTAGCGACGTCATGTTGCTGTCTCACAGAGCCTCATCGCCCGTAAACGCGGAGGAGCGGCCTCATCCGGTTCCCTGGGCCATCGGACGCCACTCGACAGTGCGTGGAAAACGATCGCCCCCCCTCACGGGTCCGGCGGATTTTCGTCATCGGGTGTTGATGTCGTCCCGATGACCCGGCGATAAGCCTGCCGGTGCGCAAGAAACGGACGGTCCCCCAGGGGGTCGGCCGCGAATATCGACGGTCTCCGCGTGTCTCCGCCGAGAACGGTCGTCCTCATCGCCAGGCTCGAGATGGAAACGCGCGACCCGCCGTCCGTAGCCTCGCGCAAGCCGACCCCTCCCCCGCTACCGGGAGCCGGACGACTCGCCGGCGACCGATTTCCAGAACTCGGCGGCCGGCTTGTCGTTGATGATTTCCAGCCCCGGGAACGAACGCACCAGCGACTCGCGATCGGGCCGGTACGTGAGCCGAAATCCCTTCAGCGGCATCTTCCGGATCGGGGTCAGGTCGAGGGCGCGGGTTCTCTCGATGCTGAGATTGTTCAAGCTCAGCCCCTGGATCGGCGTCAGGTCGGAGAATGGCATGTCGTCCAAGATCAACTGCTGGAGCGTTGTTCGAGCGGAGAGTGGGGCGAGGTCCGAAATCGGCAACATTCCTAAGTTCAAATACTTGAGCGGCATCCCGTCGAGCGGGCCCAGGTCCGTGATTCCGTTCGAGCCGAACAGATCCAGCCACTGGAGGGGCATCCCGCGCAGCGGGTTCAGGTCCGTGACCCGGGTGCACTGCAGCATAAGCGTATGCAGCTTCATGCCCTTGAGGGAGGACAGGTCGGTGATCCGAGTCTCTCCGCAAATCAGGGCCGTCAGAGGCATGCCCCGGAGGGGTTCGAGGTCGGACACCGGGTTGCCGGAACACCTCAGGTACTCCAGTCGCAGCCCCCGCAGCGGTGTCAGGTCGCTGAGCTTTCCCTTAAGAGGAAAGGTGCCCTCGAGCTCGAGGTTGCGGATCACCCGGAGTGCCCGCACCGGCGAGATGTCGTCCACCTCGTCCGTCGACAATTGCAGCCCATCCACCTTGCCATAGGCAAGAGTGGTGCGGACTTTGCCGTCGAAGCGGGGATTTAACTCCTGGAGCCGTCGCACCACGGCCTCGGCTTGCTCCGTGGGCGGCAGGGAGGCGACGGTCTGTTCCCAGTTTCCGGGGTCGATCGATGAACCGGACTCCTTGGTGATTCGAACGACCCTCCGCCCGTCGCGGGCCACCGTGACCAGCTCTCGCTGCACGACCTTCCCACCCTTGCTGGCCCGGACGTGGTACGCGCCCGGCTTCAAGCGGATTTCCCGAGGGCCCGTCCCGGTGATGATCAGGTCGGTGCCGTCGATCGCGACGCTGACGGCGGGGTCGTCGACTTCCACGACCAGCGTGCCGTCGGGAAAGAACAAGCGAACGACCGTGCTACGGACGTTGGTGACCCCGATGGCCTCGCTCGCCCCCAACCCCGCGGCCAGCAGCACGGCCGCGGCGATCGCGGCGATGGCACGCAGCCGGTGAAGTGACTTCGCCGGCTCCCGCACTTCGCTCGCCAGTTCCGAGGGAGGTCCGAGTTGGGGCTGCGGCCACTCGGCGAGGCACCGGTTCAACTGCTCGGCCGCCTCGGCCGCCGACTGGACTCGACCGGCCGGGTCCTTGGCGTGCAATCCGGCGATAAGGGATTCCAGTCGGACCGGTAAGGTGGGATCGACCTCGCGGAGCGGACGGGGATGGTCGTCGCAAACCCGTTTGAGGACCGCGATCGTGCTGGTCGCCCGGAACGGGGCATATCCCGTGCAGAGGGCATAGAGCACGCTCGCGAGGCTGAACAGGTCGCTGCGGTGGTCGACGTGTTCGCCGTTGGCCTGCTCGGGTGACATGTACAACGGCGTACCGGCGATGAATCCCGACAGCGTCAAGCTGGGGTCATTCACGGTCTGGGCCAGGCCAAAGTCGGAGATCTTGACCCGATCGACACCGTTCTCCAGCAGGATGTTTGAGGGCTTGATGTCGCGGTGGACCAGCCCTTGACGATGGGCAGCGACCAGCCCTTCGGCGACCTGCACGCCGATACGAAGGACATCCCGCACCGGCAGGGCCCCCTCACGATCGAGCCTTTGCTGGAGCGTGCAGCCGTCGACGAACGGCATCACCAGGTAGGGGAGCAGGCCGTCGTCCTCGACGGTGTGGATGGCGATCACGTTATCATGGTTGATGGCGGCTGCGGCTCGGGCCTCGCGCACGAAGCGCAGGCGGGACGAGTTGTGGACCGCCAGGGCCGGGGCCAGCGCCTTGATCGCAACGTGGCGGTGCAGCTTCTCGTCGAAGGCCCGCAGCACGATCCCCATGCCTCCCCGGCCGACGACTTCCAGGACCTCGTAATGCCCTAGCCGGCCGAGGGAATCGGGCCTCGACGAGGGGGTTAGAAAGCCGAGCGAAAGGTCGTCTCCCGGCGTCGATTCCTGGCCGAGCGGCTCGGCCGACGGGGCGAACGCGGCCATGTCCGCCGCCGCGATCGGCCGTTCGAGGAAACGTCCGGCACGCAGGTGGGCGGCGAGGAGGCGTTCGCAGCGGCGACGTAGTGCCTCGTCTTCCCCGCAAACATCGACCAAGTACGCGGCGCGTTCCTCGGGCGTGGGTTTCGCCAGGGCGGCCTGAAAGATCTGGTCCTTGGAAGGTCGCTCGGTCATACCTGGGCTCCGGGGCAGAGTCTCCGCCGGAATACAGTGCGCGGGAGACGGCCAAGTCCCCTCACGGGTCGGTCGAGATTCCCTCGCTTCCCTCGAGCTCGCTGTACAGCCAGGCTTTTGCGTAGCTCCACCAGCGTTCGGCCGTGGCCACCGAAATCTCGAGGATCGCGGCGGCCTCGCGGGTCGACAGTCCGGCGAAGAATCGGAGTTGGACCAGCTCCGCCTTGGCCGGCTCCTCGGCCGCGAGCCGGGTCAGGGCGTCGTCCAGGTCGAGCATGTCCTGCGGCGACTCCTCAAGGCGGTGGAATTCCTCGAGCGGTATCCGGTGCTTCCCGTCGCCGCGCTTCGAGGCCTGCTTTCGCCGTGCGTTCTCGACCAGGATGCGCCGCATGGCCAGCGCGGCCGCGCCGAAGAAATGCCCCCGGCCGTTCCACTGCATCTCCCCTTCCTCACCGGTCAGCCGCAGGTACGCCTCGTGGACCAGGGCCGTCGGTTGGAGTGTCTGGCCGGCGCGTTCACGCGTCAACTGCCGAGACGCGAGCTTGCGGAGCTCGTCGTAGACCAGGGGCAAGAGCTCCTCCGCCGACATCGGAGTATCGTTCTGGACGGCCCTGAGGATGCGCGTGACGTCGTTCATCGACCCGGTCCAGATCGCTCTGAGCCTGCGACTTCGCGGAATCCGCGATCGTTCCGGCGTGCGTTTCCTGCAGCGTTCACTCGATTATTTCCGGAGTCCCGCAAACACAATCGAGTCGAGGGGGACGTCGGTGTTCGTCTGTGTTGTTTTGTGTCATCTGCAATCACAGTCTTTGTCTTCCAATGCGATCTGCGAATCCCGCTCGCTCGTGGAAGACACACCGTAGTATCCATGCTCAATCGTCGCCGTGCCACCTCCCGATCGGGAATTCCCCAACGCGATTGCCGGAACTTTTAGTTGACTGTCCACTCACTCTTTGTATGATTCTGGCATGGCCAGGCCAAGGGACGAGGACAAGCGGAACGCCATCATGGCGGCGGCGACTCGCGTGATCGTGACGCGAGGGCTGAGCGCACCGACGGCGGTGATCGCCCAGGAGGCCGGCGTCGCGAACGGATCGCTGTTCACCTACTTCGAGACCAAGGCCGACCTGTTCAACCAGCTCTATCTCGAGCTGAAGGCCGGGATGGCCTCGGCCGCCCTCGAGGGGTTGCCGGCGAAGGCCGGGCTTCGCGAGCAGCTTTTCCACATCTGGTCGAATTGGATGCGGTGGGCAACGGCTCATCCCGAGAAGCGACGAGCCCTCGCGCAGCTCGCCGTCTCCGACGAGATCTCGCCCGAAAGCCGCGCCGAGGGGCACCAGTCCATGGCAGCCATCGGCGCGTTGCTGGAACGGATCCGCGCCAAGGGCTCGATGCAGAACACCCCGATGGCCTTCGTCGTCGCGATCATGAACTCCGTCGCCGACGCCACGATGGACTTCATGATCCAGGATCCCGCCCACGCCGACGAGCACACCAAGGTCGGGTTCGACGCCCTCTGGCGCATGTTGGCATGAGGCTCCGATTGCGCGATCGGCGGTGAGTGGAAACTCGGTGCCAGGCGCTCCGTTCCATGACCAGATTCCCAGCAGGGGCCACGAGTCTTCAACGTTCCAAACACAAAATGACTGGCCAGTCAGTCATTAAAGGAGGTCGATCATGTCGAAGATTCGTTCCGCGAGCAATGCCACGGATCGCAAGGCCTACATCATCACCGGCCCGACTTCCGGTATTGGTCGCTGCGCGGCATTCGAGTTGGCCAAGCACGGCACGGTCGTCCTGGTGGGCCGCGACCGCGGAAGGCTCGACGAGGTGCAAAAGACCATCGAGCGAAAGGGCGGACATGCGGCATCGGTCGTGTGCGACCTGTCCGATCTCTCGAGCGTGCGCCGTGCGGCCGCGGAGATCGTCGCGCTCGATCTTCCGATCGCCGGGCTGCTCAACAACGCGGGTATCATGGCGATGCGCGCCTCGAGGAACGCACAAGGCTGGGACATGACGTTCGCCACGAACCACCTCGGCCCGTTCGCGCTGACCGAGGCGCTCGTGCCGCATCTCCCCGACGGGGCGAACGTCGTCTTCGTCGCGTCTGCCGTGGAAGATCCCGAGCGCAAGCCCGCCAAGGCCGTGGGCTTTCGCGGTTCTCGCTATCTATCCGCGGAGGCGAGCGCACATGGCGAGTGGAAACCCGGCGGCTCCAAAATCCCGGGCGCGGACGCTTACGCCACCTCGAAGCAGTGCAACCTCGCCACGGCGCTGGCGTTCGCCCGAGAGACGCCTCGGCTGCACTTCAACGCGGTCGAGCCGGGCGTCACTCCGGCCACGAGCCTCGGACGCGATGCCAACGCCCTCGTACGTCTCCTCTCGAAAACGCTCGTTCCGGTGCTTGTACCGCTGCTCATGCCTTTCATGACGTATTTGAGCACCCCGAAGCGAGCCGGAAGGGTGATCTCCAAGGTCCTGCTCAATCCCTCGGGTGAGACCGGCATCTACTACGACGAAGGCGGCCGGCCGATGCTCGGCTCCACGCTCGTGCGTGACCCGAAGTTTGCCGAGCGTGTCGTTGCCGAAACTCGCGCCCTGCTGGCGAATGCCCGGTGATCGATCCTGTCCTTGCGGCCAGCGACCTCGGTCCTCTTTCCGAGGAGCACTTGGGCAGCACGGATCGATGGGGGTCGAGGCCGTTTTCGTCGGGCGGAAGCGGCGATTGCGAAAGGATGCCACGCTTGACGCCAGGGGGTCGAGCCTTGAGAATCGAGTCCGATTCCGGCGTCTCTTGGCGAGGGGCGAGTGCCCCGTTGGTCCCGCCTCGATGCGACGTCGGGGGGCGTGATGTCCCAGACAACCGGGTGGGCCACACGATCGCCTCGCGCCGGCGAGCCCTCGAGGATCGGACGGGCAGGCGTTGAGGTATCCGGGTTTCCCCTTCTGAGGATTGATTCAACATGGATTCACGCGTTCGACTTCGAGGGCTGTTCGCGGCCCTGGCGGGTTCGGGGCTGGTGCTGGCCGGGATCGGACGCGTGGGGCTCGGGGAGGAGCACGTCGCGAACCCGGCGGAGCTCCGGATCAAGGCCGACCTCTCCTACCTGGCGGACGACGCGAGGGAAGGGCGAGCCCCAGGCACGGCGGGAATCGAGGCGGCGGCCGACTACATCGCGTCGGCGTTCAAAGACGCGGGGCTGAAGCACGCGCAAGGGGCGGACAGTTATTTTCAATCGTTCGGCCTGGGCGGAAACCCGACCTTGGGCCAGTCGCCGGAGCTCTCGTTGACCGGGCCGGGGGACAAGGTCCTGAGCGCCGACCCCAAGGCCGACTTCATGCCGATGGCGATCGGCACGGGGGGGACGCTCGACGGGCTGCCGCTGGTGTTCGCCGGGTACGGGATCACGGCCAAGGACCCGGCGAAGTCGCTCGACTACGACGACTACGCGGGGATCGACGTCAAGGGGAAGGTCGTGCTGATCCTGCGCCGGGAACCCCGGCAGGACCAGGACGACAGCCCGTTCGACGGGAAGCGGAACTCCGACTTCGCGACCTTCCGGCACAAGGCAACGAACGCGTTCCAGCACGGCGCGGCCGCGGTCCTGTTCGCCAACGACCACTTCGGGCTCAAGGGGGTGAACGACCAACTGCTCAAGTTCGGCGACGCCGGGGTCGAGCTGAACTCGACGCTCCCGTTCATCGCCGTGACGCGAGCCTTTGCCGACAAACTCCTCGCCGACGCCGGGCAACCGACGCTCGAGGCCCTCGAAACCCAAATCGATTCCGACCTCAAGCCGAGGTCCCGTGAGCTGTCGGGCTGGAAGGCGAAGCTCAAGGTCGAGATCGACCGGAAGGCGATCACGACCAAGAATGTCGTCGGGGTCCTGGAAGGGTCGGGCCCGCTCGCCGACGAGACGATCGTGGTCGGGGCCCACTACGACCACCTCGGCCACGGCGGGCTCTTCTCGGGCTCGCTCGCGATCCTGTCGAAGGACATCCACAACGGGGCCGACGACAACGCCTCGGGCACGTCGATGCTCCTCGAGATGGCCCGGAGGCTCGCCAGGAGGCCCGACCCCCTGCCCCGTCGCGTCGTCTTCATCGCCTTCTCGGGCGAGGAGCGCGGACTGCTAGGGTCGAAGCACTACGTCGACCACCCGCTCTACCCGCTGGCGTCGACGGTCATGATGATCAACTTCGACATGGTCGGCCGGCTCAGCGACAAGAGCGAGCTGACCCTCTACGGCACGGGGACCACCCCGGGGGCCGAGGAGTTGGTCGATGCGCTCGGGAAGTCGTCGGGCTTCACGATCAAGAAGATCGCCGACGGGATGGGCCCGAGCGACCAGCAGTCATTCTACATCAAAGGCATCCCCGTCTTGTTCGCCTTCACGGGCACGCACCGCGACTACCACCGGCCGAGCGACGACTCCGAGCGGATCAACTTCGCGGGGATGTCCCGGATCGCCGACTTCGCCGAGATCCTCCTGCTCGACCTGGCGCGTCGACCCCAGCGGCCCGAGTTCACCAAGGTCGTCCGCAAGGGGGGGAACCACGGCGGCGGCGACCCCGGCCGCGTCTCGATCTCGGCCTACCTCGGCTCGATCCCCGACTATGACGAGGGGACCCAGGGGGTCAAGCTCTCCGGCGTCCGCGAGGGGAGCCCCGCCGAAAAGGGGGGCCTCAAGGGGGGCGACATCATCGTCGGCTTCGGCGGCAAGCCGGTCGCGACCATCTACGACTACACCGAGAGCCTCGGGCGTTATAAGCCCGGCGACACCGTGGACGTCGTCGTCAAGCGGGACGGCAAGGAAACGACCCTGAAGGTCACGCTCGGCTCGAGGCCTTCGGAGTGAGAGCCCGACCTGAATCTCGGTTATCGATTTGTCCCGAAGCCCGTTTTCTCGGAAGAGGACGGGTTTCGGGATTGATTCCAAGAGGTTTGTTCATCCTCTTACCCGTGCTCTCCGGCTGCATCCCGTTCACAAGCGGAGGCGAGCCCCTGACGATCGCCACACCCTGGACGGAGCCGGAGCGCAAGGCGATCGAGACGGAGTTTGGGCAATGGCGGGCAAAGTCCGAGGGCCGCAAGCATCCCCTCGCATCGGACAGGATCGAGTGGGTCCCCCTGGCACCCGGCGACCTGGCCCGCGCGGCCCGGCAAAAGGCGAGCCCCAGGCTACTCCGGGGGAAGGTCGACGTCGTCCTCGGCGGCCCGGCCTCGTCCTACGCTCGGATGGCCCAAGAGGGCCTGCTCCAATCAATTTCCGAGCCCGAGATCCCGGCCTGGCGCATCGCCCGACGCTCGCCGATCGGGAAGGCCCTGGCTGCAAACCCAACGACGTCCGCCCCCAAGGCGTCCCCAATAGCACCCGCCCCTTTGACGTTCGACGACCCGAGGCATGACCCGATCGCGCTGGCCTGGGCGAAGGGCCGGCTCCACGAGAGGTCTTGGGCGGAGGGCTACGCGAAGCTCGTCCGCGAGGCCGGCGGCCCTCGGAGGATCGGCCGGCAAACGGGATCGGCGCTGGCGGCCGTGGAACGAGGAGAGGCCACCGCGACCCCGGTGCCCGCCGCGAGCGTCGAAGGGCGGCCCAAGGCGTTGTCGTTCGTCTCGGTCGCCGATTCTCCCGAGTGGGTCGAGGGGGTCGCCATCCTCCGGTCAGGGCCTCGCATCGACCTGTCAGGGGCGTTCCTCCGGTTCCTCGCCGAGCGAGGCCAGGCGGAGATCCCGTCGGCCAAGGAGTCGGGAGAAACCAACGCCGACGCCCTGCTGGCCGACCTGCTGGGGGCGACGCTGGTCGACGCCCAGGACGAGCTCTGGGAGGCGTGGACGGCCCTCGACCGGTCCGGACCTCGCGTGCGATTGGAGATGTGGATGACCGAAGCGCCTCCCTGGCCCCCCGCGTCGATCGCCAAGCTCATGGATCGCGACGAGTCGGGGGATCTGGTCCGGACGCTGGCGGACGAGCTCGCCCCCGATGCGGACGTGAGGAACTGGCTATTGCGGGGGTGGCTCGGGCCGGCGCGGATCATCGACGGTGCGTGGCTCGAAGACGCTTCGAAGGCCGCCGAGGGACGCCTGCTGCGCGAGCCCCGGTTCCGGGCCTGGCTCAAGGCCGAGTGGACGGCGTGGGCCCGTCAGCGTTATCGGCGGGTCGCGAGGCAGGCGAAGGGTTTGGCATCATGATCCGCGTGACCCTGGATGGGTTGGTGAAGCGACACGACCGGGTCGCGGTCGTCGACGGGGCCTCGCTCGAGCTCATGCCCCGCGAGCTCGTCTACGTGCTCGGCCCGTCGGGGTCGGGCAAGACGACGCTCGCACGCCTGGTCGCCGGCCTCGAGCCGCTCGACGCGGGCGAGATCTACTTCGATCAGCGGGTCGTCCACAACCTCGCCCCCCCGGCGCGTCGGGTGGGCCTGGTCTTCCAGGACGACGCCCTCTGGCCCCTCCTGACCGTCGCCGAGAACGTGGGATACGCGCTTCGAGTCCAGGGGCTGCCCCGAGCCGAACGTCGGGAACGGGTCTCCGAGGCGCTGGGGACTCTCCGGATCGACAGCCTGGCCGACAAACACCCCGACCAGCTCTCCGGCGTCCAGCGCCAGCGCGTCGCCCTGGCGAGGGCCCTGGTGGCCAAGCCGGATCTGCTGATCCTCGACGAGCCCCTGGGCCGGCTCGAGGCCCGCGTCCGCGACGAGTTCCGCGAGGAGATCCGTCGGGTCCATACCGAGGCCGAGGTCACGACCCTGGTCCTGAGCAACAACGCCTCCGAGGCGCTCGCGATGGCCGACCGCCTCGCGGTGATGGACCTCGGCCGGATCGTCCAGGTCGGGACGCCCCAGGAGGTCTACAACCGCCCCGTCGACGCCTTCGCCGCGCGATTCCTCGGCCCGACGAACCTATTCCAGGGGCACGTCGAGGCCGCCGACCCGCGCGGCGAGGTCGTGGTCCGCACCGCATTCGGCCGGATGATCGGCCAGTTCGCCGGGACGGCCGTCGCCCCGGGGACCCCGGTGACGGTCTCGATCCGTCCCGAGGCCATCTCGCTCGGCCCGACCGTCCCGCCGGACTCGAATCGATTCCCGGCGACCATCGAGCGACTGGTCTTCCTCGGCACCTGCCGGCAGGTCCACCTCCGAGGTCCTGGCGACTGGCCCGTCATCGCCCTGGCGCTCCAGAGCCAGTCCCAGGGGCTCCGCGAGGGGCAAAGCCTGACGATCTCGGTCGCCCCCGAGTTCGTCGTCGTGCTCGTCGGCAAGTACGCCGTCCCGAAGCCATGACAATGGGGCCGCCGGCTTGCCGACGGCCCCCCACGTCAAATCCTCGAGACGACGGACAGGCCAGGGCCTCACGCGGTCGTGGCCGTGATCGCCGACGAGATCGACATGATCTGCGACTGCGCCGTCACCTTGATCAGGTAGGCCACCCCCGGCTTGTTCAGGGTGAGGTTCGTAAAGATCGCCACGCCTTTGACGGCCTTCACGCTCAACGTCCCACTCAGCATCCCGTGGCCGGGATTCTCCGCAAGACCAATCGTCACGATCCCCGAATAGTTCGGGTCGATGAATCCGCCCGCATCCTTGGCCGACACGGTCAGCGAGAAGGCCACCCCGATCTTGACCGTGCTCGGCGGCTGAGTCGTGAAGGCCAACCGGTCCGAGGGCAGCACCATATCGATCGCCGTCGACGTCGCCGACGTCAGGCCCGGCGCCGTCGCCTTGATCAGATAGCTGTCCCCCAGCTTGTTCAGGGAGAGGTTGCCAAAGTTCGCCACGCCGTGCACCGCTTGAACGGTCAAAGTCCCGCCCAGCATCCCGTTGCCGGGGTTCGCCGCAAGGCTTAGCGTGACGGGGCCCGAGTAGGTCAAGTCCACCTTCCCATTCGCATCCAGCGCCGTCACAGCCAGCCCGAAGCCCCCATAGACGACATTCGGCTGGTACGTGAACACGAGTTGCGTCGCGACCGACGTCACCGTGATGGCCGACGACATCGCCGACGCCAGGCCCGACGCCGTCGCCTGGATCAAATATCCCCCCGCCACCTTGTTCAACGACAACCCCGTGAACGTCGCCACGCCGTTCACGGCCTGCACCGTCAACGTCCCGCTCAGCGTCCCGTTGCCAGGGTTCGTCGCCAGGGCCAACGTCACCAGTCCCGAATAGTTCGGGACCAGATTCCCATTGGCGTCCTTCACGGTGACGGTCATCGAGAAGCCCGTCGTCGCCACCACGCTGCTCGGCGGCTGCGTGGTGATCGCCAGGTAGGGCGCGGCGGGGGTCACCGTGATCACCGCCGACGTCGCCGGGAACACGGGGTCGGTCGTATCCACGCGGATCGTGTAGCCGGATCCCGGCTTGTTCAACGTCAGGCCCGTGAACGTCGCGATCCCGTTCACCGCCTGGACCGTCAACGTCCCGCCGAGCACACCTCCGCCGGGGTTCTCCAGGAGGCTCACCCTCACGAGGCCCGAATAGTTCGGGTCGAAGGCCCCGTTCGCGTCATACGCCTTCGCCGTCAGCGAGAAGTCCACGCCCGGCTTCACGCTGCTCGGCGGTTGCGCGGTGATCGCCAACTGGGGCGCGGCCGTCAACGCGTTGATTGCCGACGATGTCGCCGACGTCAGGCCGGGTACCGAGGCCGTGATCAAGTAACCCGACGCTGGCTTGTTCAACGTCAAGTCCCCGAACGCCGCCACGCCATTCACGGCCCGGGACGTCAGCGTCCCGCCCAGCATCCCGTTTCCGGGATTCGCGGCGAGGCTGATGGTCACCAGGCCCACGTAGTTCGGATCCGGATTTCCATGGACGTCCTTCGCCGTGACCGTCAGTGAGAAACTCGTCCCCGTCTTCACATAAGTCGGCGGCTGGGCCGTGATCGCCAACTGGGTCGAGGTCGTCAGCACCGTGAACGGCGTCGAAGACACCGTGGGGAGGCCGCCCCCGAACACCATGATCGTCAAACCGACCCCGGGCCTGGTCACCGCCAATCCCGTGAATGTCGCAACTCCATTCACCGCCATAACCCTCACCGTCCCATCGAACGTAAGACCCACCGCCGGCTGGTACAACTGCGCATTGCCGGGGTTTGCCGACAGCCTCGCCGCCACCAGACCGGAGAAGTTCGGGTCGATGTTCCCATTCGCGTCCAACGCCATCGCGACCAGCGTGAAGAGGTCCTCCTTCTGCGTCAGGCTGCTCGGCGGCTGCGTCGTGATCGCGAGATGCGTCGCGGCGGTGAGCACAGAGATGACCACGTCCTTCGGGGGCAGGCCCGTCGTCATCGCCTGGATCGAGTATTTTCCCGCCTTATTCAACGTCAGGCCCGTGAACGTCGCCACGCCGTTCACCAACTGGGCCGTCAACGTCCCGCCCAAAGTCCCATTGCTCGGATTCTTGGACAGGCTTAACGTCACCGTGCCCGAGTAGTTCGGGTCGAGGTTCCCATTCGCGTCCAACGCCTTCACCGTCACCGAGAAGGGGACCATCGTCCTCAAACTCGTCCCGGTGTTAGAACCATCCCACGAGGCCGTTGCAGCCAACTGGATCGCGGCGGGTTTCACCGTCAACGCCGACGACGTGGCGGCCGTCAACCCCGACGCCGTGGCCTTCAGCTGGTAGCCGGAGGCCGCCTTGTCCAGGGTTACGTAGAACGTCGCCACACCATTCACCGCCTGCACCGTCAACGTCCCGCCCAAGGTCGCGTTACCGGGGTTCGCCGCCAGGCTCAGCGTGACGGAGCCGGAGTAGTTCGAGTCCAGATTTCCCTTGGCATCCGTCGCCTTGACGGTGACCAGGAACCGCTGCAACGCCCTCGGACTGGTCGATGGGACCGTGATCGCCAACTGCGTCGCGGGGGCAGGGATCACCGCGATCGCCGACGACGTCGCGACCGTCAGGCCCGACGCCGACGCTTTGATCAAGTATCCCGACGCCGGCTTGTTCAACGTCAAGCCCGTGAACGTCGCCACGCCGTGGACGGCCTGGGCCGTCAGCGTCCCACCCAGCATCCCATTACCGGGATTCGCCGCAAGGCTCAGGGTCACCAGGCCCGCGTAGTTCGGGTCCAGGTTTCCATTGGCGTCCTTGGCCGTGACCGTCAGCGAGAAGCCCACCGCCGTCGTCACACTCGTCGGCTGAGACGTGATCGCCAACTGGGTCGCGGCGGGGGTCACCGTAATCGCCGTCGACGTCGCCGACGACAGTCCCGACGCTGTCGCCTTGATCAAATATCCCGACGCCGACTTGTTCAACGAAAGACCTGTGAACGTCGCCACGCCGTGGACGGCCTGGGCCGTCAGCGTCCCGCCCAGCATCCCATTGCCGGGATTCGCCGCCAGGCTGAGCGTGATGTGGCCGGAGTAGTTGGTGTCGACGCTCCCGTTCGCGCCCTTGGCGGTGACGGTCAACGAGAACCCGGTCGCCGACTTCACGCTGCTCGGCGGTTGCGTCGTGATCGCCAACTGCGTCGCGGCCGTGGTGGCCAGCGACTTGGAGTGGACCGTCGTGACGGCCGCGGAGGTGTTCCCCGCTCCGAAATTGGTCGAGATCGCCGCCTGCTCCACACTCGTCAGCGCGGCCATCCCTGACGCGAGGGGCCCCGTGTGGTCATTGGTAGCGCCGATCGGGATTGCGCCCGACAGCACGACCCGAGATTCGAGTGTTTCGAATTCACCCGAAAACGACCGGGGGCGGCGGGACGATCCTCGCGAATTCTGTTGCGGGCGCATGGCTCGGGTCTCTCGCATCGAGGGGGCAATCTCTATGGGCTCACGACTCGGAAGGGAGCGAGCTTCGAGCCACCGCTCCTCCGAATTCGATCGGATATTCTACCGAGCCACTACATTTTCTCACCACAAGAATTGTGACAAAAATCAAAACTTTCCGATCCAACTCCTTCGATTTGTGTGCTTACCCCTTCATTTCCACTACAATATTTATCTCTTCGATCACACTTCGCAGTACTCCACGTGTGAGCTTGAGAACAAAATCAAGCATCGGCAGTTTTCATGTCCTTTCCTCGTCCCCGCTTTTCTCCTATCCGACGAAGTGCAACCATTTCTCCCGGTTTCCCATAGAATTCTTATCTCCACGAATCGGACCAACGCCGTGGAATGCCGCTTTATCATAGACGATTCAGAATACGTACCTTGCGAGAGCCTGTTCGACCCACCCGACTCGAAGTCGCTTCGCCGCCACCATCGAGCGCCTCGTCCACCTCGGCGCCTGCCGGCAAGTTTAGCTCCGAGGACCGACGACTGGCCCGTCGTCGCGTTGGCGCTCCGGAGCCAGTCCCACGGGCTCCGTGAGTGTAGAACCTGACGATCTCGGTCTCCCCCGAATTCGTCGTCGTGCTCGTCGGCAAGTACGCCGTCCCGAAGCCATGACAAAGGGGCCGCCGGCAAACCGGCGGCCCCCCTTGTCAAATCCTCGAGACACCGGCCCTACCAGGCCGTCACGAAGTCGTGGCCGTGATCGACGACGACGTCGCCATCGTCAAGCCCGACGCCGTCGCCTTGATCAGATACCCGACCGCCGGCTTGTTGAGGACGAGGTTGGTGAAGGTCGCCACCCCGTGTACGGCCTGGACGCTCAACGTCCCGCTCACCATCCCGTTGCCGGGGTTCGCCGCAAGGCCCACCGTGATGAGCCCGTTGTAATTCGGGTCGAGATTCCCGTTGGCATCCTTCGCCGACACCGTCAGCGAGAAGGCCACCCCGATCTTCACCGAGCTCGGCGGTTGCGTCGTGAAGGCCAACTGGGTCGCGGCGGGCGTCACCGTGATTGCCGACGACGTCGCCGTGGTCAGGCTCGACGACGACGCCTTGATCAGATAACCAGACGCAGACCGGTTCAATGTCAGGTTCGTGAAGGTCGCGACCCCGTGCACGGCGTTGACCGTCAGCGTGCCGCTCAACATCCCGTTGCCGGGGTTCGTCGCAAGGCTCAGGGTGATCGGTCCGTTGTAGTTCGGGTCGAGGTTCCCGTTCGCGTCCTTCGCCGACACCGTCAACGAGAAGCCCTGGGCCGTCATCACGCTGCTCGGCGGCTGCGTCGTGAAGGCCAACTGGGTCGCGGCGGGCGTCACGGTGATCGCCGTCGACGTCGCCGTCGCCAGGCTCGACGACGAGGCCTTGATCAAGTAACCCGACGCCGACCGGTTCAATGTCAGGTTCGTGAAGGTCGCGACCCCGTGAACCGCGTTGACCGTGAGAGTCCCACCCAGCATCCCGTTGCCGGGGTTGGTCGCCAAACTCAGGGTGATCGGTCCGTTGTAATTGGGGTCGAGATTCCCGTTCGCGTCCTTCGCCGACACCGTCAACGAGAAGGTGACCGCCGTCTTCACGCTGCTCGGCGGCTGCGTCGTGAAGGCCAACTGGGTCGCCGCGGGCGTCACCGTGATTGCCGTCGATGTCGACGTCGTCAGGCTCGACGACGAGGCCTTGATCAAGTAGCCCGACGCCGACCGGTTCAATGTCAGGTTGGTGAAAGTCGCCACCCCGTGCACGGCGTTGACCGTGAGCGTCCCGCCCAGCATCCCGTTGCCGGGGTTGGTCGCCAAACTCAGGGTGATCGGTCCGTTGTAGTTCGGGTCGAGATTCCCGTTCGCGTCCTTCGCCGACACCGTCAGCGAGAAGGTGACCGCCGTCTTCACGCTGCTCGGCGGCTGGGTCGTGATCGCCAACTGGGTCGCCGCGGGGGTCACCGTGATCGCCGACGACGTCGCGGCCGTCAGGCCGGTCGCCGAGGCCTTGATCAGATAGCCGGAGGCGGCCCTGTTCAAGGTCAGGCCCGCAAACGTCGCCACGCCGTTCACGGCGTTGACCGTGAGCGTCCCGCCCAGGGCACCGTTACCGGGGTTCGTCGCCAGGCTCAGAGTGATGGGGCCGGAGTAGTTGGTGGCGTCATTTCCGTTCGAATCCTTGGCGGTGACGGTGAGCGAGAAGGTGACCGCCGTCTTCACGCTGCTGGGCGGCTGGGTTGTGATCGCCAACTGGGTCGCGGCCGTGGTGGTTGCCGACGACGTGAAGGGGACCGTGGTGACGACCGCGGAGAGGAGCGAGCTCGTGGCGAGGAGTGTCACGCCGGTGCCGCTCTTGTTCAGGGTCAGGCCGGAGAAGGTCGCGACCCCGCCCACGGCGTTGACCGTGAGGGTCCCGCCCAGCGTCGCGCCGTTCGGGTTCGCCCCGAGGCTCAGGGTGACGGGGCCGTTGAACGAGGAATCCTTGTTCCCGTTGGGGTCGATCACCGTGACGGCCGTGCCGAAGGGGGTGCCGACGGTCACGTTCGCCGGGGGCTGGGTCGTGACCGCGAACGAGTCGGTCATCCAACCGATGTCGGCGAGGCCAGCCCAGTCGAGCGAGCTCATCCCGCGACGCTGGCCGGCGGCGAAGCCGCCGTCCATCAACGGCTCCTGGCCGTTCGAGGTGAGGCCCGAAGCCCACAAGCCGTTGTTGTTCGTCGCCAAGGGGACGGGGCCCCCGTTGCTCGCCGAGGCGTGGGGGCCCACGAAGGTGTGGTTCGCCGTGTTGACGTCGTTATTCCAGGGCGTCGACCACCCGAACCCGAGCATGCTCACGAGCAACTGTTCGGCGACCGAGAGGAAGTCGAACTGGCTCGCCCCGGGCGTCCCGCCCGTCCCCGCGAAGCTCCAATTCGAGTTCGCGCTGAAGGCGAGCATCCCACCCCAGGGGGCGATGTCCGTCGGGTTCGCCCCTTGGGCCCCCGCCTGGCCTCGCGTGTTGATGTTCGTGATCCAGTCGCTCGAGCCGCTATACGAATACCCGGCGCCGCTGTAATACGAGTAGCCGCCGGTCGACGAGGCGAAACCGCCCACATACACGAGGAGCGTGTTGGCGGCCACCGTCGGGTTGTTGACCGTGACCAACGTGCCCGAGCTCGGGTTCCCCGGGCTGGCGAAGGAGACCGACCAGTTGTTCCCTCCCGCCGAGTTCGGCACGATCGCCGACAGGGAGTCGTGCAGGCCGTTGCCGATGATCGCCGCGGCCTGCTCGAGCGCCGCCTTCGCCGCGGGGTTGTTCGCGAAGAAGCCCGTGGTGTCGTACGTGTAGTCGAACTGGATCTTGATCGTCGGGGCCTGGCCGTACGAGGTGGTGATCGGGGCGCTCGCCACCGTGCCCAGGCCCGAGGCCGAGGCGCTGATGACCGTGCCCGAGGCGGGCCGGTCGATCGTCAGGTACGAGAACGTCGCGACCCCGTTCACGGCGTTGACGGAGAGGGTGCCGCCGAGCACCGCGAGCCCGGGGTTCGACGAGAGCGCCAGCGTGACGACCCCCGAGAAGCCCGTGGCGACGTTGCCGAACGCATCCCGGGCGGTGACGGTCATCGAGAACGGGTTGCCGGCCAACAGGCTCGTCGGCGGGGCCGTCGCGATCGAGAGGCTGGTCGCGGCCGCCGCGGAGACGTTGAAGGCGTTGGTCGTCGCCGTGCTCAGGCCCGACGCCGTCGCCGAGAGGGTGTATCCGTTCCCGGACTTGTTCAGCGAAAGGTTCGAGAAGACGGCGACGCCGTTCACGGCGTTGACCGTGAGCGTCCCGCCCAGCGTCGCCCCGCCGGGGTTACTCGAGAAGCCCAGCGTGATCGGGCCGTTGTAGCTGGTGACCACGGAACCGAGGCCGTCCTTGGCCGACACCGAGAGGCTGAACGTGGAACCCGCGGCCACGTTCGCCGGGGGCTGGGCAGAGACGGCGAGCACCGTGGCCTGCCCGGCGGGGTTCACGTTCACCCCCGAGGTGACGACCGAAGGCGCGTCGGTCGCCGAGGCGCGGATCGTGTAGCCCGTCCCGACCTGGCTCAGCGTGAGCCCCGAGAACGTCGCGACGCCCTGCACGGCCTGCGCGGTGACGGTCCCGCCGAGGGTCGCGCCCCCGGGGTTGTTCGCGAGGCTCAGGGTGATCGTGCCGTTATAGGCCTTGTCGACGCGCCCGTTCGGGTCGACGGCCGAGACCGAGAGCCCGAAGCCCGCGCCAACCGTGATGTTCGACGGCGGCGCCGTGCTGATCGAGAGTGCGTCCGTCTCCCAACCGGTGTCCTCGAGAGCGGCCCAATCCAGCGAGGTGTACGTGGCCCCCTGCGGATAGGTGCTCACCGAGGGGTCCATGATCGCGTCGGAGCCGAACGACTGGGTGCCGGGGGCCCAGTGGGCGTCGGAGGAGTCGAGCGGCACGGGGCCGCCGTACGAGGCCACGGAGTGGGCCCCGAGGAACGTGTTCGTCGCGGTATCCACGAGGCCGTAGTCGGACGTGCCCGGGACCAGTCCCAGGACGTGCCCCAGCTCATGAAACGCGACGGCGAGGAAGTCGACCCCGCTGCCCGACGGCGTCCCCATCGGGGTGAAGCTGAACTGCGACAGGGTCGAGAACGTGACCGCCCCGCCCCAGGTCCCTGTGTCGGTCCGCGGGGTCGTCAGCGCACCGGCCTCGCCCCTCGAGATGACCAGTTGGTTCCAGGACGTGGAGCCCGAAACCGATAACCCCGAGCCGCCGAATCCCGCCACGCCCGTCGGCAAGGCCGACGCCCCGGCGTACACGATGATCGTGTCGGTCGGGACCGCGAGGTTCGTGAGGTTCAGCGTCGAGTTGATGTTCCGAGGGTCGAACGGCCGGGCCGACCAGGTGTTCCCCGCGCCGGGGTTGGCCGGGATCGCCGAGAGGTGGTCGTTCAGGTGGCTACCGACATAGCTCCCCACCTGCTCCAGGATCGTCCGCGCGGCCGTCCCGGGCGCGAAGAACCCCGTGTTGTCATAGGTGTAGTCGAACTGGATCGTGACCGACAGGACGACCCGAGGTTCGAGTGTTTCCAGCCCGCCCAAAAACGGCCGGGCGCGGCGGGACGATCCTCGCGGATTCTTTTGCGGACTCATGACTCGGGTCCCCAGCATCGAGGGTGCAAGCTCAATCGGCGCACGACACGGAGGGGGCACACGCTTCGGGCCACCACTCCTTCGAGATTTGGTGGGTTATCTTACGGAGTCCCTGACCGTCCTGACCATATAAAAATTGTGACAAAATCTAGATTTTCCGATCCATTTCCTTCGATTTGCGTGCTTTCCCCTTCGTTCGCAACACAATCTTCATCCTTTTAACGACATTTTCAATACACCATGCATGAGAGGTTGCCAACAACATCAGGCGATGCCATATGAATCCGTCTGCTCCTCGCCCTCCGTTACTGCCGACAACCGCACTCTAGCCATTCTCCCCAGATCCTCAGGAGTCTCGGATCCGGAGAAAGCAGGCGAACGAGGCGACCTGGGCAATCTGGCAGAATTTCTGTTTGCCTCGGAAACCTCACGAGCGGCATCGGGAGAGGGACCGAAGGCGAGGCTCGCCGGCCGTGGCGGGTCGGTGACACAGGGCCGGCTATTGCTATGATACGATGCGTTTCGGCCGTGTGACATCGCTTTACGAGGACGATTCGGCATGGGGATCTTCCGAGGGGTCGGACGACTGGCGGGCCTCCTGCTCTGGCTGATCACGCTCGCCCCGGTGCTGGCGATCTGGCCGGCGACCGTGCTCGACCGCGGCCCTCGGGGTGACGTGAGGCTGACCGGCTTTCCCTTCGCGCTGACGACCCTCGACCCGTTCCTCTGGGCCTGTGCCAGAAACAGCCTGGCGATGGCGGCGGGCGTGGCGGCCGGGTCGCTCGTGCTCGGGGTGGGCCTGGCCCGGGTCTTCGTCGGGCGACGGTTCTGGGGTCGCCGGCCCCTGACGGCGCTGGCGATCGCGCCCCTCGTGATCCCCCCGATGGTCGGGGCCCTCGGGCTGAGGATGCTCCTGGGGAGCCGGCTCGACGCGGGCGGCCCCAACGCCTGGATGGGTTGGGCGTGCTGGGCCTGGGCCGAGCTGATGGGAGGGGTCCCGCTCGTCGCGCTCGCGACGGCCTCGGCCCTGTCCCGGGTCGAGCCGGGTTGGGTCGACGCCGCGAGACTCGCGGGCATCGGCCGGCTCCGAACCTGGAGGCGTCTGGTCTGGCCGGTGATCCGCCCGGACGCGGCCAGGGCCGTTGCCGCCGTGTTCACGATCACGCTCGCCGAGCCGGGCGCCCCGCTCGTGCTCGGGATGCGCCGGAGCTTGCCGTTCCAGATCGTCGAGGCGGCCCTGGCGCCGGCGCCTTTCCCGCGCGCGGCCCTGCTCGGGCTCGTGGCCTTCGGGCTCGCGACGGTCGGACGCGTGCTGATCCGATGGTGGGGCGGCCCTCCCCTCGGGATCCTGGCGGAGGCCCCGGACGCGCGGCCCGCCACCGTCCCCGCTCCACGCGCCTCGGCCCTCGTCCTGGCCCTGGCGATCTCGGCCGCAGTCCTCTGGCTGCCGGCGGCGGCCGTGATCGCCTCGGTCTTGCCCGCAACCCCCATGGCTCGAGGGTCCACGGCCCTGCCCCTGGCCCGTTGGTTCGACGGTGCGGAGATGGGCCGCCTGATCGCGAATTCGTTCGTCCTCGGCGTGGTCGTTGTGGCGATCGACCTCCTGATCGCGCGGTCGCTCGCCTCGGGTTCCGGGCGTCGCCAGCGCCTATCCCGGGCGTTGGGACAAGGCGCCGAGGCCTTCCCGTCGTTGGCGATCGGCGTGGGGGCAATGGCCATCCCCTGGCTCTTGCTGTCGGCGGCCGCCACCTTCGAGTCGACCGGGCGGCCCCCCGCCCTGGCGCGGGCCTTCCGGGCCGTCGCCTCCGTCCTCGACCCGGACACGGCACCCGGCCTCCTCCTGATCGTGGCGGTGGCCGCGGTCGGACAATCCTCTCTGATCCGGATCGCGGCGGGGGGAATCGACGACCGCTCGCGACATCGGCTCTTCGAAGCGGCGATCGGCCTGGGTGCGACGGCCGCCCAGGCGAGGCGACGGTCGACGTCGGACTGGTTCGGTACCTCGCCGAGCGTACTCCTGCTGTTACTTGTCCTCGCGGCGACGAACCTCTCCCCGAGCCTCTTGCTCGCCCCCACGATCACCAGCCGCCCCGCGGCCCCCGGACTCCTGATCCTCGCGGATGAGCCCGTTGACGGCCCATCGAAGGCTGCCAGGCTCGCGACCTGCATCATCGCCGCGAACGTCCTCGCCCTGGCCCTCGCCGCTCGAGGACGCCCTCGCGCCATCGGTGATTGGTTCCGAGGAGGGACGTAACTCCCATGAGGGAGATCTCTTCACCACAAAGGCACAAAGACACCAAGGAAAGGATCCCAAGAGGACGAGTTCCCAACGGGCTTCCTCCCAGATCTCTTTGGGTCCTTGTGGTGAGTCTCCCCTTTTCTGCAAAGCCGACTTTCGGGGCGATGTCGTCGAGGATTTCGAGGGAAAAATGATCGTCGTCTCTCCGCCGGGCCCTCTTTAGTGGTCAAGTCGAGAGCCTGCCCTCTCGAGCATGTCCCCAGCCTCAAACCATCGGAGGGTCGGCGAGATGGCCAGCAGCGTTTCCCTCGGTGCCGCGTTGCGGCAGATCCACAGGCTGTTTCTCGACGGGAACCTCTCGGCGGTCCACGACTCCCAGCTCCTCGAGCGATTCTTCAACCGGGGCGAAGCCGAGGCCTTCGAGGCCATCGTCGCGCGACACGGCCCGATGGTGATGGCCGTCTGCCGGGCCCTCCTCGACGACCCGGGCGACGTCGAAGACGCCTTCCAGGCCACGTTCCTCGTCCTGGTCCGGAAGGCCCGGACGATCCGGGGCCACGACGCCCTCGGCGCCTGGCTCCATCGGGTCTCCCACCGAGTCGCCGCCCAGGCCAACGCCGACGGATACCGACGCCAAGCGTTGCGACTCTCCCTCCCGGGCCGGGCGACGTCCGAGCCCCCCGAAACCCGCGACGACGGCTCGATCGCGGCGCTCCACGAGGAGGTCGGCCGACTGGCGGACCGATACCGGATCCCGATCGTCCTCTGCCACCTCGAGGGGCTCTCCCACCTCCAGGCCGCGGCCCGGCTCCGCTGCGGCGAGGCGACGCTCCGGCGGAGGCTCGCGCGAGGCCGCGACCTCCTCAAGACCCGCCTGACCCGGCGTGGGATCGCACCTATTGGAACCTTGCTGGTAGCCCTCGAAGCGACCCAGGCCGAGGCCGTCGTCTCGGAAGCCTCGGCCCGCGCGACCGCCTCGGCCGCGGTGCTCCTGGCCTCCGGAAGTCCGGTCGGCCGCACGGCCGCCGTCACCCTCGCGACCCGAGTCTCGCGGGCGATGTTCGCGGCGAAGGTCACCCGCGCGGCGATCGCCCTGGCCTCGCTCGCGATCGCCTCGGCCGCCTGCGCCTCTGTCGGGATCGAAGAGGACCATGGCGAACAACCACGTCCTGCGGGAGCGATGGCCTCCCCCGAACACAAGCCGAAATCCCAGACGAAGCCGGTCGAGAACGCCGAGGCAGAGATGATCGAGGTCCACGGCCGAGTCGTCGGGCCGGATGGGACGCCAAGGGCTGGGGCGCGGCTCTACCTCGTGGTGTCGGTCCACAGCGTCGACGAGCAGTACTTCCCCCCTCCCCTGCCGGTCCGGGCCACGACCGGACCTGACGGTCGGTTCCGGTTCCGCGCCTCCCGCAACGAGTTGGACGAGGACGGGTCGTACGCCTTCGGCGTCTGCCTCGGAGCCCTCGCCGAAGGTTTCGCGCCGGGCTGGCAGCACATCGACCCCGAGGTCGGCAAGAAGGAGCTCGAGTTGCGGCTCAAGGTCGACGAGGTCCCGGTCGTCGGCCGAATCCTCGACCTCGAAGGCCGTCCCGTCGTCGACGCCAAGGTGGCGGTCATCAGCCTCATCGCGGTGCCGAACGGGGACGTCAAAGCCTGGCTAGAGCTCATCCGGGCCAATCAAGGCCGGGAGAACCCAGACCTCTGGCAACCCCTGTTCCGGCGGTTCGCCCCGGGCGACACGGGGGTCCTCCCGAAAACCCGAACCGACGCCAACGGCCAATTCCGACTCTCGGGGATCGGCCGCGACCGGATTGCGGTCATCGACGTGGGGGCCTCGAACATCCTGGAGGAGTCTCATATGATCCTCACCACTTCCGATCCGGGCTTCTCAAAGATCCTCTTGCCCGACGACGGCTCGGGGACGGGACGAGTGATCCCACTGCTCGGGCCGCGCCCGGCCATCGTCGCCACCCCGGGACGGGCGGTCTCGGGAATCGTCCGCGACCGCGACTCGGGGAAGCCGCTGTCGAAGTTGAGGGTCCAGTCGTTCTCCTACCCCTACAACTCGGCCTTGACCGACGAACGAGGGCGCTATCGCCTGATCGGAGCAGTCACCGATGAGGCCGTCTCTCTCTCGGTCATGCCCGAGGGTGAGCCCTACCCGAGGACCTCGCGGAAGCTCGACACACCCGGCCATCCCGCGTCGATCACCGCCGACCTCACGCTGACGCGAGGTGTCGAAGTGAACGGCAAGGTCACCGACGGCCTGTCCGGCCGACCCGTCTCCTCCTGGGTCCGTTACCACCCGTTCCGCGAGGCTCCTGACGGGGCAATCGGCTCAGAAACGCCCGAGCAAAGCGACGTCCTGACCGACGCGAACGGTCGGTTCCGCCTGGTGGTGACGCATGCCGGAGGCGTATTGTCGGTCGATGCGAGGGATTCGGGATATCTCACGGCCCCGAAGCCGTCCCCCGATATCGATGCCAAGATCCTCGAGCCCTTCCGCCTCATGTCCGCATCCGAAGGTCATAAATACATCGTGATCAACCCACCAGCGGACACGAGGCCCATCGCTCTCGACGTCTCCCTCGATCGAGGCCGAGAGCAGAAGGGGAGCCTCGTCGGACCGGACGGACAACCCGTCGCCGGCTCGCTCGAAGTCGGCGTCGATGGCTGCTGCGGGTTCGAGGAGAAGAACGTTCTGAAAACCTCGGAGTTCACCTATCGGAGCCCGAAGCCGGGCATGCACGAAACCCTGTTCTTCATCCACGAGGCCAAGCACCTCGGGGGATCCCTTGAGGTGACAGGCCTCGAGCCCGGCCCTCTCCGCGTCGAGCTCCGGCCGACCGGCGCCGTCGTCGCCCGCCTCGTCGACGCCAACGGCCACCCCCGCCCCAACGTCGGCCTCCACGTCCATTACGATCGCAAGTCGAACGGCGAGGAGTCGTCGGAAGAACACCTGAATGGCCGGATCATCACCGGCCGCGACGGCCGATTCCGCATCGAGTGGTTGGTGCCCGGAATGCCATACTACATCGAGGTCATCCCCAGTAACGGACAGCATGCGGACAGCCTGATCACCCCCGCGCCCGAGCCCACAGAATTCCACTGGACGATCGGCCCCGGAGAGACCAAAGACTGGGGCGACGTGGTGGAGACGAAGGTGCCGTCCGAATAGAATCCTGGATCACTTACAAGAGCGCATTCCACCTTGGCTATTGCGCACTTCAGAAAGTCGCACAAACCGTGCGACAACCCATTGCCTCGTCGAAAACGCATCACGAACGCGACAACGCACAAAGAAAGCTCAAATAGGGGCTCGAAAAGGATTCGTACCCTTAGTATCCTCCCTTCGTGCCTTTGTGGTGAAGAGTTCTCCCCGCACACCACCCGTGGAGATCAACGAGGGGCATCCACTTTTTCCAAAAATCCCGCGCCAGAGCCATCCTCAGCCCCCCTCAGTACAATCGGGATCACGAACTCGGAGGAGGCGAGGTCATGGCGATGGCGCAGCTCGGGGCGGCACTTCAGCAGATCGAACGGCTCTTTCACGAGGGGACGCGCGTCGGCCTGTCCGACGCCCAGCTCCTCGACCGGTTCCTCACGAACCGCGACGAGGACGCGTTTGCCTCGCTCGTCGAGCGGCACGGGGCGATGGTCCTGGGGACGTGTCGCGCGATCCTCAAGGATCCGCACGACACCGACGACGCCTTCCAGGCCACGTTCCTCGTCCTCCTCAAGAAGGCGCACTCGATCCAGGGGCAGCACGCCCTCGGGGGGTGGCTCCATCGCGTCGCGTACCGCATCGCCCTCCATGCCAACGACGTCGCCAAACGGCGCCGGGGGCGAGAGCGGGAGGTCGGAGAGCTCGACACGGCCGTCCCGGATGCCGATCGAGGGCACGAGGATCTCCGCCCCCTGCTCCACGCCGAGATCGACCGGCTCCCCGAGAAATACCGCCTGCCGATGGTGCTCTGCGACCTCGAGGGGATGACCCGGCAGCAGGCCGCCCAACGACTGAGCTGGACCGAGTGGATGGTCCGAGGCCGGCTCGACCGGGCCCGGGAACTGCTCCGCTCGCGGTTGACCCGGCGCGGGGTCACGCTGTCGGCCGGCGTGCTCGCGACGATGCTCACGGGCGAAGCCTCGGCGGCGGTTCCCAAGGCCTGCGCCTCCGCCACGGTCAGGGCAGCGGCCGCGGTCGTCCTCGGGACGTCCGTGTCGGGAGCTGTCTCGGCCCCGACGCTCCTCCTGGTCCGGGGGACGCTCCGGGCGATGACCCTCGCGAGGTTGTCGGGGCTGACGGCGGTCGTCCTGGCCCTCGCCCTGGGCGGTGGTGCCGTCGTCGTGGGGGCCGACGCCCGGGATGACGCACCTCCGCCGCACCAGGCTTCGACGCCGGGAACCGCGAAGACGGATGCGGCCCCGGCCAAGGCGGAGGCGACCGACGAGGTGGTCTTCGAAGGCCAGGTCCTCGCCCCGGACGGGACTCCGTTTTCGGGAGCGGCCTTGAGATACTTCGGCCGGGAACCGGACCCGGGTGTGGTGCCGAAGCCGAACGCGGTCAGCGACCGCGAGGGACGGTTCCGTTTCACCGTCGCCAAGGCCGAGGCGGGCAACCTCTGGCGGCACCACACGGTCGTCGCGTCGGCCGAGGGGTACGGCCCCGACTGGGGCACCCTATCCGATCCCGGCCAGGGCCCCAAGCTGACCTTGCGACTCGCCCCCGACGAGGTCCCGATCGTCGGTCGAGTGCTCGACCTCCAGGGAAAGCCCGTCGCCGGCGCGGTCGTCCGCCTCGAACGGATCGAAACCAGCCGCGAAGGGACCCTGGACGCCTATCTCGACGCCTGGAAACGCGGCGATATCAACGCCGAGACCAGCTTGCGGAAGGTCCTGTTCACCCCCTCGCTGGCCGGCCTGCCGAACTCGTTGAAAGCCGGCCAGGACGGTCGATTCCGACTCGTCGGCGTCGGCCGAGAGCGGGCCGTCCGCCTGGCCATCTCGGGCCCGGGGATCGAACAGACGATGATCCGCGTCCTGACCCGACCCGGCCTGGATCCCAAGACGCTCAACGCCTCCGCCAAGACCGCGATGCTCGGCAAGGTGAACCGACAAGGCCAACCGCCGTACGGGCCCACGCTCGACCTCCTCGCCGGCCCAGCCCGCTCCCTCTCCGGGACGATCCGCGACAAGGCGACCGGCAAGCCCCTGGCCGGGATCCAGGTCCGAGGCTTCGGCGTGGGTGAAGGCCACAACCAGAACGTCGAGACGACCACCGACGACCAGGGCCGATACCACCTCGACGGCCTCGCCGTCGCCTCCGAGGTCCGCCTCCACGCCTTCGCCGGCGAGAAAAGCATCTACCTGCCCGCGGCCAAGTCCGCCCCCCGCGACAGCGGCCTGCGTACCCCCGACGTCGACTTCGAACTCGAGCGAGGGGTGAAGGTCCGAGGGCGGGTCTCCGAAATGGGGACGGGACGGCTCGCGGAGGAGCCCAGGCCGGGCCTCGTCTATCGCCCCCTCACCGGCAACACATTCTTCCGCGACACCCCCTCCGGCGAGATGTTCCGGCAAAGTATCAGCGGCCACTCGATCAATGAGGACGGCACCTTCGAGCTCGTCGTCGGCCCGGGGCCTGGGGTCATCCTCGTCTATCTCCACGATCGCTCCGGCGAGCTCTCCACGCGATATCTCCCCGCGCGGAAGCCCCGGGAGAACGGAGGCGCAGGATCGGAAAATAACGACATGCTGACGGACATGAACGGCCACGCCATCTTCTTGCCGATGTATTTTGCTTACGCCTTGATCAACCCCAAGGCCGACGACCCAGGCCCTCCTTCGGACCTTCGGCTCGAACCGGCCCTGTCCCGGTCCGGGTCGATCGTCGGGCCGGACGGAAAAACCCTGTCGGGGGCGACCATCGCGGGACTTCTGGGCCGGTTCGACACCCCCAAGGTCCTGCCGACGGCCGAATTTACGGTCGCCGGACTCGACCGGACCCAGCGACGTCCCCTGGTGGCCTTGCATCCGGGCCGCAAGCTCGCGGGCACCTGCGTCGTCTCGGGGGCCGACCAGGCGCCGGTGGCCCTCGCGCTCGAGCCCTGGAGCACGGCCTCGGGCCGGCTGCTTGACGCCGACGGCCAGCCGATTGAGGACGTCCCGATCCACGTCGGCCTCTGGGCGGGCCCGGACGACGCCGAGCGGCCCACCATGGAGCTTCCCGGTTTGTCTCGAGTCATGACCGGCCCCGATGGCCGCTTCCGGGTCGAAGGGCTGGTCCCGGGCCTGGCTGCGGGCTTGTTCCCCACCGCCAAGAATGGCGCTCCGCTCAAGCAGAACGACCGACTCAAGCGCCTGACCCTCCAGCCGGGAGAGTCGCGCGACCTGGGCGACATCACGATCCCACGTTGATGGGATCGGTGTCGCGGCCACTCGCCTCGGCCCCCACGATCTGAGAAAATTGATCGGAATGCCCGCGCCGAGCCCTCTTTAAGCGGTCGAGTCGAGAGGATCTTCATCGACTCGGGGCATTCGCACGATCAAACGAAGGAGGGCCGGCGAGATGGCCAGCGGAACCCTCGGCGCCGCGTTGCGGCAGATCCACACGCTCTTCGACCTCGGGAATCTCGCCGCCCTCACCGATCCCCAACTCCTTGAGCGTTTCCTCGCCCGAGGCGACGCCGACGCTTTCGAGGCCCTCGTCATTCGACACGGACCGATGGTCCAGGCGGTCTGCCGGGCCTCGTTGATCGACCCCGACGACGCCGAGGATGCGTTCCAGGCCACCTTCCTCGTCCTCGTCCAGAAGGCCCATTCGATCCGCAAGTGCGAGGTCCTCGGCGGCTGGCTCCATCGGATCGCCCGACGCGTGACCGCCCAGGCCAACGCGGACGCCGCCCGGCGACGCGAGCTCCAACGGATCGCCGCGTCCCGGGCCGAGCTCGAGACTCGCCCGCAGGTCGGCGAGGATCCCCAAACCGCCTTGCATGACGAGATCGACCGGCTCCCCGAGAAGCTCCGGCTACCCGTCGTCCTCTGCGAGCTCGAGGGCCTGACCCAACCCCAGGCCGCCACACGACTCCACTGCGGCGAGGCGACCGTCCGCAGGAGGTTGACCGACGCGAGGCATGTCTTGAAGCGACGGCTGACGCGGCGAGGCGTCGCTCCCCCTCTCGGACTTTTGGGAGGCCTCGCGGCCGGGGACGCCAAGGCGGTGACCGAGGCCTTGGTCCGCGAGACAAGCCGGGTCGCGCGGAGCGCCTCGTTGAACTCGTCGGTAGTCTCCGCGTCGGTCGCCTCGTTGGCAAAGGGGGCTCTCCGGAGCATGTGGTTGGCCCGGATCGTCGGCGTCGGAGCGTCGACCCTGTCACTCGCCGGAGTGCTCGCGATCCTGGGCGGACTGGCCTTGAGTGACGAGGCGAAAGACGTCACCCAGGGGGCATCACCCGTAACGGTGAAGCCTCGGGCCGGTCAAGAGGCCCCAAAGACGGCCGTCCCGGCGTCGGCCCCGTCGAGCGAAGTCAGCCTCGTCGGCCGGGTGCTCGACCCCGAGGGGAAACCCTTCGTTGGGGCGGCGATCACCGTCCTCCCCGACTTCTATTTTGGGAACGCCCCCGAGCCGGTCCCGGCCGCCAGGGCCGTGAGCGACGCCGAGGGCCGATTCAAAGTCACGTTCGTCAAGTCGAGCATCGATTCGATCACGCACAGCCCCGAGCCTTGGCGATCGGCCCAGATCATCGCGACGGCCGAGGGGTACGGGCCCGACTGGGAGCAGGTTGGATCCGTCGTACCCGGTGGTGAGTTGATCTTGAGGCTGGCCAAGGACGACGTCCCGATCCTTGGGCGAGTCGTCGACCTGGAAGGTCATCCGATCGCAGGCGTGGCCGTGAAGGCCACGACGGTCACGGGACCGAATCACCTGGAGCGCTGGATCAAGGAGTCCTTCGCGAACATCGCCGAGATGCCGAAGGACGTCACGGCGAAGCGCCTGATCCTCGTCCACTCGACGCTCACGCGGGCCGCAACGACCGGCGTCGACGGACGATTCCAACTCAAGGGATTCGGCAAGGACCGAGTCGTCGAGCTGGGTTTCCAGGGCCCATCGATCGAGAGGGGGGGCGTGAAGGTCGCGACCCGCCCGGGGCCAGCGACCGAGACGGGGCCCGAACTCAAGTTTCGGATCCATGGACCCTCATTCGATTATGCCGCCGCACCGGGGCGTCTGGTGGTCGGCACCGTCCGAGACAGGGTCACGCGCCGCCCCCTGCCGGGCATCCGAGTCTCTGCCACGTGTGATGAGCCACCGGGCCGCCATGGATCCGCCGGTACGGTGACGACCGACGACCAAGGCGCCTATCGCATCGAAGGAATGCCGCTGGGCAAGGCCTATCGCCTGAGCGCCGGGCCGGGCCCCGGCATGCCTTACCTCAACACGAACGAGTCGCCGATTGAGCTGCCCGGCTCGGCCCCCATCATCTCGGACATCGAGCTCGAGCATGGGGTCGCGATCCGGGGTCGCCTCATCGACAAGGCGACCGGCAAGCCCGTGCGAGGTACGGTTTCTTATATGCCCACCGGCGACAACCCAAGGCTTGCCGAACTCAACTACAACAGCTCGAGGTTCCTCCGACAACGACCGGCGACCGGAACCGACGGCGAATTCGAGGTTGTCGGCCTGCCAGGACGAGGCCTCCTCATCGCCTCGGCGTCGGATGCCGGCCGCTTCACGACGGCCGAGCCCGAGGCATTCGCCGAATCGGCCGAATCGCTCAAGTCTGCATTTGCGAATGCCGTCGCGACTCTCGACATCCCGGGAGGGATCGACTCGTTCTCTCGCGACGTCACGCTCGACCCCGGCCGGACGCTCTCGGGGACGGTGCTCGATCCCGACGGCCGCCCCCTCGCCGGGACGATCGCCTTCGGGCTGGGATCGATGATCGATAACAACTCAAGTCGTACCCTCGACACCGCCTCCTTCACGGTCACGGCACTGAAGCCAGGCCATGAGCGATTCGTCGTGATTCAGCATCCGGGTCGCCGACTTGGCACGTCCGTCATGCTTCGGGGAGACGAAACGGAGGCCGTGGCCGTCAAGCTCGTCCCTTGCGCCTCGATCGCCGGCCGACTCGTGGACGCCCGGGGGAATCCCCGACCAAAGTTCGTTGTCACGGCCCGATCTACCGAGAGGAACCCGTCGAGGATGTTGCTGGGCATTACTCCCACCTGGCCCTCGGCAACGACGGATGATGAGGGCCGGTTCCGTATCGAAGGGCTGGTTGCGGACATGTTCTACAACGTTTCGGCCTATTCCCGTACCTCCAGGGACTACGAAGTCCTCGTCGAGGAGTTCAAGCCGCGCCCCGGGCAAACCCGAGACCTCGGCGACGTCCACGGTTCGCCCGAATGAGCTGGGCGTCAAACGATCCGAGAAAGTTCATGTCGATCCCCCCCGGCCTCCCCTCAGTATGGTGAAATGACCTTGGAGGCCGGAGGAGGGACTGACGATGGCCAGCATGCAACTCGGGGCGACCCTGCCGCACATTCATCGGCTCTTCGGCGAAGGGGCCGTCGGGGGGCTGAGCGACGCCCAGTTGCTCGAGCGGTTCGTCGCCCGACGGGACGGGGACGCCTTCGCCTCGCTGGTCGAGCGGCACGGGGCGATGGTCCTGGGGACCTGCCGGGCCGTCCTCAAGGATCCCCACGACGCCGAGGACGCGTTCCAGGCCACCTTCCTCGTCCTGGTCAAGAAGGCCCCGTCGATTCGAGGAGAGGATGCGCTCGGGGGCTGGCTCCATCGCGTCGCGTACCGCATCGCCCTCCACGCCAACGCCGACTCCGCGCGTCAGCGTACACGAGAGCGGCAGGCGGGGAAGGACGTCCGCACAATCGACGACCGAAGCCAGCACGCGGACGACTGGCGGCCGATGCTCCACGAAGAGGTCGAGCAACTCCCCAGCAAGTATCGCCTCCCCGTCGTCCTCTGCGACCTCGAAGGACTCACCAAAGGCGAGGCCGCGGCCCGCTTGCGCTGGACCGAAGGGATGGTCCGAGGCCGCCTGGAGCGGGCTCGGGCCTTGCTCCGCAAACGCCTGACTCGTCGAGGCGCCACGCTCGCGGGGGGTATCCTGGCGACCATCCCGACCCGCCAGGCCTCGGCGGCCTTGCCCGAAGGCTGGATCAACGCAACAGTCCGTGCCGCGTTGGGGACGACCTCGGGAGCCGCCTCGCCGATCGCCGTCGCGTGGGCCGGGAGAGTGGCCACCAGCCTCGTTCTGGCCCAGGCCAAGACGTCGGCCGCGATCCTCCTGATCCTCGTCACGCTGGCCTGCACCTCGGTCGTCGTGCTCGCGGACAACCCGAGGCGAGACGACGAGCCTGGAACAACCAAAACGCCCACGGCCGTCGCCAACTCGCCGGCGATCCCCGAGGGCGAAAAGGCTCCCCTGGACGTCGTGGGGCGTGTCCTCGACCCCGAGGGCAAGCCGGTGGTCGGGGCGACGGTGCGATTCTTCCCCAAAGCCTGGGACATGATCTGGTCGCCCGACCACCCGAGCCGCCCCAGCACGAAGAGCGGCCCCGACGGCCGCTTCCGGATCCGCGTCGCCGACCCCGGATTGACCCAACTGCTCCCGCACACGAAATGGCTGCATCCGTCGGTCGCCGCAGTCGCCGACGGATATGGCCCGGGCTGGTTGAGGTTCCGCTCGTCGACCGAGGCCGGCGACCTCACCTTGAGGCTCGTGAAGGACGACGTCCCGATTACCGGGCGTGTCCTCGACCTCGAAGGACGCCCGATGGCAGGGGTCACCGTCAAAGGGGTCCGGGTCAACGCCTCGGCGGAGCTCGACCTTCCCTCCTGGCTCGAGAAGGTCGCGAAATCGAAGGACCGCGTGCGAGAGTTCAGGGAGGCCTTGCGTCCGGACCTGGACCTCGAAGCCCTCGGCGGGGGCAAGCCCGTGGTCACCGGCCCCGACGGCCGCTATCGACTGACCGGGTTCGGCCGAGACCGGGTCGTCATGCTTGCGTTCGAGGGCCCGACGATCGTCGCGTCTTCGGACGAATGCGTGGTCATGACCCGACCGGGGCCGACGACGAGGCTCCCGAAAGAGCGCGGGCAACCCGAGATCGTCATCCACGGCTCCCCCTTCGACTACGTCGCGGCGCCGACGCGACCGATCGTCGGGGTCGTCCGCGACAAGGCCACGGGACGCCCCATCCCGGGCCTCTCGGTCCGCAGCGAACTCTTCGCCACGGGCAAGATCCACGGCGACGACCGCGTCCGGACCACGACCGACGCCGAAGGCCGCTACCGACTCGTCGGCATGCCCCAGGGGGCGGGGAACCTGATCGCGGCCGTCCCGGGGACGGGCCAGCCCTATTTCGCCGAGGAGGCCAAGGTCCCCGGTGGCTTCGGCGCGGCACCCGCCGAAGTCAACTTCGCTCTCACTCGCGGGATCCCGATCCGAGGGAGGGTCACTGACAAAGTCACGGGGCGACCCATCCCGTCGAACGTCGAGTATGACGCCTTCGCCGACAACCTTCGGGCCTCGGACGTCCGATTCATCCACCATAACGTGGTGACGACGCGAGACGATGGGATCTTCGAGATCGTCGGCCTGCCCGGCCGCGGACTCCTCGCCGTCCAAACCGCCTTCGGGAATCTCTACCCGAGGGCCCAAGGCCTCGACAAGATCCCCGCGAAGGACCGCCAGGGCGACCCGAACTTCCCGTTCAACACCGCCTCCCGCTCCTTCGACGTCCACACCTATTCGGCCTTCGTCGCGGTGACGACCGCCGAGGACGCCGACTCCGCCCAATGCGACGTCGTGCTCGATCCCGGCCGGCAGGTCCGCGGCCAAATCCTCGGGCCCGACGGCCATCCCCTCTCGGGAACGAACGTCGCCGGGCTTCATCCCATAGGGGCTGACGCGAAGCTTCCGACGGCCGAGTTCGTCGCCGTCGGCCTCGAGCCTGGACACCTCCGCCCGCTCTTCTTCCGCCATGTCGAGAAACACCTCGCCGGAACCCTTGTCTTGCGAGGCGACGAGTCAGGCCCGCAGGTCGTCCGTCTCGGGCCGGCAAGTTCTCTCGTCGGCCGCTTGCTCGACCAGGACGGCCAGCCCCGCGCCGGTTACGCCGTCCACATCGGCCTCGACCCGAAATCGTATGGCTTGCCCTTCCTCTTCGCCGAGTACCTGCGCCCGACCATCGACGAGCAGGGGCGATTCCGCATCGAAAACCTCGTCCCCGGCGTTGCCTACAACCTCAGCGTCCTCGACGGGGATCTCATCGACGGTAAGCTCGTCGGCAAGATCGCCCGGAATCTGACCCTCCAACCCGGCGAAGCCAAGGATCTGGGCGAAGTCCGTGTGTCGCCCGAAAATCCGAGAATGGGCCCTTGACCCGAACTTCTTTTGATAAGAGAGGAGGATTCACCACAAAGGCACAAAGGACGGGAAGAAATTACAAATCCAAACACAATGTTTTGTTTTTCACTTTGCGTCCTTTGTGCCTTTGTGGTGAATCCTCCCCCCCCCCATTCCTCCCCGATTCGGCTACAGGTTGGGGGACGAAACGCCTTCGAGATCACCATCGAATCACATAAGTTCCCATGATTCCGACTCCGACGAGTTCCCCTCTGCGGGTGGAAAGGGGCATCTCTCGGGAACCTCCCTGCGTCGCAATTGGGCGACGTAGGCGTCATCCTTGCGTACGAATCGGATCACACCTCCGACGAAGACGCCGATCGCAACGATCACAGCCCCGGCGATCCCCTCGAGAATGAGGATAGGCAAGGCCAAGTCGTCTGCGGAGCCTACCGCCGCACGGATGTGCTCCTCCAAGGCCAGCACCAAGGCCACGACAGCCACCGTAATCATGAGCGTTCGCAACCGCAGTTGCACGACACGGGGCTCAGTTGCTGAATCCATTAATCCTCTAGGCGACGTCGGTCTTGATTACGGCATCAGAAAATGACGCCATGTGGCGATCGGAGTGCCATTGCCGCGACATTCACCCTGATTCGAGCTCACTCATGGATGAATCCTCAGCCACATCTCATCCCGTATCCAGGTCCGCACCGAGAGACGCAAGGCCTCACCCGGACCAACCGCTGGCCGGCTCCTCCGGCATCCGTCAGAATACCCCTGTCACTCGGCAAAGGGTGCGTGAGGATGGGGAAAGCTTGGGTGGCCGGGTCGGAGCGCAGCGACTCCCCGGGATCCTCGACGTCCCGCGGTCCGGGGCGTCGCTGCGCTCCGACCCGGCCACCCTTCTCTATGTACCCTGCTCCGACCTTGAGGGTATGGGCACACCGCCATCCGTAGGCGATGCCGAGCGCACTTCGAAAATCTTGATCGGGTCGACCGGTCGGATCCCCTCTCAAGGGTTAGGGGTGGATGAACCACCCGACACGCGTTCGAGTTCGGTCAGGAGGGGTCGAATGGCAAGCATCACGAGAGGGTCCGTCCTGCGGCGGATCGACACGCTCTTCCGGCAAGGGACGGCCTCGAGCATCCCCGACAGTTCGCTCCTCGAACGATTCCTCGTCAGGGGCGACGCCGAGGCTTTCGAGGCCCTCGTGCTGCGGCATGGGCCGATGGTCCTCAACACCTGCCGCGCCGTGCTCTCGGATCGAGATGACGCGGAGGACGCCTTCCAGGCCACCTTCATCGTCCTCGTGAAGAAGGCGGGGACCATCCGAGGCAAGGACGTCCTGGGAGGCTGGCTCCATCGCGTCGCCGTGCGCGTGTCTCTCCTCGCCAACGCCGAGGTCACTCGACGTCGCATGCACGAGCGTGTCGCGGCCGAGTCGAGGGACGAGTGCCTGGGCATCGGCAAATCCTCCCGCGACCGATCCCTGACCCTCCACGAGGAGGTGGACCGGCTCCCCGAGAAGTACCGACTCCCTGTCGTCCACTGCTACCTCGAGGGCAAGACCCACGCCCAGGCCGCCGCCGAGCTCCGATGGGGCGAGGCCACCGTCCGAAGGAGGCTCGCTGGCGCACGCGAACTCCTCCGCTCCCGACTCACCAGCCGGGGCCTCGCCCCTGCCCTCGCCGCCTTGACCGCTTCCACAGTCCACGACGCTGCGGCCGCCATCCCGGAACCCTGGCTCCGCTCCACCGTCAAGGCCGCCGTCGCGATGGCCTCGAACCGCGAGGTTGCCACCGGGGTCGCCGCAGCTCTCGCCGAGGCCGCCCTCAAGGGTATGGGGACCGCCCGGCTCACCTTTGCAGGGGTCGCGACGCTGGCCCTGGGCCTGGCCGCGACGATGGGCATGGGTCTCGTCGCCGCAATCGCCGAGGACGCGCCTCGACCGGAGATGGCCCAGCACGCACCGAAACGAGACAAAGGCCCACTCAAAGAAACTTCAGCTTCAGAGGTCGTCGCAACAACCTACGCCGGTCGAGTGCTCGACCCGAGCGGGAAGCCCGTCGCCGGCGCCACGCTCTTCTCCGCGTTCCCCTGGCGCAATTGGGAGTTCCGGCCGCCTCTCAAGGCCACGACCGACGCGAACGGTCGCTTTCGACTGGAGCTCGGCGCTCGCTCCAAGGATGAGTTTCCGACCGACCTTCCCATGCGATATTTCGTGGCGGCGAGTGCGCCGGGCTATGGGTTCGGTATGGTGGAGATCGGCGCCTCGGGAAGACCGGAGGTCATCCAACTTGTCGAAGACCTGCCGCTCACCGGCCGGATCATCGACCTCGAGGGTCGTCCCGTCGTCGGAGCGACGATCCGCCCCAGGTGGCTCTGGTCCCCGAACAATGGTGACCTGTCCACGCGGCTTCGGGCCTACTCCCGTGTCGAGTCACCCCAAGTCCACGAGATCCCATCGGTCAACGGCTGGGTTGAGGGAATGATCCCACCGGCGGTCACCGGAGCTGACGGACGGTTCCACATCGAGGGGCTCGGTCGCGAGAGGATCCTCACGGCGCTCGTCGAAGGGCCGACGATCGAGACGGCCGAGTTCTCGATCATGACGCGACGGACCGAGACCGTCCGACCGATGCCGCGACTCGAGGGGCCGGGAGGATCCTACTCGCCCTACATCATGCGAGTCGTCCCTTCCGACCTGCCCCAGATCCTCGGTTCCAACTCCGATCTCATCGCCGCCCGCACACAGCCGGTTACCGGTCTCGTTCGTGACCGCGAGACCGGCCGGCCTCTGGCTGGTGTCGAGGTTGGGACGAGCCACTACATCGCCTCGACTCACGTCAAGGCCACGACCGACCACGACGGCCGATACCGCCTCGTCGGCCTCCCCATCGGGCGCAAAATCGATTTCTCCGCCGTTGCACCCGACGACCAGCCCTACTTCCAGGGAAATCACTCACTCACGATTCGGCCCGGCGAATCGACCGACGTCTCCTTCGACCTGAGGCGAGGCCTCTGGATTCGCGGTCGGGCCATCGACCGCTCGACCGGTCGGCCAGTCTCAGGAGTCGCCACCTACTTCCCGTTCGAGGACAATCTCCACGCCAGCAAGGATGACGCCCTCGGCGACCTGAACCTTGACCGAAAGAGGGCAAACTGGAACAAGTCCGACGGCTCCTATCGCATCGTCGGGCTGCCAGGGCACGGCCTCGTCGCATTCCGAACCAATCGATGGGCCTATGCCATGGGGCTGGGAGCCAAGGAGATCCGCGGCGAGAAGATCTTTTCGGATTTCAAGACATTTCCAAGTTGCGATCCTGGATCTTACCACAACCTCGTCGAGGTCAACCCGCCCGATCACGTCTCGGAGATCACGCAGGACCTCGTCGCCGATCCCGGCCGGTCCGTCACGGTGAAAACGCTCGACGCGGAGGGGAACCCACTCTCAGGGATCGTCGTCATCGAGAATCCAAGAACACTGGGACAACACCAGATCGAAGCCTCCAAGTCCCCCGAATATGTGATCCACTGCCTCGGGCCTGGCGAGACGAGGACGTTGACCTTCTGGCAACAGCAACGTCACCTGATCGCGCGGCTCACGGTGCGCGACGATCAATCCGGGCCCATCACGATGAAACTCCAGCCCTGGGGAGTCGTCACCGGTCGGCTCGTGTCATCCCGAGGCGAACTGGGAGGAGGCGTGTCTGTCAGGGGGATGGATCGGGCGATCATCCAAGAGAATTCCAGGATCACTCTTTCCATAAACGAAGCCACCTTCCACGCCGACAAGGATGGTCGGTTCAAGGTCGAAGGGCTCGTGCCCGGGACCAAATATAACCTCCAGGCCTTGGAGAAGTACGGCACCGAGTCCTTCCTGGCCAAGGACGTCTCCCTCGCGCCGGGCGAAACCCGCGAATTGGGTGATGTCCACACGGAGCCGAAGCGCGAGGCCAATCGCTAACCACCTTGGCTCCACGGACATACAGCGTCCGAAGAACCGTAGGTTTCCGTTTCACTCGCGTCCATCCAATAATGCAGGCAAGGAATCATGATCGGATTGGCTGCTCCCGTGGATCTCTTTATGGTATGAGGACCAAACCCGGCCAATGGTCGGACTTGAGGAATCCACGGGAGGCCAGCGAAATGGCCGACGCGACGTTAGGGAGCGTGCTGCGGCAGATCGACTCGCTCTTCCGCGAGGGGGCGACGGCCGGGATCGGAGATGCACTCCTCCTCGAACGCTTCCTGAAGGACGGGGATGCCAAGGCGTTCGAGGCCCTCGTCGCGCGTCACGGCCCGATGGTCCTGAGCGTCTGTCGCGCCATCCTGAAGAATCCGCAGGACGTCGAGGATGCCTTCCAGGCCACGTTCCTCGTGCTGGCCGAGAAAGCCCGAGTCATCCGAGGGCAGCACTCCTTGGCAGGATGGCTCTATCGCGTCACGCAGAACGTCGCCCTGAGGGCCAACGCGAATGCCGAACGACGGCGGAAACACGAGCGGGCTGCCGGCAGCTTAAGACTCGAGTTAGAGCCTAAGGACGACCTTCATGCGGCCCTGCTGACCACCCTTCACGAAGAGATCGCCCGACTACCCGAAAAGTGCCGGCTCGCGATCGTCCACTGCTACCTCCAGGGTAAGACACATGCTCAGGCCGCCGCCGAGCTCCGCTGGGGCGAGGCCACCGTCCGCAGGAAGCTCGCCGACGCCCGCGAAACGCTCCGTTCCCGACTGACCCAACGCGGTGTCGCCCTCGCTTTCGGGCTCCTGGACACCTCCCTGGCAAAGGGTGCCTCGGCGGCCGTCCCCTATGCCCGGCTCCATTCGACGGTCCGGGCGGTGGTCGGGATGGTGGGAGGGCGGAGAGTCTCCTCGGGCGTGGCGGCGGCCCTGGCCGAGTCCACCCTGACGAGCATGATCGCCACGCGGCTCACCGCTGTGGGATCCGCAACTTTGGCTCTGGGTATGGTCGCGGCGATGACCTTGGGGCTCATCGACACGCTCGACCGCGACGATCCCAAGCCGGCGATGGTCCAGCCTCCTGCGGGATCCGCCTCGGCCCTTTCCAGGCCGACCGCGAACGAAAGCCTGGCGCCGGCGGCCCCCTCCGCTCTTTACACCGGTCGCGTGCTCGACCCTCAAGGGAAGCCCTTCGCCGGAGCCTCGCTCCACGCGGCCTTTTCTTTCCATGACGAGAAAGCCCGCCCACCTTTCACCGCCAAGACGAACGCCGCCGGTCGCTTCCAGGTGGGATTGCCCGCGATGCCGAAGACGGAGGAGCCTGTTTATTCCGAACCACAATACCTCGTCATGGCACAGGCACCGGGACACGGCCTAGGAATCGCCACGTTCCAGGCGGCCGGGAAGCCCGAGACCCTTCAACTCACCGAAGACGTGCCCCTCAACGGACGCATCATCGACCTCCAGGGCCGCCCCTTGGCCGGCGTGACGGTCCGGCCGGAACGGATCTGGTCCCCGAGAGACAACGACCTGACCGCCAGGCTTCAGGGTTGTGTCGATCCGAAGGTCAATCGGATGTCGCAAATCCCGGCGGACTCCGGGATGCTCGCAGGCATGATCCCGCCGGCTGTCACCGGAGCCGACGGACGGTTCCACATCAAAGGAATCGGCCGCGAGCGGATCCTCACCGCCGTCGTCGAGGGGCCGACGATCGAGACGGCCGAAGTCTCGATCATGACGCGACGAACCGACACCGTCCGACGCAAGCCAAAAACTTATGAGCCCGGCAACATCCCCAAGAGTGGCATTCACTTCGACGTTCCCGAGATCCTCGGAGCCGACTCCGACTTCGTTGCGGCACCCACACGGTTGGTGACCGGTCTCGTACGCGACGGCAGGACCGGACACCCCCTCGTCGGAGTCGAGGTTGAAATGCGTGAGAGGGTCAATACACCGCGGCTCAAGGCCGTGACCGACCATGACGGTCGATACCGCCTTGTCGGCCTCCCGGTCGGCCGCGAGGTCAGTCTCTCCGCCACCGTCCCCGACGACCAGCCTTACTTCGACGGGCACCGGTCGTTCACGATCCCGCCCGGCGAAGCGGCGGTTGACGTCTCCTTCAGCTTGAAACGCGGCATCTGGATCCGCGGTCGGGCCATCGACCGCTCCACCGGTCGCCCGGTCGCGGGAGTGGTTTCCTATCATCCCTTCGCGGACAACCCCTACGCCACCAAGGGCGATGCGTCCGAAGACCTGGTTCAGGCTCGCAAGAGAAGTGGGGAGACGAACCGCGACGGTGATTATCGCGTCCTCGGGTTGCCCGGACATGGCCTCATGACTCTCAAAGCCGCTCTCTTCTGGGAGTATGCGGTGGGAGTCGGGGCCGGAGACGTTCGAGGCCCCAAGAACCAATTTTTCATCGAAACTATATGCATGCTATCAAAAAATTCATATCATTATTTCTCAGAAACCAGTTTGCCAGGACACGTTAAAGGGTTCACACAGAACCTCACCGCCGATCCCGGCCGGTCGGTGACGGTCAAGATGACCGACCCCGAGGGGAAGCCCCTGACGGGGGTCGTCGCCATCGAGGATGTCTCCATACCGAATGCAGAGAGAATGCAACCGTCCGAATCCTCCGAGTACAAGGTCCACGCCCTGGCGCCCGGAGAGAATCGGACCATGACACTCTGGCACAATCGCCGCCGATTGATCGCCAGGATCACCGTGCATGCCGACCAGTCCGGCCCGATGATTGCGACGCTCGAGCCATGGGGCGTCGTCACCGGACGGCTCGTGGACACCCGAGGCGAGTTAGGAGGCAGCGTCAGGATCGATGGGATGACGTGCCCGGACTTCCAGGGAAACGTCGTGACCTCGGTGTCCGGCAATGCCGCCCGTTTCCCAGTCACCGAAGACGGCCGATTCCGAGTCGAAGGCCTCGTCCCCGGGACCAAGTACAACCTCCAGGCCTTCGAGAAAGACCGAACGAAAACAGTCTCGATCAACAACCTCTCCGTCGCCTCGGGCGAAATCCGCGATCTTGGTGATCTCACCTCGAAAGACGCCCTTCGATGAAACCTTCCAAGACCAGCACAGTCGATGGGGTTGGACCCGGACCTGAGGTTGAAGTGGCGAAATCGGTACTGCCATACGCATAAACTAGGCAACATAGCTTCCCCGATTCTTGGGTAGCACCGGTTGGAACAACCGGTGTCGCGCAGCGACAAGAGGTCACAGGCACGTCTTCGAGATCGAAAGCACTCACGAAACAAGGACTTGCGACCATCGTCGCTCGCCCGATCGTTCCGTCAATCGCGTTGCCGTGACACTTGACGTCATGGGCTTCGTGCCTCTTGTCGCTTCGCGACACCGGTTGTGCCAACCGGTGCTACCCTTGATCCGCGACTTCCAGACCCCGGCGGCTTTGTGCCTACATGGTGAGAGACTTGAGCTTGGATCTGCCGACCTTTCTTCGCTGGTCACTCCGCCCTCCCGTCGTCAAAATGTTGATCGGATCGACCGGGCTCGAACCCTCTCAATGATGAGGGGTGGATGATCCACCCGACACGCGTTCGAGTTCGGTCAGGAGGCGGGCGAATGGCGAGCATCATGAGGGGATCCGTCCTGCGGCGGATCGACACGCTCTTCCGGCAAGGGACGGCCGCGGGACTTCCCGACACCCACCTCGTCGAGCGGTTCATCACCCAAGGCGATACCGAAGCCTTTGAGGCCCTCGTGCTCAGGCACGGGCCGATGGTCTTGAATACGTGTCGGGCCGTGCTCAGCGACATCAACGACGCCGAGGACGCCTTCCAGGCGACCTTCCTCGTCCTCGTGAAGAAAGCCGGCAGCCTCCGAGGCCGAGACGCGCTGGGAGGCTGGCTCCATCGCGTCGCCTACCGCATCGCCATCGTCGCCAATGCCGACGCCGCCCGGCGTCGCCTCCACGAGCACGTCGCCGCCGAAGCCAGGCCCGAGGCTGAGGGCCTCGGCACGCCCCTGGAGTCTCGATCCGCGGCCCTCCACGACGAGCTCGACCGGCTCCCCGAGAAATACCGACTCCCCGTCATCCACTGCTACCTCGAGGGCAAGACCCACGCCCAGGCCGCCGCCGAGCTCCGATGGGGCGAGGCCACCGTACGAAGGAGGCTCGCCGACGCCCGCGAACTCCTCCGATCCCGACTCAACCGCCGAGGCCTCGCCCCCGCCCTCGCCGCACTGACCGCATCCTCAATTCACGAGGCCTCCGCCGCTGTCCCGGAGCCCTGGCTCCGAGCCACCGTCCACGCTGCCGCCACGTTGGCCACGAATCGCGGCGCCGTGACGGGAGTCGCCGCGGCCCTCGCCGACGCGGTTCTCAAGAGCATGACGACCGCCCGATTCACATTCGCCGGGGTCGCGACGCTGGCCCTGGGCGTCGCCGCGACGTTGGGCACCGGCCTTGTCGCCGCGCTCGCCAGGGACGAACCTCGACCGGTGCAGGTCCAGGTCACCTCGGAACGTCCCAAGTACCTCCCCAAAAAGGTCCCGGCGGCGGAAGCGGCCGCCTCTCCCTACAACGGCCGCGTGCTCGACCCCCGCGGGAAACCGGTCGCCGGAGCCACGCTCTACTCGGCGTTCCTCTGGGGGCAGAAGACAGAACATCCACCGCTCACGTCCACGAGCGATGCCGACGGCCGGTTCCAACTGCTCCTCCCCGGGCTTCCGAAAGAGGAGTTCCCGAGTTCACTCCCTCAGCCCCACGTCGTCGTGGCGAAAGCACCCGGCTTCGGGCTCGGGATCACCAAGGTCGGAGCGTCGGAACGCCCCGACGTCCTCAACCTCGTGGACGACGAACCGATCACCGTCCGCGTCCTCGACCTCGAGGGACGGCCCGTCGTCGGCGCGACGATCCGGCCCGAATGGCTCTGGTGTCCGAAGGACGGAGACCTGACCGCTCGGCTCCAGGCCTATGCCCATCCGGAACTCCCCCAGCCATCAGAGCTCCCGGGCCTCAGCAGCAGAGTCGTGGGTATGATCGCACCCGCCATTACCGGGACCGACGGCCGCGTCCGCATCGAAGGCGTCGGGCGAGAGCGGTTGCTCACCGCCGTCGTCGAAGGGCCGACGATCGAAACGACCGAGATCACGATCATGACCCGGCGAGGCGATACGGTCCGGCCCGGGACGTCGAGCCCCGAGAACGTCTCCTTCGAACCACCCTCGACCCCAACCGCAGGGGCGGCATCCAAGCCTTTCTCCCCGGTCCAAGTGACCGGCACGCTGACCGGCACGCTGACCGGCAGCATCATTGCCCCGGGATCGAAGGGAACCCTTCAATTCGCAGGCAGCGCCTTCACCATGAAGCCCGGTACAAGAACAACGGTCCAGCAGTTCTATGAACGCGAGATCCTCGGGCCCTCTTCCGACGTCATCCTGGCGCCGAGCCAGCCGATCTCGGGGACCGTGCGTGATCGTTCGACCGGGCAACCCTTGGCTGGCGTCGAGATCCGGACGGACCAGGCGGTCCGAGTCCCCGTGCTCCAGGCCACGACCGACCGCGAAGGCCACTACCGGCTCACAGGCCTGCCGATCGGCCGCGAGGTCCAGCTCTCGGCCGTCGTCGAGGACGATCGGCCCTACATCCCGGGATACCGCTCGGTCAGCCTCCGGCCCGGCGAAACGACGAAGGATGTCTCCTTCGACCTTCAACGGGGCCTGTGGATCCGCGGCCGGGTTATCGACCGCACGAACGAGCAACCCGTCGATGGCCAGGTGAGTTACTTCGCATTCGAGGACAACCCGCAGGCCCGGAAGGACGACTTCCCCGAAGTTCTGAAGAGGATGGTCTCAACCTCACGCGACGGGTCGTTCCGCATCGTCGGTCTACCCGGCCGTGGCATCATCGCATTCCGGGCCTCGCATTGGGACTACTGCGAGAGCCTCGGGGCCGACGCAATCCGCGGGGAGCGAAAACACGACGCATTCCTGACCTATCCGCCGTGCCACTCCGCCTTGTATCACAGCCTTGCCGAGATCAACCCAACCGAAAGCGCCGAGAGTCAGACCCGGAATCTCGTCGTCGATCCCGGTCGAACGGTCACGGTGAAGTTCGTCGATTCCAACGAAACGCCGATATCCGGGGTCGTCGTCCTCGAGCGTGGATTGAGACTGGGGAACGGGCTCCAAGCGTCCAAAACCTCCGAGTACAAGGTCCGTTCCCTCGCGCCCGGGGAAAATCGGACCATGACCTTCTGGCAGAATCAACAGCACCTGATCGCCCAACTCACGGTTCGCGACCACCAGGCAAGCCCCATCACCTTGCGACTCCAGCCCTGGGGAGTCGTCACCGGCCGGCTCGTCAACACCCCGGGTGAAAACGGGGGCGGTGGTATCTCGGTCAGGGGGATGGACAGCCCGCGTTTCGAGGGGGATAAGGTCATCGGCACATCCCAAGGCGAGTCCTCTTTCCTGACCGATGAGCGTGGTCAATTCCGGATTGAAGGACTTGTCCCCGGGATCCAATACGACCTTCAAGCCCTGGGGAAACTGGGCACGCCGACATTCCTGGCCAAAGAGCTCTCCGTCGCATCGGGCGAGACCCGTGATCTCGGCGATCTCCGCTCAAAGGCCGCCCCTCGCTGACCACCCACCTGCGGTAGGCGAGGCAAATCCCGCGGGGCAGGAGTGCCTCGCCTACCGGGAAGGGGATCCGTCACTCCTTGCCGATTCTCTTCGAGCTCTCAACCCAGCATTCTTTCACCACAAAAACACAAGAACACAAAGGACAGATTCCCGAGGGAGCAGATCACTTTCCGATGTTTTCTTGGTATCCTTTGTGTCTTTGTGGTGAGTCTCCCACCGCGTCAACAGCAAGTGACTCGGTGGGCTTCAGCGAGCAGACTCCCAATTCCTCTGCCCCATCGTTTGCACCAACGACCACAACCAGTGCCCTCGACCTCGGTCGAGGGCCAGGCCTCCTGAGACGAGGTCACACGATGCTCGGCCCTGACCGAAGTTTCACACTCAGGCGCAGCATGACGCTCATGGCGATCCTGTGCGTCATCATGGCGGTTGTGAGCCGGGCCCTGAACTACTGGGGGCCGAGAGAATTCACAACCCTCGCCGTGACCATTCTGGTCGCCACGAACATCCTGGCCTGGTTCCAGTCGGCCCGTTGGCAGGTGTTCTGGGTGGGCTTCGGCCTCTTCGGATGGGCGTACCTGTCGATCTCCCTGGCATCCTCGACGGCCGAGTACCTCCCCACGACCCCGCTGATCGACGGGTTTCATGATCAGTGGTACGGGCCCGCGACCGTCCCGGAAGCCTTCGAGGACAGCGAAGCCCCCTTCACCGGGCCGACACATCGCCACCGCTTCATGGCCGCGGGTCATGCGGCCATCAGCCTCTTCTTCGCTCTCCTCGGCGGCATCGGGGCACGCCTCCTGTTCCCTCCCAAGGGCCTGGACTCGGGAGAATCCCCACCACCCGACGGCTCGCTCTTGAAGCCAGGATAGAGGATCAAATAACGGACCCAGGCCAGAGCCTCGCGAGGATCAACACCCCCGTCTCGCTCGGAACAAGAGCGATGCATACCCCAATCACCATACTAGCATCAACAAAACAGCGAAATGCATACCTATATCGAACATTAACCATATAAATTAACGTGTTAAATTATTTTCAAACAATCCCACCTTCGACAAGTTCAATCGCCCAACATTGAGTTTCCAACAACCCTACGAACGGCCTCGACAATGGCAACTAATTGTCGTGGCGGAGTCTCCCCCATCTCCTGAATGATCTTTGATCGGTGGACATTCACGATCCAGTCGCACTTGGCAACATTGTCTCGATTGAGTCCGGTGACAGGATGTCGCGGGAGTTGCCAGGGGAGCTTGACGTGGTGGTCGGGAATCGGCCGTGTTACCTGCGTCGAAACGGCGACCGCCAAGAGCGGCTTGTCGTATTCATATTCGACGGGCACTTGAATGACCACGACGGGTCGATTCTTGACGTTCCCGTGACCGTCCGGAACCGGGACCAAGACGATGCTCCCGACCTTAAGGGGCATCGTCCCACCCGGGCTCCTCGGCCCATTCCTGGGGTACCGGGTGTCGTGAGGCAAACTGCTCGAGTGCAAGCCTCGGCGGCATCAATCGCTCGACGAGAAGTTCAATCGTCTCGATAAGACCGGGCTTCAACTCGTCCGTGCCCGAAGGCTGGGGTTCCTGCCCAATGTGCTCGAGCAGGAACCTCGCGGTCGCCAGAAGGATTTCGTCGGCATTCTCGTGGATGAAAGCCGGCTCAATGGTCCCCACAGCCCCGGCAGCTTCCACGGTAATGGCACCCGAATCAGCCCGACCGACGACGAGCGTCAATGGGAAATCCATGTGGGCCTCCTCTCCATGACGCGGGGGAATATTCGAAGACCGGACGGATTCTCGCTTCGATGCGACCGGATCGATCTTGCCGTGTTCGAGACGCGAGGAGGCTTCCAGGCAGCCTGGCCATCACTCGCCTCAACGTGGCCAGAGCGGTCATTGCGACACGAACAAGAAGGCGGCTCATGGAATTGTATCGCCGACGCCCAGCATGGTCGAGTCGTTCCGGAAGGCCGGACTCGGATCGGATTCTCGCCGACTTTACAACGGTTGCCCGCGGTCCGCACAATGATATCTCGCAATTCACTATGGGTGGCTAACGACACGTACCGATGCCAGTGTCGGCGATTGTCACTGGTCTTCGTCGGGAGCCGACCTCTACGCGGGTCTTTCGTCATTTTCCCAGAAAGTTGATCGGGGTCTCACCGAGTGGCCCTCTCTCCTGGTCGAGTCGAGAACGGGATCTCGATCGACAGGGACCGAAGCATCTCCAAGATGAACGCGAAGGGGGGCCGGCGACATGGCCAGCGGGACGCTCGGAGCCGCGTTGCGGCAGATTCACGGGCTCTTTCAGCACGGTACGCACGCGGCGCTGCATGATTCGCAGCTTCTCGAACGCTTCCACGCCCGGGGGGAGGCGGAGGCCTTCGAGGCCCTCGTGGCGAGGCACGGGCCGATGGTCATGGCCGTCTGCCGGGCAACGCTGGTCGACCCCGAAGACCTCGAGGACGCGTTTCAGGCCACGTTCGTGATCCTGGTCAAGAAGGCCCGGTCGATCCGCGAGGGGAACGCGCTCGCAGGGTGGCTACATCGGGTTGCTTGCCGGGTCGCCGCCCGGGCCAATGTCGAGGCGGCCAGGCGACGGGCCCTGCGACGTCGGATCGAGATGACGGCCGTCAGTCCTTCGGAGTCGACGACGGACAATGCCGGAGTCCACGCGACGCTGCATGAGGAACTCGATCGGCTGCCGGAGAAATTCCGGCTCCCGGTCGTGCTCTGCGAGCTCGAGGGACTGTCCCAGCCCCAGGTCGCGACGCTCCTCCGCTGCGGCGAGGCCACCGTCCGACGTCGCCTGGCGGACGCCAGGGACCTCCTGAAATCCCGCCTGACCCGGCGAGGGATCACGCCCGCCGTCGCCGCGCCGCTGGTCGCACGACCGTGGCCGGCAACGCCCAACGTGCCGGAGGCCTGGATCCGAACGGCGGTCGAGACGGCGATCGGAGGGGGAGTCGTCGCCCCCGGGGTCTCGAACGCAGTCGCCGAGCTCGCGGCCAAGGCGTTGAGGCCAAGCGCCACGGTCCGCGTTGGGATCGGCCTGGCCTCGTCGCTCGCACTGGCGGCGACCGTCGTGCTGGCCGGTGGGACGCCCCCTCGCGACGACGTCGGGCAGGCTCCCAGTCCTGCAACGCCGCCTCCGGCGCGGGCTCCGAAGCCCACACCTGAGCCGTCCAGGGAGCGGACGGTCCGGGGGCGAGTGCTGGGGCCTTCGGGGACTCCGATCGCGGGGGCCAAGCTGCTCCTCTGGAAGCTCGACCGACTCCGGGAGCCTGCCAATGATCCGGGCCCCAGCGCCCAGTCGGGTCCCGACGGTCGATTCGAGCTCGTCGTGGGACGCGACCTGGTCGCGTCGCAGGCCCCGACCGACTCGTTCACCCAGCTCGTCGCCACGGCCGAGGGGTTCGGGGCGGCCTGGTACTGGATCGTCGGCGGGCGCGTGCCCGACGACCTGACACTCCGACTGGCGGACGACTTCCCGGTCGAAGGACGGATCCTCGACCTGGAGGGCAGGCCGGCGGCGGGGGCCCGGGTCGGCCTGCTCTGGCTGGTGAGCCCGAAGCGAGGGATCGAGAGCCTGCTATCCGCGGCGCGTGAGGAGCCGGAATTCTCGAGGTCCTTCCCCGGTGACAACCCCGCCTGGATCGGCCGACTGCCGGGCCATCCCTCGTTCGTCGCGTGCGACTCCCAGGGGCGTTTCAAGCTCATCGGACTCGGCCGCGACCGGATCGCAACCCTGACTCTCCAAGGTAGCGCAATTGCCGACGGAACGTTGATGATTGCCACTCGCCCCATGAAGCCGGTCGTCGGTCGGGCGACGCAGCGTCCGCAGCCCGATCCACCCCCGCCGTTGACGGTCTATGGCGCCTCGTTCGAGCACACGGCCCCCCCGTCTCGACCTATCGTCGGAGTCGTCCGTGACAAAGCTTCCGGGTTGCCGATCGCCGGGATCCGGGTGCAGTCGAAACGAATGCCGGGCAAGTCACTCGCCGAGGACGAGGCCCCCGGGACCGTCACCGACGGTTCGGGTCGCTACGAACTGCTCGGCCACCCGAAGGCCGGATCCTATGCCGTGGCGGCCGTCCCAGAGCCCGGCCAGCCCTACCTCGTCGGCCACACCGAGGCGCCCGACACGCCGGGTGCCGGGGCGATCCGCGCGGACATCGAGCTCGTTCGGGGTATCCCGTACCGGCTCCGCGTGATCGACAAGGACACGGGGCGACCGGCCGACGCAACGGTCTCCTATTTCCCGCTCCACCCAAACCCGAGCGTCCGCGACGGCGTCGGCTTCGGATCCGCCATGGGCCCCTTCGGTCGCGCCAAGGCCGACCCCGACGGCTCCTACTCGGGCGTGGCACTTCCGGGCCCGGGCGCGATTTGCGTCAGGAGCCGCGACAACCGATATCTCTCCTCGAAGATCAACCCGAGGGCCTTCTTCAAACCCGACGCTCCTCGGGCGAGCCAGGGCGATTCCGACTATGGCAACGAACAACTCCTGACGATCGAGTTGGGCCGAGGGAGTCTCTGGTATTATCCCTCGGAGGAGTTCCACGCCATCGCCCTGATCGATCCCGCCGAGGGATCGGGACGGATCGAGCGTGAGGCGACGTTGATCACGGCGGCGAAAATCGAAGGGACGATCCTCGGCCCCGACGGTCAACCCCTCGCCGGAGCGGAAGTCTGGCAGGCCGACGGCTTCAGGAACTGGACGCCTCCCCTACCGAACTCCCGCTTCTCACTGACGCGGGTCGAGCCCGAGCGCCCTCGCAAGATCCTCTTCCGACACGTCGGGCGCAAGCTCGCCGGAAGCTTCGTCGCCCCTACGACAACCCCCGGCTCGCCGACGGTCACCCTCAAACCCTGGGCCACACTCTCGGGCCGACTCGTCGACGCCAAGGACCGACCGAGACCGGGCCTCCGGCTGGCGTCCTTCTTGAACCGATCGGGGACCGACCCGGCCCTGGGCGTGATTCCGGAGTGGGTCCACACGGACGAGGCCGGCCGATTCTTCGTCGACGGCCTGATCCCGGACCTCCGCTACGGGCTCGACGTCATCGTCGACAACGGCAGTTCCGAGGGGAGCAACCTCTTCAAGGACCTAATCCTCCAGCCCGGGGAGGTGAAAGACCTCGGGGATGTCCGTGTCGAATCCGACAGGTCGATGCCGGCCCGCTGAGCTTCGAGCAAGGATGGTGATGTCGCGGCTCGGGTGGCCGGGTCGCGGCTTCGCACACGCCAGCGTCCTCGAAAAAGTTGATCGGCCCGGGTTCCGCCGACCCTCTCTCAATGGTAGAGGCGAGTATACGAGGTTGGTCGCACGCGAAGGGTCGAAGGGGGCCGCGGGCATGGCGAGCATCACGTTGGGGACCACCTTGCGGCAGATCCACAGGCTCTTCCGCGAGGGGGCCGACGCCGCACAATCGGACGCGGAACTGTTCGAGCGATTCGTCGCCGCGGAGGATGTCGAGGCCTTCCAGGTTCTCGTCGCGCGGCACGGGCCGATGGTCCTGGCCGTCTGCCGCGCCATCCTCAAGGACCCGCACGACGTGGAGGATGCGTTCCAGGCCACGTTCCTCGTCCTCGTGAAGAAAGGGGCGGCCATCCGAGGGTGCGACGCTCTGGCGGGCTGGCTCCATCGGGTGGCACACCGCGTCGCGGTCCAGGCGAACGTGGACGCCGCCAGGCGTCGCGGGCACGAGCGGGCCGCGGTCGTGCCCGGGGCCGATGTCGAAGTCTCCCGCGACGTCGACACACCGCAGGCCCTCCACGCAGCGATCCACGAGGAAGTCGCCCGCCTGCCGGAGAAATGCCGGCTCGCGATCGTCCACTGCTACCTCGAGGGCAAGACCCACGCCCAGGCCGCCGCCGAACTGCACTGGGGCGAGGCCACCGTCCGAAGGAGGCTCGCCGACGCCCGCGACCTCCTGAAATCGAGACTGACCCGGAGAGGGCTCGCGCCCGCCGTCGGGCTGCTGGCCGCTCTCGAGGCCGGGAAGGCCTCCGCAGCCATCTCGGAAGCCTGGATCCACTCCACCGCACGGACGGCGCTCGACCTCATGACGGGGCCGGCCGCTTCGGCAAGCATGGGATCAACCTCGGCGTTGGCGTTGGCCGAAGGAGTGCTCAAGGGTTTGGCCGCAGCCCGCATCAAACTCGCGGGGACGGCCGTGCTGGCGCTGGGCATACTCGCCGTGGCGTCGGCGGTCGTTCCTCGCGCCGCCGGCGGCGATGACCTCCCCGAGATGAAGGCCCAACCCAAACCGACACCCAAACCGCAAGTCGCACCTGCATTGGCTCGCAAGGACAACATTGACGAGCCGAGGCGCTACGCGGGACGCGTCATCGACTCGAAGGGCAAGCCCGTCTCCAACGCCAAGCTCGTCCTCTGGATCAACCGACGCGAGGCACCGACCGGCCCCCCGACCAGGGCGACGAGCTCCGCCGAAGGGCGATTCCGGTTCGATGTTCCCATTTCCGAATTCGACACATCTTACGAAGAGAGCACGTGGGAAGGCTCCCACGTCCTGGCCTTCGCCCAGGGATACGGCCTCGGGGTCGGGAAACGGGGAGGATCGGAGGGCGAGGCGGACATCACGCTCGTCGAGGACCTTCCGGTCTCGGGACGGGTCATCGACCTCCAGGGGCGTCCCGTCCCGGGCGTCACGATCCGGCCGGTCAGCTTGAGGGGGACGGAAGGCGAGGATCTCACCCCCTGCCTGGCTCCCTACCTCGACCGCAAATCGGTCGTCGAGAGCCACGCGAAGGAACCGTACTCTGCGATGATCCCGGACGGGACCGTCGCGCCGGCCGTGACGGACGCCGAGGGCCGATTCCGGCTGACGGGCCTGGGCCGCGAACGCCTCGTCTATGCGATGGCCGAAGGGCCGACGATCGAGTCGGCCGCGTTCTTCATCATGACCCGCCACACCCCGACGATCCGGGCCAAGGAGCCGGGGGGCCGCACCACGATCCTCTATGGCGCCGAGTTCGAGCACGTCGCGGGCCCTTCTCAGCCGGTCGTCGGCGTGGTCCGCGACCTGGACACCGGGGCCCCCATCGCCGGGGTCGAGGTCCAGGGGAATCACCCGCCCGGCAGCGTGAACCACATCCGCGCCCTGACCGACCGCGAAGGCCGCTATCGCCTCGAAGGGCTTCCCGCGGGCCCCGAGGTCAGGATCTCGGCCGTCGCCCCCAAGGATGAGCCCTACCTCCGCACCTCTCGGACGGCCAAGAACCCGCCCGCCGAGTCGCCGACGGATGTCTCCTTCACCATGGCCCGCGGGATCTGGATCAAGGGTCGCGTCACCGACCGAGCGACGAGCCGCCCGGTCCGGGGACACATCTCGTACTTCGCCTTCCGGGAGAACCCGGACTCGGCCCGGCTCCGAGGGTCGACTTCCGACGGGCAGCAGGAATTGCGCTGGACGGCCGCCGACGGCTCCTACCGGGTCATCGGCGTTCCGGGACGGGGGATCGTCGGCTTCCGGGCCCACGCGGATGACGACTACGGCTTCGGCGTCGGGGCCAAGAGCATCTCGGGCAGCAATCCGATCGGTTACTTCGAGACCCGTCCCCAGATCTGCTTCCCTTCCAACTTCCACGTCCTCGCCGAGATCAATCCGTCCCCGACGGGGGAAGCGACGTGCGACCTCGTGGCCGACCCCGGCCGCACCGTGAAGGTCACGGCGGTCGACCCCGAGGGCGCACCGTTGCCGGGGACGATCGTCCTCGGGATCCGCAACGCCTCGACCCTCCTCCCGCTCGAGCCGGAGAAGGCTGCCGAATTCAAGGTCATCCGGCTCGGAGAAGGCGAGGAGCGTACGCTGACGGTCCTCCATGACGGCCGAAAGCTGTCCGCCGGGCTCGTCGTACGCGGCGACGACGAGACCACTCCTCTCCGCGTCACGCTCAAGCCCTGGGGCGTGGTCACGGGTCGATTGCTCGACGCCCGAGGCGAGCCCCTCGGGAACGTCGAAGTCAATGGAATGGACATCCCGCGTTACAACCCGGAAACGGGCGGCGTCGGCCCCGGAGTCCTGGTCGGAGAAGACGGCCGGTTCCGCATCGAAGGATTGGTGGCCGGCCGGAAATACACGTTCCGTGCGAGCAAGAATCGATACGGCCTCGGCCTGCTCGTCAGGGATCTCACGCTCCAACTCGGCGAGTCTCGCGACCTGGGCGACGTCCAGGTCAAGGCGGAGCCGTGACCTTGGGTTGGTGAATCCTCAACTCGGCCGACCGCACAAGCCCCGTCAGACCCTCTGCGAAGGATCTCTTTTTTCCAGAATAGTTGTGCCAAGAGGCCTCGATCGCCCCTCAGTATGTGTGGGAGCACGAATTCGGAGGAGACGAGGTCATGGCGATCACGCAACTCGGCGCGGCGTTGCATCAGCTCCAGAACCTCTTCGGCGAGGGGACGCTCGGCGGACTGACCGATGCGCAGCTCCTCGAGCGGTTCGTCGGGCGTCGCGATGAGACCGCCTTCGCCGTCCTCGTCGAACGGCACGGCCCGATGGTCCTGGGGACCTGCCACGCTGTCTTGAAAGACCCGCACGACGCCGAGGACGCCTTCCAGGCGGTCTTCCTCGTCCTGGTGAAGAAGGCCGACTCGATCCGGGGACTCGACGCGTTGGGGGGCTGGCTCCATCGCGTCGCCTACCGCATCGCCCTCCACGCCAACGCCGACGCCGCGCGTCGGCGAGACCTTGAACGAGAGGCCGGGGAGATGGCCGCCACGATCCTCGATCCCGACCGGCTCGGCGACGACCTTTGCCCCTTGCTCCACGCCGAGCTCGACCGCCTGCCGGAGCGTTTCCGCCTCCCGCTCGTGCTCTGCGACCTCGAAGGCCTGAGCCGCGAACAGGCCGCCACCCAGTTGCGCTGGACCCTGGGGACGCTCCGAGGACGACTGGCCAAGGCCCGCACCCTGCTCCGCTCTCGCCTCACCCGTCGAGGCGTCACGCTCCCGGCCGCAGCGATCAGCGTGATGCTCGCCCGAGAGGCCGTCGCCGAGGTGCCATTCGACCTGGTGCTCGCCACGACCCGCGCCGCCCTCTCTGCCACCGCCGGAGGGGCCGCCTCCACGACGGCCGCCCTCCTCGCCGACCGCGTCCTGAAAGCCTCGTCACTGGCAAGGTGGAAGCTAACCGGGACGGCCATGCTGATGGTCGCCGTCACCGCCTCGGCGCTCGCCGTCGCCGGCTTCGTCAATGCGGGATCCGGCATAGACGGGCCCCCGAAGCTACCCCCCAAGCCGGCCGAAGCCCCGAAGATCACGCCGGCTCCCATGGCCACCCCAACGAATGACGGCAAGACGCCTCAGGCCAAGGGCGAAATGGTTACCGTCCGCGGCCGAGTCCTCGATCCGAAAGGCCGGCCCGTCGATGGGGCGACCTTGCGGGTCGACCAGTTCATGTTCAGGACGTCCCCCGATCCCGCCGAGATCCCTCCGCAGTCCAAGAGCCAGGTCGACGGAACATTCACCCTCGACCTGCCGAAGGAGATCCTCGACAAGTTCGCGAGAGGGGAAAACCGCAGGCCGGTCCGGGTCGTGGCCACCGCCCCCGGCTTCGGATTCGGCTGGGACGAGCCCGGTTCTCGATCCGATGCACTCAAAGACATGACCATTCGTATCGTCGACGACGACCATCCGCTCGAAGGCCGCGTCGTCGACCTCGAAGGCCGGCCCGTCGCCGGCGCCGTGATCAAGTCCGAGAGGGTCTTCGTCCCTACCTCCAGCGACCTCTCATCCTGGATTGAAGACCTGAAGAGGAACCCGGGCAAAGGTCCCTACGACGGCAACGATGAAATGCCGTTCTATGAGGTTACCCGGACCACGGGGCCTGACGGTCGTTTCCGCATCGAAGGGGTCGGGCGAGAACGGATTGTCCAGTTTACGGTCTCGGGACCGACGGTCGAAGTCACTCGGGGATTCGCGATGACCAAGGACACCCCGGCCGTCGCCGCCCCGAACACGAATATCATCGCCCCCGACACCATTCGCTATCACGGCTCCCGATTCGACTACGCCTCGGCCCCATGTAAGCCGGTCGAGGGTGTCGTCCGCGACCAGGACACCGATAGGCCGCTGGCCGGTATGCGGGTCAACGGAATGGCCTACAACCCGAACAGCTCGGCCTACTACCACGAGGTTGTGTCGGTGACGGACGACCAGGGCCGATACCGCCTGACCGGCATGGCCCGATCCGACCGCTATCGGCTGTTCCTGACCCCGGGCAAGGGCCAGCCCTACCCATCGGTAAACTTCGACGAACGAGCTGATAGCCCCGGGCTCGAACCCGCGACCATCAACCTGAAGCTCAAGCGAGGGGTCTTGATCCGGGGCCGGCTCACCGACAAAGCCACGGGCAAACCCGTCCGGGGGATGGTCGCTTCCTTCGTGCTCCGGGAGAACCCCTACGCCAAGGATTACGCCGGCCTCGCCAACGGCTATGATCCCATCGGCTATACCGACGCCGAAGGTCGATTCGAGGTTTCGACCTTGCCCGGACCCGGGTTCATCGCCGCCCGGTCCGAGTCGCCCCGTTACCTCCCAGGAGTCGGTGCGGAAGCCATCCCCGGGCTGAAATCCGAGAATTTGCTGTCGACCTTGCGATCGTTCGTCTCCCGAGACTTCTACCACGTCTTCGCGCCGACGAATCCCGAGCTCGGTTCGGAAACCACGACGTGCGATATCCAGGTCGACCCCGGGCGGACACTCTCGCTGACGGTGGTCGACCCGGAAGGGAAACAACTCTCGGGCATCGTTGTCAAAGGTAGGTATTCGGCCCTCGAGAGATTGTCCCTCCCGTTGGAATCCGCCACACTCGAATTGACCGGGATCGACCCGCGTTACCCCCGTCGCGTGTATGCCTTTCATCAAGGACGCAAACTTGGTGGGTTGCTTTTCCTCAAGGGCGTTGAAGACTCACCGCTGGAGCTGACCCTCGAACCGCTCGGCGTCATCTCGGGGAGGTTGGTCGACGACGAGGGAGCACAACGGAAGGGTCTCAAGCTGGTCGGCTACCGGGACACTAAGCTTAATTCAACGCACGGCGAACTGATGAGAGACGAACCCGTGGACCCGGACGGTCGGTTCCGGATCGAAGTTATTGCCGGATTGACGTACGAAGCCACGGTCCTATCCGAAGACCGGAAAACGCTCGGGCAAGCCTTCAAAGACGTGACGACCGGGCCGGGCGAGACCAAGGATCTCGGCGACGTGAAGCTCACACAGCCTGCCAAGTAACGAGGACGATTCGACATGAAAGCCGAAACCGATCCATCTCAACTCGGCGGGCCCTGGGCCCCCTACATCCCTAGCCCGGACGCCCCCTGGGACCGTCGTCGCGTCGTCCACCTGCACCGTCGCTCGGGATTCGCGGCGCCCTGGGATAGGGTTGAGCGCGACATCAAGGACGGCCCCGAGGCGAGCGTCGGGCGGATCCTCGACGGCAAGGCGGAGGTCCAGCCCGTCCCCGAAGGCTTCGAGGCGACCTCCACGCTGCTCGCCGACGCCGCGGTCGCCTCCGACGACCCGGCAAGGCTCAAGGCCTGGTGGATCTATCGGATGACCTTCGGGCCCGACCCGCTCGGCGAGCGGCTCACGCTGATGTGGCACGACCACTTCGCCACCAGCAACCTCAAGGTCGCCAGCCTCGCCGCCATGCGGGCGCAGAACGACCTCTTCCGGAAGAATGCCCGGGCCCCCTTCGGCACGCTCCTGGCCGACGCGGTCCACGACCCGGCCCTGCTCGCCTGGCTCGACGCCCCGGCCAACCGCAAGGGGCATCCGAATGAGAATTTCGGGCGAGAGCTGATGGAGCTCTTCACCTTGGGGATCGGCCACTACACCGAGGCCGACGTCAAGGAATCGGCGCGGGCCTTGACCGGCTGGACGACCGAGGAAGGGGCGTTTCGCAACGTCCCCAGTCGGCACGACGACGGCCCCAAGACGATCCTCGGCCGGTCCGGATCATGGACTGGCGACGACCTCGTGCGGATCCTCCTGGAAAACCCCGCCACGTCCATCCGCCTGGCCAAGCGGCTCTGCGGGACGTTCCTGGGCGAAGGAGTCGTCGACACCTCGGCCATCGACGCCCTCGCCGCAGGCCTGCGCGAGCATCACCTCGACATCGGCTGGGGCGTCGCCACCGTGCTCCGCTCCCGGGCGTTCTTCGCCGACGCGAACCTTCGGACCCGGATGCTCGGGCCCGTCGAATACGTCCTCGGTCCGGTCCGTGCCCTCGAGCTGCTCGAGCCCCCGCCGAGCACGCTCGTCCTGGCCGACTGGGCGGCCCGACTCGGACAGGACCTCTTCTACCCCCCGAACGTCGGCGGCTGGCCCGGCGGCCGCACCTGGCTCTCGACCCGCGCCGTGATCGGCCGCGCCAACTTCGCCGCCGCGTTGGTCGACGGCCGAGGCGTCGGCCGCCCCGCCCCCTTCGACCCGCTCACCTTGGCCGAACGCCACGGCCAGGGGCATACCCAGGACGCCACGATCACGTTCCTCGCCGAGCTCCTGCTCGGATCCGTCCCCAGCCCCGCCTGGCGCGACCGGATCACCGCCAACCTCGGCCCCGAAACCTCCTGGGGCCCCGACCCCGCCCGCCGCGCAGTCGCAATCATCCTCGCCTGCCCGGAGGCCCAGCTTGGATAAGGGGAAAGGATCGTTTTAGCCACGGATGAAACACGGATTGAACACGAATAAAACGAAAACAACAATCAACAGATGACGCAGATGAACGCAGATTGTTAAATCAAAAATTAAAACTCTTTTTTATCTGCGATCATCTGCGTCATCTGTTGATAGATTCTTTCTTATTCGTGTTTCATCCGTGTTCAATCCGTGGCTGAAAAATCCCCGACCCCATCCGTGGCCAATTCCATCATCACGATCACTCCAAGGACACCCACATGCCCTCGCGACGCGACTTCTTCAAGACGGCCTTGCGTGGCTCATCGCTGATCGCCCTGGCGCCGACGGTGCCGGGGTTCCTCGCCCGGACGGCCCGGGCGGCGGGGCCGGAGAAGGATGGGCGGGTGCTCGTCGTGATCCAGCTCGACGGAGGCAATGACGGGATCAACACCGTCGTCCCGTTCGCGGATGAGGGGTACGCCAAGAACCGCAAGGCGTTGTATCTGCCCACGGATCGTTTGATCAAGGTCGACGACAACGTCGGGTTCCACCCCGCGATGCGCGAAGCCGGGGCGCTGCTCGAGTCGGGGCGTTTGGCGGTCGTGCCGGGCGTCGGGTATCCGAACCCGAACCGTTCGCACTTCGAGAGCATGGCGATCTGGCAATCCGCCCGCCTCGACCCCGAAGAACACAATGGCGCCGGGTGGCTCGGCCGAGGCCTCGACGGCGGCCCTCGCTCGACCGACGGCCAGCCCTCAGCCCTGTTCGTCGGCTCGGGGACACCCCCGCTCGCCCTCCGGGGCCGCTTCGCGGTCGCCTCGGCCCTCGAGCGGATCGAGGACGTGATCCTCGACGGCCCTCCCGGCCCGGCCGAACCGGTCGCTTCCACCGCAGACGGCGATGACCTCGCCGCGTTCGTCAGGCGCAGCACGCTCGACGCCTACGCCACGGCCGATCGACTCGCCGAGCTCGCCCATGGCAAGGACTCGAGTGCCAAGTATCCTTCGACTCCCCTCGCCGACCGCCTCCGCCTCGCCGCCCGATTGCTCAAAGGGGGATACTCGGCCCGGGTCCTGTACACCTCGCAAGGAGGCTACGACACGCACGCCGGCCAGCTCCCGAGCCATTTCACTCTGCTGTCCGAGCTGTGCGGCGCCGTGAAAGCGTTCCTCGACGACCTGGCCGCCTCGGGGATGGCCGAGCGGGTCGTGGTCCTCACCTTCAGCGAGTTCGGCCGCCGCGTCGCCGAGAACGCCTCGGCCGGCACCGACCACGGCACCTCCGGCCCGATCTTCCTCGCCGGCCCCCACCTCAAAGCCGGCCTCGCCTCGCCGATGCCCAACCTGACCGACCTCGAAGACGGCGACCTCAAGACGACCGTCGACTTCCGACGCGTTTATGCCACCGTCCTCGAAGACTGGCTCGGCCTGCCCAGCCGTGTTGCCTTGAACGGGACCTTCGAGCCGCTGCCACTGTTCAACTCTTGAGGGTCAACTGGCCACAGATTTTCTAGCCACGGATGGAACACGGATGGAACACGGATGGAACACGGATAAGAAAAGGCAGATTTATCAACAGATGGCGCAGATGGACGCAGATGAAGATCAATTTTTTAGTTGATTTTTATCTGCGTCCATCTGCGCCATCTGTTGATAGTTATTTTTTCTTCTTATCCGTGTTCCATCCGTGTTCCATCCGTGGCTAGAAAATCTGTGGCTTCCTGGATCATTTGCCCGCGACGGGCTTTGCGACGGTGAGCCAGGCATGGGTGGGCATCCGGTCGGCATCGTCGGCGGAGAGTTGGGCGGGGCGTTCGAGGGAGGGCCCGTCGACGGCCTTGGCGATGACGCGGATTGGTGCGGAAGCTGGGCTGGCGCCTTTGGAGGTGAGGGTGAGAGAGACCTTGCGGGAAGAATCGCCGGTCGGCTCGGAGCGGACGGAGGTGGCTTCGACGCCGGCGGGGAAGCCTTCGAGACGGACCTCGATCGGGCGGTTGAAGCCGTCTCGGCGCTGGATGTTGACGCGGAGGGAGAGGGATTTGCCAGGCTCGAGGGTGAACCGGTCCTCGGCCAGGCTCAGATGGAAATCCGGACTCGGGGCGGTCAGGTCGAGCCGGTAGACGAAGTCGTCGCCGCCTTCGTCGTTCAGGTCGCGGACGAGGACGCGGTAGGTGCCGTCCGCCGGGGGGGAGAAGGTCAACTCGGGGTCGGCGTCCTTGCGGCGATCGTCGACCTCGTTCAAGGTCTTCCCCGCCGCGTCGGTGAGCCGGAGGATGGGGTCGAGCGGGGAGCCGAGCCCTCGGGACTCGACGCGGATGGAGACGGGCTGGCCCTTCTTCGCGACGAACTCGAAGATGTCGCGATCCCCCTTGGGGCTGATCCGGCCGGAGACGGTCAGGGGCCATTCGACGGCTTGCGGATGGCTCGAGTCGTTGGGCTCGCGCTCCACGACCGAGGCGTGGGAGACGAGCCCGACGTCGACCGTGTTGGCCAGCGAAGGGTGGGCCACGGCCACGGTTTCCGAGTGGCCTTCGCCGCCGTCAGGGGTGATGGCGAGTTGCCGTGCCTCTTCGGGCAGGTTCCAGCCGTGGGCCTCGACGGTCGCCGGGTTGGCGCGGGTGACGGCAAGGGGGTAGGGGTAGCGGAGGAAGCCCCCGGTCGTGAGGGTCAATCGATAAACATACGACTTGTCCCCGGCGAAGGCGATGGTGCTATTCGGGGTCGCCGGGAAGGCGAAGAGGCGGACGAGATACTTGCCATCCGCGGGTGCTTCAAACGCGAGCTCGGGGTCGAAGCCCCGGTCGTCGTCGTTCTGCGCGAGGACGAAGCCCTCGGGGGCGGCGACCTGGAGCACCCCGTCCATCGGCGAGGCCAGTCGCCGGTTCGCCTCCACCGAGGCGAGGAGGGTCTGGCCCCGCTTGAGCAGGACCGAGAACTCGTCGACCTCACCCGCCTTCGCGAGGCGTCCGTTGACCGTCACTCGGGTCGTGTCGAGGACCTGGGGCCCTTTACGCGAGGCGTCCTCGGTGACTTCCGGCAAGGTCCCGACGACGAAGGGCTTGAGGGCCGAGGCGCCTTCGTCGTCGTAGAGACGCAGCCAATGGACGCCCGGCCGGGCGTCGGCCGCGACGACGACATTAAGGGCCCCCTTCTCCTTCTCGGGGGTGACCTTGAGGCCGAGGTCCTCGGTCCAGGCCCGGACGGGCCAGCGCTCGAATGTCCCCTCGGCGGTGACGGCCAAGGTCTGACCGACCCGGGCACCGGCGGGGAATAGACGGTCGAGGGTCGGAGGCTTCGCCGATGCCGACGCCCCCGGGGCCGCAAACAGAGCGGCCAGGACGATTGCAGTTCGAGGGGTCATGTTCGTTGGTCGACCGCGGGTTGGGTGGGAGTCGTCAAACGATTTCGGCGGAGGAGGATTTCACCACAAAACAAAGGCGCAGAGGATTCACCACAAAGGCACAAAGGACACAAAGACCAATCAAAACAAAAATTCAAATTGTTTTAAATGAATCTTTTTCTATTCCTTTGTCTCGTTTGTGCCTTTGTGGTGAAATCCTCCCCCTCTTTCGACCCCGAAAACGATCGATCACCCCATGAGCTCGGCGATCGGGGTGGCGTCGCTCACCAGGTGGGTTGGGCGGCCTTGCGGTGTGTAATAGATCTTGGCCGGGTCGATGCCGAGCTTGGTGTACACGGTCGACGCGAAGTTCTCGGGGGAGAGGATCCGCTCGACGGCCGTGTATCCGCGCGTGTCGGTGGCCCCGACGACGGCACCTCTCGGCGTGCCGCAGCCGGCGAAGAGGACCGACATCGCATTCGACCAGTGGTCGCGGCCCCCGTCCTTGTTGATCTTCGGGGTCCGGCCGAACTCGCCGAGGGCGATGACGAGGGTCGTGTCGAGCAATCCGCGCTGGTCGAGGTCTTCGATCAGCGCCGCCACGGCGGCTTCGAACGTCTGGAGCTTCTTCCCGATGGTGGAGAACAGATTGACGTGGTGGTCCCAGCCCCCCTCGTAGAGGGTGACGAACGGGACCCCCGCCTCGACCAGTCGCCTGGCGAGCAGGCAGCGCTGGCCGACGGGCGAACGGCCGTAGGCGTCGCGGGTCCGGTCGGACTCGTCCTTGATCTCGAACGCCTTGCGGGCCTCGGGCGAGGCGACGAGGTCGTAGCCTTGCTCGTAGTACTCGTCGAGCGCAACGACTGGGTCGCCGGCGACCTTGTCGGTGATCCTGCGGAACCGGTCGATCCGGGCGCGGAGGTCGCGCCTCGAGTCGAACCGATCGCCGAGGAGGTCGCGCGGGGGGACGACGTCGCGGACGCGGAAGTCGGCGGCGTTGGGGTTATCCGAGACGACGAACGGGGCGTACTTGGCCCCGAGGAAGTTCGGGCCTCCCGACCGCGACATCTTGGGGATCGAGAAGTACGGCGGCAGGCCCCCTTTGACCCCACGCTCATAAGCCGTGACCGAGCCGAGGCTCGGGTGGAAGCTGACGTACGCGCCGCAGCCGACGGGGATCCGGGGCGGTGCCCCGGTCATCATATAATGATTCCCCGCGCCGTGGTTCCCCTGCTCGTGCCGGATCGAGCGGACGATCGTGAGTTTGTCCGAGATCGCCGCGAGCCGGGTCATGTGCTCGGAGAAATGGACGCCGGGGATCTTGGTGGCGATCGGCTTGAAGTCGCCCCGGATCTCGGACGGGGCGTTCGGCTTCGGGTCGAACGTCTCGTAGTGGCTGGGCCCGCCGTCCATCCAGATCAGGATGCAGCTCGTCGCGCTCGCCGGAATCCCTTCAATCGCGGCCTCGCCCCGGATCCGCAACGCATCGATCAGCCCGCCCCCGAACAGGGCGCCGAGGCCGAGGCGGAGGCAGTCGCGACGCGTCATCGACTCGCAATTCGTGAAAACGCCCATCAAATGCCCTCGCTGGTCGGTCGTCTGTTTTTTTGGAGGGGGTCGGCCCGTCTCAGTCTTTGAACAGGAACTCGGCCGAGTTGAACAGGGCCCAGAGGAGGTCTTCGGTCGACTCGCGCACCGAAGTCTTCGGCCGGGCGTAGACCTCGCGTCCGATCGCCTTCTCTTCGTCGATGGGATAGCGCCCATAGACGAGGAGATAAAGCTCCTCAAGGATCGCTTCGGGGGTCTTCCCGCTCGAGGCGAGCCGGGCGACACGCCCCTCGCCGCTCTTGACCTTCAGGTGCAGCTCCGGCGAGTTCATCATGTGGAGGACCTGGACGACCGTGGTGTCCGTCGTCCGCTCGCAAGGGGGGTCCTGGTTCGGGTCCGGCCGGCCGAAGGTGTCGAGGAACAGCGAAGGGGCCCGGTGGGTCCAGATCGCCGTCGACCGCGTCTTCGGCGGGGCGGCGTCGAAGGTCTCGGCGACTTCGGTGACGTCGGATACCGCGTCGAGCAGCACCTCCGCCCGCAGGCGCTGGCGGTAGTGGCGGGAGTAGTTGCGGGTGTCGGGGAGGTTCCCTTCGGTCGGCTCCGAGCTCAGGCCATAAACGTACGAGTTCATGATCGTACGGAGCAGATGTTTCTGATCATACCGATGGGCCCGGAAGTCGTCCGCCAGGGCTTCCAGGAGCGCCCGGTTGCTCGGAGGGTTGGTCGCGCGGAGGTCGTCCACGGGGTCGACGATCCCCCGGGCCATCAGCTCGGCCCAGACGCGGTTGGCGATCACCTCGGCGAAGTACGGGTTGTCGGGCCCGGTCATCCACCGCGCGAGGGCTTCGCGAGGGTCGGCCTCGGGGTCATCCGCCGAGGGTGCCGTGCCGAAGAGGGGCTTGGGGGGGAGGACCTTGCCCGTCAGGGGGTGCGTCACCTGGCCCGACTTGGCGGTGAACATGATCTCCTCGCTGCCGGAGATCGGCGGCGAGAGGCCGGTCCCCTTCCGCCCGATCCGGGAGAAGTACGCCGCGAAGCCGTAGAAATCCTCCTGGCTCCAGACCTCGAACGGATGGTGGTGGCACTTGGCGCACTCGAGGCGGATGCCGAGGAAGAGCTGGCTGACCATCGGCGCGATCTCGTCCGGGTCGCGACGGTCGCGGAAGACCGTGACGATCCCGTTGCGGAACGTGCTCCCCTTCGCCGTGACGATCTCGCGGACGAACTCGTCGTAGGGCATGTTCCGGCGGAAGGCGTCGCGGACCCAGGCGTCGAGGTTCAGGACCGCCTTGATGCCGACGCGGTAAGGATTCGGCCGGAGGAGGTCGAGCCACTTGTTCGCCCAGAAGTCGGCGTACTCGGGCCGCTCGAGGAGCCGGTCGACGGCCTTCGCCCGTTTGTCGGGCGACGTGTCGGCGAGGAAGGCCCGGACCTCGTCGGCGGTCGGGAGTCGGCCGATCGCGTCGAGCGAGGCCCTCCGCAGGAACGTCGCGTCACTGCAAGGGGCCGAGGGGGTGAGGCCGAGCCGCTGGAGCTTCGTCCAGACGTGCCCGTCGATGAAGTTGACGCGAGGCAACGCGGCGTAGAGCCCGGGAGAGACCTCGCCGGGCATCGGGATCGTGACCTCGCACCGCGCGAACTTGTCGTCGTACCGGACGGTGATCGCGGCCTCTCCGGGGATCGGCCCCGCCTTGATCAGCCCCTCGGGCGTCACCGCGACGATCGCGCTCTCGTTCGACTGGTACGCGGCCAGGTGGGTCACGTCGCGGGTCGAGCCGTCCGTGTAGTAGGCGGTCACGGCGGACTGCTGGTCGGTCTTATTCGCCATGATCCGCTCGGTCGGCTCGATGGCGATCCGTTCCAACTTCGGGGCTTCGGCCGAGGTGCGGGGCATCCCGTTCGCGATCCAGCGTCTGAGGACCTCGTAGAGCTCCCCGCGAGGCTCGAGCTTGCGTCCCCCGCCGTGGGCGACGAGCGCCCCGCCTTTTTTGAGCAGGAGACTCTCCTCGGGGGCCGCGGGGAAGACGCGACGACCTCGCGCTTCTCGGATGATCGCGGCGTGGTCGAAGTCGGCGTCGAACCCCAGGAGCGAGAGCTGGAACCCGTTCTGCCCGCGGGCCTTACCGTGGCAGGCCCCGGCATTGCACCCGGCCCGCGTCAGGATCGGGAGGACGTCACGTTCGAAGGTCGGTCGGTAGGGCACACTCGTCCCCGAGACGTGGACGACCACATGCGAGGTGCGATCGCCATGTGTCACAACGACCGTCCCTTCGCCGTCTCCTTTCGCCCGGACGACACCGGTCGGGGAAACCTCCACGACGCCGGGCGTCTCGGAACGGAAGCCGGCCTGCCGCGTCAGGTCGCCCGGTCGACCATCGACCTCGCCGGCCACGAGGAGTTGCCGACGCGCCGAAAACCCTTGGAGCTTCAGGTCACTCGGGGAGACCGTCAGTCCTCCCGAATGCGTGATCTCCAGAGCCTTTGCGCCGTCGGCCCCGGCATGTCCGAGGAGGACCGACATCGCCACGAGGAGAGCTAGGGACCCAGATCGCATGACAGGGACTCGAAAATGTCACGGACCTCAAGGATTCCGCCACACGCCGAAGTGTACCCGAAACGGTTCGGCCTTGTCCAACAATCGTGCAACAGGAAATTCGGCGAACCTGTGGACGCTCCTCGGAAGTCTCGAACGGGGGCTCGCTGTTGGAGATTCGCCACAAGGGCACGAAGGTACAAAGGGTCATCAGGAGGAAGGACGCCCCAGGCCCTCTTACCGGATGCCTTCGTGCCTTTGCGGCGAATCTCCAACAGCGTCGACCCGACAGGCTTTCATTACCATCGACGAGAACAGATTATGACCAAGTCACGTTCCACCAAGTCTTCGCTCATCAACAGTTCTTTCTTCACGGCGGCCGACGGCCGACGGCCGCCGCACGCCCCACGACGTCACTGGAGCGCCGGCTACGCATCAGGTTCACGGGTGTGACAATGTCGCGACGTCGAGGCAAAACCTCATGATCCCGTAAAATCCAGAAATGTCCGATTGACCGGCCCAAGCTTTCTTTGTTAGTATCAATTCGGGACTTGCTAAAAACGGGACGTTGCTTCTCTTCCAGACAGGCCACGCCCGAGTCATGCCAGTCCTGGATCGCCGGCCCCGGATTGCCCCCGCCCCTGCACTCGTCCGGCAAACGGACGCCCGGGCCCACGGGTTCGGACCGGACTATCATTCGCGGTGATGACTGCCGCGGCGAAGATCCGTGACATCGCCGGATGCACGGGCCCAACGAAGAGACGGCACCCTCTAGGAGCATGACAACCCTGCACACCCGCCGGCTTGCCAGGGCAAGCCCGCTTCGTCCGTGGGACGTCCACGCGTCGGAATTGATCCGTCGCGCGAAAATGCGTCCTAGACTGCTACCGACGGCGGCGGCCGTCGGACTCGACGATGTTGTCGAGGCGAGGCAACGCCCAAGACGCCGGAACTTCCGGCGAACAAATCGATGCCATCGAGCGAATCGAAATGCATCGAGGATGTGATGTCGACCCAACGACGGTGGGAGGGTGGTCTGCCCTCTCCGGCTTTCTAGGAAGGGAGTCTGAGACGATGTTGGTCTTGAGCCGAAAGCTGAACGAGAAAATCATCATCGACGGCAACATCACGGTCACCGTGCTCGGGATCCGGGGCAACCAGATCCGGCTCGGGATCGAGGCCCCGAGCTCCGTCGGGATCGTCCGCGAGGAGCTTCGACTGTCGATGTCGGCCGCGGCGAAAGAGGGCGAGCCCGGCCAGGGCCCGGCCTCGAACCGCCAGGAGACCGACCTGATGGTCGTCGACTGACGGGCCTCCTCTCCTTGAGAGAAGAACGCCACCGATGATGAGGATGCAGGGACAACGGCAGGAAGCGTCGGGATCACTCCAAATCCGCGCCGGGACAATCCCCGGCGGACCGAGCCCCGGCGAGGACGTCCGGCCTTGTGTGACATCTTCGAAGACGCGATCGCCCCGGACGATGAAATGACCCGGGACGGTGTCCTCCGACGACGAGTTCAGGCCAATGGATGGCCTACTCGCCGCTTTCCATCCGCTGGAGCTCGACCATGTCTCGGTAGCGACTGCTGCCGGACATGAGATCGGCGTGGCTCCCCGCCTCGACGATCGCCCCAGCCTCGAGGACGAGGATTCGGTCGGCACTCCGGATCGTGCTCAACCGATGCGCGATCACGAACGAGGTCCGCCCGCGCATCAGGGCCGCCAGGCCCTCCTGGATCAGGCGCTCGCTCTGGCTGTCGAGGTTGCTCGTCGCCTCGTCGAGAATAAAGATCGTCGGGTCGGCAAGGATCGCCCGCGCGATCGCCAGGCGCTGGCGCTGACCTCCGCTGAGGCGAACACCCCGTTCGCCGATCCGGGTGTCGTAGCCTTCGGGGAGCTCGAGGATGAAGTCGTGGGCGTTCGCGGTCCGCGCCGCGAGCTCGACCTGCGACCGGGACGCGCGTCGGTCGGCATACGCGATGTTCTCGGCAACCGTGCCGTCGAACAGGAAGACATCCTGCTCGACGATGCCGAAGAGCCGGCGATAGCTCTCGACCTCGATGTCGCGGAGGTCGACGCCGTCGAACCGGACGACTCCGACCGTCGGGTCATGAAACCGCGCGATCAGGTTGCAGAGCGTGGTCTTCCCCGCGCCGCTGCGCCCGACCAGCGCGATCACCTCGCCGGGCTCGACCTCGAGGTCGATGTCGCGGAGGACCTCGGCGTCGGTGTTCGCATACGCGAAGCTCACCCCCTCGAGCGAGACGCGCCCCTCGGCCCGCGGCTTCGAGACGCTCTTCGCCCCCGGGAGCGCCGGCATCTCGCGAGGCTCGGCGAGGAGGTCGAGCACCCGGTCGAAGCCCGAGAGGTTGCTCTGGAGTTGGGTCACGCTCGTCGCGAGCACCACCAGCGGCTCCAAAAGCATCGCGAGGTAGACGAGGAACATCATGAGGTCACCAAGCGAGAGCCGACCGTCGAGGACGCGAAGGCCCCCGTAAAGCATCAAGGCACTCGAGGAGACGGGCAGCAGCAGGTCCCAGAGGACCTCGACCACCCGCGACCACTGCCAGGCGAACATCTCCTGGCGGGTCATGAAGTGGTTCTCGCTCACAAACCGGGCGCTCTCCGTCCGCTGCCGACCGAACGCCCTGACGACCCTCATCCCGCCGAACGCCTCGGTCGCCAGCGAGTCGATCTCCTGCCGCTGCTTCCTGACGTCCCGAAAGAGGGGACGCAACCTGCGATTCCAGAGTCGATTGAGGTACAACCCCGGCAAGAAGACCGCCGCCCCGAGCAAGAGTCGCCAATCGACCCAGAGCAGGACGACCAACCCCCCGACGAGCTGGACGACCGCCCGCCAGGGGTTGTAGATCATGCTGAAGACCAGCTCGCCGACACCCCCGGCATCCTCCCGGAGCAGGCTGGCCACGCCCCCCGACTTGAGCTGATAGACCCGATGCAAGGGCAGCCGGACGGCGTGCTCGAAGACGCGCCTCCTGACATCGACCTGCACCCGCTTCGACGCCAACGTCGCCCGCCACCGCCCCCAGAGCCCCAGCGCGGTGCCGACGAACGACACGACCAGCACCGAGCCGACCAGGAAGAGGAGCCTCCCCTTCGGCGACTCGGGCAGCGGGAGATGCCCCAAAAAACTGCTCGGCGAAGGCCGTCCGAGCAGCACGTCGTCGATCACCAGCTTCGTCGCCGCCGGAGGGGCCAGCTTCAACAGCGTCGCGATCGAGAGCGTCACCAACGCCCCGACGATCGAAAGACGATGCCCCTCAAGGACCTGGTACAACTCGCGGTACAGCCTCGGGAGCGACCGATTCTTCGTCGCTGACTCCGTCGGAGCGACCTGGGCCGCGTCACCCCATTCCCGCCGATACTCCGCGAATCGGAGTCGGCTCGTGATCCGATGGCGCAATGACAAGGGTGGGGGGTCCTTCCTTGATCGAGTCTTCGAGCTCATGCCTCCGTCGGGCCCCGAGCGCCTGACTGACGTCCCGGTCCCTACACTTGCATCTTAGACACCAGCCCCGGAAAACCCTAGCGCCAGGGACGCGACGTGAGTTGCGGAACGTTTCTAAGCGGGGCCTATCGGCGCCAAGACTCGGAAGGCACGCCGAAAGACTCCTGGGCCGTCTCCTTAGCATCCTCGATGGTCTCGTGCCAGGTGTCCGCAGTGAAGCAGCCCTCCGGGCTCATGACGAGGTGGTAGCCATCCTTGCCATCGCCCTGGATTTCCAGTTCCACCACCCGCCGCCGCACGAGGGCGCCCGTATCGGACGGCTTAGCCACCCTCCAAGCGTTGCCATAGCCGCGGATCAGGAGTTCGACAGAGACTTTCATCGCGTAGCCTGCCATCGTAGTCGGATAGGCGGGGAGTACCGGCAGGTCAGCCGGGGTGGAAGCGGATGATTCCTCGATAGGCCATCCCCGAGGCGGGCCGAATCTAGCCCCGCCGCCCTCCAAGTAGGAATCCGAGGATGCCGCAGACGATCGCACCGAGCGGCCCCGTCACGAAGGCACCGGTCATCGCCGCCTCGACCGGCTTATCGTGCGTGTTCGAGGAGGCTTGAGTCACAAGGAAGTACCCGGCCACGGCCCCGAGGAGATAGCCGCCAACCGTTCCCAGGAGGCTGAAGGCAAGTCGTCGCATGAGAAATCCAAGTGATGATGGGGCGACTTCAACGGTTTTCGATTCGGGTAAACTGGGACTTCCCAACGAACCATCGCACTCCACGTGAGAATCCTTCCCAATGCCTCGCAAGCCCGGACGCCCCAGACCTCCCGTACGAAAGGCGAAGCGTGTTCGGCCGTCCGCGCGATCGAGGTTCCATGAGGAGCCGGCCGTCACTCGGGCTCGGCTGGAGACGGCCAGGGAGTCGCTCACCATCCTGTCAGCCCCGCCGACGTCTCTCAATACCAAGGAACTGGCCCGACGTCTCCATGAGCTCACCGACCAATCCATCGAGCAGGTCCACGCGGCCTGCCATGACGGACACCGGGTCGCCTGCCGGAGCGGCTGCACCTATTGCTGCATGTTCCCCGTCGCGGCCTCGGCTCCGGAGGTCTTGGCCATCGCCACCTTCGTTCGCGATCGGTTGGACGAGGAGCAGCGAGCCGCGCTCGATCGTCGCGTCGAGGCCAACATCTCGGCGACCGAAGGCATGGACATGACCCAGCGGGATCGCGTCCGGTTGGATTGCCCCTTCCTGGATGCGGGCGAGTGCACGGTCTACGAAGTCAGGCCCGTCGCCTGCCGAGGATACTCATCCTATAGCGTCGACGATTGCCGAGACGACTACGAGCACCCGGGAACCGGCGTCGACGTGCATACCAACGGCCTCAGAGAGCTCGTCTACGGGGCGATTCGCGAGGGTCTGGCCATCGCATGCAAATCGTCCTCTGTCGAGCATCGCCTCCTCGAATTGGTCAGGGCCTACAAGATCGCCTCGAAGGATCCGACGCTGGCAGAGACCTGGCGCAACCGTCCTGAAGCCTTCGCGACCGCCACGGGGGAGAGCGTCTTCCCTGGCCCGTGGTCGGACGAGCTCGACCAGGAGTTCGAGGAGATGTACCGGGAGACCGTCGATAGGCTCGAAAGGGGGAGGGTAGGCCGATTCCTGGTCGCTCGCCGAAACCTGTGACTCACTCTAGTTCCGGCGGATCGTCCGTCTCAGAATCCGACGAACTCGGTATCCAGAACCGCGGGCGTCGAGGCGGATCCAATCGCCTTTTCCTGTTGATGAGCTTCCAGCGCGACCCGGTATAAGGAGATCGCTTTACGAATAACATCATTCGATGCGTCATTCGTCATGTTCAAAATCTGATTGAAGACATTCAGTGCTTCGGGAGAGAGTTCAATACTTAGCGAACACCTGGGGTTGTGGAGCACACGAGGATCTACGCGACAGCGTACCTGTTTCGATGAGGGTGCAGCTTCTTCGACCAGCGAATGCGCTGTCACTTCATTTGACTCATTGACCCCATGTTCGTCGGGCATCTTGGCCCACCCTTCCTAGCTCTCGAAACCGTTGGCAAGTCTGCCGCGATGGGCGATCCCGTCACATACCCCGTTACGACATCCAAACAATAGCCTGGTTTATGAGGTCTTCAAGTCCCTCAACAACCGCACCTTGTACCCGGCCAGAGACCCGACAGAAACGGGTGAGATTCGATATCGGGCCTCAAGAACCGGACAGTAAACGGACAGATACCTACCCTCATGCTGCCTTTCAGAACGACCACGTCGCCAAAAGGAGGGCGGTCACCCGGTCGTCCCCCACCCTCAAACGTCCAGCTTATCTCTCAACCCGCCATAGATAATCGCCTTGGGAAACTCCTTGGCGTAGAAGTCATGCGGGAAGCCGAGTTCGATGCGGCTCGCCGAGTCGAGGCGTTCGACTTGCGAGGTCTCGAGCTTGAGGTCGAGGCAGGCGAGGTTGTCCTTGAACTGGTCGAGGCGCCGGGCCCCGATGATGGGGATGACGGGGGTCGGGCGTTGGCGGAGCCAGGCGAGGGCGACTTGGGCCGGGGAACGGTCGACCTCGGCCGCGACGGCCTTGACCGCGGCGACGATCGCAGCGGTCTGGTCGACAGGGCGAGCGATCTCCTTCATCATCGGGCTGTTCAACCGGGCGTCGGCGTCGGCCTTGCCCTCGGAGTATTTGCCGGTGAGGACGCCGCCACCGAGGGGGGACCAGGCGGTGACGCCGATGCCGAGGGACTGGGCCATCGGGAGGAGTTCGCGCTCGACGGTCCGCTCGGCCAAGCTGTATTCGATCTGGAGGCCGATGAAGGGGGACCAACCGCGCAGCTCGGCGAGCGTGTTGGCGCGGGCGACGGCCCAGGCGGCCATGTCGGAGACGCCGGCGTGGAGGATCTTGCCCTGGCGTACGAGGTCGTCGAAGGCCCGCATCACCTCGTCGAGGGGGGTGATCTGGTCCCAGATGTGGAGCCAGTAGAGGTCGAGGTAGTCGGTCTGGAGGCGTTTGAGGCTGGCCTCGACGGCGCGCATCATGTTCTTGCGCTGGTTGCCGCCGGCGTTGGGGTCGGTGCCGGGCATGGCGTTGGTGTACTTGGTCGCCAGGACGGCCTTGTCTCGGTCACCCTTGAGGAACTCGCCGAGGAGCGTCTCGCTGGTGCCGTTGGTGTAGATGTTGGCGGTGTCGATGAAGTTGCCGCCCGCCTCGAAGAAGGCGTCGAGGACCTGGCGGCTCTGGTCCTTCGACGAGCCCCAACCCCAGTCGTCGCCGAAGGTCATGGTCCCCAGGCAGAGCTCCGAAACGCGCAGGCCGGACCGGCCGAGTAGTCGGTATCGCATCGCCCAATCTCCTTCGGGATCGTTCGGGACGCGGCGAGTGTCGCCGCGTCCGATCACGCGTCGCCGTCGACCGGTCTCGCCAGGAGGCTCACGATGCGGTCGAACGTCGCCACATCGTCGGCGGTGAGGCGGCGCAGGCGGCCGTCGAAGAGCGCCGCGAGGGCCGCCCCGCCGTGTTTCAAGGCCTCCTCGCCGCGGGGCGTGCGCACCAGGCGGAACTTCCGCAGGTCGCCCGCCTCGGCCTGACGCTCCAGGAACCCGCCCGATTCCAACTGCTTGACGAGGTACGTCACCGTCGGCGGCGGCAAGAGCAGCCGACGAGCGAGCTGGGCCGGGAACGGGTGCGTGTCGACGGTTTCCAGGAGGAAGAACGCCTTGGGCGACATCCCCAGGGCTTCGATTGCCGGCCCGGAGTCGTCGATGACGGCCTGCATCAGCCGCCAAAGGTTCGCCAAGGTGCCGTAGGCGTCCCTCCGTCCCTCCTTCTTTCCGCTCGGCATGGTAGGCCCGTCAGCTTCCAAAGTCAAATAGTTCAATTTTCGAAATAAAATGGTACCCTGTCGTCCGCGTCGGGAGTTGCCGCCCCTTCGGCGAGCTCGGGGAGCGGACACGGCCATTCCATCACCATCATACAACCGCCCTTCGAGGCCCGCCCCTCCGAGCGACGGTCCGCACCGTAACAACGAAGTCTTCGAGGCCCGAACCGCACCGTCGCCTTCGTGTCTCCCAAAAGCGTGTGCCGCCTGGTATCGTCCTCGGGGCTCTGCTCCAATAGGGTCATGAGCATGGATCCATCGCCCCCCCTCGACCTCGAATCGTACCTCGCCCGGATCGGGTACGCCGGGGACCTCGCGCCGACGCTCGGGGTCTTCGAGGACCTCCACCTGGCGCATGTCAGCCACATCCCGTTCGAGAATCTCGATATCCTCCTGGGCAGGCCGATTTGCCTCGACCTCGAGAGCCTCCAGGCCAAGCTCGTGAGGGGGAAGCGCGGGGGATACTGCTTCGAGCATAACCTCCTCTTCGCGGCCGTCCTGGAGACCCTGGGGTTCCCGGTGACACGCCTGGCGGCCCGCGTGCGATACGGCACGCTCCAGCTCCTGCCCCGGACCCACATGCTGCTCCGAGTCGAGGTGGACGGCAGCGAATGGCTCGCCGACGTCGGCTTCGGCGCCGAGGGGTTGTTGAAGCCGATCGCCCTGGCCACCCGGCAGACCCTCCGCCGCCACGACCGTTGTTATCGCCTCGTCGTGGCCGAAGGGCCGTGGATCCTCCAATCCTCGAAGGCGGACGACTGGCAGGACCTCTACGAGTTCTCCTGGGAGCCCCAGTATCTCGTCGACTACGAGGTGGCCAATTACTTCGTCTCGACGCACCCGACCTCGGTCTTCCGGCGCAACCTCGTCGTCCAGCTCTCGACGCCCGAAGGACGCTACCTGCTGAAGAACCGCGAGCTCTCGAGCGAGCGGGCCGGCGCCACGTGCCACCGCACGATCGAGTCCGACGACGAATTGCTCGACGTCCTCTCCTCGACCTTCGGCCTCGACTTCCCCAGCGGGACCCAATTCAAAGTCGAGCCCTCCGACCAGGGCCCCTGTCTCTGAACCTGGAAGTCGGTCGGCTCGGGCCGGGCACCTCGTTTGCTGAGAAGGTTCTATCGGCTCCGGAGGGGCCCGAGTCCTTGACAATTCGCCACACGTGGCTCGTCATGGGTATTCGGTCTCTCCCTCGGGATCAGACACCTCTCTCCTTCCAGGAATCGCCATGCGAGCGCTCCAGATCTCCTTGGTCACGATCGTCCTCGGGGTCCTCTTTGTGTTCGCCGTGCAGAACACGCAGGTAGTCACGGTCCACTTTCTGAACTGGGGAGTGAACTCGCCGATCGCGCTGATCATCGTGGTCGTCTACCTGCTGGGGATGATCAGCGGCTGGAAGATCGTTCCTGCCCTCGTACGGCTCGTACGGCGGACGCAATAATCGTAGCGCGATCGTCGGGACAATGATCGTAGGGCTACCCGGAGGGGGAAACTAAGAGCGCGGCAGGAGTGCCCCGACTACCGGGGGATTTGAACGCGGGGTCGAATTTCGAGGGCCACGCACTTGTAAATGGCTCAGGAGATCATCGCCTCCTCACGTCTTTCGAGAAAGCTGTATAAGAGCCCGGCCTCCGGACCACTAAGGGATAGAGATCGAGAGCGAATGGACCGGAGGGAGGGATTCCGGGAATGGCAGGACTGTCTTCCGACGCGATGTCGCGGCAGATCGAGACGCTCTTTCGTTCGGGGACGCTCGCGAGTCTGGGCGATGCCCAATTGCTCGAGCGGTTCCTGAAATCCGAGGAGTCGGCCGAGGCGGCGTTCGGCGTGCTCGTCGATCGTCACGGGCCGATGGTACACGCCGTCTGCCGACGGATCCTCCGCGACGACCACGCGGCCGACGACGCCTTCCAGGCCACGATCCTCATCCTGGTTCGGCGTGCGGGCGCGATCCGGAGGGCGGAGTCATTGGGCCCTTGGCTCCACGGCGTCGCCCGACGGGTTGCCTTGCAGGCCAGGGCGGCGGCAGCTCGACGTCGGGAACGTGAGGGGAAGGCCGCCATCGACCCCGAGGCCGCCGAAGCATTCCAGACTGTCGACGACCTCGGCCCCCTGCTCCACGATGAGATCGACCGCCTCCCGGAGAAATACCGGGCGCCGGTGGTCCTCTGCTGCCTCGAGGGGCGGACGATCGACGAGGCCTCGCGCCTTTTGGGGTGGCCCGTCGGCACCGTCGGAGGCCGCCTGGCCCGTGCCCGCGACCAGCTCCGCGGCCGCTTCGTGCGGCGAGGGGTCGCCGTCCCTTCGATCCTCATGGCATTGGCCTGGGACAAAGCAAGCGCGTCAGCCTTGCCCCAGGGCCTCGCCCGTTCCACCCTCCGGTCCGCGCTCGATCTCGCGGCAGGAGTCGCGGCGACCGACGTGGTCTCCGCGACCGTGGCGGACCTTCTCGGGGAGGCCTTCGGGAACCTCATGCGAACTCGCTTGATCATCGGATCATGCACCCTCACGGCCACCTTGGCCCTCGGCGCAGCCGGGATGGCGCTCCAGCCGTCTCCGGACACACTGCCGCCCCCTCGCCCCGCTCCGGCCCCCGCGCCGGCAGGCGGCTCGACCGCCGAGGCACTCCGGCGGGCATCCGAGCCCGACGACCCCGCGTTCACTCCGCAGGAGCGCGTCGACTTCGAGGTCTCGCTCGCTCGTGCTCAAATCAAGACGGGAGACCTGGCAGGAGCCAAGTCGCGTCTCGAACGTGCCGAGCAAGCCGCCAGAGCCCTCAAGCCCGACCCTCGAGCCAGGGCCCGAGTCTTGATCGCCTGGGCCTGGGGACGAGCCGGAGACCGCGGGCGAGGCCTGACCCTGCTGAAGTGGGCCGTCAAGGACGCCGAAGAGACGAAGCACTTCGGGAACAAGACCTCCGCCTTCAAGTGGATCGCCCAGATCCGGGTCGAGCTCGGCGACATGCCGGCCGCCAGGCAGGCGTTGGAAGCCCAGGAGCAGGCCCGCCGCGAGAAAGAGGGAGAGACACCGGGCGCGGAGTCGATTCCCTTGATCGAAACCCAGCTTGCGCTCGGTGACGTCGAGGCGGCTTTCCGGACAGCCGAGGCTGCCTCGAAGACCATCAAGAGTCGAAAGCACGCGACCAAATGGCATGCCCGAGTCATGACCGACATCGCCACCGCAACCTCGGACGGAAATCGCTGGTCCGAGACTCCCCCCGAGCCAATGACCCCCGAGACGCGTGCGGCCGGCCTCGAGGTGGTGCGGCGGGCGTGGGGGGTCGTCGAAACCCTACCCGACGTCAACGACCACCTCACCTTGTTCGCCGCGGCCTTCAGCGAGCTCGGCGACGACGCAAAAGCCCTGGAGCTCGCCCGACGGATCGACCAGGGTCGGATACTCGACAAGGATGAGATCGACGCGACATGGGCCTTGTGGCGGATCAGCCTGGCCCAGGCGAAGTCGGGGCGGCTCGATGCGGCCCGTTCGACGGTGCGAGAAGCCTCGCGGGTCGCACCCCCGCCGAACGCCAATCGCAACAACCTCCGCAACCTCGTCGCCGGAGGCTACCTCGTGACCGGGGACATTGCGGAGGCCTTGAGTAAGGCCGAGGATCTCGAGGCCCTGGAACGCGCGGCGGTCCGATCTCAGGCCGCGATGAGGCGGCGCCGAGTTGGCGACCGTGCCGAGGCGGATCGATTGTTACGCCAGGCCCTCGCAGACGTCGAGCGATGGAGGGCCGAACCACCGCCGGCTGAGCCACCACCCGAGCGTCGACACCGTGTGGACGACGAGGGCAAGGTCGTTGTGGTCCCACCCGAAGCCGTGGACCCGAAGCCGCGACACGAGTCACGTGCCCTGGCCGCAATCGCGCTGATCCATGCTCGTGCGGGCGACGCCGAGTCCGCCGCGCGGGCCTTCGCCGCGATCCCGCTCGACAACGACGAACGACGATATACCGCAACCATGATCGCCGCCATCCGCGCCCATGCCGGCGACGTCGACGGGGCCCTGGCCTGGTCCCGTTCGCTGACGACGCCGGCGCAACGGGCCGCAGCCCTTCTCGGAGTGGGCTACGGGATCTATGGGGAAATGGCCGACCTCCTCTGACGCCGGCGCAACAACAAGGCCCCTGGAGCATCCCCGACAGAGGTCGTGCGGATGAGCCACGGGGCCTTGAGATTCATCGAGGCTTGATTACTTCTTGGCCGAGGCCTTGCTCTTCACCTTCGCGGCAGGCTTGGCCGCCGGGAGGGCCGGGGCGACGCCACCGGCCGAGACCGCCGCGCCGAGAGGCGCCGCGGCGACCGGCTCGCCGACGCCCAGGATCGGGGCCGAAGGCTTGGGCGTGGACCGCTTCGCGGGCGACTTCTTCGCGACCGGGGCGGACACGGGAGCGACTTCGGGAGCCGGGGTCGTCTTGGCGGCGACCTTCTTCGCCGGGGCCTTCTTGGCAGGGGCGGTGACCGGCTCGGGAGCCGGAGCCGGGGCCGGGGCCGGGGCCGCCTTGGCGGTGACCTTCTTCGCCATGGCCTTCTTCGAGGGAGCCGCGGCAACGACGGGGACCGGCTCGGGGGTCACGACGGGGGCGGGGGCGGGCGTCGCCTTGGCGGCAACCTTCTTCGCCGGCTTCGCGGCGGGCGCTTTGGCAGCCTCGATCTTGGGTGCGGGGGCAGGAGCCGGAGTGGTGGTCTTCGCGGGCTTGGTCGTCTTCTTCTCAGGCATCGGAGGTCCTCGCTTCCACGGTGGCCGTGGGGTCGTGGTGGGAAAGCAACGGGGTCGAATAAGGGGGTGAAATCAGGTCAGGCCGGTACGGACACGCCGCAGCCCAGCACAGGTCGTTTTCGGTGACGCCATTCCGTCGCCGCCCAGCTCGCCTGCTCCTCGATCCCTCCCAAGACTCTCCGCGAGTCCCTCCGTCGGCCCGGGGTTCTTGTGCCGCGTCCGCGTCAGCCTCTCGGCGTGCCGAGGCGTCCGCGTCAGATCGCAAACCTCAGGGCCGTCCCGCGTCTCTGCTCGTCGTTGATTCTCAAACAGTATTGCCGCGCCGGTACTCAGCGGGCGGCTTTCGGGCTCGACTTCTTCGGAGTCGTCTTCTTGGGAGTCGGGGCGGAAGCCTTCGCGGACGCCTTCTTGGGAGTCGGAGCGGCAGCTTTCGCGGCCGTCGCCTTCTTCGGGGCAGCGGCCGGAGCTTTCGGGGCCACCGTCTTCTTCGGGGCAGCGGCCGAGGCTTTCGGGGCCACCGTCTTCTTCGGGGCCACCGCCTTCTTGGGAGCCGGAGCCTTGGCCGTCGAAGCGTCGGCGGGAGTGGCGGTCGACTTGGCCGGTGCCTTCTTCAGCTTGGGCTTGGGCGTGGCCTTGACCTTCGTTTCGGGTTCGGACGAGGCACCCGGGATAACGGCCTCGACCACGGGCGCCACGACGGCTCCCACCTTCTTGGCGGCTTTCTTGGCCGCCTTCTTGACGACCTTCGCCTCGGCGGCGACGGCCTCGGCGACCGGTTCGAGGACCGCCTCGACCTTCTCCACGACCGTTTGGGCGGCGTGCTTCACAGCCTTCGCCGCACCCTTCACCTTTTTGCCAACAGCCACGGGTGGACCTCACTCAAAGGATGGATGTCGATATCTTTCGCCCAGCGAATGTCGATACCAAGGCGCCCGACCGACCCCGAACGTCGCGCACCAACGCGAGTTTAGAGAGCAAGTTTTATGCCACGCTCATGCATAGGTACAAATGCCGTGCGACCTGGGTGGGTCCGATCGCGACTCATGGCCGACATGTCCGAAGCGAGTCCCCGGCGGATGGATGAAAGCGGGAACACATTAAATTTATGGTGGGCTCGAAAACAGAGCAAGAGGAGGAATGCAGGCAAAAACGCGATTTTCCGGGGTGAGTTCCGTGTGTAACGGCGTCGGCGCCCGCATCTCGCCGCGAAAACTCCCCCGGAAGCCCGTCGAGACGGACCAAAGAGGTGTTCAAGGCCTCAAACAGCCTTCGTAATCCGCAGGGTTCCTCGCCCGCGGAGGCTCGTTCGTAGGGTGGGCACCACTGAGTGCCAGAGACCCTGTCCCGAAACCTGTTTTCTTCCGAGAAAACGGGTTTCTGTCGGAGTCGACGATGACGTCGCGGGAGAGGTCGGCAATGTCGTCCACTCGCGGGAACGCCGACGCCTTCCCCTCCCAGAAACCCGTCTTCTCGGAAGAAAACAGGTTTCAAGATAGGGTCAACCTCGCCTCCAGGGCGGCGGCTTCGGGTCGGCGAGGTCGCCGACCCGAGAATGGGGTTCGCTCAGGAGACCTTCTCGAGCACGGTCGCTCGCGCGAAATGCGCCTTCGCCCTCGCCAGGGCGATCGTCGGGAAGTAGTGGCGGTACATATTGTAGTTGATCATGAAAGCGCGCTGGAGGTCGGTGTCCTGGTCGATCGAGCCGGCCGCCCGGTCCAGGTCGATTCGACGGCCGACGCCGTAGCCGGGGAACCCGGTGCCGGTGTACTCGGGCTCGTCCCAGGTGCCGTCGACCTGCCGGTTGAGCAGGAACGCGACGCCTCGGCGGATGGCGTCGTCGTAGTCTCGCGTGGCGACGGCCAGCAGCGACATGAGCCCCCAACCCGTCTGCGAGGCCGTGCTGGTGCCGACGCCCCTGAGGGAGTCGTCCATGTACGAAGCGCACGACTCGCCCCAGCCTCCGTCGGGGTTCTGGTGGGCGACGACCCAGTCGGCCGCCTTGCGGACCCAGGGGGCATTCGTGTCGATGCCGACCTCGCGGAGTGCCGGGAGTACGGCGGCCGTGCCGTAGAGGTGGTTCACGCCCCAGCGGCCGAACCAGCTCCCGTCGTCTTCCTGCTCGCTCCGGATGAAGCGGACCGCCCTGGCGACGACCGGGTCGTCGAGCCGGCGACCCTGGACGGCCAAGGCCTCGACGACGTGCGCGGTGACGTCGACGCTGGGCGGGTCGAGCAGCTCGCCGAAGTCGGAGAACGGGATTTTGGTGAGCCAGGAGTGGGTGTTGTCGCGGTCGAAGGCGCCCCAGCCGCCGTTGGCGCACTGCATCCCGAGCAGCCACTCGGTCGCACGGCCGATGGCGTCGTCGACGGCGGTCGGGTCGGCGACCTGGTCCCGGAGCCGCTCGAGGACGAGCAGGATGACGGCCGTGTCATCGACGTCGGGGTAGAAGCGGTTGGCACGCTGGAACGACCAGCCCCCGGACGGGACCCCCTTGGCGTGGACCTGCCAGTCGCCCGGCGTGGTGACCTGCATCCCGAGCAGCCAGTCGAGCGCCCGACGCGCCGCGGGGTGCTCGTCGAGGCGGCAATCGCTGTCGACCATCGCCAGGAGCGATAGCGCGGTATCCCAGACCGGCGACTCGCTCGCCTGGAGGAACGTCGCCCCTCGGCGCTGGTACGACCAGTGGGCGTCGAACGCCTCGAGGCCCGCCTTCAAGACCGGGTGGTCGAGCGGATACCCCTCCTGCTTGAGCGCCATCAGCGAGTAGATCCAAGGGGGCTGGATCCCGCTCCAGGCCCCGTCGGCCTCCTGGTGCTTGATGATCCACTCGAGGCAGAGCTTGATCGCCGACTCCCGGCCGGGCCGGATCGGCGAGGCCGCGTAGTACTTCAAGGCGCGGTCGATCGCGTAGAACGGGCCTTCCCAGGACAGCCACGAATGCCTGCGCGTCAGGCGGCAGTCGTGCGAATCGCGCCCCTGGGGAAAGAGCTCGTCGAGCCGCTTCTCGGGAGGCAGCGGGCTCGAGGCGCGTCGGGCGGAGAGGATCGTCAGGGGGAGGATCGTCCCCCTCGCCCACGAGGCGAACTGGTAGATGTTGAAGGGCATCCAGCTCGGGAGGTAGATCAGCTCCGGGGGGAGCGTCGGGGTCTGCTCCCAGGGCCACTCGCCGATCAGCGCGAGCCAGTACTTGGTGAAGTTCCGGAGGTGTCGCAGCCCTCCGCGTTCGAGGATCCAGCCCCTCGCCTTACGTAAGGGGAGCGACTCGGGATCTTGGCCGGCGACCCGGAGTGCAGCATAGCACTCGACGGTCGTGTTGATGTCGCCGCCGGCGGACCCGTGGTAGACCTCCCACGCCCCATCGTCGCGCTGCTTGTCGAGGATCGCTCGGACCACGCCGGGGAGCTTGGGATCGTCCTGCACGCCGAGGACGTGCATCGCCAGGATCCACTCGGCCTCCATGCAGCAGTTCGACTCGAGCATCCCGACCCAGTAGCCCTCGTCGTGCTGCTCGTCGGCGAGCCAGGTCAGGGCCTGGGCGACCCCATCTTCGACCCGACCGGCGAGCGCCTGGTTCGGGTTCTGGGAGGGGGACCGGTGCAGCTTGGCCACGTGGGAAGCCGTCGGCATCATCCTGATGTCTCCGGTGAGATTCCATTCATCGACAGAGACGCGAACTTTGGAGACGGCTCAACGTCTTGGACCGAGGCCGGGCCGATTCGTCCGGGACCGGGCGTCGAATGTGATCGGTCGGCACGCAAGTTACAGCGAAGGCCATCGCCGTCAACCCCAACTTACTGCCGGGCGAGGGTATCGGTCGTCAACGCGGCCCGGCGTGGGGAGCGAAAAGGGCCGGCGGAGGAGGGCTCGTCGCGTCCGTTTGCTCGACGGCGATCGGCCTGAAGCCGGGGGGCCAGTCAGCCTTCGAGGTCTCGAAGACCGGCTCGAGCGCCGGGCTCGACCAGAGGCCCAGCCGATCGTTGCCGATCACGAACGCGTCGTGATTGAACCGGATCGTCGAGAAGTTGCGCACCAGCCAGGTAATCTTCGGATACTCGTGGAAGCGAGGCAGCGTGTCGATCCTGATCGGCTCCGTGAGTGCGAGCCCGGCCGTCCGGTAGGCGTTCTCGGTCATCTCGACGCAGTACAACCGGTCGGCACCGAGCTCGAATTTGGGGTCGAAGGGGACCTCTCGACTGTAGACGTCGCGGACGTACGCGACCGCCGAGGGGACGTATCCCTGGTATTCGGCGCGGGGTCTCCTGACGGCGAGGCTGCCGGCGGTGTCGAGGACCCAGATCCCGAACGGCTGGCGCCGAGGGCCGCCCTTGGCCGTGTCATACACGAAGGGCTCGCCCTCTTCCCAGGCGACGATCCCGGTGTGCGAGTATTGGCTGTCGGCCATCGTGGCGGAGATCTTCGAGAAGCAGAAGAGCCCGAAGAACGCCCGGGCGGCCCCCATGCGGAAGAGGATGTCGCCGGCGCGGAGATTCGCCCGGCCCCAGTCCTGCCAGGCTGCAACCCTCGGGTCGTAAGGCACGGGGGGGAGCACGCCCTGCAACCTGGCCCGCTCGGCCCTCGGGCCCCACGGGTTCCCCAACCACCATCGCGGCACCAACAGGCCGGAGACATCCCCGTGGGCACGGCACCCCACCTGGCTCAGGAGCACGGCAGCGACCAACAACCACCCGAAGCGCCCCGGGCGTCGCGCACCTCGCCAAGTTCGAGTGTCACCAGGCCCGGCGTCCATGCCGTCGTCCCTCAAGGCCGAATCGATTCGGCAACGACGCCGTCGCGTCACCCCGGGAACAATCGACACAACCGGACATCACGCTTGAGACTATGATTCACCCGATGACACGAGCGGCCCCGCCGATCACTCCGCTCCGGCCTCGCCGACCCGGCGATCCGGCGACGGTGCCTGGAGCGACATGAGGAAGGCCTCGAGCTGTTGCTTGCGCCGCGGCGAGAGCTTCGCGTACCGTTCCGCAGAAGGTGCCCCTTGACCTCCGTGGAGCAAGATCGCCTGGCTGACGGTCGAGGCGCGGCCGTCGTGGAGGTACGGCGACGAGTCGCGAAGGCCCCAAAGGGGAGGCGTCCGCCACTCCTGCACCGCCGCGCCGATCGCCCCGCTACGAGCGTCGCCCCCCTCCGCCCGATTCGCCACGGCGGCCGGCGTGACGAAGACGCCATACCGACCGGTATCCCCGAGCTTCGGGCTCATCTCATGAAGCAAGAGGTCGCTGTAGATCCCCTCGACTTCCCCCAGCTTCGGGAGGTGGCAGCCCGCGCACCCGATCGTCCTGAACGTCGACGCACCCGCCTTGACCGCCGTCGCGTCCTTCTCGTCCGAGGGCGAACGGATCACCGGCGGCGGGAGCGACCGCACGTAGGCGACCAGAGCATCGCACTCCGCCCCATCCATATCGAGCCCGAGCGCACCGGCTCCAGGGAGCCGAGGGTCGGCGGCCTGGGGACGCTTCGAGACCTCCAGGCCCATCTCCCCCGACGCGGCGGCGAGGACGAACTCCTCGAGCGTCGCCGTCTGCGCCTTCCAACCGAACTTGCCGACCCGGCCCCCTTCCAACCGGCTGACACGCCCCCGGGTCTGCGCCGAGCTGGAGGGCTTCTTCGAGGCCGCCACGATCACCTCGTCGGGGATTCGGTCGATTAGGCCCATGCCGAAGAGGGGCGTCGGGTTCCTTTCCGACGTCGAGACCACGACCAACCCGTGCGGACCCGGGACCGCCTCGCGCCAGGCCTGGTAGGTTCGATCGGTCCCGAACCGGTGGAGCACCAGGCTCCTCGACTGGCGAAATCCCGGATGGATCGCCGCCAGCACGGCCGGGTCGGGCGAAGTTCGCCGGGCCCCGGTCGGAGCGTTGTTCGAGAACTGGTACGAGAACCCCCCACCGCCGACGTCCATCCCGAACGAGTACGAGAAGCCGAAGCCCGAGCCCGCCGATCCAACGTCGGCCGTGGCGATCTCGATATTCTTCGAGGCCGCCCCGGCTCCCCCGGGTCCTCCTCGATCATGGCAGTCGACGCACGACCGGGCGTTGAATACCGGCCCGAGGCCATCTCCTCCGTGGCTCCTCGGGTCATCCGGCAGCCAGACCCTCTCGAAGAGCTCCCGCCCCGGCGAGACTTCGACCCCCGCCGGATCTCCCGGCCCCTCTCCGACCGGGACCTTGGGGACCAGACGCCCGCGATCGACCACCAGATAGCGCGAAGGCGAGTCGAGGGCCGCCTTCGCATCAGGGGGTATCTCGGTCGGAGCGACGGGGTCGCGATCCGCCGAACCCTCGACGATGACCGCGGGAGCAGCGGCCTTCGGCGCCGGGTCCGGCCGAGCCCGCGCGACTTGGCCTCCGGGAACGCGGCCGGAGCCCGAGGCGGGTTCGACCCTCGCCGAGCCCCCCTTCGCCGTCGTCCCTCCACTCTCGCCGACAATCGCCGGTCGGATCCCCAGGGACGAAACGCAGACCAGCAATAACCCGACGAGCGCTCCGGCCTTCAGCGACTCCCGGCGGATCGCCCGGAGGCTCGAGCCGGCGAGTCGCATCACCGAGGGCGAGACGTCTCCCCCGACCCCACGTCCGGCCGCGAACCGCACCGCAGCGCGGGCCGTCGCCTCGGCCCAATCCGGCGAGTTGGCCAGGGCCGACGTCTCGAAGAGAGGAAAGAGGGAGCCCGTCCCGACGACGCCGATCACGCCAACACCCCGACGCGTGAGCCGGTCGCGCAACCGCTTCCGCCCCCGAAAGAGGCGGGTCTGGACCGTCCCATAAGGCCAACCCAATTCCCGAGCGGCCTGCTCCTGCGTCCAGCCTTGCAAGTCACAAAGGATGATCGGCGCCCGATACGTCTCGGGCAGCCGATCGATCTCCTCGTGCAGTTCGGAGTCGAGCGACATGTCCTTGATCTGCTCGAGATCGCCGCGTCGAGCCGACGCTTCGGCCGCCCGCCGCTCCGCCTCTTTTCGACGCATGACTTCGACCCTCGCTCGGCGAGCCACCCGGAGCGCGACCCCGTGCAACCAAGGGCCGAGCGACCCGGGCTTCCGGATCGATCGGGCCCGACGCGACAGGACGAGGAAGACCGCCTGCGCGGCGTCCTGGGCCTCGTGATGATCGCCGAGGACGGCGACGCAGACCCGCTGCACGGCCGCCCCATGCCTCTCGACCAGCGAAGCGAAGGCCCGTTCGGCCGTCGCCTCGCCCCTCGATAGGAATCGCTCGAGCAGTTCGGCGTCGCCCAGCCGACCGGACGTCCCCCGATCTCGAACGGTCGACGCCCTCACGGTGGGAGAACTCGCTCCGTCTCGCAACATCGTTCGGTGCCCCTCGCGGCCTGGATGATCTCCGCGTCATCGTGGACACTCCTCGCCGAACTCCACCGGGAGAGCTCTTCACCACAAAGGCACGACGGCACAAAGGAAGAGGATTCCAAAAGGACAAATCCCTCGCGGGCTTCCTCATGTCATTCCTTCGTGTCTTTGTGCCTTCGTGGTGGATCCCCAACAGGTCGATCGGGCAAGACCCGGTGTCCTATCGCGATGAGTCTCTACCATAGTGCCGGCCGAGACCTCCCACCATTTCAAGATTCCTTTCCCTCACCCCCCTGGCCCGACCTCGAGATCTCGAGCTCGCGAGGGAGCTCGCCGAGCCAACCCACCTCGAGCACTCCCCAGAGCCCGATCAGGATCGCCTCGGCGGCGTCGTGTCGGAGCGAAGTCGGACGGTCGGCACCCGACCAGGCGATGACCCGACGGGCGATGACATCGGCCGCCCCCTTCGCCCGGTCGGTCCCCCGGCGATCACTCGGCTTCAGGAGGCGGGCCCGCCAATCCTCGGCCGCGATCTCCAAGACCGGGATCCCGCGCCTCTCGCCCTCGCGTTTCCAGACCTCGGCGATCGGCCCACCCCCCTCGATCACCACCCGCGCAACGTCCGGGATCTCCGCGAGCCATCCATAAACCCCACGCTTGAGCTGGGCCCGCGTCCCGAAGTGCCGCGAGCGATACCAGCGGAGCCGCCCGTCCCTCCCATAAAGGGCGAGCCCCGTCCGCAGACCAAGGTCGACAGCGAGCAGCGCACACATTCCAATGATTATGGCCGCGGCGCGCGAGGAAGTCCTCGCCATCCCGGCCGACGGACCGATCCGAGACCGGTCCGCAATCTCAAGGAAACGCCCCCGCGTCCAGGCGCGAGACGGTCACCAGGGCTGGAGACGAGCATGCCGGAGACGACGCAATGCTGAAACCGTGGCGGGTCCTCGAGAGCACCGTGACCTATGAAGACCGCTGGCTGAAGGTCCGCTCCGACTGCTGCGAGGCGCACTCGGGCCGGATCATCACCCCGTTCCACATCCTCGAGTACCCCACCTGGGTCAACGTCGTGGCGCTGACGCCGTCGATGGAAATCATCCTCGTCCGCGAATACCGCCACGGCGTCGCGACGATCCTGACCGGCCTCCCCACCGGCTCGATGGAACCCGGCGAGACCGACTCCGAGGGTGCCGCCCGCCGCGAGCTCCGCGAGGAGACCGGATACACCGGCGAATCATTCGTCGAGATCGCCTGCCACTACGCCAACCCGGCGAACCAGACCAACCTCGTCCGCTCCTACCTCGCCCTCGACGTCCTCGAGACCGACCTCCCAAGCCTCGACCCCAACGAGGAGATCGAGGTCGTCAAACACGACCTCCTCCCCTTCCTCCGCCGCTTCTGGGATCGCGACATCCCCCTTCAGGGCACCCACGCCTCCGCCATCCACACCGCCGCCCACCTCCTGATGACCGGCCAGGCCCCCTCCCCTCCCCCCTTCCGCGACGCCTTGATCTCCGAGTTCTTCCGCAGTTGATCAGATCAAATCAATGCCAAGAAACTCAGCATACCGAGCTGCGTGTTTGCGATAGATGTCCGAGTCGACGACGATCGACCCGCACCCAGATAGGCCGTAGTACTCGCCGAATTCAACGATCAGGCCAACCCAGTCGGCGAGCCGAGGATGGCAGGACCGGAGGACCAAATCCTCCATCGTATCCATCCGGTCAAAGATCCCGACCGGGAGCAACCTCCCCTCGCAACGCGGCATCTCGATCGTTTCGAGGATAACCTGCATCCGCAGAGAGATACCCCCGAGGTCGGCATCGGTTAACCGGTCCGGCAATAACTCTTCAAGGACAACGCCATCACAGGTTAAAGGGCGAGCCACCCACTGCATTTTTTCACCTAAGATTTACCATGACGAATCACAACCACTGCGCGAAGCCCTCGAAGGGCAGTTCAATCGGGGAAATCAACCAGGACGTGCCATCTTCGACCTGCTTATCGCGGCTAGCGTGCGGCTGGCACAGGGCACGACGTGTCGCTTGACCTATGAGCGGAGGCGGAAACGGGGACTGGCTCCGCAGCGAAGCGCAGGTGCCTGTCCCCGTTTCCGCCGTAGCGGACGGCGACGGCCCGGAAAATGGGGACAGCTACCCGGCCTCGGAGTTGATCCGTGAGGGGCCCAGCCTGCCCCGGCCGAGAGCCAGTCCCCGTTTTCCTCCGACGTGCGCAACGCGTGCGTGAACCGCTCTAACGTGCCAGAGGACGACGCCGACCCAAGACGGCCAGGACTTCATCGGAAACACGAACGTCGGTAGCCACAGCAGGCCGATCTCTCCTGTGCCTTCCCATCCGGCCTGCAGGAACGCCACCCGTGCCGCCTCGAAATGGGCCGAGGGGTCGGGAAGATACCGATCGGGAGACTGGATGAAATGGAGGTTGTCGATCCACTCGAACGCATAGATCGGGAACGAGGCCGTCGCCTTTTATTACTTACTTTTTCATGTCAACATCAAAACGTATCAACAAACCCAACATCCCACAGCTAAGCCGGCTTGCCGCCCTCGACTCGGCGGAGTACCGAGCCATCACGACCGCAGGTACGACATCGCCAATCAACCCGACGAACAACCACTCGAGTTGTCCCGGACGAAGCCTCGCCCAGACGTGGAGGACGACCGATATCCCGGATGCTGATCACCTCCAGATCATCACCGTGGCACTCGTCGCAGAGTCCGCCTTCAGGATTCGCCGACGACATGGCGACCTCCGTGGCCACACTCGAGTTCAACTCGACTCAGCAGAAGAGGGATGAACTACCAATACTCACCGTTCACGCGGTTCTCGCCGCGTCCGGAAGGGTTCCAGAGATCTTCGGCTCCGAGTTCGAAAAGCCTTGACCGCTTGCTCGTGTGAGGGCCGCGGCGACCGCGACAGGAATCGCGAGCAGGATAGTCGCGACGACGATTTCGGAGGGATACCACGCGGGATGTTCGAAGCCCTTGTGTCGAACGGGCGTGAGTTCCATCGCTTTCACGACATTCAGGATGACAAACCAGAGGGGTAGCGTCGCCCCGACGATGATTGCAAGGGTTCGTGCAAAGCGACGGGGCTCGCGAGGGGCGAGAGACGCCCAGCCGCCACAGCCGAAGAAAGTTCCGACGACGACGGCATAGGTGCAGAGTTCCGACAAGACGGCGTAGAGGTCGTAGGCCCGGCCGAGATCCGACGTCCCCCGGGCATGCCGCCAGCACGTCGCCACACCGAATACGACCGCCGCGGAGCCGACTGCACCGAACACCGCACCCGAGGACGCACCAAGGAGGCCGCGGTAAAAAGTCGGCCACCTCTGCCATCTTCGCATGACGACATCCCCCATGACTCGCCCGTTCCGACGTCTCCGAGATGGACTCCACCCCACCCTACGATGGTTTGGGTTGGCCGCTCGGGCAGGAATCCGTCGAGTCTCGACCCCCCGCGAACCTCTCGAAGCCGCCAACGCCCTCGACCCGCTCGCACGCGGCACGCCCCACTTCGGCCTGGAACCTGGAACGCTCGGCCATTTCGATGATCGCGGTGGGCACAGGCTTCAACAATATATCCTCAGTCCGATACATGTCCTTGGTCAAGACTTCGACCACGATCCCACGGCGACCAGCGCGGTTTTTCGGATCGAGCCGGGACAGCACCAGTCTGGTCGTGACGTCGAGCTTGTTTGGCGGATACCGCCGCCGTACAGTGCAGCCGAGGCGGCCCGAAGCACTCCGTCTGTGATCTGGTGAAGAAGCAAGGCCCACGACATAGGAGGATTTGTGGATCGAATTACCGTGAAGGATGGGACGGAGATCTATTACAAGGACTGGGGATCGGGCCAACCGATCGTGTTCAGCCACGGCTGGCCACTTTCGGCCGACGACTGGGACGCGCAGTTGCTATTCTTCCTCCAACATGGCTATCGCGTGATCGCCCACGACCGTCGTGGGCACGGACGGTCAACCCAGTGCGCCGACGGCCATGACATGGACCATTACGCCGACGACCTGGCGGCCGTCGTCGAGCATCTCGACCTGAAGGAAGCCATCCATGTCGGCCATTCCACGGGCGGCGGGGAAGTCGTCCATTATTTGGCCCGGCATGGCGAGGGCCGGGCGGCGAAGGCGGCGCTGCTCTGCGCGGTCCCGCCCCTGATGGTGAAGACCTCGGCCAATCCGCTCGGCCTTCCCAAGGCGGTCTTCGACGACTTCCAGGCCAAGCTCGCCGCGAATCGGTCCCAGTTCTATCGCGACGTGGCGAGCGGGCCGTTCTACGGCTACAACCTCCCGGGCGCGAGTGCCTCCGAGGCCGTGATCCAGAATTGGTGGCGTCAGGGCATGATGGGGGGCGCCAAGGCCCACTACGACGGGATCGTGGCCTTTTCGCAGACCGATTTCACCGAAGACTTGAAGTCGATCACCATCCCGGTCATCGTCATGCACAGCGAGGACGACCAGATCGTCCCCTACGCCGCATCCGGGCCGCGGTCCGCCGGGCTCCTGAAGAACGGCACCCTCAAGACCTACAAGGGCCTCCCGCACGGGATGCCAACCACCCACGCCGATCAGATCAACGCCGACCTGCTGGCGTTCCTCAAGTCGTGACTGGCGAGAGCAAGTCCGTGAAGGCCGACTCGGCCATGTAGTGGCTGGCCACAGCGCAATGTCCCAAGGACGGATGGAGCAGGCGGGCGAAAAGCAAGATTGATCCGCAGATGACGCAGATTGACACAGATAAAATTCTTAAAGCTTTTATTTTATCTGTGTCAATCTGCGTCATCTGCGGATCGTCTTCAGACCCCTTTACCTAGCCCGATGTCTTGGCGCGGCTCAATCGGCCCGAGAGGAGAGGGCCACGCCCGCTGACGCTCCGACGTACTCGGCAGGATCGTCGGAGTGGGCGTCGTCGTCATCATCGAAGTGGGAGATCGACGGGACGGCCAAGGCCTCGAGCTCCTTCGACTTCCGGACCATCGGGCGAGCGGGGACGCCGACCATGATGGCCCCCGGCGGGACGTCCTTGGTCACGACGGCACCAGCTCCGATCACCGCGCCATCGCCCACCGTGATCTGCCCGAAGACGATCGCGCCGGCGAAGATCGTGACTCCGTCGCCGATGACCGGCCCGCCGGCGCCCCGGTGCGTCTGGAGGTTGGGCTCGTTGCCGATCGTCACGTGCTGATAGATGGTGCAATCCTTGCCGATCCTGGTCGGCGAGACGATCGTCGCGGTCCCGTGCTGGATCAACAACCCGGCGCCGATCGGCTCGCTCAACGCCAGGCCCGAGGGCCCGGGCAAGACGAGACTCGCAACCCGGAGGAGGACCCGGCCGAACAGGCCGACGCCCTTGCAGCGAAAGTAGAACGACCCACGGAATCCCTCGTCATACAAGGCTTGCGAGAGCGTGGCACCCTCACCTCGGCGCGCCAAGTCGGCACGGATGTCGGCCCTTTGCCGCTCCGGGAGCGTCCGTTCGGCCCACTGGCAGGCGGTGACGGCGAGTTTGTCGATCATCAAGGCACCTGGTTGCGAATGATTGGGAACGGCTGAATTGAGGGTAGCGCGTTGACACTCGGGTTGTCCTTAAAGAGCGCCAAATCCATCCTCCATGGCCCAGCCCCGGCCACGGCACGCCCCGCCTTAAAACATCACCGGAGAGGGTCTTCTTGTCGTCCACTAAATTTTAGGTGACGATTCGTCTCTTGAATTCATGAAAACCTCGGCCAAATAAAAGATTCACGACCTTATATTAAGTATATCATCTCGAATGCCTCTACCAGGGGCAAAACTCGCATTTGCGTAGCCAATGGCATCCAAGATCGGGACAAGATCCCCAGGGTTCTCCGCACTGCGTCCCGAATATTGCCCCTGCCAGAAGATGTTTTCGCCCACACGCCCTCACAGTGCAAGATCGGAGTGTCTTCACGTTGCCTTTTGGCCACATCACCTTGTCTCTGCAAGGTGATAGCTTCACGACTCTATTGCATGTTCAGCGCAAGAGCGATATCACTCCAAATTGCCTGATGCGACTACCACATGCAAGATGCAAGACCGAACACAAAATCGCGATTTTTGACGAAACCTTCTCATTCACAACTGTTTTCCTATCGGCTCAAGGACCGCTTGAGGCCGATCCCCGCGCCGCGATTCGATTAATGGAGTGATCGCTCTCTCCGCTTGGCCTCCAAGGGGCCTCGCTCCCCTTGAGGGAGGACTTCCGATCGCGAATGATCTCGAGCTTGTAGCTTGCGCAAGCCTCGCGAGATTGCCATGATGCTGCATTCCACGCCGAGCTGCCGGCGCAATTCCTCGAGCGTGGCGGCGGGCTGTTCCCGGCTGAGCTGGCGGAGACGCTCGAGCTCGGCAGAGCCTAGCGCCGGTCGGCGGCCTCCGCCGTGTGGCTTGGGTTCCACGGATCCCGTCTCGCGGTGATGGCGCAGCAACCGCGTGACGAACGACGGGCTGACGCAGAATCGGTGCGCGATCTGGCGTGTGGATCCCTCGCCGTTCCGTACGGTCTCGATCACCCGCCTTCGCAGATCTTGCGAATACGTGGGCATGGATCACCTCCTCACTTGCCCACCTCTTCCTTTCAAATCGCGCGCCAACCGATCGTCAATCGATCGCGAGACATTGGCCTGGAGCGATTTACGTCCAGGCGGCGCATGGGATACCGCGTCCAAGAGCCGGGGGCGGATTCACCACTGGGGCACGAGGGGCACAAAGACTTTCCAGGAGTCAATTGAAGGTGTGATCTTATTTTTCAAGGCAATGACGTGGTGATTGCCGAGGCGGGAGGGGACCGAAGTCTCATTGTCTCTGTACGAGCAGCCGGGGAGGCACCGGCGAGAGGCGGGGTTTGGTGACGAGGCTCGAGGTTGCGAGTTCATCCTTTGAAAAGCGAGTGGCGGCGGGGGCAGAGGCGAAATCCTCGGGGAGGCTCGGGCCGAGGGTGTCTCGGATGGCGGACAAGGCTTCGGCCCGAGCGGATTCGGCGGGATTACTTGCCGGAGAGCGGGCGGACGGAGACTTCCTTGAAGGAGACCTTGGAGTCCTTGTCGTGGTTCTGGAGGCCGATGTAGCCTTTCTCCGGCCTCGGGCCTCGCGCGGGGTCACCTTCGCCGATGATGTCCTTGGCGTCGGGCTTGAGCACGCTGGAGTCGAACTCGGCGACGGGCGTGCCGTTGATCATCGTGGTCACGCGGTTCCCCTTGAGGGTGACCTCTAAGGTGTTCCACTCGAGCGGCTTGCCGGGCTGGGCCTTGGCGTCGGCGAACGTGTAGATCGAGCCCGTCCCGCGCGCGGACCGGCCACCGTCGGCGATCTGGACCTCGAAGCCATGATGGACGGCGAACCAGGGGTCGGCGGGCTTGTCCGCGATCCGGATGTAGAGGCCCGAGTTCGACCGCGGGGTCCCGGTCTTGTAGACGACCCGAATCACACAATCGCCGAGCTTCTCGCGCGAGTACCAGAGCAGGCCCATGCCCCCCTCGGTGCGGAGCTCCCCGTCCTCGACGACGAAGCGGCCGGGGCCGACATGCTCCCAGCCGTCGAGGCTCTTGCCGTCGAACAAGGGCTTCCCGTCCGTCGCCGATTGGGCAAAGGCCGAGGAGCCGGAGGCAACCGTCAAGGATAGCGACAGTAAGGCGGCGAATTTCAGGCGAATCATCGATAAAGCCTCGCGAGAGGGGATCGGGTCGAAATCGACCCGAGACTAACGCGCGGGTACTGGTCGATCAATCGGCTGCGAACCGGGGCAGGATATCAGGACTTCGCCAAGGCTCCTTGACGCCCCCGTCGCCCCGGGGTACGATTTGGTGGGTCAACCAACCAAGGTGTTCCCGTGACCGATCGCCGGCAAGAAATCATCGAGGCGGGCCTGGCCACGCTCCGCGAGCGTGGCTACTCGGGGTTCACCCAGCCCAGGGTGGCGACGCGTGCGGGGCTTCGGCAGAGCCACTTGACCTATTACTATCCGACGCGAGCCGACCTCCTGGCCGCGGTGGGCCGCGCCGCGGTCGACGGGCAGCTCGCGGCCGTGGATCGCGCGCTGGCCGAGTCGTCGGTCGAGGTATCGGCCGGGGCGATTGCGAAGCTCATCGGGCGACACGAGAATACGCGCGTCCTCATGGCCCTCGCGCAGGCGGCCGACCAGGAGCCTCCGCTGCGCGTGCTCTTCCTCGAGTTGGTGGACGGCATCGTCGGGAGGATCAACCGCGCCCTGGGGAATGCCCGGCCGACCGTCACCGAGGAGGACGCTCGGATGTTGCACGCGCTCTGCGTGGGGCTGGCCGTCGTCGACCTCGCCACCGGACGACCGGACGGCGAACGTCGCGCCTGTGCCGTCGTCGAGGTGGCACTCGCCATGATCGTGAAGAAGATTCAAGCGTAATCACAGTCCGGTCTGTATCGACTCCCTCAAGGCCCGTTCGTTTCCCGGAGGACAACTGCGATGAAGCCCGTTCTCGTCGTCGGCGCCGGCCCGGTCGGGATGACCCTGGCCTCGGAGCTTGCTCGCTATGGGGTGCCCGTGCGCATCGTCGACAAGACGGCGCAACGGACCGACAAGTCCAAGGCCCTCGTGGTGTGGAGCCGGACCCTCGAGCTGCTCGACCGAGGAGGAGGAGCGGCCCCGTTCATCGACTCCGGCTTCAAGGGCGGGACGGTCAACATCACCGCCGGCGACAAGGTCATCGCCCGGGTCTCCATGGCGAGCGTCAACACCCCCTACCCCTACGGCCTGATGCTCCCGCAGTCCGAGACCGAGCGACTGCTCGAGGAGAGGCTCCAGGGCCTGGGCGTCGAGATCGGCCGGCGGGTCGAGCTCACGTCGTTCCAGCAGGTTGCCGACGGCGTGGACGCCGTGCTGCGGCACCCCGACGGCCGGGACGAGGCGGTGTCGGCGAGTTGGATGGTCGGGTGCGACGGGGCGCACAGCACCGTGCGCCACGGCGTGAACGCCCCATTCACCGGGGTCACGTTGGATAGCGATTGGATCCTTGCCGACATCCACATGACGGGGTATCCCGTCCCCGACTCGGAGACCTCGGTTTACTGGCACCACGACGGGGTCTTCGTGATCTTCCCGATCTCGCCGGGCCGCTATCGGGTCATCGCCGACATGCCCCCCGCGGGGGCCGAGCACCCGCCGACGCCGACCTTGGAACAGGTCCAGACGATCATGGACCGCCGAGGGCCGGGCGGGCTGAAGGCCACCGACCCGATCTGGCTCTCGGGCTTCCGGATCAACGGCCGCAAGGTCGCGAGCTATCGCTGGGGGCGTGTCTTCCTCGCCGGCGACGCGGCGCACGTCCACAGCCCCGCGGGCGGGCAAGGGATGAACACCGGGATGCAAGACGCTTTCAACCTCGCCTGGAAGCTGGCGATGGTGGTTCGAGGCACGTGCGACGAGCATCTCCTCGACAGCTACAGCCCGGAGCGGAGCCACGTCGGCGACGAGGTCCTCAAGAACGCCGAGCGGCTGACGGCCGTCGGCACGTTCAGGAATCCCGTTGCCCAGGTGGTGCGCAACGTGGTGGGCCACCTCGTGCTGGGCCTGAGCCCGGTCCAACACGCCATGGCGGATACCATGACGGAGGTCTCCATCGGCTACCCCGACAGCCCGCTGAACGGCCCAGCGGAGGGTGGAACCGGCCCCAGGCCGGGCGAGCGAGTGCCCCCCGTCGTCGGTGAAGTCCCCGTGGGATCGGGGAGTTCGCCCTTGTTTGCTCTCTTCGGCGAGAAGACCAAGGCCGCCGCGCTCGTGACCCGGTTCGCTGGCCTGCTCGACCCCGACATCCGCTCACCTCTTCACGAAGGGGGCTACTGGCTCGTCCGCCCCGACGGCTACGTCGCCTGCTCGGCCCATGGCCTCGACACCATCGCCGACTACCTCGACACTCTCGTCCATCCCGTCGAGGCATAGCCGCCCCCGCTCCCGAAACCCGGTGTTTTCTTCAACACCGGGTTTCTGTACCAGGAGGCCTCGACGTCCCAGCCGGGATCGCGACGTCGACGGCATTAGAAACCCGGTGCTGAAGAGAACACCGGGTTTCGATTCGGAAGAAGAGAGCCCTTTACCGCCCCAGGTCAGGGATGATCCGATCCTGCCTCAGCCTGGCGAAGAGGTCGAGGAAGGAGCCGAGCGTCGGCTGGTAGTCGTGGAACCCGGCCACGCGACTCTTGGACATATCCGTCACGACCTCGATCTCGCGTCCCAAATCGAGGTCGGTGTGCCAGGCGGAGGCGAGCTTGGTGATGTCGGGCTCGGCGAGTTCGTGCGTCGCGGCGAGGCGGGCCCAGTCCGGCCCCGCGTCCGCCAGTTGCGGCTCGAGCGACGTCGGGCGACCCGGGTAGGGGGCGGCCTCGATCCCGAAGTCGGCCGCGAGCCTCGGCCAGAGCCATCGCCAGCGGAAGATGTCGCCGTTGACGATGTTGAACGCCTGGTCCCGACCGGCGTCGCTCGTCGCCGCCCATTCCAAATGGCGGGCGAGGACCCGGGCGTCGGTCACGTCCGTCAAGCCTTCCCACTGCTGGGGCGAGCCGGGGAAGACGAAGGGTCGGCCTGTCTCTCGGCAGAGGGAGGCGTAGACCGCGAGGGTCACCCCCATGTTCATGGCGTTGCCGAGGGCGTAGCCGATGATCGTATGCGGTCGATGGACGCTCCAGGTGAACCCTCGCCGACGCGCCGCGGCGAAGACCTCGTCTTCCTGGGTGTAATAGAAGTTCTCGACGGGGAGCCTCGGCATCTCCTCCCGGAAGGGGGTCTCGGGCTTGGCCTTCGCGTAAGACTCGAATGGGCCGAGGTAGTGTTTCAGGCCGGTGACGAGGGCGACGTGCCGCAAGCCTTCCGACGTGTCGAGCGCGTCGAGGAGGTTCCGCACGAGGGCGCCATTGACGGTGCAGTTCTCGGTCTCGGTCGCGCCTCGGACCCAGGAGGTGATGAAAACATGAGTCGGATCGATCCCGGCGAGCGCCGAGCGGACCGCCCCCGGATCGAGCAGGTCGGCCGCGACCGGCCGCACGCCGGGAAGGCCCGTCTGCGGCCTCCGGGCGAGGCCGTGGACCTCCCACCCTTTGGAGACGAGTTGCGCCGCCAGGTTGTTCCCGACGATGCCGGTCACCCCGGCGATGATTGCTCGCAGTGCCATGAGCCTTTCCTCAATCCCCCGAGGCGAAGCCGAGCCCCTCGGCACCGCCTCGGGGATTACGGGAAATCTAGGACCTTGGCCTCCATCCGGCAAGTAGGCACAATCAGGGGACGTAGTTACCATTTGGGGACCACCACCATGTCGAAGCCTCGGCCGATCGTCCTCGACGAAGACTGCGCCCCTCGTCGCGTTCTTGAGCTGTTCAGTGTCAAGTGGACCACGATGGTGCTCCACGCCCTGCACTACCACGGCGGCACCTGCCGGACCGGCGCCCTGGCGCGAAGCCTTCCGGGGTGCTCGAAGAAGATGCTCACCCAGACCCTGCGCGAGATGGAGCGGGACGGGCTGATCGGCCGGAAGGTCTATCCGGTGGTCCCGCCGATGGTCGAGTATTCCCTGACGGCGATGGGCCAGCTCTTCATCGAGCCGCTCGAGATGCTCTACGCCTGGGCGGCCCGGAACGACGAGGCCTTGTCGAAGCTCACACGCCGAAGGAAGAAGCGGGCGGCCTCGGAGGCTCAGGAGGACAAGGCCTCATCCTGAGGGGCTGAGAATGCCTCGAACGGGTTTCCACCTCGACAGGTGACCTCATGACGACCGATCCCTCCGAAGAGGACTTCGCGTTCGGCAAGGATTCCTGGTGGGCCGAGCATGCCCCCCGGCGAGAGGTTGCCCAGCGCGTCGGCGACGCAATCCGGAGTGGTGACCTCGACTCACTGGCCAGGATCCTGGAAGAACATCCGGAGCTCGCCCAGGATGGGTTAGACATCCCGAACTTGCTGGAGGACGCCGCCAGTCTCGGCAGGGCCGAGGCGATCGACCTGCTAATCCGGGCGGGCGTCTCCCCCGACACAATCAATGAGAACGGCGGCACCGCACTTATGAAGGCCGCCTGGCACGGCCAAAATGAGGTTGCCCGGGTCCTCCTGGCGGCCGGGGCCGACCCCGACATCCTGCTCGATGACGACGGCGACCCCGAAATGCTCGGCTGTTGCGCCCTCCACTTCGCCCGGGTCCAGGGACATCAGGAGCTCGTCGAGCTGCTGGAGCCGGTCACGGCCCCCGAGGTCCGCGCGTTGGCCGAGGAGACCACTCGGCTGGTGCTCGAACGCAAGGCCGCCGAGCCGCCGGAGCCGCCGCAAGAGTTCCAGGCGCTCATGTCCGCGATCGTCGCGAACGATCCTGACGGCGTCCGAGCGGCCGTGGTCGATGGGGCGGACGTCAACGATCGGGACGAGCAAGGGACATCCCCGCTGTGGCTCGCCGCGGCCGGTGAACGGAGCCGGGCATTGCCCGTCCTCATTGAGCTCGGTGCCGAGGTCGACGTGCCGGGCGAAGAATTCGGCACGACCCCGCTGACGACCGCCGTACGTCTCAAGCGCTTCTCCGTCCTCGCCCCTCTCCTGGCCGCCGGCGCCGACCCCGACCGACCCGACGGCGCCGGCATGACCGCCTGGCAGATGGCCAGGATCAACCCCGGCGACGACTCGAGGACAGAGGCCTTGCGCCAGGCCTGCGAGGGTCTTCGTTAGCGACTGATGCGAACGGACTCGGCCTGGCGGAAAACTCACCACAACGTCTCAAAGGCACAATAAGGAATCCGGAAGGGAAGAGCCAAGAGGGATCCGCTCTCAAGAATTGCCCCCCTTTAGTGTCTTTGTGGTGAATTTCTCAACGGCACCTTAGCAGTGAGCCATTCGTCCTCGGTCCAACACTCAGCGAACCGGGAGCTCGCGGCGGCCTTTTCGCTCGGTGAAGTAGGTAAAGACCTCGCCGACGTTGCTCGCGACGTTCTCTTCGAGCATCTCGGCGGGCTTTACGCCCGCAAACAGGGCCCCGAGTTCGTGCTCGACCCGTCGGCGCGTTCCGCCTGCGTTGAGCGACGTCAAATCGCCCGGGACGATCGACTTCTTGAGCTCATCGAGGGGGGTGCCTCGCTCGACCCCTCGCGAGACCTTCTCGGTCACCTCCTCGACGTAGGCGCGGAACTCGGCCAGGACCGACTTGCCCTGCTGCACCGAGCCGTGGCCCGGGATCACGCGGTCGAACTCCAGTGCCTCCAGCGCCCGCAAGGTCGCCGGCCACTCGTCGGGGAAGCCGTCCCCCATGTAAGGGAGGAGCCCGTGCATCAGGTCGCCGGTCGCGATCACACGCTCGGACGGGATGTAAGCCACCACATCTCCCGCCGTGTGGGCCCGGCCGAGGAACATCAGGTGAATCTCGCGCCCTCCTCGGTGGAGGATCATCGTGCGGTCGAACGTCAACGTCGGGAGCGTGACGCGGGGAGGTGTCATCTCCTTCAAATACGCCTCGAGCCCTTCGATCTGGGCCAGGAGCCCTGCACGTTCGGACTCGTCCTTGCTCGCCTCGAGTTTCGTGCGGAACTCGGCGATCTGCTTGGGGACCGCGTCGAGTGACTCCTTGATGCGCGGGATGCCGAGTTCCTCGAGCCAACGACGGGTCTTCACTGAGGAGATCACCTCGACGTTCGAGCCGAAGACCTCGGGATAGGCTTCGTTCCCCATCGCGTGGTCGCCGTGCAGGTGGCTGTCGACCACGTAGCGGACCGGGAGCTCCGTGATCTCGGCGCGGATCTGCGTGATGAGGGCCTTGGCGGCCGAAGGTTTCGAGTGCGTGTCGACGACCAGGACGTGGTCGCGGTTGACGACGACCGCGGCGTTGCAGTTGAGCATCGCCGTGGGCTTGGCGATCGCCGCATAGATCCCTTCGGTGACCTTCTTGAGCTCGAACAACGCCCCGGATGTCGAGCCGCCCGAAGGCGGATGCCCTGCATCCGCCAGGGCCCGCACGGGCGAACCCCAGTATGACCCCCCCGCCGCGAGGAGCAACCCGGCGGCCTTCAGTCTCCTCAAGGCCTCACGACGGCTCGGTTGAGACGAGGCCGAGTGCTCGGACGCCGTTGAGGCATGCGCCGGGCCGCCATGAGGATGCTGGTGATGACCACCATGAGGGTGGTCGTGGTGATGATGACCGCCGTGCCGGTGATCGTGATGAGAGTGGTGGTGATGATGACCACGAGCCCCGTGAGCGTTTGCCTGGCACATCTCGCCCTCCGTCCGTCTGGGAACGCGACTTGCGAAGCTTTCGGATCATAGATACCCGGTCGGTCCCCTGGGGACAATGAGCCCGATACCCCGAGTCGGGCACGCCTTCCGACCTATGAAAACTTCGGTTATCGTCAGGTCGATGGGACGCCTCTCGCAACGGCCTCGGACGAGGCGGGGCGTCGGTCGGTCCCGTACGAATACCTGATTGAGGGAGGGTAAGCCGTGGCCGCCAAGAACACGCACGAAGGAGCGGATGATCCATATGACCTGGGCCGCTTCGTCAGCGCGCAGGTTGAAGATTACGAACAGGCGCTCGACGAGATCACGCGAGGCCGGAAGACCTCGCACTGGATGTGGTACATCTTCCCGCAGTTCGACGGGCTCGGGATGAGCTCGATGTCGAGGCGCTATTCCATCAAGTCGCTCGACGAGGCCAAAGCGTACCTGGCCCACCCCGTACTCGGGCCTCGGCTGATCAAATGCGTCGAGGCCGCGCTCGGCGTCGAGGGGCGATCCGCCCACGACATCTTCGGATCCCCGGACGACATGAAGCTGAAGTCGTCCGCGACCTTGTTCGAGCTCGTCAGCCCCAAAGGCTCGATCTTCGAGCAGTTGCTCGATCGATACTACCAGGGCGGTCGAGACCAACAAACGCTGACGCTGGCCAAGTAAACCTCAGAAGGACGACTCTGCACCGAGCCCTCACGCTGCTGGTTTTCACCACAAAAGCACAAAGCCACAAGGAAGCGGGTGCCGAGAGCCAAATCTGTTTGGGCTCTCTCCCTGTTTCCTTTGTGTCTTTGTGCCTTTGTGGTGAATTTTCAACTCAATCGACCGGGGAACTTTGGTGGGCTTCCCCCAGACTCAATACGAGTCGGCGCTGATCACTTCACCGCCGTTGATCGTGGAGAGCGCCTGCCAGACGCCGGGGATCGACGTGTTCGGGATCACGCAGTTCGCCCCGCCGCTGGCGGAGCGGGTGATGCCCCTCGAATTCCAACTGCTGATCGAGTCCTTGACGAAGTGGACCGAGCCGTCGGCGAACGCGGCGTTGACGCCGCCGGGATGGAAGCTCATCGAGGTCATGGAGGGGATGCTGTTGCCGTCGTCGCAGCCGTCGGCGGCCACGAAGCTGGTGTCACGGCTCGAGGTGTAATAGATCGCGGGGATCTTGATGTTCGGGGGGTAGAACGAGGTGATGGTGCAGTTGCTGTAGTCGGCGTCGGCCCACCAGCCCTTGGTCTCCCAGTCGCAGCCGCCGTCCGCGGCGCAGCCGAACTGCTCGAGCTTGCCGTGGGCCATCTCGGCCCAGGCGATGGTGTTGCTGGTGCCGTCAGTGATGTTGCTCATCTGGACCGGCGGGCGGCTGGCGCTGCCGTAGGGGGCCGGCGCACCGGTGTCGGGGAACATGCCGTTCTCCATCGCCATCTCGGTCGAGTTGGGGATCCGGCCGTCGCTCGGGCAGTAGGTGCCGAGCATCCCCGCGTAGCTGGTGTACGTGATCGGCACCGGGGCACCGTCCCAACCGGCCGCCTGCTCGGTGAACCGCAGGCCGACGATCGAGGCGTCGCTCGGGCACCAGAGCATGCTCAACCCGAACCCGGCATAGGTGGAGTTGATCCACGAGTAGGCCACATGGTTGAAGTTGATGGCGTTGTACAGCGCGCCTTGCTCGGCGAACTGCATGATGCGGGCGAGGTGCGACCAGCCGTCGACACCTCTCTTGAGGGCGCCGCTCGAGTTCGTCGTGTTCGAGATCGAACGGCCGATCGGGAACGTGCTGAAGGCACTCTCGTAGTTGACGGCGGCCAACCCGAGCTGCTTGAGGTTGTTGATGCACTGGGCCCGACGGGCGGCCTCGCGTGCGGCCTGGACGGCGGGGAGCAGCAGGGCGATCAGGACCGCGATGATCGCGATGACGACCAGCAGCTCGATCAGGGTGAAGCCGCGACGCGCGGCCTCGGGGCGGGACATTCTGACCATTCCTCGAACTCCAGTCGAAATAACCAATCAATCACGACGGCATCGGCGCCGACGCTCGGCGAGGGCCCATCGCCCTCGTTTGTACGGTGTGGAGACGCGCGCCGCGGACATCGAGCCCGCGGACGCGATCCCCTTAGCGCACGGCGTTCGACGCCCGTTCGCGCTCGCGGATCTTGCGCATCCGCTCCTGGCGGGTGAGCGCGACCTTGTGCCTCGCCCTGCCTTTGCCCACATACTTATATTCATCGTCTTCGGTGATCAGGCTGGCGCTGACCGGCGTGCCCCGTGTCGCGCCCTGGCCGGACGAGCCGCAACCGGCCTGCAACGTGCCGGCCATGAGCACGCCCGCCCACGCCAAGGGCCGAAGGCGAGCGAACGATTTCGACATCACGATCTCCTCCAAGGCCATTAGGGAGGTCGTTCCGTCCCGTCCCCACGGCCGTGATTCGCACCCCGAAGGATTCCCGATCGAGTGGCCCAAGCCCCCGAAACTCCAGGCGCAGCGACGCCCGAGCCGGACGGGCGGCCCGGCCTTCGACGTCTCGGCGCGCAACCTCTCCGACGACAACCCCTCGGCTGCCTCGGATCAACTCTTCTTCTTCTATTCGTCAATCCCTATACGTCTCACGACATACAGGATCAACAACACCAATAACTCCGCCCGGCTTCGGGCCTTTCGCCGTCACTCGCAATCCCCTCGCCTGGTACAGGGGATCGTCCGCCTCATGCGGATGTCGTCGCGGTCTCCGTCTTCCAAGGGGGGGGATTGGACGCTGGGCACCGCACTCACTGAACGCGCCCGACGGGCGAGGTTCCCGACGATACGGCATGGCGCGGGTGGGAGGATTCACGGGCGGGATACTGACAACATCAATCCGGCGATCGTACCCACGACGGACCTCTCCGTTGAGGTCGAACCGTCTCGACCACACGGGGGTAACCTTAGCAGACCGATTGCGAAACCACAAATTAAGTTTGTGTTAAACCCGCGCCAACACGATCCAGTATGTCGCATTCAAGCGCGAGGCCACACGACGCCCCTTAATTCACCAGCAATTACAATGAGCTTAAATGTCACCTAGCTCTTGTTCCATCCTCGCGACCAGATCTCGGAAGTCGACATCGGGAAGGAGCAGCATCGACAGGGGTGTGGTGTCGCTCTCCAGGAGCGTGAGCACGTCCGCGGTTCCCGTTCGCAGTCCGAGGCCCTGGCCACGTTTCTCGAGGGCCCGGGCGACGATCTGGTCGAGCGGGAACGCGGAGGATGCCTTCGCCAGCCTGGCCGAGAGCTCCACCAGGTCGGCCGCGCCGAAGGTCCCCCTGTCGTCGAGCCTGGCCCCCTCCGTCACCAGGAGCAAAGCTTCGGCCAGTCGCTCGCACGCCTGTTCCTGCAACCGCGTCGGCTTGGTCATCCTCGTCACCCTCCAGACTTTGAGCTGATCCCGAAGGCCCGAGCCGACGTGCGTCGTAACGTCGACCTCGTCCGTCATCTCCCGCGTGTTCGGCTCTCGGCGTGTCGAGCTCCTCCCAGAATCGCACTCTTCGAGGGACCGGGGAAGAGCCCGGCGCCGCCGGGTCAGGCCGATCGCGGAGCATCAGGCCGGTTCGCGCATCGAGACAGGCGACACGTCCATGACCCGGCCGAGGAACGTGGCGTAATCGCGCTTCATCGGCAGCTCGCGGTCGATCCGGATCCGCCGCCGGACCGCCTTCACGGCCACCCTTCGGACCGGGTCGTAGCCTTCCTTCTCGAAGCGTTCCCAGTAGATTCCGGTGCCGCGGCGTTGCCAGGATGGTAGCTCGTTGAAGTTGATGCCATACTCGTGCAGGAGATCATGCTTGAAAGAAACCGGCCGACGATGGAGGGTCTCCGTCGCCTCTGAGACCCCTTTCCCCGCCTTGCGGAGAGTCCAGTAACACCATCCGTTCAAGGCGCAACGCGCGGCGTCGGTTTGCCTCCATCGGAAATAGTCCACCACGTCCTCGTCCCTCGCCCCGAGCCAGGCCCGGCTATCGAACTGGACGATCTCGCCGCACGCCCTCGTGAATGCGGCGCTGGCCAGTGCGGCCGAGAGGCTCACCACCTTCTCTTGCTCGCGGTCGAAGAGATCCCACCCCCTGGGGAGGAGAATCGAAATCTCGTCGCTCTCGGTGTAGGCATAGAGGCCCTGGAACCGCTCCAGTAAGGCTCGAGCCGTCTCGATCATGTATTCATGGAAGCGCAGATCAAACGGCTTCTCGAACCGGTCACTCGTGAACCGGGTGAAACCGTGCCCGTCGAGCCTCAACACGGCCCAGGCGGACGTCAACAGTCGCTGGCCGTGGAAGCACTCGCCGGCCCTCATCCGCATCTCGAATGTCGACGCGTTCATGGCGTACCTTCGCTCTCAAACCTCTCGACCGTGACCTGTCCATCGGGGACGGGCCTGACGCGATGGAGGCGGTCGAACCCCTCGCCGAGCGTCGGAGGCCGGAGACGTTGCCTCGTGATGAAGACTGCCGCATCCGGCACCCGGGCCTTTCCGAGTCGCTCGGCGTTTCTCGCCAGGCATTGCTCGATCGGGGTGTCGAACACGTAGCCGGCGACTTCGGCCTCGTATCGCCTGGCGAGCGCGATGATCACGGCGCGGTCCTCGACCGTGGGATTCGTGTTGTCGACCACGACCGAGCGGCCCTCGCGGAGAGCTTCCTCGATCAGGAACATCTGCCTCGCCTGGGGTCGACGGTTGTTTCGGAGGAGGTCCTTGCTCACCAGGATGTGCGTCGACGCGAATCGGCTTCGGTAGAAGGTGCTCTTCCCCGAGCCCTGGAGACCGACGAACAGCACGACCTCCATCACCCCGTCCCTCCGCAATTGGCCCGACTGATCTCTCGGCAGGGCCGACACGGCCAACCCTCGAGGAGTTCGCGATCGCTCGCCGAACAAAGACCTTGCCTCGTTGGTCGATGTGCCGAAACCGGGGTTCTGTGAGGAGTACTCGGTGCTGGCCAGCGTGAGGTCGGCGATGACGGTGGCAGAAACCCGGTCTTGAAGACAAAACCGGGTTTCGGAAGAGCTGCTGAAAATTCAGCAGAGGACTCTTGACGACGGAGAGATAACTGCTAGATTTTCAGCATGATGCTGATTTTTCAGCAGGACTGTCGAGGAGCCGGGGGTTCCTGGTCCATGCGACCCTGACGGGGGCAGACTCAGTCATGTCCAGGAAGTCACAGGCGGGCCTGAGCCGCAGGGAGCGGCAGGCGATGGACATCATTTACGAGTTGGGGCGTGCGACGGCCGCGGAGGTGTTGGAGCGGTTGCCGGACCCGCCGAGCTACTCGGCGGTCCGGGCGATGTTGCGGGTCCTCGAGGAGAAGGGGCACCTGCGACACGAGCAGGATGGGCCGCGTTACGTGTTCCTGCCGACGCTGGCGAGGGAGTCGGCCTCGCGTTCGGCGATGCGTCAACTCATCCAGACATTTTTCGGAGGTTCGGCCGAGAAGGCCGTGGCCGCGATGCTGGACCTGTCCGAAGACGCCATGTCGGAAGACCAGCTCGACCGGCTCGCCGACCTGATCGAGAAGGCCCGAAAGGAGGGCCGTTGACCATGGATCCGCTCGCTTTGCTCGTCGGTTCGACCCCGGTCGCCGCCTGGTTGGCGGCGACGGCCAAGGCCTCGGTCGTGCTCGGCGTCGCGGGCCTCGCCTGCCTCGCGCTCCGGCGAGCCCCGGCGTCGGCGCGGCACCTGGTCTGGGGCCTGGCCCTCGCCGGCTCGGTCGCCCTGCCCGCGCTCTCCGTGCTCGTCCCGGCGATCGAACTCGCACTACCGGGGATGGCGCCGAGTGAGGGTGGGGGCGGCCTGGAGGCGACGCCGACAACATCTCCGAGTCCTGCCATCGCCCTCAACGCCGAGGTCAAGCCACAACGGCCCCCGTCCCCGGTGACGTCGACACCTTCGGTCGATCCGGCCGACCTTGGCATGGGCTCCCCTGCCCCTCCGGCTCAGTCCGTCACTTCATCAACAAGGCCCCGGCATTGGTCGACCTGTCTCCTCGTCGCCTGGTTGCTGGGCGTCGTCGCGGCGTTGGCGCCGTTGCCGGCGGGTGTCGTGGTGCTTCGACGGCTCGCCCGCGGGGCGCGAGCGGTCGACGACGCCAATTGGATCGACCTGCCCGATCGCCTCGCCCGCACCCTCGGATTGCGGCACCCGGTCGCCCTCTACCGATCGGACTTCGCCCCGATGCCGATGACCTGGGGATGGCGACGCCCCTTGATCCTGCTCCCTCGGGACGCCGACCAGTGGGATGACGGCCGACGTCGTGCGGTGCTGCTCCACGAGTTGGCCCACGTCCGTCGGGGAGACTGCTTGACCCAGTCTCTCGCCCATATCGCCTGCGCTTGGCACTGGCACAACCCGCTCGCCTGGATGGCGGCCCGGCAGATGCGCCGGGAGCGGGAGCGGGCCTGCGACGAGCAGGTCATCGGCCGAGGCGAGCTTCTCCCGAGCGAGTACGCCGGCCACTTGCTCGCCCTGGCCCGAGCCCATCGCCCGGTCCGAGGTGCGGGCCTGGCCGCCGTGGCGATGGCCCGCCAATCCCGCTACCAGTTGGAGGCCCGGGTGCTCGCCATCCTCGAAGGGTCGCACCATCGCCCGCTCTCCCGACGATTCTTCGGGCTGGCGTTCCTGGCCCTTGCCGTGCTGCTGCTTCCCCTCTCCGCCTTGCGAGTGCGGGCCCACGACGCGACTTCGCAGCCGGCGGACGCCTCCCCTACCGAGAAAGCCGAGGGCCGGGCGATGATCGTGATCCGCGGCCAGGTCGTCGACGAGGCCGGCAAGCCGACCGCCGGGGCGAGCCTCGCGGCGATCGCGACCCTCTCGCGTCAGCTCGGCGACTTCGACCCCGTCCGGCGTTTCGTCGGTCATGCTCGTTCCGATGACGCGGGCAGGTTCCGGCTCGAGGTGCCTCTCGGTTCGCCCCGGCCTTACGAATCGCTCGCGGTGATCGCCTCCACGGCGGGACAAGGCCTCGCGGAAGCGATCCTCGAACCCGACGAAGACCGCCCCGAGGTCACACTTCGACTCGTGCCCGAGCAAGTCGTCCGGGGGAGACTCCTGGACTTACAAGGCCTCGCCGCCGGCAAGGTGAACCTCCGGGTCATCGAAGCGTGGAGGGAGAAGCCCGAGGGGTGGTGGCTCAACCTGCCCCAGGCGCCCCAGGGCATCCCTTCCGAACTGCCAGGGCAGGCGACGAGCGACGACCAGGGATACTTCACCCTCCGAGGCTTCGGGACCGGGTTGAAGTTCAGGATGGAGGTCATCGACGATCGGTTCGCCCGACAGGAGTTGAGGGTCGAGGACATCGAGCCCGGAAAAGACAAGGAAGTCGCCCTCGCCCTGGCGCCCGCGCACTGGATCGAGGGGACGGTCACCTTCGAGGATACCGGCAAGCCCGCGCCGGGCGCGAACCTGACGATCCAGGTCCTCAACCGCGAGCACGACATGAGACGCGAGTGGTACTCCGCCGTGACCGACGCCGACGGCCGATATCGCATCAACACGGCCCAGGGCAAACTCTACAACATTTTCACGTATCCTCCGAGTGGCGTCCCGTACCTCTTCCTCAGCTCGCAGCACACGGCGACCGACGCGGTGAAGCAGGAGGTCAACCTCGCCTTGCATCGTGGGATCCTGGTCGAAGGGAAGATCACCGAGACCCCGTCCGGTCGGCCGGTCGCCGGCGCCAAGGTCGAGTATCGACCGGGGCGGAGAAGCAACCCCTACTATCGCGAGGACGCGGTCGCTCGGTTCGTCAGCTTCGAGCCGAACGTCACCACGGGTCCCGACGGCACGTACCGGATCGCGGTCCTCCCCGGCAGGGGGAACCTGCTGGTGAAAGGACCAACGACCGACTATCTCCACGCGCACATCACCGACCGCGAGCTCGAATTCGGGGCTCCCGGCGGCGAACGTTACCGCCCCGACGGCCGGGTCGCCCTCGACTTGAAGCCCGACGTCCGGACGCATGCGGCCGACGTGACGCTCCGCCGAGGACGGACCGTGGTCGGGGACGTCGTCGGGCCGGACGGCCGGCCGGTGGCGAAGGGAGTCGTCTTCTCGACCATCATCACCAATCCGGCCTCGTTCGAGTACAGCCAGAACACGCGGACTTTCCATCAGGGACGGTTCACCCTCCCGGGCTGCGACCCCGACCACGAGGTCGCGGTCTACTTCCTCGACGCCGAGCACCAACTCGGAGCGGTCGTCAACATCTCGGGCCGGCAGGCCGACGCCCCACTGACCGTCAAACTCGAGCCTTGTGGGTCGGCGACCGTGCAGTATGTCGACTCTCAGGGACGCCCTTACCAGAAGGACCGGTCACGACTCCTCGCCTTCGTCCAGGTCACGCTGTCCCCCGGCCTGGATTCCGCGGGCATGATCATGCCGAACGACCCCGTCCGGTCCGAGTCGATGATCGTCGAAAACCTGGACCGTGTGCGATACCGAGCGCTCGAGCCCGACAAGGACGGGAAGGTCACGTATCCAACCCTGATCCCGGGCATCCCCCTGCGGCTCGTCGTCGCGGACGGCTACTGGGAGATCAAAAAGGAGTTCCAGGTCAAAGCCGGGGAGACCTTCAACCTCGGCAACGTCACCGTGAAGGAGTTCGATCGGAATTGATCAATCCTCAGATATGTTCAGAAAAACGAAAACAAAGAGGCCGAAATCGATCCGCAGCCGATTTTGATCCGACGTCGAGTCATCATTATTATTACATCTCGCGACGAGCCGTCACCCCCGTGAAATGGTAGAGCAGGATCCCCGCGGCCACGGCCACGTTCAGCGACTCGGCGCCGGGGCGCATGGGGATGGTGACGCGGCGGTCGCAGAGCTCGACCCATTCCGGCTCGAGGCCGTTCCCCTCGCAGCCGAGGAGGAGGCCGAAGCGGAGGGCGCGGCCCGAGGTGGAGAGAGACTCGGCGTCGGTGTCGACGACGGTCGCCGCGAGTTCGACGCCCCACTCGGCTTGGAGCCGGCGAAGGTCGGCGGCGAGGTGGGCCGACTCGAGGATCGGAACGCGGAGCGCCATGCCCATCGACACGCGGAGGACTCGCCTCGAGAACGGGTCGGGGCAACGCCCGCCGACCAAGAGCGCGTCGACGCCGAAGACGTCGCCCAGGCGGATGATCGCGCCGAGGTTCTCGGGGTTGTCCAGCCTCGGGCAGACGACGAGGGTCAGCCGCTCCCCGGCACTCTGGATGAGGTCGTCCAGGGACGGCCAGGCGAGCCGGACCCCGCAGCCCAGGACCCCCTGGTGGAAGTTGAAGCCGACAATCGCGTCGATCAACCCCTGGGGGACCACGAAGCGCGGGACGTCCTCCGGCAGCCAGGCCGAGACCCGAGGCTCGTGGCGGTCGGTCACCAGGACCGACGACACGGGGAACCGGCTCTCGACCAGGCGCTCGACCAGCTTCTCGCCCTCGACGACGAAGCGGTCGTCGCGCCTGGTCAGGTTCGACGTCTTCAGTTGGCGATAGATCGCGATCCGCGCGTCGCCGAGGTCATCGATCGGGATCCTTGGCATCGGCGTCACTTCGGGGGTGCGGGCTTCCGGAGGTGGATGTCGGCATACTCGAGGAAGACCTTCCAATCCTCACGGAACATCGAGTGCTTCCCGGGCCGGATGTGATATCCGAGCCGGCTGGGGACGAGCGTGTTGATCGCGGGCATCTGGCTCGCCGTCAGGCCCTCGACGCCCAGGAGCCGATAGACCGGGTCGGCCGCCTGGAGGGCCTGGAACTGCCCCTCGGGGTTGGCCCAGGTGTCGTCGACGGCGTTGGTGAAGAGGACGGGCCGGGGGGCGACCAGGGCCACGAGGCAATGCTGGTCGAACGGGAGCCGGTCGGGGTGGTCGTTGAAGTGCTTGAACTCGTCGTCGAACCAGTGGGGGAAGCGGTCGTTGATTTGTTTGACCGACTCGCCGATCGTCCCCCGGCTCGGCGCCGAGCCGCCGCAGCCCGCCTGGTGCGGGATCGCCAGCGCGATCCGGTCGTCGAACGCCGCGGCCACGAGCGCCGCCTTGCCCAGCCGCGAGTGCCCCACGGTCGCGATCCGCGTACCATCGATCTCCGGGGCGGTCACGAGATAATCCACCGCCCGGCTGAGGCCCCAGGCCCAGGCGGCGACCGTCCCCCAGTCGTGCGGACCGGGGGCCGTCTGCCCCGGCTTGAGATAGTGCGGGTGGACACCGTCGCGGAAGCCGGGATGGTCGGGGGCGACATCACCCGCGTAGAAGGTCGCCAGGGCATAGCCCCGGCCGACCACGTCGTCGATCGCCCAGACGTCGACGTGGGCGCCCCGCTCGGCCTCGCTCGCCCGGCCGGATTTCGGCAAGGGGACCCAGGCGGTCGGGAGCGGGACGCTCGGGTCCCTCACCACCGTGTGATTCCCCAGCCCGTTCAGGCCGAGGAAGGTCGGCACCGGCCCGGATTGGCCGTTCGGGAAGACCAGGAGCAGGTGGATCTTCGGGGTGTCCGGCGGCCCGAACGCGATCGCCACCTCGCGCTTGGTCGCCTGGCCGCCGAGGTACCCGCGATCCTCCCGCTCGACCGTCGCGGTGATCGACGCGGGTGCCGGGGGCGCCTGGCCATACATGTAGTGGGCGAACAGCGATCGCAATTCAGGGCGGCGCGAGGCGAACCAGGCCTCTTTCGTCGCCACCCGGCCCCCGCCCTCGAACATGACGAGCGGGTCCGCCAGCCCGGGCTGGGACGGGAGGGCCGAAGCCTCGGGGAAAGCCGCGAACGTCGGCACAACCGTAAAGACGAAGGACCACACGACGACCAGAGCCGCGGACCCGAATTGACGTACACCCATGATTTGATATCCACAGGATTTTGCACGGTATTTCCGAAACCCGGTGTTTTCTTCAACACCGGGTTTCTGCCACAGGCCCGGCCGACACCCCCGGCAACCCTCGCCTTGCCCTCAGAAACCCGGTGTTGAAGAAAACACCGGGTTTCGGGAGGGATGCGGACCGAGGTGCCGCCCATCGTACCGAGATCGTCGGCGTTGGCGAGACCCTACTCGGCTGCGGAACGCCCGGCTCGATCGAGGATGGACGGACGGTGGCGGCTGCGGCGATCCTTGGGGATGATGGGCGCCGGGAGAAACAAGACATCCCGACGCACGTCTTCCGGACAGGACATCGACGATGAGCGACACGACCGCGCGACCGACGCCTCCTCCGCCTCCTCAGGGCCATCCCTCCGGTTGCATCTCCGACGTCGACCACGACCGCAACCTCCCCGAGATCGACCTCCTCAGCCCGTTGACGATCCGGGGAGTGACGCTCCGGAATCGGATCGTGATGTCCCCGATGTGCCAGTATTGCGCCGAGGAGGGGATGGCCGACGACTGGCACCTGGTCCACCTCGGCAGCCGGGCCGTGGGGGGGGTCGGGCTGGTGTTCGTCGAGGCGACGGCGGTCATGCGCGACGGCCGGATCACCCCGGGCGACCTCGGGATCTGGGACGACCGCCATATCGAACCCCTGGCCCGGATCGCCCGGTTCGTCCACCGCGAGGGGGCCGTCGCCGGGATCCAGCTCGCGCACGCGGGGCGCAAGGCGAGCTGCGACCTCCCCTGGAAGGGAGGCGCCCGCCTCAAGACGCCCGCCGAGGGGGGCTGGACCGTCATCGCCCCCAGCGCGATCCCCTTCCACGACGGCGATCCCCCTTCGGAGCCGCTCGACGAGGCGGGCATCGACGGCGTGGTCGACGCCTTCGTCGCCGGCGCCCGAAGCGCCCTGACGGCCGGATTCCGCGTCATCGAGCTCCACGCGGCGCACGGCTACCTCCTCCACGAGTTCCTCTCCCCCCTGAGCAACCAGCGCACCGACCAGTACGGCGGGAGCCTGGAGAACCGCATGCGGCTCGCCTTGCGCGTCGCCAAGGCGCTGCGGGATGTCATCCCCGACGAGCTTCCCCTGTTCGTGCGGATCTCGGCCACCGACTGGGTCGAGGGGGGCTGGGACCTCTCCCAATCGATCGAGCTGGCCAAGGGCCTGTGTGCCCTCGGGGTCGACCTGATCGACGTCTCGAGCGGCGCCCTCGTCCCCAAGGCGACGATCCCGGTGAGCCGCAACTACCAGGTCCCATTCGCGGCCGCCATCCGCAAGGAGGCCGGGATCAAGACCGGGGCCGTCGGCATGATCACCGAAGCCCACCAGGCCGACGAGATCATCACCTCGGGCGACGCCGACCTCGTGTTCCTCGCCCGAGAGTTGCTCCGCACCCCCTACTGGGCCCTGGCCGCCGAGCAAGCCCTCCAACAAGACCCGAGCTGGCCGACCCAGTACGGCTACGCCGTTCGCAGACGGCCCTCCTCGAAGTCGTGAATTCGAGTCATTGAATTTCGGTCGTCATTCCATGCCCGTCGGGCCCTGCAAGGCCATAGAATGACGGTCGTCATTGATTAGACAGAGGTGGGCAACGCCCAACCTACAGGGACGAAACTCTCGTAGGATGGGCATTGCCCACCGAGTTGACACGAACCCGCGCGTTCCCAGATTCTCCCAAACCCTACGCCCAGGCCAAAGGGGCGATTGACCTGGGATGACGACCGCCATATCATAATGCGGAAGGCGGGCACGGCGAGGGAGCAGCCAGACCGAGGTCGGCGTCGCGACCCGGTCCCACCAGGAGGCCACGTCGGGGAGGTCGAAATGGTGGAGGGGGACTGAATGCGCTATCCGCCGGGGCACAAGCAGCAGACTCGGGAGAAGATCCTCGAGGCCGCGGGCCGGGTCTTCCGCCGCGACGGGTTCCACGCGTCGGGCGTGGACGCTGTGATGGAAGAAGCGGGGCTGACGGCCGGGGGATTCTACGCGCACTTCCCATCAAAAGAGGCGCTCTTGGCGGAAGCGCTCGCGCACTCGGCGACGGGTGCCGCCCGGCTCCAACTCGGGGGGCTCGAGGGCCGATCGGGGCGTGACTGGATCTCGGGGTTCCTCGACCGTTATTTGAGCCCCCTGCACCGTCACATGGTCGCCGAAGGGTGCCCGATCCCGGCTCTTGTTTCCGAAGTCTCGAGGGCCGGCGAGGGCCCGAGGAAGACGTTCGAGGACATCTTCCGCAAGATGGAAGCCAACCTCGAGTCGAGGTTGCCCGACGACCCTTCGGAAAGGCCGAGCGACCGGGCCCTGGCGATCATCGCGCTTTGTGTCGGCGGGATGACGCTGGCCAGGGCCATCCCCGACGAGGCGCTCGCGGACCGCATCCTCGCCGCCTGCCGCGACTTCGCCCTCGAGGGCGTGCCCGAAGCGGCGAGTCACCCGCCTTCGGCCCGTAAGCCGCCATCGAGGGCGTCGAGAAGGCCCAAAACGCCTGAATAGTTTCGCACGTATGGGTGATCGACTCACCCGACGACCGAACAATGGGGTCGAGCCATGCACGGCCCGGCCGAGTTGAGCCTTGGGAAGGGAGATTCGCGCGATGCGTCGCAGAGTCGTCGTCACGGGGATGGGGATGATTACGCCGGTCGGCCGAGACCGGGAGTCCACCTGGGCCGCACTCCAGGAGGGCCGGAGCGGCGTCGGCGCGATCACGCTCTTCGACGCGAGCACGTTCCCGACGCGGATCGCCGCCGAGGTCGACGACTTCCGCCTCGAGGACTACCTCGGCGAGGGCGCGACCGAGCGCTGGCGCGACCACTGCCGGACAACTCGGCTCGCCCTCGCGGCGGCCCAGATGGCGATGGAGGACTCCGGGCTCGATCAGGCGGGCGACGGCTTCGACCGGACGCGGTTCGGCGTCTATCTCGGCTCGGGCGAGGGGCAGCAGGACTTCCCCCGCTTCGTCGACCTGGTCCACCGCAGCAGTCGGGCGGGCAAAGTCGACTCGGCGCTCTTCACCGGGCTTGGGAATCGGTCGCTGCACCCGATCCACGAGGCCGAGCAGGAGCCGGGCGCGCCCTCGGGGCACCTCGCCAGCGTGTTCCGGGCCTACGGCCCCAACTCCAACTGCCTGACCGCCTGCTCGGCGAGCGCCCAGGCGATCGGCGAGGCGGCCGAGATCATCCGCCGTGGGGACGCCGACGTCATGCTCTCGGGGGGAACCCACAGCATGATCCACCCGTTCGGGATCACCGGGTTCAACCTCCTGACGGCACTCTCGACCCGCAACGACGAGCCCACCCGCGCCAGCCGGCCCTTCGACCGCGACCGCGACGGGTTCGTCCTCGGCGAAGGGGGCGGGATGCTCATCCTCGAGGAGCTCGAACACGCCAGGCGCCGAGGGGCCAACATCCTCGGCGAGCTCGCCGGACACGGCTCGACGGCCGACGCCTTCCGCCTAACCGACAGCCATGAAGAAGGCCGAGGCGCGATCGCCGCGATGCGCGAGGCCCTCGCCGACGCGAAGATCAACCCCGAGGACGTCGACTACATCAACGCCCACGGTACGAGCACCCAGGCCAACGACTCGGTCGAGACGCTCGCCCTCAAAGGCGTCTTCGGCCCGACGGCCTACAAGCGGCCGATCTCGAGCACCAAGAGCATGACCGGCCACCTCGTCGCCGCCGGTGGTGCCGTCGAAGCGATCGTCTGCCTCCTGGCGATCCGCGACGGCGTCGTCCCCCCGACCATGAACCTCGACCACCCCGCCCCCGACTGCGACCTCGACTACGTCCCCCACGAGGCCCGCGACCGCCGCCTCGACGTCGCCCTCTCCAACAGCTTCGGCTTCGGCGGCCAAAACACCGCCCTCGTCCTCCGCCGCTTCGCCGGCTGATAACGGCGACTTACTCGCCACGGATGAGGGGGGAGAAAAACAGCCATCAGCAGATGACGCAGATCGACACAGATAAAAAATGAAAACTCTCAATATTTTCTCCCATCTGTGTCGATCTGCGTCATCTGTTGATAAATTTCGCGTTTTCCCATCCGTGTTCACTCCGTGGCCAATCAAAAACGCTGCCCTGAACTCGATACCGGTCTCCGTGTCTTCCTCCTCACACACCACCTCGCGCCAAAACCCGGTCGGGGCTTGATCGACGGGCCAAACGGTGTTCGGCTTGGGTTGAGGATTGTGCGAGAGGACTCACGACGACCGGAGCCGCCCGAATGGATGTGACGTATCAGCTCGAGCCGGAACTGAGCCCGGAGGAGTTCGTCGACTTGCTGGAGCGCTCGACCCTGGCCGAGCGCCGGCCGGTCGACGATCCGGAGACGATCAGGGCGATGCTCGAGAACGCCGACCTGATCGTGACCGCTCGGGCCGGCGCGACCCTGGTGGGGATCTCGAGGGCGGTCACCGACTTCAGCTTCTGCACCTATCTCTCGGACCTCGCCGTCGACGAGTCGTATCAGCGCCAGGGGATCGGCAAGGAACTGATCCGCCGGACACACGAGGCGGCCGGCCACAAGACGACGCTCGTCCTGCTGGCCGCACCCAAGGCCCGCGAGTATTACCCCAGGATCGGGATGACCTACCACGACTCCTGCTGGGTCATTCCCAGGCAGTCCTGACGGGCGCATCGCCGCAAAGCCGTCGCGTTGGTATCCTGTCCCGGCCTTCGAGCCCGACACCCCGTCCGGCTCGAAGACCGAGGAGGATCCGATGTCGACCCTGATCGCCCTGGCGAGCGTGGCCCTGATCGCCCTCGTGCTCCAGGATGGCTTCGAGGCGATCCTGCTGCCCAGGCGCGTCTCCCGAAACTTCAAGTTCGCCCGGAGCTTCTACCGCAACGGTTGGAAGCCCTGGTCGGCCCTGGCCTGCCGGTTGGAGTCGGCGAAGCGTCGGGAATACTGCCTGAGCCTCTTCGGCCCGCTCTCGATGCTCATCCTGTTCAGCCTCTGGGCGACCGGGCTCGTGGTCGGCTTCGGGCTCCTCCACTGGGCCCTCGATTCGCCCGTCAACACGAGCGGTGACCGCGCCGGGCTGTTCGACTACCTGTACTTCAGCGGCGTCACGTTCTTCACGCTCGGCTACGGCGACGTCACGCCGATCGGGTTCCTGGAGCGGCTGCTCGCCGTGCTCGAGACCGGTGTCGGCTTCGGCTTCCTCGCCGTGGCGGTCAGCTATCTGCCCGTCCTCTACCAATCGTTCTCCCAGCGCGAGCACACGATCTCGCTCCTCGACGCCCGTGCGGGCTCGCCCCCGACCGCCGCCCAGCTCCTGATTCGAGCCGCCAGGGCCGGCGACATCGAGGCGCTCGGAGGATTCCTCGAAGAGTGGGAGCGTTGGGCGGCCGTCGTCCTCGAGAGTCAGCTCTCGTTCCCCGTTCTGAATTTCTACCGGTCGCAGCACGACAATCAGTCGTGGCTCGCCTCGCTGACCGCGGTCCTCGACACCTGCGCGATCGTGCTCTCGAACCTGAAGGGGGTCGAGACATACCAGGCCCAGTTGACCTTCGCGATGGCGAGGCACACCGTGGTGGACCTCTGCCAGGTCCTCCAGGCTCGGCCGATCACCCCGGACTCGGACCGACTCCCGGCAGAAACACTCCGGGCGCTCCGCGACGCCTTGAGCGAGGCGGGGCTCCACGTCCACGACGGCGAAGGGGCCGACGCCAAGCTCGCCGAGCTCCGCGGGGCTTATGAGCCTTTCGTCAACGCCCTCTCCACCTATCTCCTCCTCCCCCTACCCCCGTTTGTGCCCGAACCGGGGAAGGTCGACAACTGGCAGACCAGCGCCTGGATGAGGAGGACGAGCGGCATCGGCTCCCTTGCCCACGTCGACCCCGGCGACGATCATGAGGACTGACCCCGACGGGGCCTCCACCAATCGACCCGAGAGTGATGACATGTCGATCGAACAATCGCTCCGAGAGCACCTCCGCGACCTGCTCGTCGGGAGCCAGGCCCACGTCGACTTCGAGACGGCCATCGCCGACATCCCCGTCGACCACCGAGGGTCGAAGCCCAAGGGGATGCCGCACACCCCCTGGCGACTGGTCGAGCACATGCGGATCGCGCAGTGGGACATCCTCGAGTTCAGCCGGAACCCCAGCCACGTCTCCCCCGAGTTCCCCATCGGCTACTGGCCCTCGGGCAACGTCCCTCCCAACGCGGCCGCCTGGGACCACAGCGTCGACGCCTTCCGCAAGGACTTGAAGGCGATGGTCGCCCTCGTGACCGACCCCGAGACCGACCTCTTCGCCCGGATCGAGCACGGACAGGGGCAGACCATCCTCCGCGAGGCGCTCCTGGTCGCCGACCACAACGCCTACCACATCGGCCAGCTCGTGACCGTCCGCCGCCTCCTCGGAGACTGGAAGGACGACTAATCCAAGTCAACGCGCCCCGGGCTCGTGGAGAGCGGTGGCCGACGGCGTCTCTCCGGCCGGCTTCCGCCCTCGGAGTGCGGCCAGGGAGTCCTCCCAGATCTTCGCCTCCAGGTCGAGCCCGTGTGTCATAGCGAAGCCGATGAGCCGCGCGTATCGTTCCTCGGGGTCGAGCCGACACCCCCACCACACTTTCATCTCGCACTCGGGGCAGAACCCGAGCGGCCGGGAGTCGGCCTCTTCGCGGCTCCCGCAGCCGTTCATCCCGCACTCATACGCGGTGCAGTGGGCGATGCCCAGGGTATGCCCTGTCTCGTGGAGCGCGGTCTTCAAGGTCCTGCGCAAGAAGGTCGTAGGCTCGGCCTCGGGATCGCCGTGTCGATAGAGCGAACAGATGCCGACGCGAGTGAGCACCGACGCCTGCCCGAACACCCAGCCCCGCCCCTCCCCTGGCGTAAGGTCGACCGTCGTCACGGCGAGCACCGACACCGCATTCTCCGGGCGTTTCCCCTGCAGCCGGTCGAGGGCATACCCCGTCGCTAGTCGCTCGTCCCCCCGGTCGGGATGCGTCGGCCGAGCAAAGGCCGGGACCGTCTCCAGGCTCCAGGGCCCGAGCCTCTCGACCGGCAGGCCGTAAAACAGCCCGAGCATCTCCCGAGTCCTGTCGACCATCCCGGACCTCGTCCCATCGAACTCGCCCCACGGCCGGACATAGAGCATCGTCAGCCGCCGCCCGGGCAAGTTCGGCTGCCCCGCCCGATACTCGTCGAACGACTGCCCCGCTTCCTGATGTCGGGATAGCCAGTCTCCGGCCGTCGGTGGCGTCTTCGCCCGATGCAGCGGCCCGATCCGATCTCCGGCCTCTCGAATCACTCGCAGCCGCACCGGATCCGACAGCTCGGGCAACCGAGGTTCCACCGGCCCATACAGGTCCGGCTCCTCCTCGGGCAACGCCCGATAGATCGCCCCCCTCCCGACCATCGCCAACCCCAGGACCAACCCCGCGAAGACGACCCGGCGGATCCCTAGGGCTTGCATGGTTTCTCCTCCCCTTTCGACCCGTGATTCCGTCATCTTTCACGATGATAGCCCAACGTCTTACACTTGTCACTTCCGGCTGTCTGATATCCTCTCGCTGTATTGGCCACTCGCTCCAGCCGAGCCAGGCACGACCCATGTGCGCGTCTGACCCGGATGACGAACCGTTGACTTCAACTAAATCGGGGGCGAAGACGCCGTTGGAACGACGCCAACGGCGCATCATCCAATTGACTAGCAACGTATTATTTTGATTTTAAGATTCTTAAATTTATATTAATTATAAACCCATCTGGATCCTTCTACAAAGTTCAGAGGGAGCAACGATGAGTTGGCTACTGTTCCTGGACGAGAGCGGCCACGACCATAAGACGATGCCGTACGAAGTGCGTGGGGGCGTGGCGCTCCACGCGAGGGAACTTTGGCCGTTCGTGAGGGCCGTACAACAGATGGAATTAGATGCGTTCGGAGGCGAGTTAGCGCAGTATCGGAAGGAGTTGAAGGGGGCGAAGCTGCTGGACAAGGATCGCTTCAAGTGGGCGGTTCAAGGTCCGACGATGACCGGGGAGGAGAGGCGCAAGCATTGTCGGGCATTCTTGACCAAGGGACTGGAGAAGAAGCCCCCCTCACGCGACGAGTTCACAGCCTACGGTCAAGGCTGCCTGGAGATCGCTCGTGGCCTCTTCCAGGCCCTCGCCGATCGCCGAGCCGTCCTCTTCGCCGTCGCCATCCCCCGGACAACGACCAAGCCGGACACGTACCAAGCCGACGAGTACCTACGCAAGGATCAGGTGTTCCTCCTGGAGCGATTCTTCTACTTCTTGGAGGGCGAGAAGCAGCACGGACTCCTCGTCATGGATGAGGTTGAGAAGACCGCGGATCGTCGCTGCGTCAGGCAGCTCCATAGATACTTCGCCCACACGGCGACCGGCCGCTACCGGACACAATGGATTGTCCCCTCCCCCTTCTTCGTCGCCTCCGACATGGCCTCCCCGGTCCAAGCGGCCGACTTGTGCATCTATTGCATCAACTGGGGGTTTCGTGTCCCGACTCTGGGGATGGACGCGGTCGTTCGGCCCGAGATCGAGGCGGAATTCCGCCCCTGGCTCGATCGCCTGCAATTCCGGGGGGAAGGCTATCGAGAGGGTAGGGTCTTCAAGAGTTTCGGCATCGCCTTTGTGCCCGACCCGTACAACACCGGCGGAGGAGCCTAGCGCAAAAAAAGGAGACAAGGGACAGGAGGCCACCCGAAAGCAGCCCCCAGCCGGAGTCTCCACCTGAAATTATCGTCCTTGGAACCGGTCCAAGTCAACACAAACGGATGACAGCCTCGATTCCTGCATCCGATGCGCTCCTCCTCGGACGTGCCAAATCGTCATTGCCATGATACAGTCGGGCGACGAATATCGCTGGGCAAAGCTCGAGGGGCGAACCGTCGCGCATAACGGGGATCGTCCCAAACTGAGCCCGCGGCGACTTGACAGTGTTCAGTAGTGATCGATTGACTCACGTCGGCGCAAACGTCGAGTTACTCTGGGGATAGCTATCCTGGACCGCTTCATGCTTTGTCCCGCAAAGTGTCAAGTTCGTACACTATGCCCTTCGCCCTACTTTGGGACGGTCCCCGCATAACGCGGGGCCGAAGACGGAACTACCCAAGGCTGAAGCTCATGTTGCGGAGAGTTCAACCCCGATGCCAGGAATCCGCGACTTCTCCGAGATCCGGCTGACGAACGGCTCGACCGGCGACCCGGGGCTGTACATCGACTATCCGGGCAAGGATAACGCGATCCTCTTCGACGCGGGGGAGAACCCGGGGCTCGACCCGAAGCGGCTCGGCGACCTCGAGGCGGTCTTCATCACGCATCATCATGTCGACCACTTCATCGGGTTCGACCGGATCGTCCGCGCGAACCTCGACCGGGACAAGGCGCTCCACGTCTACGGGCCGGAAGGGACGATCCGCAAGGTCTACGACCGGATCAAGAGCTACGAGTACCCGTTCTTCCCGTTCCAGAAGATCGTCCTGGACGTCCACGAGGTCCTCGAAGGCCGGATCCGATCGGCCGCGCTGGAGTGCTCCAAGCAGTTCCCCGAGCCGGAGCTGACGGAAACCCCGCTCGACGGGCCGGTGATCCACCAGGCCAAAGGGTGGCGGGTCGAGGCGGCGCACGTCGACCACACGGTCCCCTGCCTCGCGTTCGCGCTGGTGGAGTCGGCCGGCCCCGACGAGCGGCGGATCGCCTACGTGACCGACACCGCCTGGAGCGACATATGCCGGCCCCATCTCGTGCGGCTCGCCCGCAAGGCCCGGAGGCTCTACTGCGACTCGTTCTATAGCGAGGCCCAGGCGACGCTCGCCGAAAAATACCGTCATATGACCGCGACATCCGCCGGGGAGCTCGCCCAACTTGCCGAGGTCGAGGAGCTGGTCTTGATCCACTTCGCAACCCGCTACGAAGGCCGATACCAATCGCTGGTCGACGAGGCCAGGGCCGTCTTCCCGAACGCTTCCGCGGAGTTTTAGCCCCTCGCGACAAGATCGGCGCCGCGGCGACGAATCGCTCCTGAATTCACATGCATCGAGACTTTCGGGCCACTGCCATGGATATGTCGGAAATGGAGCCGTTGGAGACCGAGGTCGAGTCGAGCGACGAAGGTGGTGCGCCGGAGCCCGCCGGGACGTCGTCGAAACCCACGATGCCCCCCGCCGAGGCGATCGAGAAGATCCGCCGGGGCGAGCTCATCCAGAACGTCCGGATCGTCGGCCTCAAGCTCAAGGGGGCCTTCGATCAACCCGTACGCATGAAGGGGGTCACGCTCGTCGAGCTCGTCATCGAGAAGGCGACCTTCGCCCAGGAAGTCTCGTTCGAGTTCTGCACCCTCGACCGCCCGAAGGCGAGCCGCAAGAGCGAGTTCGCCAAGGGGTTGGACCTGGGGGGCTCGACCCTCATCCGGGCGATCTTCCGAGGCATGGTGGTCCGCGGCCCGCTGCGGTGCGACAACACCCGGTACCGCGGGAAGTTCCACGTCGAAGCCTCGCGGTTCGAAGGCCGAGCCCGGTTCTGGGAGGCCCACTTCCTCGGATGGGTCGAGTTCAAGGAGTGCGAATTCGCCGAGGAGGCCGACTTCCGGAGCATCCACGTCGACCAGGGGTTCATCCTGACGAAGTCCCGGTTCCAGGGGAACGTCCTCTTCCGCGGGGCAACCGTCCAGAAGAAGTGGCAGGCGGACCACACGCGCTTCGAGGGGCTCCTCGACCTCTCGAAGGCCAAGCTGCACGACTTCGTCTACCTCGAGCTCATCGAGCAAGGTGAGAAACAACGGTTCGCGTTCACGAACGCGCTGGCCGAGCAAGTGTTGATCCGGACCGAGCAGCTCGCCGGGCGGATCGCGAGCGAGGAGGCCGGCGACTGCCACCAGGCGACGCATGAGTACGCCTTCCTCAAGCGGGTCTTCCAGGGTCTGCACCACTACGACCGCGAAGACTGGGCCTTCTACCGCTTCAAGGTCAACCAGCGACGGGCCAAGGTCCGCTCGTGGCGCCAACCCTGGACGAAGCTCGCGCAGTACGCCGACTGGCTCTTCCTCGACCACGGATGCGGCTACGGCACCAACCCTCTGCGGGCGGTCTGCGCGGCCCTGATCATCATGCTCGGTTTCGCGGCGATCTATGCCTTGGGGATCCACTCGCTCTACGTCGAGAATCCTCCGTTTCCGGGCAAGGAAGACGATCTCGCGAACCGGCTGATGATCGCCGCTCTGACGAGCGTCTCGACCTTCACCTCGGGCTTCGGCGACATCCGAGGGGCGGCCAAGGGGTGGATGAACCTCGCGCTGATCGCCGAGTCGCTCCTGGGGACCCTGCTCTGGGGCCTGTTCATCGTCGCCTTCAGCCGCAAGGTCATCCGCTGACCACCCCTCGGCGCTCGGGCGATTGTTCATTCAACGCCGTCCCCGCAAACAGCGAAGCCGGGGCGGGTTGGAGGAGACACGCCCGGTGGCCCGGGTCGGTGGGGTATGGTACAATTCGGTCCTTGATCGGTTGGTTGTCCAACGACCGGCGCCGGCCTTGAACTCGAATACGATGAGGAAACCAAGTTGCATCCCTGGCATGACGTGACACCGGGCGAGCACCTGCCCCAAGAGTTCAACGCCCTCGTCGAGATCCCGATGGGGTCCAGCGTCAAGTACGAGCTCGACAAGCGGACCGGCCTCCTCCGACTCGACCGAGTGCTCTACTCGGCCGTCTACTACCCGGCCAACTACGGGTTCATCCCCCAGACCTACGCCGAGGACGACGACCCGCTCGACGTCCTGGTCCTCTGCCAGGAGGCGGTCGCGCCGATGACCCTGGTCACCGCCCGCGCGATCGGGCTGATGACGATGGTCGACAGCGGCAAGCGCGACCACAAGATCCTGGCCGTCGCCGTCGGCGACCCCGAATTCAACAGCTTCCGCGAGGCGGCCGAGCTCCCCTCGCACCGACTGGCCATGCTCCGCCGGTTCTTCCAGGACTACAAATACCTCGAAGGCAAGACCGTCGAGGTCGACGAGTTCCAGCCGGCCGAGCTCGCCCTCCCCATCATCGAAGACTCCCTCCAACGCTACAGCCAGGCCCGCCGCAAGGGCTTCCATTGAGCCTCGCAAAAGCCATGACCGATTAACCACAAAGGCACAAAGACACAAAGAAGAGAGTTTTTGAATTCAGCTTTCAAAACTTTCTTCAATTAACCTTTGTGCCTTTGTGGTGGATCTCCCTCCCCTCCCATGTCCGTTTGAGGATGATCATGAGCGACGGAGCGTCGATGCGGGCGGTGGTGATCGGCGGGTCGGGACAGATCGGCGGGTGGCTGCTGAGGACGCTCGAGGAGCGCGGGCATTCGACGGTGGGGACATATGCCACGACCGCCTTCCCCGGGTTGGAGCCCCTCGACGCCGCCGACCTCGCGGGCGCGGCGGATTGGCTCCGCAAGCAGCGGGCGGACGTGGTCTTTTACCCGGCCGGGTTTACCTGGGTCGACGGCTGCGAACGGGATCCGGCGAAGGCCCGCGCGGCGAACCTCGAGCAACCGATGAACCTGGCCCGCGCGGCCCTCGAGACCGGGGCCCGGTTCGTCTACTTCTCGACCGACTACGTCTTCGACGGCCACGCAGGCCCCTACGACGAAGAGTCGCCGACCAACCCCCTCTCGGCCTACGGCCAGGCCAAACGCGAGGCGGAGGTCGCCCTGATCGAGGAGCTCGGCCCGGCGGCCCTGGTCGCCCGGACCTCCTGGGTCTTCGGACCCGAGCGGCAAGGCAAGAACTTCTCGTATCAGTTGGCCAAGGCCCTCGGCGAGGGGAAGCCGCTGACGTGCCCGTCGGACCAGGTCTCGAGCCCGAGCTACGGCCCGGACGTCGCCCTCGCGACCGTACGTCTCGCCGAGGACCGCCGCTCGGGGCTCGTCCACGTCGCCGGCCCCGAGGTCGTCGACCGCGTCCAATTCGCCCGGTCGCTGGCCGAAGCCTTCGGGCTCGACACATCGTTGATCGTCGGGAGGACGACCGCCGAGCTCGGCCAGGGGGCTCCCAGACCCTTGAACGGCGGGCTGCTCATCCCTCGGCTCGACTCCTGGCTCCCCGGGCTGATGCGCCCGCTATCCGCCACGCTGGCCGACTTTCGCGAGCGGCTCGCCGAGCCTGGTGGCTGGATTCGCCCACTCCGGTAAGCTTAAGATTTATTGAGAGTCTTCGGCACGCCGCCTCGCGCCGGCCTGCCGCCCCCCGATCTCCGGCAAGATCGACTCGCAGGTGTTCATACCCGCGTAGATCCCAGCGAAGGGCCCTGCCCCCATGACACGTCCGACCCGCATCTCGACCCACCTGGGCCGCCAGGGCATTGGCGTCAGCCTCGGCCTCGTCCTCCTGCTCACCGGCGCAGTCGCCCTGGCCGACCCGAAGGTCGGTGAGGCGATCCCCCGGCGGGGCGACGAGATCGTCGTCTGCGGCCAACTCTTCCACACCACCACACCCGTCGTCCTGTGGATGGATCCGAACGGATACGACGCCTATCGCGTCGACCGCCGATTCGGCCCGATCGAAAAGGCCGCGTGGAAGAAGGACGAAGGGGACCGCTCGCCCAACCGCTACAGCCAACGCAAGGTCACGCTCACCCCGGACCAGCGCGAGCAGGTTCGCGGCGGCGGCTGGGACCTTCCCCTGCTCCGCGACGTCGTCGACAAGTTCGTCATCCACTTCGACGCCGCGGGGACGAGCCAGACCTGCTACAAGATCCTCCACGACAATCGAGGCCTGAGCGTCCACTTCATGCTCGACCTCGACGGCACCATCTACCAGACCCTCGACCTCAAGGAAGGGGCCTGGCACGCGACCAAGGCCAACGCCCATTCCATCGGCATCGAGATCGCCAATGTCGGTGCCTACCCCGTCGACGGCAAGAACCCGTTCGCGGAGTGGTACAAGCGCGAAGGCGACGGCAAGACCACTCTGTTCCTCCCCGAGAAGCAGGCCGAAAGCAAAGGCACAACCCTCCACCCCAGCCGCCCAGAGCCGATCACGGGGAACATCCAAGGCCAGGATCTCAAGCAGTACGACCTGACCCCCCAGCAATACGACGCCCTGATCAAGCTCACGGCGACCCTCTGCACGGTCTTCCCCAAGATGAAGTGCGACTACCCGAAGGACACCTCCGGGGCTTTGATCACTCGCAAACTCCCCGACGCCGACTTCGACTCGTACCAGGGGCTCCTCGGCCACTACCACGTGCAGACCAACAAGGTCGACCCCGGTCCGGCCTTCCAGTGGGACAAGGTCGTCGACGGCGCCCGGGCGCTCCTGGCGAAGTGAAGTGAGGTGAGTGACTGTCTCGAAACCCGGTGTTTTCTTCAACACCGGGTTTCTGACCCGCTCGACGCCGACATCCCCTCGCGCAGATTCGTTGCGGATCGCACAGAAACCCGGTTTTGAAAATAGACCGGGTTTCTGGACACGACTTTCGGGACAGGCTCCGAATCAAACCAAGGCCTCCTCTCCCCCGACATACCAGGGAGTCTTCCGATGCGGATCGCCGTCACGGGCGCCTCGGGCTTCCTCGGCCGCTACCTCGTGGCCGAGTTGGTGGGCCACGGCCACCAAGTCCAGGCCTGGTTCCGACCCTCGAGCGACCGGAGCGGCCCGGAACTCTCCAGCGACGCCATCACCTGGATTCCCGGCAGCCTGGTCAACGCCGAGTCCGCACTCCCGCTGGTCGAAGGATGTGACGCCGTAATCCATGCCGCCCTCGACCGGCCCGGCCGGGGGTTCCGAGGCGCCGAGGGGGATCTCCCCACCTTCGTCGAGGCCAACGTCGTCGGCACCATCCGCCTCATCGAGGCCGCCAGGGCCGCAGGCGTCGGGCGATTCGTGTTCATCTCCACCGGCGCCGTCCACGAGCGAATCCTCGACGACCGCCCGCTCGACGAGAACCACCCGACCCGACCGACCACCCACTACGGGGCCTCAAAAGCCGCCATCGAAGCCTTCGTCCAGAGCTACGGCCTCGGCCTCGGCGACGCCATCTGCGCCCTCCGCCCGACGGGAATCTACGGCCTCGCCCGCCCCGCGCGAGAAAGCAAGTGGTTCGACCTGATCAAGGCCGTCGCTCGCGGTGAGGACGTCGATTGCCGCAAGGGCGGCAAGGAAGTCCACGCCGCCGACGTTGCCCGCGCCGCCCATCTTCTCCTCTCCGCCGAGGGCATCGCGGGCGAATCGTACAACGGCTACGACCGCTACGTCTCCGAGTTCGAGGTCGCCTCGATCGCCAAGCACCTCTCCGGCGCCAAGGGCGCCATCATCGGCTCCTCCCCCGCCCCCAAACACGAGATCGTCACCGCCAAGCTCCGCTCCCTCGGCATGGAGTTCGGTGGCCTCCCCCTCCTCGAGCGGACGATCCAGGCCATCCTCGACGCTCCCGAGTCTTCGTGATCGTCGAGAAATTCGCGATCCCTACCGTTCCCCAACGCGGCCGCTCGCGGCGAACCGCCAATGCCCCTCCACAGTTCGAAGCCCCTCGGCGTTCTTGCAATGCCGAAACATCCACCTTTCCGCATGATCAGCGCGTCGAGTGCGAGGGTTCGTCGCAATCACCAGGATCGTCAAAAGAGCCTCGAGTTATCTCGTCGATACCCAAAGGGTTACCGAGTAGGATTTTGAGGCTCGAGCGACAAGATTTACCGAGGCCTTCGGGTTTCGAGAACCTGGCCCAAAACGCGGGACTAAAAAATGTCCTCTTTACGTCAACCGACAAAAGGGACACAATAGCTCATTAGGGGGGAGGATGCCGGATCCAATAAGGCTCTCGAAGAAACTTCGGGACCAAGGCTGGAAGATCAAGATTTACGATAACGAAAGACTTGAGCCCCCACACCTTACCCTGATCTGTCGCGAGAAAGTCTGGCGTATTGGATTGAGAGATAAAGATTTCATTGTACCTCCGGGCGGTCGGTGGAAGGACATCGATCCGGATGTGAAGAGGATTCTCGACGACAAAGACGATTGGTAAACCTTGTGTGACGCCTGGGACGCGAAGCACCCAACCAACCCAGTCTCGGGCGAGGAAGGCGAAGACGATGGCAACTAAAGCGAAGACAGACACTCGGGGGGCCGTTAAGCAGACCCAGCACACGGGCCGGTGGGTTCTTGTTGGTTCAAACGTAACAGTCGCTCCTTCTGGCGTTTACGTCTGCCGTCGCTCGTCTGAGCTGACCATGTTCGTCCGAGAGGCTCCGAAGCAGCGGGTCTATGTGTCGTATCGCCAAAGCTCGACTGACGACCTGGTGAAGGAAGGCTTGAAGCTCGGTCGCGGGACCCGCATGGGAAACCTTCTGACTCTGGAGCCTCCGCGGCCGGAAAGCGTTCCGACCCTCTCAGGGCTCTTCGAACGCGTCATCGGAGCGATTCCCGGATACACGTGGCTTCCGAGAGAAGAGATTCCAACGGTGCTAAGCGGGAAGGACGCGGCGGAGCGATTCATCGGAGGAGCTGCGGACACTCAAGGCAAGACGATTGCTCTTGTCCGGGGCAATCTCTCGACGCTCGTCGTTCCGTTTGCCTACTTCAATCCCTCTGGAGATGGGACGAAGCCTGATTTCTCAAAGCTCGCCTTTGCTGATTACGGGCACACGGTCGCTCTGGGGAGCTATGAGGCGTCCGCTGATGGCATCCTTTACGAGTTCGACCCGGCCTATCGTCAGAAGCTGAAAAAGGAACGTCTCGCTGAAGACAAGTCGTTCGGAGCTTCGCTCCGGCGGGTTCGCTTGCAGAAAGGCTTGAAGCGGAGTGATTTCGCTCCGCTCGCCTCGAAGACGATTGCTCGCCTTGAGCGTGGCAACGTCGAAAGGCCTCACGGGAAGACGTTAGAAGCGATTGAGAGGCGACTCGGAATGAGTGCTGACCAAATCGAAAGCTACTGAGCGACAAGTTCATTCGAGACGAAGAGGGCCCACGGCGACCGTTGGGTCCTCTGCGTTTATGAAACCTCATTCACGCCGAAACGCCCACGTCTTGGGATGGCCAACGTTCGGGTGCGAGGAGGCTTGCAATTAGAAAATCTGAAGAGCCGTCAGTGTTCAGGCCGGATGACGGGCATTCGCGGCGGGGCGGTCTCCCACATAAGTCGAACGTCTTCGGAAGTAAGGCTGTATGTCGCGTTTACGAGGTCGCTCACCTGTTGCTCAAGGGCCCGGGCCTCGGTGGCGAGAGTCTGAGCGGGAATGATGGTGTTCGCGTGCTCCTCGCGAAGACTCTTGAGAGCGGCTAAGCTGAGCGATTTCTTTTTGCCGCGGACCTTCCTTACCTCGGCGATGAATGCGTCCGAATCGAGACCAATGATGCTCTGTAGCCGCGTTGTGGGTTCGGAGATTTCGTGCTCGACCCTAAGCCAGTCGAGAACGTCTATTCGTGTTCTCTGATGCGAACTCGAAATGTTGAGAAGACGGCTTACGGCTCCCTCTACGAGCGAGCGGACTTCGCAGCTCGGGCGGGCGATGGGAAGCTTCTCCATCATGTAGCCCATCGGAGAAAGGGCCTCGTCCTTAAGGTGTGTAAAATACCGCCAGTTGTGCCACCAGAGGAGTGGAGCGTTCAAAACTCCAAGCAAATACAAATCATCTGTGGGAAGAAAGAACGTCTTGTCATTGCCGAGATAACCTTCTCGGTCCAAGCAAAAGGAAGGATAGAACTGAATAACTTGATCCCTTAATTCGGGATTACAGACGTTGTTCCCTATCCTCTTGAAGTCTCCTGCTCTTCTGAAAACCCCTACCCTACTTGGAGTCGGATAACGCCCTTTATCCTACGCCAACCACGACGACTGCACAAGTCTTCACTAAAAGGTGCTCCCCTGAATGCAAAATTGATCCAAATCCCGAAACGTCTGCGTGGATGCATTGCGCCTTTGCGAAAATGGTAAGCATTGCGACGGCGGAGCGAGTTAGAGTTCGACATCGCTCAGTGGTCGGGTCTCGGCCGGACAGTGAACACGCCGTCATCGGTACTCGTCAGCTTACCGACGTACTATTCTCCTGTAGGCTGGCCTAGCCTCGGCATACCCTTCCGCGGCGATGCTGGTTGACGGACCAATCGGACGTGCTGGCCTCAGCGACTCGGAGCCTCAGCCGTGGGGCTCGCCTTGGCCTTCAGGTGTTGATCGAAAAATTCAAACATAGCATGATCCGATTTCCTAGCGTCTTCTCCCTTGAAGCCGTGGCCGGCGCCTTCGAGGCTGAGGAGTTGGGCCTCGACGTCGACGGACTTGAGGCGATCGACGATCCAAACGGCCTGTTCGTGGGCGACGTAGGGGTCTTTCGTGCCGTGGATGCAGAGGGTGGGGGCGGCGTTGGGGGTGACCCAGGAGAGCGGGCTGGCGATGATGTGGCGGCGCCTGGCCTGCTCGAGGTTGCCGCCGAGGAAGAGGGGGAGGACTTCGGCGGCGTCGACGCTCTTGCCGTAGGACTTGGTGAAGTCGCTCGGCCCGTAAAAGTTCACGACGCAGGCGACCTTGCTCGAGACCCCGGGGTCGTCGCTCCCCTCGAAGTCCTCGACGTCGGAGGTCACGCCGAGGAACTGGGCGAGGTGGCCGCCGGCCGAACCTCCGGTCACCCCGATGCGGTCCGGGTCGACCTGGTAGTCGCTGGCGTGGCTGCGGAGCCAGCGAACGGCCGCCTTCACGTCGTGGACGGCGGCCGGGAACTGGTACTTCGGCGCCAATCGATAGGTGACCGTCGCGGCGACGTATCCTCGGGAGGCGAGTTGGAGGCACAACGCGTCGTACGACTGTCGAGTCCCGGCGCGGAATCCTCCGCCGTGGATGCAGAGAACCGCCGGGCGGAGGCCTTCGACCTTGTCGGGACGCGCGAGGTTGAGTTGCAGGTGCTGACCGTCGGGGTTGGCGTACTCGACGTCTTTCTCGAACCGCACCCCTTTCGGGACTGCCGGCCCCGAAGCCGAGGTCGGCCGCTGGGCGAACGCCGGGGCCGCGAATAATGCCAGGGCCAACATCAATGCCCCACCCAATCGACCTGTCTGTCGCACGGTTGGCGACTCCTTTCGCGAAGCCTCGGGGATCAATTTCAAAAGGGGGCTACCAGAAGTATTCGATCGCGCCGACGGGGTCAAGTCGCCCCCCTTCCCTCCCCTCCCCTCCGCCTCACCTCGCGAATCCGGGACGGGGGCCGAGACATCACGGGGATGGGCCTACTCACGACCCTTCGAGGCGTCTCGCCGAAACGGGACGATGGCGAATTCGTCCGACTCATAGAAGACGACGCCGAGGCCGTTCGGCATCGCGATGAGGGACCTCGGCCCTTTGCCGGGGAACTCGTCGAGCCGACGATCGGCGAACGCCTTCCCGAAGGCGCGCGAGCCGGTGCCTCGCCAGCGTGCAACCTTGTGGGAGAGGTGGCAGACGGCCGCGAGGTCGAGGAGGCCATCGCCGTCCTCGTCGTACAGGAGGACGTCGCGGATCTCGTCGGCGGTCGCCTCCCCCTGCTTCGGGGTCTCCGGGGAGACCCCGCCGACGAATCGGAAGGAGGCCCCTTCGTTCAGGAAGATCGCCACGTTGTCGGACGGCCCGCGATTGCCCACCACGAGGTCCGGGCGGCCGTCGCGGTCGATATCCCCGGCCTTCATGTGGTAAGGGGTCATGCCCTGAGAAAGAAACGTCTGCTGATGCGAGAATCCCCCCTTGCCGTCTCCTTTCCAGACCTCGACGAGATTCGAAGAGTACATCGTGAAGGCGAGGTCGGCGATCCCGTCACCGGAGAAGTCGGCGACCGCGACGTCACGCGGGCCGGGCGGGAGGGGGAAGGTCCGCTGCTCGAACGAGCGGTTCCCCTTGTTGCGCAGGACGATGAAGAAGTCGCTGGACCAGGCGACCGCGACGAGGTCGAGCTTGCCGTCACGATCGGCGTCGAGGGTCGCGACGGAGGTCAGGCCCGGGGTCGCGTATCTCGGCTTGCCGGCGACCGTGAGGTTCTTGTCGTACGGAAATGGCGCCCCCTCGATCCGGAGGTTGTCGACCGGCGCGAGGAGCCGGTCGTCGCCGCTCCCCCAGAGGATCGAGAGGTCTCGCCCGTCGGTCGACATGAAGTTCGCGACGACCACGTCCATCCGGCCGTCGGAGTCGATGTCGTCGACGAGCCCCGTATAGGGCCCGAATCCAACCCGAAAGTCCTTGCGCACACGAGGGGCCGGCTTCCCTTCGGTCAGGAAGACGGTGAGGACGTCGTTCGCCGGTATTTCGTCGCTCGGAAACCCCAGCTCCCCTCGGCATGGGATGACGACGTCGGGGAAGCCATCCCCGTCGAGGTCGCCGGCGCTCATGTGGAACGGGCCGCGATTGGTGTGGAGGAACGCCGGCTCTCTGTCGACCTGAGTCAGTAACAAACACACGACGCTGAGGAGCTGCGCCCCCATGATGTCAACCCCGAGAGCCTTTGAGGGTCGTCGAGCGGGAGCGGGGGGAGCCGACAACGGTGCCCGGACCTTGCCCGCAGGGTCGGTGACCCTCAAGATCGGCAGGGCCTGGTCCACGGGCCCGTTCGGGTTCAGGCCGAAGCCGACCCAGCGCCCGTCTTTCAGGACGCGACGGCTACCCGCGAAGCCGACAGGCCCCTGCCCCCACGCGAGGACGTTGTCCACCGCAATGATCACGGCCGGACACCCTTCGGCCTCGTCGGCCCCGATCGCTAGCGTCCTGGTCTTAAGCCGGTTCACGACCCCGTCCGACTCGGTCGTGCGACTCGAATACCCCGCCAGTCGGATCGGATAATCCGGCGTGATGTCGACCACCGCGGCGCCGAAAGGCCGGAATGCCGGGAGCGGCTCCTCGCCTCGGGCCGCGGTCGTGGCGATCAGCACGACGAGGGCGAGTCGGACGGGACAGGCCAAGCGCATGGGACGAGTCTCCTGGCCGCAGGGCAAGGCGCGAGGAACCGCGGTCGGAGCACCGATGCGGGATCCCTACGGCCTCCCGCCAGACAATCGACCCTTGACCCAGTCACACTCGGACATTTTCATTCAAACAGGTCAAAAAAACACTCGAAACACTCCCTGAATTCCGGGGCCGAGCAGCGTCGACCTCCGACAGGAGTGGATTTCGAGTCCCTCTCAAGATACGTGCCGTGCGGCACATTCGCAAGCGACTCCACGCGCCCGCACAGGAACCACAGCAATCCAAATTTTTAAATTTAAGATCCTATTTATTTTCACATTTTATATCCTCACAATCAACTCCTCATCGCATACCAATCCAGGACGGTCAAAGCGCGGAGCGTGATCCAGCGGCTCAACACTCCAGGTCCGCCTTCCATGGCGAAGCCGACCGGATCGAAGTGGGGGTCGTCGAGCGCCCAACGGCCATTCTCAAGTCGCCTTTCCGCCACGATGCCGATGGCCTCGGCCATCCGTGGGTCAGGCGCGACCCCGTCGCGTCGGAAGTAGTCCAGGCCCCGCAGCACGTCGTAGTGCCAGGTCGTCGGGAACGTGAAGCAGGTCCAGTCGTGACTCCCCTTCCGGTCCTTGATCGCCTCGCCGGTCGACAGCCGGCGAAACATCCGGCGTTCCAGGAGGTATTCATGGGCCCGGGCCCGAGCGGCCGTCACCTCCGCCACGACACCGTTCGCCTTCTCGTATTCCCACAATCCTTCCAGGACGCAGATCGTGGTGTGGAATGACGAGCGCGACGAGCCCCGCTCGGCCTCGCAATTCCACCCGCCGTCCGCGAGTTGTTCGCCGACGAGCCGCTCGACCAGCGGGACGCTCGCGTGGCCGAAATAGGAGCCGAGGGCAAGGACCCGGCCATTGATGCAGGGTTCGACCTCCCCCTCGAAGAATGGCGAATCGCCGAACTCCGGCCCCCAGGTAACCCGATCCAGGACGAGCCCAACCGCCCTGCGGGCCCGCTCGCATGAGGGCTCGAGTCCCAGGTCTTTCAGCACAACCAGGGAGCATAAGGTCGACTGCCACTGAGGCGCCAACGTCCCATCCCCCCAACGGCCGTCCGGTCGTTGACGGTCGAGGAGTTGCGAGCCCCACCCCTCGACGGCCACACGCCACCGCTCGAGGGCGACGGCCTCGACGGATTCCCCCAGGAGATCGCGCATGACCTGCCAACGGATCGAAGGATCCGAATCCAGCAACCAAGGGATGACCGACTCCCTTGAACTCGCGACGGCATCCCGGAGGGTTTCATTCGCCATACGGAAACGAAGCCTTGGTTGGGAAAGGTCAAACTGCTGGGCCGCAACGATGAGCCACGTTGGAGCGGATCACGGTCGGATTGCATCCACCCGATGGCTCCCGCGGAATGACTTTTACAAGCCCGAAGCGCAAGCGAATCGATTTCCACGCGAGGAATCGAAGAGGATTCACTCGCTTGCGCTTCGCTTCGGGCTTGAATCGAAGAGAGGCCACTCGAACGTACACCGCCCTAAGGTCTCGCTTCACCGCCCCTGGCGAGGGGTTTGAGCTCGACGAGTCCCAGGTCCTCGATCGATCCCAACAGTCCCTTCGGCCGAACGTCGACGGGCTCGTAGCCACGGAGTTGGAACCGGAGTGGCGGGGATTTTGGGGTCAGAACCGTCACGAAATAGCCCCCATCCAGGACTCGCACCGGCGAGGAGACGACCCGGGGGTCGTCCGGCCCGTCGACGACCACTCGGCCAAAGACGACCTGACCTCCCGGCCGCGGGGAATCATGGGCCAGTTCGCGTGTCGCCCTCGAGAGTTGGCCGGCCAAATTCGCCGCGACCGCGGATTGGCCGCGAGCCTCCAGGTCGATGAGCAGCGCATCCGCGTCGCCGAAGACACCCGCACCGACGGACGTCTCGTCGCCAACACCCGACTTGATGACCTTACCGCTGGCCGACTCCAGCCCCAGGGCTCCCGCAACTCGAGACTCTAAATTGCGATCCACCTCGGTCCCCTGCCAGATCAGCATCCCGCCACGATCGATCAGGAAATAATGCGGGATCCCCTCGACTCCGTAAGCGCCTGCCGAGCGGCTTCCGGTCCCGATGGCGAATTCGATCGGCGCCCGCTCGAGGAATTGTTTGACCTGACCCTGCCCCTGCGCGGTCAGGGCCAGAATCCGAAGGCCCTTCGCCGCATAGGCTTCGTGGAGCGCGTTGAGGCGAGGGATCACCTCCAGGCACGGCTTGCACCAGGACGCCCAGAACTCGACGAGGACCACGTCTCCTCGCAAATCTTCGAGTCGGAGCGGCCGGTCGACGTTGAGCCAGGCCTCGGCGGAGATCGTCGGAGGACGACCCCCGACCGCCGGAAGCGGGGTGAAGGCGTTCGCGGTGGGCATCGCCGGGTCTTTCCGGCCATCCGGGAAGGAGTCGCGGTTCAACCTCTCCGCTGTATCCGACAAGACGAACCCCTGATAGGCGTCGGTCGGCCGATCACCGTCGGCCTCCCCCGACGACGGACCGACCGAGCAAGTCACCGACTTGCTCCGACTCGGGGTGTCGCCTCGGTAGGAAAGCCAAACGGTATCCCCCGTCTTCGCCTCCAACTCGGACAGAGGGATGAGCACGCTGTCGACCCGAACCGGTTCCTTCGCCCCTAGCGCCCGGACATATCGGATCGATCCCCGCCCTCCGGTATCAGTCGTGAGCCCGGCGGAGCGTCGCCCCAGGCGAAGCCAACGATAAAGGCCGGGCATATCCGGCCAGGGATTCAGGGAGTAATACAGGTGGCGCAACGAGGGGGCCCTGCCCTTGGATTGGACCTCCAGGCTGAACGTCGCCCGGTTCCCGACGGGACGGCCATCCCCCGTCGCACCGGGCGCATCGCCCTTGTCGTCCCAAACGATCGTTTGGAGATACAGGGTCGAAGCGTCGTTCCAGCAAGAGACCCGCAGGGAAGGGTCGTTGCAGAGGACCTTGGCCCGCGACTGCGGGAACCGGAACGCCCCTTCCGATCTCAGATCCGGCGGGCCCGTCCGACGGGAGATCCGACGAGCCAACCCCAGGCCCATGAGGAAGGCGACGGCCAGGACCCCGAGGAGGATCCCGAGGCGTTTCCCGCGCGGATTTATCAAAGGAGAGCCTTCCGATCATCCAGTCACCGGCCTGCGAACGGAACGCAGGCCTCGCACGAGTCATGCCGAAGGGCATCCGTTTCGTTAAATTAATTCAGTTGATGAATAAAGGCAAATCGACCCCGAGGAGTTGCCCCGGGGTTCGCGTCACCAGTCCTCGGAAACAGCCGCCATCGAGGGCCCTGACCCGAGCCCTCACGCCTCGAGCGGGACCTCGACATATTCGAGGGCCCATTCCTTCATGTAGCGCACCCGGGCCGGCCGGATCCGGTAGAGCACGAGAGCGGGGTTGTCGACAGACCCGAGGTACTGGCGGAGCAGCGGATTGCTGTCCCAGATCTCATGGAGGATGGCGGGGTCCTGGACGACCTCGGCGACCCCGGTGATCCGGACCTGATCGTGGTGCTCGTCGAGGTAGCCGAGCTCCACCTTGGGGTTGGCGGCGATCTCCGCCGTCTTGTGGTAGTCCTTCAGGTTCGCCACGTACACGGTGAAGCCGTCGGTACGGACGGGCGAGACGGGGCGGAGCCTCGGCTGGTCTCCGTCCAAGGTGGCGAGATACGGGAATCGGTCGGCCTTGACCACGGCGAGGGCCAGCTCAACGAGTTGGCCGGGCAGGAACGCTTCCGGGGTGGGCTTCGTCATGATGACCTCTGCCTGAGTCCTGGAGTCTTCGGCCGGAGGACCTCCCTCGGCCGAGATGTCGACTCGCTCAAGGATAACGCCCCCATCCCCCGACGCGAGCGCCCCGCCCCAAACCGGCCCCACTCGCCCGGGTCTCGAGCGTCGAGGACGCCCGGCGCCGCACACTTGCTTCATGACATCTACATTTTCCCTGATTACGATGTTTTCCGATCCGGCAACTCCGCCGCCCGGATCTGCAAAGTCCCCGGAGCCCCGGTCACGTGTGCATGGATCTGGGATCTCCCTGGGAATTAAGAATTCAAGGAGACGGGGCGAAGTTGACGGAATCCCCGCTTCTCTCAACTCGCGACGCGGACAATTCCGATGATTCAAGGCAAGGTTCACCGACCCCCATTGGCCTCGGTAGCGGCGTCGAAGTCGCGCCGGACCTCTCCTCCGAGTCCCTCGGGATCGGTCGGGCCTCCGTCGATATTCGTTAACGCGAGCCGGGCCATCCCGCGAAGGACCGCCGGATCGGGGGTCCTACTCCGTCGTAGCCAGGCCGACCACCCCAAACCCAGGGGTGGGGATGACACATTCCCTTCCATGGATTGAAGGGACGCGATCGAGGATCGGGCGCCCAATCGGAGAGTCCGAGGCGTCCCCGGAGGAGGGACCCATGAGACGGCCAAAGGCCTCTCGCGCCTTGAGGTTTCGAGAGGATCGGCGTGCCTCCCCCGATGTCGTGGGAGTCTTCCTGGCCGTCCTGGGAATCGGATGGACCCTGGGAGCCCTGCCGGCCCGGGCTACCGAACCCGCACCGCCCCGGGTCGAGGAGAGGGTTAAGCCCTCGCTTCCGCCCCCGACAATTCCTTTGGAATCCGTCATCAGATCCACGCCGGACGCACGGAGCGGCGTCGGTTCCGGGCTCTTCTTCTCGGCGAAATCGCGTGTGACGAAGCCGGTGGCCGCGACGACACGGCCCTCAGAGGAGGCCCCCGCCGTTGTCGCGAAAACCTCGGCGAAGGACCCGGCCGTTGCCGTGCCAACGCCCCCTCCACCTGCGGAAGCTTCCCTCAAGCCCGCACCTGGAGGCCGATCCTACCTCTTCTTCAAAGCCAACGCATCGACGGGAGCCCTGGCGAAATCCCCGGCCGCAATCGCCCGTCCCGAGTCAACAGCCGCAACCGCCTCCGCACCGGCGGCGCGCGTGCTCGAATCCCCGAAGGGAGCGAGGACGCCCCAACCCTATCTCATCTTCCAACCGGGCTGCAACGCGGCGACCGTGCTCCGACGCGCCGGGCAAGGGGACATGGCCCCTCCCCCCCCGGAGCCCACTCTCATCGCGGAGAAGGCGCAAGGGCTCCCGACCGATCGCCCTCGCCGCACCTATCAGCCGTACCTGATTTTCCAGCCCAAGAATAAGTCGCTGTCGTCGACACCCTTGAAGGAAAGGACGGCGATGAGCCACTCGACTCCGAAGGGTCCGGTCCTCACGACCAGCCCCCCCGCACCGTCGCGAGTCGATGCACCGAGGGTCGCGATCTCGCCCCGAACGACCACGGGGGCCGTGTCCTCGACGCCATCACCTCCGTCGTCTCGCGAGGGGCTTGCCGCCAAGGCCCCGGGAAGCAAGGGACGTGCTCCCACTCTTGCCGCCCCGCCCGCCAAGCGGAAACCTGCCCGTGAATCGAGATATGGCCCCCGGGCCCATTCGCAACCTCGCCCCGTGAGTTCCACGAGGCACAACCCCGGCGGTCCCCTACCTCAGGGGTCGCCAGGGTCTCGGTCGGCGAGCGAGAGCGGGGCCAGGCCCAAGCCTAATCCTCTTGCCCGCTAGGAATTAGGGCCGACCGAACGCCGGGCTCGAGGCGTCAACGCCCCCTGGACGAAAGGCCTAGCTGATCCCAGAGCCGGTTCGTGGCATTGAGCCAGCGATTCCGGGCGGTCACGGCCGTAACCTTAAGCTCGCGCCCCATCTCCTCGAAAGTCAGCCCACGCTCCGCTCGCAGCAGGTAGGCCTCTCGCTCGAGCACAGGCAACCGTTCGATCACCCGTCGGAGTTTGTCGTTGCCCTCGTTGCGCATGGCGTGGCCGCTTGGCGAAGTCGTGTCGTCCTTCAGATCGAAGCCACCCCCGCCGCCGGCCCCTTGGAGGACCGCCAGCGGCACTTCGCGTTTAAGGAGCCGCTTACCGGTGCCCCTGTAGCGGCGCTGGAGGTGGGACAGGTTGTGGAGCAAGATTTGGCGGAGCCAGGACTTCCACTCGGCCTGATCGTTTCCGTGGAACTGGTCGAAATCACGGAAGGCTTCGAGGAACGTCTCCTGGACCACGTCGGTGACATCTTCCTTGACCACGAGGTCGGCCCCTAGCCATTGCTTGGCGGTCTGGTCCAAGTACGGCCGATAGGCCTCAAACGCCCACCCCAACGCCTCGAGCGAACCCTTTCGAGCCGCGTCGAGCCAAGTCTTGACCGGCAAATCGATCACGACCTCAACGTCGAAATCGCCTTTTTGGGCCCCCGCGTTCCTTCGTGCCGGGCGACCTTCAGGTTGATCCGAAGACGAGACGTTGGGCTGAGGGCTCTCGTTTGGCATGAACACCGCAGACCTCGTTCAGGCGGGGATTTTGGGGCGTTCCACACTCAACGACGGTTTTTCCCGAGGCACGGCGACTTCGCCGAGGACTTCCCAAAGCCCGAGAACAGGGGTTTGAGGAGTCATACCTTACATTTTGGTCAGAGCCGTCGGGCCGAAGCAATCCCTCCTCGACCGGGGATGCATCAGGAGCCCCAGTCCGGGTCTCTTCCGAAGAAAACGGCAATCGCCCTCATCGACCCGCGCACTCTCGTCCCAAGCGAGCCTGAGACGCCTTCCCAGTCGGCCAAATAATGCGAGTTGCCGAATTCTTATCCTCCCAGGCCCAAACCCTCGAGTGCGACCTTTGACTTGTTCTACGAAGGCCATCCCGACGCCTGTGAGAACCGGCGAGCCCCCGTCAATCGGCGCGATGACCGGATTTCGGAACCGAAGTGATGGTGTCACGAAAAGCGGGGGGGCCGGTATGTTCGGAGGAAGCGACGAATGGCCACCCGACGATGAATCAACGGCGTCAGGCAAGGAACACTCCGAAGGTTACCGTTGAAACGAAGGGAGGGAGAACCTTGGCCAACAGCCCGCAACTCGACGTTACAAACCGATTTTTCCGCCCGTTACGCACAATACGAAAATTGACGTAACTTGACTATTGATATTCAGACGAGACGCGACTATTGTTGGTGGGGTAGCGGTTGCCTCCCCAACCTGGATGCACCGAGGGTTTCAGCGATAATAAGCGACCTCGGATGCCGTCGGCCTCGATCCTCGGGGTCTTGGAAAATCGGGCAGACACTGAACCTTGACTCAAGGTTTATCCTCGCCCCAAACGGTTTTCCTCCACAATCAAAACACTTTGCCTGCTTCGCAGATTTTACCTACTCATAGTTGACAGGCCATACCTACCGAGATAAGCTACAACGGCCTGGGTCTGGGAGGAAGATGGACAGAAGAGTCCATCACTGTCGATAAAACGGTTAACTCCGGCCAAATCCGGCACTAATCGTACTCGGCGGTGTTGAAAAGAGTCATGTGGAGGTGACGAATACGACGAAGCATTTGAGCACCGATGAAGGTGTTTGTTCCGTCCGAAGTCAAGGGGGATTTTGCACGTGGATGGCAACTTAGCTCTTGGATTTGGACGAAACCATGCTGTCGACAATGTCCGTCCCATTGCCATCGCCCATTCGGGCGGATCCTTCATCCGAACGATGAAAGGGTCCAATCGCCCCCTTGCGACAGTCCTGCCTCGTGGCCTGAGTCGCACGGATGGTGATCACCTTCGGCTACCGCACTCTTAGAGAAATCGTCCCGGACGATTCAGGATCCGGATCAGCGACTTCAACTTTGCGGTATTCCCAACTTCCCGCCACGGAATCGGCATTCCTCTTCTAGCCTTGTTCAAGACCGTCACCGGTCGTTGTACCAGGTTACCGCACCCAAGGTTTTCCTCTTGATTGAGATATCCGAGAAGCCGTGACCACGTGTGCTCGATTGGCGTGCGTCTACGAGTTGAGGTGACCTTCGGGTCAACCATGGCTCGCCACGAGATGTACGCGGATGAGCAGGTTTCGGCAAGGCTTCTCGGTGGCGTTGGCGATCGATGACCCGGGCCCGATGGCGCGGCCTTTGACGATCCCGACGCCGGTCGCCTGAATGCGGCCGAAGACCGAACCGGAGACGACGGGCCGCCTGGCGGTGCGGCGAGTCGGATCCAAGAATCCAAGGCAAAACGTTCTCATACAAGCACTCAGCACTCGGCCCGGGATGAAGACGCCAACCGCCCCAGGATGCCACCGCCTCTTAATAACGAGTTTGAAGGGAACATCCCCAATGAGTACCGACGCTTCTGATATCCGACAGCCCTTCATCCCAAGTCGTGAGCTTTCGTCGTTCCGTCACGGCGCGAGCACGATTGGTCGGGGATGGAGGGGGAGCGACGCCGCGGTCGCGGATCGGAAGACGGCCCAGCGGCTCGCCAAGCGGATCTTCGACTATGCGGCCGCCGCGGTGAGCCTGATGCTCATCAGCCCGGTGTTCGTGCTGCTGATGGTGCTGATCCGCCTCGATTCTCGCGGCCCGATCTTCTTCCGTCAGCAACGCCTCGGGCTCGGCGGACGTCCCTTCTGGGTCCTGAAGTTCCGCACGATGGTCACGGACGCCGAGGCGCGCCTGGCGGAGCTGGAAGCGAAGAACGAGTCGAACGGCGGCGTCCTCTTCAAGATGAAGAGGGATCCTCGCGTCACCCGACTCGGTCGGATCCTCCGCCGCACCAGCCTCGACGAGCTGCCGCAGCTGATCAACGTGCTCAAGGGTGAGATGAGCCTCGTCGGTCCCCGTCCGCTCCAGCTCCGCGACTGCGCCCTGCTCGAGGAGTTCGACTCCGAAGGGTTCGCGCAGCGGCTGAAGGTCCTCCCCGGCCTGACCGGCCCCTGGCAGGTGAGCGGCCGCAGCGAAGTCGGGTTCGAGCAGATGCTCCGCCTGGACCTCGACTACATCAATCGCTGGTCGATCGGCACCGATGGCTGGATCATCTGGCGGACCGTCCACGTCCTGCTGCTCTGCAAGGGGGCCTACTGAGTCCTCGCTCCCTGCTCCGTCCGCGTCTCGGCGACGGCCCCGACGCGGAGCGCCGCCGGAGTGACGCCCGGTCGAGGCCTCCGCGATAATCCCGAGGGGTCTCCCTTCACCCCGTCGGGGTCCGACGCGAAACCAACACGACCGACCACTTCCGACGCCTTGCCGAATTCCATCGGCCACCGGACGTCAGCCCTGAGCCCTCGAAAACGAGGCGTCCCGATCATCCCGGCTGGCAATGCTGACGTCCAACGGCCGATCCTCTTGGTGAGACTTGATGGTTCCCTTGCAACACCACCCGTCAGGCCATCCACCCGCCGCCCTCTTGGAGTGCGTCCCCCTGGTTTTCACCGCGCAGGCGTGGATGGATGGCCGAAGACATTGACAAAGCGCTTGCAATCTCCTGACAATTAAATCAGATCGGGCCGGGCCCGAGCCAACGAAGCATTACTCCAGCCTCTCGACAAACAGCACAGTTCTACTCGGAGAACCCCAGATGACCATGACTCGAAAAATCCTGGGCCTCGCCGCCCTCTTGGGCGTGCTCGGGCTCGTTGGTGGGACGTCGGCCGAGGCCGCCACGTCCAAGAAGCAGCAGCAGCAGTTCGCCGGCATCCTGGAAACCGTCCCGGGCGGTTCCGTGTCGGCCTCCAGCACCTCCACGATCTCGGCGACGGCCCTGAGCCCTCGCCAGATCAACGCGCTGGCCCGCGCGTACATCCGCGAGATCAACTACATCAACCGGGTCGAGCTCGCCGCCCAGCGCGCTCTTTTCCGCGGCTTGGCCGCTGGCCTGCTCACCCAGGCCCAGTTCACGGCCGGCGTTCAGTCGACCGTCGCGACCTACAACAACCTGAAGACCATCGTGACCAACAACTACCTCCGCGCCGCCACGGCGTCTGCCTAATGTCATCCCGGCCCGACGCGACGGCCCGGCTCCACGCCGACCGTCGCCCGGACCGACTCGTGTCGTCGTCTCGTGAAGGGGCGGCGACAACATCCTTGATGAGTTTCGTTCTTGTCGAGCGGCTGGAGTAATCCGTCAGACAAGAATGTGCTCATTTTTTCGCTTTGCGAGCTTCGGTTGGAACCGAACGATGACCCGAGCGATCGAATCCGAGACCTGGACGCGGAGCCTAAGGATTGGCTCCGAAGTGATCGTCCTCACCCTGGCCTGTCTCTCCCCCTGGGCCATTGGTGCCGTCGACTCTTGGGCCGGGTTCGGCCTGGCTCTGGGGGTAGCGCTCCTCGCACTCTTCCACCTCATCCTCGAATGGAATCGCGGCTGGTGCCGGAGGATTTTCTGCCTTCCCAGCCTTGCGATCGCGAGCTTGGGGCTTCTCGCCCTGGCCCAGGCGACTCCCATTCCGAATCACACCATCCAGTCGATTGACCGGTCGATCCCCAAGTCTCGGGCGGAATTGGCGCCGAGCGAGTCGTCCCGCCTCATCGGCGAGTCACGAGCCGAGGTCGGTCGCCCCGCGGACACGCTCAGCCTCGACCCCGACTCCTCTCTGCAAGTCGCGGTCCAGTTGGCAGGTGCCTGGATCCTCTTCCAGGCGTCGATGAGCCTGGGTGGGTTCGCCACGCTCCGGCGCTTCGGCATCGCACTCACCGCCAACACCGCGCTCCTCTCGCTCTTCTCCGTCGCCCAGTCGCTCGCCTGGCAGGGCAAGATCTATGGGCTTCGGACTGCCCCCACGACCACCGGTTGGTTCACCGGCGGCCCGTTCGTCAGCCATAACCACCTCGCGGCGTACCTCAACCTCGGCGTCGGCTTCGCGGTGGCGTTCCTCATCCTGGCGAGCCAGAAGCGTCCGGCGATGGCGGCCTCCAAGGGCCCCGCGGCTTGGGGCAGCAAGGGGGTGGTCAACACCCCGACGAATTACGCCTACCTCACGCCTGCTTACGCCGTCGGGATGATCCTCTTCGGGATGCTCTTTTCGCACTCTCGAGGCGGTTTCCTCGCCATGATCGTCTCGGGCGTGCTCGCGGCGGTGATCCTCCGGCCGAAGAATTTCTATCTCAAGGGGCTGGGCTCCGTCCTCGTACTGGTCCCCTTGCTCCTACTGGTCGTGGGCAGCGTTTCGCCGTTCCTCCGGCTGGCGTCGATCCTCGACCTAACCGAGTCCGGCTATACGGTCCGGTTCGAGCTTTGGCGCCACGTCTTCCCCGTCTGGCTGCAACACCCGTACCTGGGTACCGGGCTCGGCAGCTTCGCCGTCGCCGCCGCCCCTTATGCCGACTTCCGGATGGCCGACCTTCGCTTCTTCTCCCACGCCGAAAACGAATATCTCCAGATGCTGGTCGAGGCCGGGGTCGTCGGGCTGGCTCTCACCCTCCTGCTGATGGGCGGGATCGCCAGGCTCGCCGCTCGGGCGTACAAGGCGACGACGACGCTGGAAGACCGAGGGATGGTGCTCGCGGGGATCGCCTCGTGCATCGCGCTCGCGTTCCAGTCCTTCAGCGACTTCCCGATTCACATCCCGGGGATCACCGTCCCGACCGTCATCCTGGTCGGCTACCTCTGCCGGATCGGTCTCGATGGCCGGGGCGACGCGACGACCTCCGCCCCTTTCCTGAGTCGGGCGCTCTCCAACTTGGCCAGCGTCGGTATGATCGCCTTGAGCGTGCCCGTCGTCGGTTACGAGTGGACGATGGCGCGGGCCGAACTCCTCGTCGTCCAGGCCGGGATGCCATTCCCCAAGACCGAGATGCCCTCGGGCGGCCTCGAAGTGCTCCCCAAGGATGTCCTCGAGGCTCGACAGGCGGCCCTCCTGACCGCGGTTCGTCTCCGCCCCAACTGGTGGGAAGGTCACTATCGATTGGGGATGAACTACCTCGGAATCTTCGAGCTCACCGCCTCCGAATGGCTCAAGGATCTCGCCGACGATAAGGCTGCCAATGACCCGAATGCCCGGCCTACGGAGCGACTCATTCCGAAGGCGGATACGAAGCCGGAACCGACCCCTTTGAGAATTGCCTCCTCCTCCAAGGCGGATCCCATCTGGATCCATCTTCTCGCCCACTCGACCCCGCCTGAAAAGTTGACGGCCGAAGGAGGACTCCTCACATTCGAGCCAGTACGGGATTTCCTTGTCCCGGCGGCCCACGAATTCCTGGAAGCCAGGAGGTGCTGCCCCTCCCTCGCCGCCCCCCACCTTCGCCTCGCCAGCCTCGACTACCTCTTTGAACATGGTGAACCCACTGCGAAGCACGTCGAACGCACCCTCCGTCTCGCCGGCTCGAACAGCCCGATCCTCGACCTGGCCGCGCAGCTCGCGCTCCAAGTTGGCGACCGAGACCTGGCCGCCCGTTGTTGGCATCAATCGTTGGAGGTCCGCACCGACCGCGACGGATGGATCAAGGTCGCCGACGCGGCGGGATCGTTCCTCACGCCGGAACGGATCCTGAAGGATGTCGTCCCGGACAACGCGGGGATTATGATGCGTTTCGCGGACCGGCTTTACGCCGAGCCCGAGGCGCAAGCCCCCCGGGAGATGTTCCTGAAGGCGGCCCTCAAGCTCGTGCCCCAGGACACGGAACTGTCGGCAAACGAACGGCTCTGGCTCACCTCGCAGATCCAGGCTCGGCTGGACGACCGGAAAGACGCTCGCCCCGGCATGGAAGAGGCGATCTCGAACGAGCCCATGCGATCCGAGTGGCGGCACGAGCTCATCGCCTGGCTGCTGCTCTGGGGCGATCCCGAGGAGGCTCATCGCCAGGCCTTGACCGGGACGGCCCTCGACCCAAGTAACGACGGGCTCAAGCGCATCATGAAGCTTGCGGTCGAGGCGAAAGTGGTCGGGCCCGAGCGTAGCAACACCGACCCTCGCGGGCAGCCCAGCTCCTTCGGCAACGCCTCGCAGCCGGCTCCCACGAAGTGATCAACCTATTTCCAATGCAATAATTTCTTTGACGCGCAAGGCTGCGGTCGTCAGACTCGACGTTATTCATCCACCGGGCAAGGAAGCGAGTCGGGTCATTATCCCGCGTGGCATGGACCTCGCGGACTACCGTCTATTTTCATTCACGCGCGCTTCCCATGACGAGGATGTCCACCATGCAGGAAAATGCTAGCTCCCTCCTGGAGCACCCCAAGCTGAATGAGCTTTCCAAGAGTCTCGGCGAGCTCCCCGCCATCGTGAAGCGTCGCTGGCTCCTGGTCGTCATATCGATCGCGGTCTGCCTGACGATGGCGGTGCTCTACCTCGCCAAAACCCGCCCGGTCTATGAGGCGACGGCACGGCTCCTCGTGCTCCAGCAAGGCGGTCGCCCGGTCAGCATGTCGAGCACCGGCATGGACCGGATGGAGACCAACGCGAACGAAGATTATATCCCGACCCACACGCTGCTGATTACCAGCCCGGTCGTGGTCAAGCGTGCCCTCGAAAAGGTTGGCCTCAAGAACCTACCGTCGCTCGCCCTCGACGCCAAACCCGGCGAGAGCCCGGTCGACACCGCCATCGAACAGATGAAGGTGACCCGGCCCGACCGACTCGCGAAGGTCGTGAAGATCACCTTCCGGGCCCACTCCCAGGACGAGTCGGTGCGCTTCCTCGAAGCCCTCATCGAGAGCTACAACCGCTTCCTCGAGCTCACGTTCCAGAAGAGCAGCGGCGAGGTCATCCAGCTCATCTCGAAGGCCAAGGACGACCTGAGTAAGGAACTCGAGCTCGCCGAGAAGAAGCATTTTGAATTCCTCAAGAACTCCCCGATGATCGTGATGGACGAGACCGGCCGCTCGCACATCACGCGCCGATTCGAGCAGTCCGACCAGGCGGCCAACGAGGTGATGATCAAGATCGCCAACCTCCGGTCGCAGCTCGAGCTCATCCAGAGGCTGTCGCGAGAAGGGGTCGAACTGTGGGCCATCGCCCACGCCACCGGCCAGTTGGGCGGCGACAACACCAGCCTCAACTCGGCGGTCGGCTCTTCGCCCATGCAGGCCAATACCCTCGACTACATCCGCACACTGACCAATAAGAAGCAAGAGCTGATCGATACCTTCGGCCCGCATTACTCGCAGGTCGAACGGTATCAGAAGCAGATCCTCGAGGCCTCCGAGCGGGCCAAGGCCTTGCGAAGCAAGCTCGAGGCGACCGAGACCAAGGATCTCGAACAAGCGGTGAGCCAGGCCCTGAAGTCGGCCGAGCGTTTCCACGCGGAGTTGGTGCAGCGCGCCGATCAACACCAGAAGGACGCGAAGGATATCCAGACCAGCCTGCTGATGGAGACGAACCTGCGGAATAGCGTCGATCGACAGCGGACCTTGCTGGAGTCGGTGGTCGACCAGTTGAAGCAGGCCCAGTTCGGTAGCGATTTCAGCAGCGTCATCGCCCAGACGCTCGAATTGCCGCACTCGCCCCCGACGCCCGTCTCGCCTCGACTCCTCAGGACGCTCGCGATCGCCCTCGTGATGGGTTGCATGCTCGGCGTCGGCGTGACGCTGGTTGCCGAACGCATGGACCAGAGGATTTACTCGCTCCAGCAACTGCGTCAGATCCTCAACTACTCGGTGCTCGGCCAGGTGCCCTTGATCACCGAGGAGAACGTGAACAGCCGCGAGGAGATCGCCCTCATCGCCTCGACCCGGCCGCGTTCGCTCTGGGCCGAGTCGTACCGGGCGGTCCGGACCAACCTCGAGTTCATTCGACGTGCCAAGTCCGCTCGCGTCATCCTGGTCACGAGCCCTCACCCGGGCGACGGCAAGAGTATGACGACGAGCAACCTCGCCATCAGCCTGGCGCAGACGGGCAAGAAGGTCCTGCTGATCGACGGCGACCTCCGCAAGCCCTCGCACCACAATTTCCACGGCCTGTTGAACGAGGCCGGCCTCAGCGACGTCCTCACGAACAAGCGAACCATGCAGGACGTCACCCAACCGACGAGCGTCGAGAACCTCGACCTCATCTCGGCCGGGACGGAAGTCTCGAGCCCCGCCGAACTGCTCGCCTCGCCGCAGTTGAAGGAATTCCTGGATCTGGCCTGCGAGACCTACGAGACGGTGATCATCAACTCCTCGCCGCTCCTGGCGGTCACGGATCCCGTGATCCTCGGCAGCTCGGTCGATGGGATCGTCCTCGTCGTCCGCGAGGCGACGCTCAAGCTCAACGAAGTCGAGCGGGCCATGGAGATGCTCAACGCCTCCGGCACCTCCGTCCTCGGCCTCGTCTTCAACGGGATCACCCGCGAGAACATGGGCGGCGGATACGGGTATGGTTACGGATACGGGTATGGTTACGGATACGGGTATGGTTACGGATACAACGGGACGAACGGCGAGTCGGCCGCGGCCACGAACGGCGAGGACGTGAAGCTGAACGGCCAAGCCGATCAACCTTCCGACCACTCGCACGAGCACCGCAACGGAGAAGTGATCAGTTCCTGATCCGCTCCCTCGCGAGCGTCCGGCCCCGTCGCCAAGGCACTCTTGACAGCGGGTCGGGCCGTCTTGGATGACGGGCCGACCCGCCCCCCTCGATGCTCACCCTTGCCTTCCTCTCTCTTCCCGCGGAGTGGTCCATGCGTCGCATCATCTGGATGCTCGGTTTCACATTCATCCCCCTGGTAGGCGTCGCCCTTTCCATGGCCGCGGAACCCGCCCGGGATGGGAGCGATGATCCCACGGAACTGCACCTGACCCACTGCCAGTTGCTCTACGACCAGACCACCAGCCTGGGAGCTTACGTCTCGATCCAGTCCGGCTCGAGGCTTCAGGATCTGTACGTGAAGCGCGGCGACCGGGTGAAGGCCGGCCAGGTCGTGGCGCGCATCAACGATAAGGGACTCCAGGAGGAATTCAAGGAAGCAAAGCTCAACGCCGCGAATGACCTGGAGATCCGCAGTTGCGAATCGATGCTGACCTACCTCAGTGCCAAGGTGAAGCACTCCGAGACCCTCCGCAAGCGCAACATGCTCAGCCACGAGGACTGGGAGCTTCACCAGCACGAACAACGGGCAGCCCAGATCGATCTTGACAAGGCGAGGCATGCAAAGCGGGTCGCCGAGATCACTCGCGAAAAAGTCGGCGCCGACCTCCGCTCTCGTGAGCTGGTGAGCCCGTATGACGGGGTCGTCGCCGAGATCAACCACTCCGTCGGGGCCTCGTTGACGCCGAACGAGGAAGTCCTCGTCATTGTCACCATGGATCTGATGCGTGTGGTCTCTTTCATCGACGCCCATGACGTTTGGCGGGTGAAGCTCGGTCAGGTCGTCTCGGCCTCCATGGACCTCGGGGGGAGGGAAGCCGAGCTCGAACGCCTGGAATTCCCGGGCCGGGTCGTCTACATCGATCCTCGAATCGACCCCATGACCCAGACCTGCCGGGTGATGGCCGAAGTCCCGAACCGCGATGGATTACTTCGCGCCGGCATCGAATGCCGGATGTCGATCTACTTGAACAAGTTCGACGATTCCAAGCCAATTGCCAACCCTAACCCTCCGAAGACTGCGGAGGCGCCCTTGAAGCCGACGACGGCCCCCACATCGTCGCTTGCCAACCCGGTGCGACCGGCCGTACGCTAACCCGTCCTCAACGGGGGCCCAACCGTCGAGGCCCCCTCGGATGCCGTACATCTATTTCTATGGTTCGATGCCCCGACAATCCCGTGACCCGAGCTGCCATCACCATCCCCTTGCCCCGTGACGCTCGTCGATCCCGTCAACTCGCCCCCCACCACCCGCGCGACTCGACCTCGCGAGGGACGGCGCCGGCGGTCTTGGTGTTGACCCCGACCCTCCTCCTCGTACGTCGACACCTCCGCCCCTGAAGAGCCCTCGGTGCCCGCCGCCGAAGGCCCTTCCCGGCAAGGCAGGCATCGACCCGGGCGGGTCCGCTCCGCCAAGATAACGATCCCTAACGGCCGCGCGATGTGGCGTGAGCCGGGAATGCCGACGATAGCCGTCGGGCCAGAATCACCACGCGGACCCGATTTGTGCCGCAATTCGCCATAGTCGTGATATCCTTACGAACAGGCGATCTTTCCCCGATCGTCTCCATTGGGAAAATCAATCGATCATGACTCAGCAGACTTCGGGAAAGCCGCTCCGTGTTCTCGTCATCCCCGACAAATACCTCCCCGATGAATTCGCCGGTGGGGCCATCTATAGCGACATGTGCTGCGGCCTGGCCAGCCGAGGATTGGACGTCACGGTCCGGTGCCCGTACCCGTTCTACCCCGAGTGGAAAGACAAGAGCGGACGCAACGGCCTGCGGATCGACCGCAGCGTCGAAGGCGGGGTCAAGGTCGAGCGATACGGCTTCTTCATCCCCCGCAACCCTCGTTCGGCGGCGCAGCGGATGCTGCTCGACGCGACATTCTTCGCCTCGCTGACGCGCTCCCTCTTCCGTGGCAAGTTCGACGCGATCATCGCCCTGTGCCCGCACACGGGAGGCGTGGCCTTCGCCGCCCTCCACAAGCTGATCCATGGACGTCCCCTCTGCCTGAGCGTCATGGACCTCCCCGCCGATGCCGCGAAAGCGACGGGGATTACGCGGCATGGCTGGCTTCAGAAGCTCCTCCACAACGTCCAGAAGACCCTGTTTAACCGGGCGGACGTTTGGCGGTCGCTCTCGCCGGCGATGATCGAGAAACTCAACGGGCTGACCGAACGCGACCAGCCGATCCTGTTCATCCCCGACTGGCTCCACCCCTCGCTCGCCGAGGAGATCCGTCGACTCCCCTCCAAGGTGGGCCGGCAGGCGGCCCGGCCGCCCAAGCTGCTTTATTCGGGCAACATCGGGACCAAACAAGGTCTGCTCGACTTCTGCAAGGCGATCGCCGCCACCCCCGCACCGTTCGAGTTCCGGATCCAGGGGAGCGGCGGGAACGCCGGCGCGGTCCGCGAGTGGGTCGCCTCGAGCGGCGACTCGCGTTTCATCATGGGCGAGCCCGCCGACGAGCCGGGCTTCGCCCGGGCGCTGAACGAGACCGACTTCTACGTCGTCACCGAGAAGGCGAACATCGGCTCATCCTTCTTCCCCAGCAAGACTATCCCCGGCATGGCGTCGTCCACCCCGATCCTCGCCGTCTCCGACCCCGACAGCCCGCTCGGGCGCGAGGTCCGGAACAACGGCCTCGGCCCCTGGTTCGCCTGGGACCAGATCGGCGCCGCCGGTGAGATGCTCGCGAGCCTGCCGGAGCAGCAGGAGGCGTTCGTCACCTGGCAGCGCAACGCCGTCCAGCGCGGGCAGTTCTTCGAACGAGAGCGCTGCCTCGACCTGATCGAACAGACCCTCGTCGACATGGTCCAAGACAAGACCTTGGCCCGGACCCGGGCCGTGGTCGCCTCGGAAGTCACTACCGCCATCCCTTAACCCCGACCCTGTCCAACCCCACCCTTTTTGCACCCCTGAGAGAGTGATCAAGGAAACGCGATTATGAACATTCTTGTCACCGGCGGCGCCGGCTACGTCGGCTCGACCCTCGTCCCCCTCCTCCTCGAGCAGGGCCACAGCGTCCGCGTCTACGACTCCCTCAAGTTCGGCGGGCATGGCCTCCTCCCCTGCTGCCAGAGCAACCGCTTCGAGCTCATCAAGGGCGACGTGACCGACGCGGCCGGCATGAAGAAGGCCCTCGACGGTGTCGACGCCATCGTCCACCTCGCGGCCATCGTCGGCTATCCCGCCTGCAAGAAAGAGCCGCA
>NZ_JBTYIP020000013.1:0-260742 GCF_054877945.1 Singulisphaera rosea | reverse complement strand
AGGGCATGTCACGCCGGCCGAATCGTCCAGCGAACGAATTATCGCGGCCATCGGGCTCGGTCAAGTTGTCTTGCCGAACCACTCGGCCGCGTTTCTCGTCACCACCGTTGTCAGCGGCGACAGGGACTATATTACCGGATCCTGGAATGAAGTCAACGACCTACTGAGAATTCATGAAGAAAGAGCGACGACGGGGCATCTGCTCCCTCCTACCCTAACGATGGGAATCGATCTCGGGTTCTCGGAATCTCGTGCCACCTCTCCGGGACCTTCCGTCGATGAGTCGGGTGTCTTCGCGGCCGTTTACGCCAACGGGGCCATTACGTCTTGCAGGATGACACGATCCAGGAAGTCACAGGATGGATGAATACCAAATCTAAATAAATAATAAAGCTATAAAATTATGTCGCTCCAGATCTCACGACACCAGCTTCAACTCGAGTTCTCCGTCCGGCTTGAGTTCCCTCTCGGTCGCATCCGGGAAAACCATCTTCACCACCAGCTTGGCTCCGAGGGCTTTGGCGAAGTCCATGGGGGTAGACACGTGGAAGTCGGATCGCGCCTCTGTACGGGAGCCCGAGGCCTGCCGCTTGCCAAGCCTCTTCCCCAATTCCTCCTGGGACAGACCGAGTTCCTCGCGAAGTTCTTTCAGCCCGACCTGACACGAGGCACGGAGGTTAGCCTGTAGGCAAGCAGGCTCACGATCCGAGGGAGGGCCTGTTCGAGATCATCGAAAACCTCGTGGGCCCCCTCCCCATAGCCATGCTCGTCGTCTTGAAACGACACCAAAGCCCCTTCCGACCTGCAAGGCAGCGGCGAGGTGGTATTCGGACAGGAACACGTTCATCGACCAGACGCCTTCTGCCACGAGAGGCTCGTCGAGCGTGACCTTGGCGTCCGAGAACGCGGTCAGGAGGAACCGCTGCAGCTTCTGGATTGGGTTCATTCCCGAACCCCTTTCCCATTTGGCGCCTGATTTCGCGAAGTGAACCGCTCCTGTAGCGATCATCCTCGACTCGACGGCATTACTATCGGACATACGTACATTTTAATTTGATCTATTGCAATGCAAGACCTCGGGAAACCCGGGACGGCACAAACTCGGTCCCTCTGCGGTGGGTAGAGCCTGCCGTCCGTCTCCCAACCCGGAGGATTGTTCGGTACACCGCTGTACTCATCCTCTGACGCGGACGATGGGTCGCAAATCGGCTCAACTTGCTCCTCGAAGATGCCGGTATGGGGGAAGTGCCGGGGAGTATTCTATCGTTGTCGAGCGTGCAGGGCATGGAGTTGTCGCAACGCCAATGATGTACGGGAAGAGCGAAGATTCGGCCGATTACCAGCACACCGCCGGCCCTTTGGCGGCGATGGCGGTCGATTTTCCCGATGGCACAAGCGGCCCTCCGCACGACCACCGACGGGCCCAGTTGATCTATTCCCGCTTCGGCGGTGATGGCGAACGGGGCCGCGCAGGGGCGATGGATCGTCCCCCCTTCGCGGGGGATCCGGATGCCGGCGGGGGTCGAGCATTGGATCCGGATGTCGGGGCGGGTCGAGATGCGGACGGCGTATATTGGGCCGAGCGTCGCCGGGGATCTGCCCGCGGTCCCCTCGGTCGTCGAAGTCTCCCCCTGCTCCGCGAGTTGCTCTTGCGGGCGGCGGAGTTGCCCGACGACTACAAGGCCGACAGCCATGCCGGTCGGGTCGCGGCCTTGATCCTCGACGAGATCCGGGTCATGCCCGCGATGGCCCTGCACCTGCCGATGCCCGCCGATCGCCGGGCCGCGGAGGTCTGCACCGCGCTGCTCGAAGACCCGTCGCAGTCCCTGACCCTCGAACAGTGGAGCCGTCGGGTCGGCGCGAGCAGCCGGACGCTGGCGAGGATCTTCCTGGATGAGACGGGCATGACCTTCGCCGTCTGGCGACAGCAGGCGAGGCTCCTCGCCGGCCTCGAGCGGCTCGCGGCGGGAGAGCCGGTGCTGCGCGTGGCCCTCCGCACCGGCTACGACAGCCCCAGCGCCTTCTCGACGATGTTCCGACGCGCGATGGGAGTCTCTCCCAAGCGACTATTTCCGCGACGGCGACTGACCCGGCCTCGAGTCACCCGCTTCGACGCGCCGGGCCTCATCCGCCGATACGGAGACAGGCCCACCCGCCTCTGTCTGAGATCCTCGGGCCTTTGGTCATCGTGACCGGCCGGGAGGCCGGTTCGCCCGCTTCTGGGCGGCCCGTTCCTGGAGTTGCCTGAGTTGCTCGTCACCCCCTTCCCCACCGGGAGTTTGGCGACACCGACCCCATCCGGGCCGCCGCAGGCCGCGAGGGCCATCGTACTCAAGAGGAACAAGCCACCCGGGACGATGGCGAAGCAACGGAGGTTTCGCATGGGGAATCCCTCGTCGACGTGGATGCGTCAGGGCTCTGTGCGGCCATTGAGATTAAGTCTCGACAAGATACGGAAGAAGACCATGTCATTCTCGCGAGAACGAGACGGTAATCGTCGCAAAACGGACGACCCATCTCGTTCGGCCGTCCAGATTTGTCTCTCTGAATCCGGGCGAAGCCAAGCCAGAGGCGAAAGTAGCCCAAGAATGACCCAACCGAGGGCGTCTGGGCATTGCGATCCGCCTAGGATACGATGGCGGAAGACTCGTGTTTGGTGAGGAGGACGAGGGATGTCGATCGAAGTGAATTATCTCTTCTGGCGAGAAGACGACGCCTGGCTGGGTTACCTGCAAGACTACCCGGACTACTGGACTCAAGGCGATTCGCTCGAGGACCTGATCGAGCATTTAAAAGATTTATATTTAGATCTCAGCCAAAACAAGATTCCCGGCACTCGCAAAGTCGGGGCACTGATCATCCCATGAAGCATGTCGATCTCATCAAGATTATCGAAGGGATGGGGTGTGTCCTGGTCCGCCACGGCGCGAAGCACGATTGGTATCAGAACCCAAGAAGCCGGGAGTTTCAAGCTGTCCCACGACATCGAGAAATCAACGAGCGATTGGCGAAAAGATCATTCGATCGCTTCGCGTCCCAGATGAGGATGCATCCAGCGAGTAAACCTTCGTCTAACCCAATGGTGTCCTTCATACATAACATCGATCCGCGAGTCCCGGCCGAGGGTTGATCTCGCACGGCAGAGTCGCGAGGCACGATGAACAACACGATTCATTATTTGAATACCGACCTGGTCTTACACTCGGCCGACGACCTGACCGAACTCGCGGAGGCTTTCAAGGCGGCGGGAGTCCCTCCCATGTACGTGACCCATGAGGAGGACGGCTTATGGTATGCCTACTTCGAGACGCATGAGCGGTTCGAGGAGTTGGGGCCGAACATCGCGGCGATGGTCGAGGTCGTCGAGTCGTGGACGGGTCCGCTCCGGTCGGTCTGGGACGGTTGCACTCTCAGGGAATTCAACGTCGGGTACGACTGCGGAGCCGAGCCTTGGGCGTTCAACCAGGGGCTGTCGACCGAGTTACTGGGGCGGATAGCGGCGGTGGGTGGCTCTCTGCGTTTCACGCTCTACCCGGATCGGGACGGATTCTTCAACAGGATGACGCACCTGTTCCGAAATTCGCTTTTCATCAAAAACTTGAGATTCAAGCGTTTTTCAAAACGTATGCAAAGCCGACAAGCTGGGTAGTCAACGTGGAGGGCAATGCCCACCCGGCATTTCTCCATGGAACGGAACCTCGGCGACCTTCGCATGAGGACCGCCCCGACGAACGGCCGGATCAGGTCAGCAGGAACTCGAGGTCGTCGCGGGTCAGGTTCTGGATCAGGCGGTTGTCGGCGTTGAGGATGGCGTCGGCGAGTTCGCGTTTCTTCTGCTGGAGCTCGAGGATCTTCTCCTCGACGGTGTCGCGGCAGACGAGGCGGTAGGCGAAGACGCGCTCGGTCTGGCCGATCCGGTGGGAGCGGTCGATGGCCTGGGCCTCGACGGCGGGGTTCCACCAGGGGTCGAGCAGGTAGACGTAGTCGGCGGCGGTCAGGTTCAAGCCGAGGCCGCCGGCCTTGAGGCTGATCAGGAAGAGTTGGCAGTCCGGGTCGTTCTGGAATCGTTCGACGCGTTCGGCGCGGTTGCGGGTCCGGCCATCGAGGTACTCGTAGGTGATTTTCTCCTCGTCGAGTCGGCTGCGGACGATCGACAGGAAGCTCGTGAACTGCGAGAAGACGAGCACCTTGTGCCCTTCTTCGATCACCTCGGCGAGTTGCGGCAAGAGCATGTCGAGCTTGGCGCTCGGCTCGCCGACGCGGGTCGGGTCGATCAGGCCGGGGTGGCACGACGCCTGGCGGAGCCGCAGGAGTGCCTCGAGGACCTCGATCTTCGAGCGGTTCAGCTCGGCCGAATCCTTGCGCAAGAGGGCTTGGCGGTAGTGCGCCCGGAGTTCTTCGTAGATCTTGCGCTGGGCCGGCTCCATGTCGCAGTGCAGGGTCTGCTCGGTCTTCTCGGGGAGATCCTGGACGACCTGGGCCTTGGTCCGGCGGAGGATGAACGGCTTGATGGACTTGGCCAGGAGGGCGCGGTCGCCGTCGGCGTGGCGTTTGAAGACCGAGCCGGCGCCGAGCATCCCGGGGTTCAGGAACTCGAAGATCGACCAGAGCTCGCCGATATGGTTCTCGATCGGCGTGCCGCTCATGGCCAGGCGGTGCCGCCCGTGGAGGAGCCGGGCAGCCTTGGCGGCCTGGCTCTCGGCGTTCTTGATCGCCTGGGCTTCGTCGAGAATGATGTAGTCGAAGTTGAACTGGGTGAGCTCGGCGATGTCGGTGCGCAAGGTACCGTAGGTCGTGATCACGAGGTCGTGATCACGGAACGTTTCGCGCAGGGCGTGGCGGCCGGTGCCGGTATAGTCGAGCACCCGGAGCCTCGGGGTGAACTTGGCCGCCTCCTGGATCCAGTTGAAGACGAGCGAGCGGGGGACGACCGCGAGCGAGGGGCTCTTCGCCTGTCGGCGGGCTCTGCGCTTCTGCAGGAGCGCGAGGACCTGGATCGTCTTACCGAGGCCCATATCGTCGGCGAGGATCCCGCCGAAGTCGAACTTCTGGAGGTAGTCGAGCCAACCGAGGCCTTCGCACTGGTAGGGCCGGAGCTCGCCATGGAAGCCGGCGGGGGCGTCCATCGGCTGCACGCCGTCGAACTTGTGGAGGGACTGCCGGACCTTCTGGAACGCCTCGTCGACCCGGATCTCGGGCTCGGCGGCGAGGAGGGCGTCGAGCAGCCCAGCCTGGGCCTGGCCGAACCGGAGGTTGCCGTCTTCGGAAGTCCCGAGCTCGGTCAGCAGGCCGTATTTCTTGAGCCACTCCTCGGGGAGCATGCCCATCGACCCGTCGCCGAGGGTGACCATCGAGTCCCCCCGCCTGGCGGCGGCGAGGAGGTCGGGAAGGCTGAGGCTCTGGTCGCCGTAGTCGACCTGACCGCCGAGCTCGAACCAGTCGATGCCGGTGGTCACGGCGAGCTTGAACTCGCCGGCGGGGCGAATCAGCTTCCCCTCGGCCTCGACGCGCCAGCCGGCCTGGACGAGGTCGCGGGTCACCTGGGCCATCCGCTTCGGTGGCAGTTCCATCGTGCCGGGGTCGACCCGGGGATCCTTCGACTCGCGGAACCCGAGTTCGAACAGGAAGATGTCGGCCTGGGCCTCGGCTTGGGGGTTGCGGCGGATCACCAGCGCCAGGTCGGTCGAGACCGCCAGCGGGGTTGTCCTCCCGGCGGGGATGACGGCCCCGCCGTAGTCGAACTCGAGCTCGGCCAGGAGCCGGTCGGACCCGGGGCCCCAGTTCTGCCGGGGCGTGCGCAAGGTCAGGCAGGGGCGCGGGGTGGTGTTGATCTCCTCCAAGTCGAGCGTCTCGACGAGCTCGGAGGGGGAGACGCGGGCCTCGGCCAGGATCCGCCCGAGCATGATGTCCTGCTGGGGCTCGGCGAAGACGATTTCTTTCTCGTGGCGGAGCCGGATGATCCAGGGGAGCACGCCGACGTCGTCGAACCTCGCGGCGCGGCCGATCCCCTGGATCACGAGGCCGGGGATGAGCACCAGGGGTTCGGCCAGGTCCATGCGGTCCCCTCGCCCGTCGCCCCGGCGGAGCGAGCCGCGCCAGGACCAGCGCTTGCCGCCGAGCTCGGGCCGGATCTCGAGCGAGAACCGCCAGGGGACGCCGTCATCCCAGCGGATGGTCGGCGGGTCGTCTTCGCCTTCGGTCCTGCGAAGCCGGAGCCGGCCGCTCTTGCCGAGCTTCTCGACGATCATCGCCGCGTTGTGGCGGAGGATATAGCGCCGCGTCCCCATCGATTCGATCGGGCCGGCGCCCGGTGTCCCGCCGTTGGCGGCCAGCGCGAGCGCCTGGGCCTCGTCGAGCAGGGTCAGCAGGTCGTGGTCTTCGGGGTCGTACTTCGCGTGCGGGGTCCCCGGCGCGTGCCACCAGGCCTTCAGCGGCCCCCAGTCGCCGCTCGGCCGACGCTGACGACGGGCAAGGTCGATGACGACCTGGTTGTGGCTCAGCGTCGAGGGGACGTCGAGGATGTAGACCAGGAGCCGCTTCGAGTTCCGGTTGACCGGCTTGGCCCGAGGCACCCCGGTCCCCGGGGGCTCCTTGCCGCCGTTCCAATGGGGCAACCCGGCCCTGCCCGGGCGCTCTTTGGTACGATATCGCCCCTGGCGTGAGTTCAGATCCCGGCCAGGTCCCGGACCAGGCCCAGGCCCGCCAGGTCCGGGCCCCGGTCCAGGGCCATGAGCGTGGCCGTGACTGTGGCCATGGCCGTGCCCATGCCCCGGACCATAACCGGAGTTTGTGCCGGTCCCGTTCTCGGGAACGACGGGCGGCCGGCGCGGCATGTCGCTGACTAGCTTCAGGGGACGGACCGGCGATGCCTGGAGCAGGCCTCGCGCATCGGCCATCAGGATCGTCGCCCAGATGTGCTTGCAGGGCTCGCCGAACGGGGTGAAGTAGGGGCAGGAACAGGCGATGTGGAGCTTGTTCCCGCGCGTCCGCAGCCGGACCCGATACTTGGCCGTACCCCGGACCCGGGCCACGACCTCGCCGGGGGCCGACGAGATCAGGGCGACCCGCCCCTTGGCAAAGTACGATTGCCCGCGCGAGCGGACCGCGTCGTTGAAGATGCGAGAGACTTTCTGGGCGATCCCCATCATCCCTTTCCCATTTCGGACGGCCTGAGAATGATGCAATCCGCTTCGTCGCCAAAGCCAAAGGTGGGCTGCGCCCCGCACCGGTCACGCCGGGCGCGGCGTCCCCTAGGCTGCCCCGACCCGTCCACCGGGGGGGGACGTTCCCGACGAGGGTATCCGGCCCAGGGCCGGACGATGTCGCGGGCATGCCTTCGCCGCCGCCGAGGGGAGGATCGAGGGCGCGTCCCCGCATACCAAAGGGGCCGTCGGCCGCGACGGTCCAGGTTGAGCTCGCCGCGACCTTAATTCCTCGGCTCACACGAGCTCGAATAGCCGACCTTCACATTCACCGATTCGATAAAGGAGTGGCCATCTCCCGCCCCGTCCGCCCCGGACTACCTGCCGTTGCGGCCGAGAGATCGCCGACTCCGCCTACGAGCAACCCTCGAAGTCATGAGGTCGGAGGGGACTCAACCCCGACCCAACGCTCCTCTTGGGAAAACCAACGTCCTCGAAAGACCACACCGGATCGGCCGGACCACGTCGTCGTGTTCGGGAAAGCCGCGTCGATACCGGCGACTCAGAGACCCACTCCCGACATCCTCCGACTCGAGGTGATCCCCTCAACATTGCGATGACCCAAGCGATCGTGAGGCCCCGATCAGCGGCCGAGACCCTTGGGAAATCGCGAGGCGGGACGGGGATGGTTCGCCGCCTTTTCGACCGACACCGAAATCGATGGGCAAGGCCCACCTCACCAAAGTGAGACCGAATGACCTCGAGGACACCAACCTGGCCCTCAACAATCAGCAAGCGAGGTGCCATCGCGGAGGAAAACCTCGGGATCGCGGCGACAGGCCTCGGCGATGGGCCGGTCAGACGTCGAGATTCTTCACCTCCAGCGCGTGTTTCTCGATGAACTCCCGGCGAGGCTCGACGTCGTCGCCCATCAGGGTCGTGAAGAGGTCGTTGGCGGCGGCGACGTCGTCGAGCTGGACCTGCAGCAGGGTGCGCCGGGTCGGGTCCATGGTGGTTTCCCAGAGCTGTTCGGCATCCATCTCGCCGAGGCCTTTGAACCGGGTGATCTTGATCCCGCGCTCGCCGAGTTGCCGGACCGTCCGCACGAGCGAGCGGAGGTCGAGCAGCGGATGCGTATCGCCGTCGCGATGGAGCAGGAACCGGGGGGGAGGTTCGTCGCCGGTGATCTCGACCGGCAGGAGGACGTCGGTCCGCAGGCCGTATTCGTCGCGGAGCCGGGCGAGCCACTTGTTGAGGATTCGCACCTCGTGCAGCTCGGTCTCGCGATACGAGTTGGGCGGGGGCGTCCCGGCGGCCTCCGACGCGGTCTCGGCCTCAGGCTCAGCCTCGGCTTCGGGAGCAGAGGCGGGGGCGTACTGGAGTCGATCGGCGTCGAGCTCTTCCTTGGTGTAGAGCCAAACCTCACGGTCGCCGTCCTCGACGTGGTAGAGCGGGAGCAGACCTGCGCGGGAGTCGGCCTTCGGGTCGGTCGCCGGGTGGGCACGTGCGAGGAAGTCGCGGATCGGCAGGTTTCGCCGACCGAACGCCCGAAGCCCCAGGTCCAACCCGGTCACGATCTCCAGGAGGATCTGGAGGCGATCACCAATATATCCGCTCGCAGTCCCTTCGCCACCCTCACCGTGACCATTGTCGGCGCCGGCCTTCCTCTCGCTCAAGGGTTCGAGCCGGGCATCGGCCAGACCGTTCTCGACGAGGATCGCCTGCATCTCGGACTCGGTCTGGACGTAGCGCCGGTCTTTCTTGTTGACGATCATGTAGAGCGGCGGCTGGGCGACGTACAGGTGGCCTTCGGCGACGAGCCTGGGCATCTGGCGATAGAAGAAGGTCATCAGGAGCGTCCGGATGTGCGACCCGTCGACGTCGGCGTCGCTCATCATGACGATCTTACCGTACCGACGCTTGGAGGGGTTCTCCTCTTCGCCGATCCCGTTCCCGACGGCCGTGATGATGTTGCGGACCTCCTCATTGCCCAGGACGCGGTCGAGCCGGGCGCGTTCGACGTTGAGGATCTTACCTCTCAGGGGGAGGATCGCCTGATAGAGTCGGTCGCGTCCCCCTTCGGCGGTTCCACCGGCCGAATCACCCTCGACGAGGAAGAGTTCGCTGGCTTCCTGGTCGTGGGTGGTGCAATCCATCAACTTGCCGGGGAGTCCGCCGCCGGAGAGGACCCCCTTGCGGTTGCGGATGAGCTCCTTGGCCTTTCGGCTCGCCTCGCGGGCCTCGGCCGCCTCGCGGGCCTTCTTGATCACCTTCCTGGCCGTGTCGGGGTTCTGCTCGAGGAACTCGGCGAGCTTGTCGTTGACGACCTTGGCGACGATCCCCTCGACCTCGCCATTGCCGAGCTTGGTCTTGGTCTGCCCCTCGAACTGCGGGTCGGGGACTCGCACGCTGACGATCGCGGTCAGCCCTTCCCGGAAGTCCTCGCCGGTGATCACCAGATCCTTGCTCTTGGCCGGCGTGGCCGCCTTGGCGTAGTTGTTCAGGGTGCGGGTGAGGGCGGTGCGGAACCCGGTCAGGTGGGTCCCCCCCTCGATCGTGTTGATGTTGTTGCAGTACGAGACGACCAGTTCACTATACGAGTCGTTGTACTGCAAAGCGACCTCAACTTCAACCGCACGCTCCTCATCTTTGCCGGAAAGTACGGCGGGCGGGTGGACGACGGGCTGGGATCGGTTCAAATAAGCGACGAATTCGGCAAGCCCCCCCGCCGAGAAGAACTCTTCCTCTTTGGGCTCGTCGCCCCGCTCGTCGGTCAGCTTGATCGCGACGCCCTTGTTGAGGAAGGTGAGCTCGCGGAGTCGCTTCTCGAGGATGTCGTAGTCGAAGTCGGTCCTGGCAAAGATCTCGGAGTCGGGCAGGAACGAGATCTTCGTCCCCGTCGACTTGGCCGGTCCGATGGCGCGGACAGGCCCCTGGCGGACCCCCCGTGCATACTCCTGATGCCAGACCTGGCCGCCGCGGCGGATCTCGGCCTCGAGCCATTCCGACAGCGCGTTGACGACCGTGATGCCGACGCCGTGCAAGCCGCCCGAGACCTTGTAGGTGTCGTGATCGAATTTGCCGCCGGCGTGGACCTTGGTCAGGACGACCTCGAGCGCGCTGAGGCCGCTGTCGGTGTGGACGTCCACGGGGATCCCTCGGCCGTCGTCGATGACCGAGACCGAGCCATCGACATGGACCGTCACGTGGACATGCTTACAGAAGCCCGCCATCGCCTCGTCGATCGAGTTGTCGACCACTTCGTAGACGAGGTGGTGCAAACCTCGGAGGGTCGTGTCGCCGATGTACATGCCGGGCCGTTTCCGGACGGCGTCGATCCCCTCGAGGACCCGGATGTTCGCGCCCGTGTAGCCCGCCCCCGCCCCCGGCAAACCGCCGTCTTCGCCATTCGTGAGGGGGTTGAGGGACTCGATCTCGGCCCCTTCGGTCTTGCTCAGGTCCATCGCGGGTTACCTCGGTCGTACCAAAGGAGGAGCCAAGCCACGGCCGACTCGACGGGCATCGACGCCCCCGGGGGCGTCTCCCCGGCCGCTCGGCCCGTCCGGGGTGGCGTCCGCCCGCAACGAGCCTCGGGGATGTCGGCCTGTTGTGTCATTCTCACCGCCCGTCGCGGGGTCGGCGCGTCGCCTTCGCCTTCGTCTTCGGGCCTGCCGGATCGGCCGAGGGGGGGGCGACCGGGCCGACTCTGAAGCGAATGTCGTGGATCACGGTCCCAGGCGCGTCCTGACGCAACGCCGCCAACAACGAGGACTTTCGGAACGCCGACAGCTCTTCCAGCAATGTCGAGTGGGCGACCGTCACATTCAGGACCCCTCGGCGCACCTCGCCGACCCGGGTCTGGCGGCACGCGGGCTCGCCGACCGCTGCGTTCCAGGCCTCTTCCAGTTCCTTCTGACCACGGAGCCGCCCGTAACCCCGCGCGGCGAACAGGTCGCCGAGGATGTCGGAGAGGGCCTTCGGCCCACGGGGTTTTGTATTGGGCCGGGCCCCTATCCAACCCTCGAGCAAGGGGTGCGGGGTCTTCGGCCCACCGGCCGGTCGATCGGCGCTCACAATGTGAACGTCTCTTCATTATAAACACGGACCCCGTGTCACCGCAACGGGGTCGCCGAAGGTCGTATGCGCCGAGGCCGAAGCGAAGGTACGTCTTCCGGCGGGCGGGACGGGCGCGTCAACGATCGCGAGTCAGGGGCATCACCACGTAGGTGTATCGGTCGTCGGTCTTGAAAACGGCGGCATTCTTGGAGTCGATCAACTCGGCCGTGATCGCGGCGTTGTCGTCGAGCGTCTTCAGGGCGTCGCTCAGGTAGCGCGGGTCGAACGTGATGTCGACGGCCTTCCCATCATACGCGATCGGCAGGTCGACGTGCGAGCTTCCTACGTCGGCCGCCTGGCTCGCGAGCTTGAGCACGCCGTCGCCGAACCGGAAGTCGACCCCCCGGCTCTCCTCGCTGGTCACGATCGAGGCCTGCTCGACGGCGAGCCGGAGCGGCCCGGCCTCGAGCGGGATCCGGACCTCGACGTTAGCCGGGAAGACGTCCTGATAGCGCGGGAAGCGTCCCTCGACCAGGCGGCTGTAGATGACGGCCCGCTCGGTGCGGACGAGCACGGCGGTCGACGACTGGATCGCGATGTGGACGGGCGGGTCGTCGTCGTCGAGGTTGCGCTCGATGAGCTTGAGGGCCTTGACCGGGATGACCGGGCTGCCGGTCGGCGGGATGGCGCCGTTCTCGGCCTCGGCCGTGGCGGACATCTTCGCCAGACGCCGGCCGTCGGTGCCCACCATCGTGATCGTATCGTCGGTGAACTCGACGAGGACGCCCCCCAGGGCGTACCGCGTGCTCTCGACGTCGGTCGCGAAGATCGTCCGGCGGATAAGTCTCCGCAGGTCGGCCGCCGCCACGACGTGGTAGCTCGTCGCGGCGAAGTCGGGGACCTCGGGGAAGAGGCCGGCATCCTCGCCGGGGAGCTTGAACTCGGCGTGCAGGCCCCGGACGACGAGCTGCTCGCCGTCCCCCTCGATAGCCAGCTCCACATCGTGGCTCGTGCGCAGGATCGAGTTCATCCGCTGCGTCGGCAAGATCACCGAGCCCGGCTGATCGACCTTCATGCCGAGCACCCGGTGGCGGATGCCCACCTCCAGGTCGGTGGCCATCAGCACGGACCCCTCGTCGGGGTCGGCGATGAGCTTGACGTTCTGGAGGATGGGCTTGGGGCTGCGAGCGGGGACCACGCCCCCCACCATCCCGAACGCGGCGAGCAATCCTTCGCGGTTGCACAAGGCCTTCATGTGCCCTCCCCGCAGGGATCCCTTGGACTTCGAACACCTCGGCCGGCGGCCCCGGCCTCTCTACGCTCCGAGGGGGGCGGTGTACTCTCTCGGCCTGTCTTCTTCAAGAGGGAGAAGAGAAAACTTCACCTTCTCAATGTTCGAAGAGCCGGCCCGCCCCTGTGGATAACCTCGGGGAGGCTCTGAAGAACACTATGCTAGCAAAGAACTTACTCTGAGACAACGGAGCTTGTTCACCAGGGGAAAACTCGTGGACAACCCTGTCGATCTCGCCGACACCGCCCGCCGCGGCCGGGGGTGCTGTCCGGAGCCCACCACAACCGGTGTGGGAATCTCCCTGCTCATCCACAGGCGACACACAGGTTTTCCACAGGTTTTCCCCCATCGAGCGTCGACGGCGCACCTCCCCGTCCAATCTTCGTAGGTGCTTGTCAGGGAATGAGTTGAGGAAAGAGGCCGGTCTGAGGCCGGCGAACGCTTCTGACGCCTATCTCGGGGCCGTGAGGCGCGTCCCGTAACGACTTACGGCGATTTGCCCGGGCCGTTCCCGGAATCGGGGTGTCCTGAGACTTCGCAAGCGTCGGGAGTCGGTCCCTGGGGCTGTTTCCGCACGGATCCCGTGGGCCGAGCGTACTGGGACGTTACGCTTTCAGACGTTCTTTGCGTCAGAACGATTAGGATGTCGCGTCCCCCGTGGATGGGAGGCGTCATACGTTTTTGAATCGAGGATGGTACGCTCTTTACGTTGGGGCCGGCGCGCGAGTTCGCGTCGTCTTTTTTCGCCCTTCGGATTAGAATCCCGACCGGATGTCCCGATTTTGGGGCGTTGCGAGTGGAGTGGAGGTCGAGCGGACGGGGGTCAAGGAGGACCCGGCCCATGCCCGAGACCCGGCTAGGATCGGCGCGGTTGGCGATGATCGCGGGGCTGTCGGCCCTGACCCTCGGGGTGGGGTTGGGGAGCTCGGGACGCCTGACGTATCATGAGGCGTTCGTCGCCCAGTCGGCGCGCGAGCTGCTCGCGAGTGGGCGGTTCCTCGTCCCCACGATCGGTGGCCTCCCCTGGCTCGAGAAGCCGCCGCTGGCGGTCTGGCTCGTGGAGCTGTCGGCCAGGCTCGCCGGTGGGATGAGCGAGCGGGTCGCGCGGTTCCCTTCGGCGGTCGCGGGCACGGCCCTGGCCCTGGGGGTGGCGACCTTGGCCGCTCGGCGGTTCGGCGCGACGGTCGGGTTGCTTGCCGGGCTCGTCCAGGCGACCTCGGCCTGGATGGTGATCCGAGGGAGGTTGGCCGAGGCCGACATGATCCTGGCCTGCCTGCTCACCTGGACCGTCGTCGCCTTCGACCGGATGCGCGAGGAGCCCGAAGGGCGCGGCCTCCGACGGCCCTGGCGCTGGGCCTTCTTCACGGGGCTCGGGCTGTTGTCGCTGGCCAAGGGGATCGGCTTCGGCGCTGTCCTCGTCGGGACGGTGGTGGCGATCGTGCTCGCCTGGGACCGGGACCGGAGGGCCTTGCGGGCCTTGCGGACGACGAGGGGATGGACGATCGTGGGGCTCCTGGCGTTAACCTGGCCGGCCCTGGTCCTGGTCCGGCACCCCGGCGCCCTGAGTCTTTGGACGTTGCACGTCGCCGACCGCATGGCCGCGCGTCCCGAGCACTTCGCCGGCGGCTCCCCCTGGTGGCAATACGGTCCCGCCCTCCTCTGGCAGGCCCTGCCCTGGACCCCGTTCGCCTTGGGGGGGGCCTGGCGATCGCTGGGGCGTGCCTTCGACGAGCGAGGGGGAGGCGACCGCCTCCTCTGGGCCTGGGCGATCGGACCGGTCGCCCTGCTCTCCCTGGCGACGGTCAAGAACGCCCACTATGCGATCTACGCGCTCCCCCCCTGGTCGATCTGGGCGGCGCTGGGCCTGGTGCGCCTGGGCATCCGCCTCCAGGGGCGAGGTTGGGCGCCGGAGCGGATCCGTCGGGCCGCTTGGGTCGGCTTCGCGGGTCTCGGGCTGGGCTGTGGGCTCGGGTTCTGGACCCTCGGCCCCCGGTTCGATCGCCGAGGGGTCGAGTGGGCCTTCTACGAGGCCGCCGGTCAACGCCTGAAGTCGGGAGAGCCACTCGCCCTGCTCTACGACGACTGGGATCGTACCCCGTATTACACCCCGTTCGGGGCGGTCCCGCACGACCTGGGCGTCCGGCTCTATTACCTCGACCGCGCCGCGTGCTGGCGACAGGGAGTCGACTCGCTCCGCGAACAACCCCCTGCCCTCCAGGCCGGGCCGTTCGCCGTCATCGGCCGAGACCGCGACCTCCCGGCCCTCCGTCGCCTCGGCCGGATCGAGACCGTCCTCCGAGGCCCGACCCTCCGGGCCCAGGCCTCCCGGGTCGACGACCGCACCTTCTCCCTCTACCGTATCACTCCCGAGGTCGTCGCCGCCGCCGGGCCGTAGGGTCGACTGGCCCACCACGGTCCGAAGGCGTGGGCGTGTGAAGATGGGAGATGCCGACTCTGGGAACGGCCTGCGAGACCCAGCCGTCGAGTCCTGAGCTCCGGCCTGCCCTCTATGGGTCCGCTTGGTGGGCGCGGCGAGCCGATCGGCGTCGCCGGGCCCGGAGGAATCGGCTCATTTTACTTGGCAGATCGCATCTGGATCGCCTTGAGGATCTGCTCCTTCACGGCTTCGAGGTTGAAGCTCGCGCCCTTCTGCATCGGGGGGAACTCGATGAAGGTTTCGCCGACTTTCGCCACCGCCTGTTGCGCGAACGTGAACCGCCAGAATTCGTGGGCGAAGAAGTTGTAGTAGTTCAGCGAGCCGGACAGGCCGGTCCGCTCGAACGGGTCGAGGCGGAGGTTGACGATGAATGGCCAGTCGGCCTTGACCGTCCCGCCGAGCCAGCCGTTCGGCTGGTCGATGAACCGGTACTTGTAATCGTCGACGCGCACCGCGCCGAGCGTCCCTTCGGCGAAGTAGAGGACCTCGTGGCGCTTCGAAGCCCCCTTGCCGGTGAGCAGGTCGGATTGGTCGTAGCCGTCGAGGTGGACCTTGTAGCTCGTGGCCCCGAGCGACTTCCCGGCCTTCAGTTCGGCCACAATCCCCGGGTTGCCGGCCGCGCCGACGAGGGTCGGGAACCAGTCGAGCCCCGACATGATCCCGTTCTCGACCTTCCCGGCCGGGACCTTCCCGGGCCATCGCACGATGCAAGGCGCACGCATGCCTCCCTCGAGCACCGTCCCTTTGCCCCCGGCGAAGGGCGTCTGGCCGCCGTCCGGCCAGGTGAAATTCTCGGCGCCGTTGTCGGTCGTGAAGACGACGATCGTGTCGTCCGCGAGGCCCTGGTCTTCCAACTTCTTCAACACCGAGCCGACGATGTCGTCGAGCTGGGCCATCCCGGCCTCGTACGTGTACCAGCCGTTCTCCGGCGTCTGCATTTTGGCGTACTTCTCGGAGAGATGGGTGATGACGTGCATCCGGGTCGGGTTCAGCCAGACGAAGAAGGGCTTGTCGTCCCCCTTGGCCTTGTCGATGAATTTGAAGGTGAGGTCGAGGATCTCGTCGTCCACCGTCTTCATGCGCTCGGGGTAGAGCGTGCCGGCGTCCTCGATCTTCTGCTTGCCGACCTTGCCCCAACGCGGCTGCTCGGTCGGGTCGTCGGCCTCGGTCGCCCAGCTATGGACCATGTTGCGCGGGCCGATCTTGGCCTTCAGCTCCGGCGGGTACGAGTGGAAGGCGGGGTCTTCCATCGCGTCGAGGTGGTAGAGATAGCCGAAGAACTCGTCGAACCCGTGGACCGTCGGCAGATATTCGTTGAGGTCGCCGAGGTGGTTCTTGCCGAACTGGCCGGTGGCGTACCCCATCGACTTGAGCGCCGAGGCGATGGTCGGCGCCGCCGCGGGCATCCCGACCTTGGCGCCGGCCTGGCCGACGGTGGTGAGCCCGGTGCGGATCGGCAACTGGCCGGTGATGAAGTTCGCCCGGCCTGCCGTGCAGCTCGGCTCGGCGTAGTAGTCGGTGAAGAGCATCCCCTGCGAGGCCATCCGGTCGAGGTTCGGCGTCTTCCCGCCCATCATGCCTCTATGGTAAGCTCCGATGTTGAACCAGCCGACATCATCACCCATGATGAAGACGATGTTCGGCTTCTTCCCGGACGGCTTCGCGGCGGCCTTCGCCGTGGTCGTCTCGGCCTGCGCCAACAGTAGGTTTCCGGCCCCCCCTTCCGGAGAGCAGGCCACCCTATCGACACCCTGGGCGGTCGTCGCGCCGACGGCCAGGGCCTGCCGTGTCGCCGGTCTCGCCTCGTCGGCCCGCGACGGGCGACTGAAGTCCTTCGAGGCGGCGATGTAGCCGAGCATCGCGCCCAGCCCTGCGCAGGCCAGTGCTTGAATCGTGCCGATCTTCATGGACAGAAAGCTCCTCAAAGAAGCGTGGAGAAGGGAGAAAACGAGACGCTTCGCCGCATCCGTGTCCCGAAAACCTGGGTGGCTCGATCCGATCGAGTCGTCTTGTGCCAGCGGAGATCGTGCGTCAGCGCGCGGAGAGTGGCCAGAGCCCGACGAGGCCGAGGACAGCGGAGAGCACCGCCACCGTGAGGCTCGAGGGCCAAGGGCTCAAGCCAGGGGTGACTCCACGACGGAGGCTTCGCAGGGTGGACCAGTGCGACAGACCGGCGAGGACCGTGGCGGCGATCCCGAGCACAATCAGGGCCGTCCCCATCTGGATCGCGCCCCGGTGCCATTGGAGGTCCTCCGCGTTCGGCGAGCGCTCGACGAGCGTGCGGAAGAAGGCGACCATGCCGAAGCCGAAGCTCGCCATCGACAGCGTCGTCCTGATCCAGGCGAGTGTCGTTCGCTCCAGGGCCAGGCCCGTCCGATACGTGGCCAGGCCCGGGCGGGGATCGATAGGGCTCGGGGGTGCCTCGCTCATGATTGGCCCTTCTCGTCCGCCCGGCCCTTCTCCTTGCGGAGTTCCACGTATCGAGTGCCCGCATCCAGGCCCTCGATCAAGTGAGGGAGGGCCTCCAGGATGCTGAAGAGGCCGATGAGGATCAGGCCGTGGCCGACGCGGATGTGCCCATGAGTCACGTCTTCCTTGAACGTGCGGGAGGCGTCGGAGACGCCGATCAGCAAGAGGACGACGCCCTTCACCAGGTTGACGAAGGGATCTTCGGTGAATGCTTTGATGGCGCGTACGATTCTGTCCGAGCGGTCGCTCATCTTCGACTCGAGGTGTGGGTGGCTCTGTCATCGAGCACCAGATCGATTGACGGTCAAGAAGGTCACGTCAGTGTGCGGAGGCCGCCCCGCGGCCCGACCGCTTCCGGCAGGCCGAGGCGTCGCTCCCACCAAGACGTTACTCTCCTGACAATCAATAAGCAAAATCGGCCTGTAAATCGGACGGCGCCGCGAAGAATCGCGTCGGTCTCGGAGGCCGAGGGGGCGGGTTCGGACAAGGTCCGACACCCCGTCGCTCGAAATTGGCGATGTCCGGGCGGGCTGTCGTGGACCGGAAGACTCGGAGGGATTCCGATCCACGACGCAGGGGAGAGCCCCGATTTATCGGCCGAACTTCAGGCCCGAGTCTCCTGACGGGGCGCCGACGAGGCGGAAGGTAAAGTGGTCGGAGTCCGCCCAACTCACGTTGCCGGCCAAGGCGCCGGCCTGCCCGCTGCTGGCGGCGAGGGTCAGGACCCCGTCGGTAAGCGTCGACGATCCCGCGATCGTCTTCGCGGGCTGGCCCGGCCTTGAGGCGGCCCAGGTGAATTTGCCGTCGTCCTGAATCGCCAGGGCGACCTTCGCGCCTTCGGCCGGCACGGCCGACCAGTTCCCGGCAAGCGTCCCCTCGACGCCCGACGTGGCGGCCGCGGTCGGCGAGACAGTGCCGGTGCCGGGCGGCTGGAATTGGGCGATGAGCTGCGCCGAGAGCGTGTCCCCCGGTTGGAGCATCACGACCTGCTCGAGTTCTTTGACGGCGGAGTCGTCGTGCCCCTGGCACAGGTACTGGTAGGCAAGGACGAATCGCGACTGGGCCGATCTGGGGTTCGTCTTGATGGAGGATTCCAGCGCACGGAGTTGAGTGGTATAAGTCTCCACATCAGGATACATTCCGCTCAAAGTCGTCCAGTCCCAACCTGGGCCGACCGAGAGGACGGCATAGAGCGGGGCCGCGGCCTGCTCGTACTTGCCCTGCGCGAAGAGGATCAGGGCAAGGAACTGGTGCATGGTCGAGTCGTTGGGGGCCTGCGCCAGCGCCTGCTGTGCGAGTTGCAAGGCCTGGTCGTAGTCGCCCGACTTGAACGAGTCGCGCGCCTGGGCGAACGCGGAGGTCGCCTGGTCGGCGGCGTCCGGCTCGGCCGGCGCGGAGGTCGTGCTGATCGGCTGCGAGTAATTGTTCGCCGGCGCGGCCTGCTGGGCCGCGTTGGCGTTGACCGGCGGGCCGCCTGCCCCGGCATATCCGCCGGAGTACGGATTGTTATAGCCCGAATATCCCCAGCCATACATCGGCGATCCGGTGTTCCAGGCCGCGACTCCATTGTTGCCCATTCCGTAACCGTGCGCGCCGGAGTTGTTGCCGTTCCAGTAGCCCGCGCCGACGGCCGCGGCGCCTAGGTTGGAATACCCGTTATTGTTGTTCGCATAGCCCGCGCCCGCGGCCGCGCCCATGGCCCCTGCGCCCAGGTTGGAGTACCCGTTGTTGTTGTTCGCGTAGCCCGCGGCCGCGCCCATGGCCCCTGCGCCCAGGTTGGAGTAGCCGTTGTTGTTGTTCGCGTAGCCCGCGCCCGCGGCCGCGCCCATCGCCCCTGCGCCGCCGTTGGGCAGCGTCGACTGGTTCCGATTGGCATAGCCCGCTCCCGCGGCTGCGCCCATCGCCCCTGCGCCACCGTTGGGTAGCGTCGACTGATTCCGATTGGCGTAGCCCGCTCCCGCAACAGCCGCGCCATTGTTGGGCAGCGTCGATTGGTTCCGATTGGCGTAGCCCGCTCCCGCGGCGGCCGCGCCATTGTTGGGCAGCGTCGATTGGTTCCGATTGGCGTAGCCCGCTCCCGCGGCGGCCGCGCCGTTGTTGGGGAGAGTCGACTGATTCTTGTTCGCGGCCCCGGCGCCCGCGGCGGCCGCGCCGTTGTTGGGCAGCGTCGACTGGTTCTTGTTGGAGGCCCCGGCACCCGCGGCGGCTGCCCCGGCGTTAGGATAGCTTGATTGGTTCCGGTTGCCGTTGGCACCGGTTGCGTTGCTTCCCGACTGGTTTCGATTCCCGGATCCGGACTGATTGCCGTACGAGGGTCGCGTGCCGCTCGACGAGGAGGAGGGTGAGCGGCCCATGGAGCCCCCGCCCATCTGGCCTCCGCCATACTCGCCTCGCTGGCCGCCCCCATATCCGCCGCCGTATCCGCCGCGGCCACCACCACCACCACCATAACCACCGCGGCCGCCGCCGTACCCGCCGCCGCGACCCGCGAGGACGTCGCCCGGGAGCACCGCGAGTGCCAGGCAGGCACCGAACGCCGATTTCCAGAAGGATTGATTCATGATGCCATTCCTCAGTGAGATGAAGTGAGTTCGTCGATGAAATGGGCTGCGATTACTTGCCGGCCTCGGGCGGCTTGCGCACGATGGCGAACGCATCGACGCCGGGCAACGTGGCACCGCCGATGGTCCGGTCGACTGACTGCCAACTCGCGCGATCCTTGCCGAGCCGCGTCATGATATTTGTCGCCGACGCCAGCAGGCCGTCCTGTCGCACGCCATCGGCCTTGATGACCCAGCGATCGCCGTCGTGGGTCCAGTACCCCTCGCCGAATCCCCCTGTGGAGTCGAAGATCCAGGTCTTGAATTGGTGCCTCACCGGGTCCCAGCCGATCCGCTGTGTGCCCGACATGACCGGCTGGCCTTTCGTCTTCATGGTGAAGTCGCGGATCAGGAAGTTGCCGTCGTCGGTCCACTTGCACGTCGTGTTGACGACCGCCTCCTGGCTCTCGTTGATCCAATCTCCCACCAGCCACTCCAACTCCTTCAGGCGGTCGTGAGGGGTCAGGTTATGAACGACCTCGTCGCGGACGGCGGATTGGAGCCAGCGACCGTCGTCCTTGACGTAGACGACCGTGGAACGGGTCACCTCGGGCACTCCGCCGGCTCCGGCGGGCGTGATGGTCGTGTGGCCCTCTTCGAGCGCCGTGTCCGGGCCGAGAAACCGCAGGGAATCCACATCGATGGCAATCGTGGTCCCGGGGCTGCCGGCGAACGACGCCGAGAGCTGGTCGCGGATTGCGGTGCGGCCCTCGGTCCGCTCGCCTTGCTCGTCGACGACCAGCGCGTCCTCCGTGTAGGTCGCGGCGGCGGCGACCGCGTCGCCCGCGTTGAAGGCCTTCGTGAACGACTCGACCAGCGCGGTGATGGCCTTGGTGTCTTCGGCCTGTTTCATCGCCGGGGCGGCCATCTTGGCCTTGGCCTTGGCCGTCGTCGTGGGTGCCGGGGTGCGTCCCGGGGCCTTCGCGGGTTCCTGGGCTCGCGAGCCCTGGCACATCGCGAATGCCAACACGCCGATCCAGAGGGAGAGCTGTCTCATTGGTGTCATTCCTTGAAAGGGAGAATCGTCCCGAGGCGGACGCCTCGCGATTCTGGTGGAGGCGGATTGCACGCTTTTGAACGGGGCCCGGGGTCCGGCGTTGCGAGGCCGGGGCGCCGGGTCGATCTATGTCGACATCGAGACCGTCGGGGAGACGAACGACCCACCCCCGAGGATGGCCTCGACCGCCGGGATCAAGTCGCTCGCCGCGGTCCGTTTGAGGACGAACCCCGCAACGCCTGCGCTTTGAAGCAATGCGGCGACGGTCGGGTCGTCGTGGACACTGAGGGCGATCAGGCGTAATCCGGCGAAACGGCCCATCAACTTCCTGGCGATGTCGGCCCCTTCCCCGGCCGGCATCGAGAGGTCGACGACGACGAGGTCCGGGTCGAGTCGCTCGATCGCTTCGATCAATGACCTCTCGTCGGCAACCATCACCACCGCCGAGAACAGGGATTCCAGCAGGCTGCGGACGCCCTGCAACATGGGGAGATGGCTATCGGCCAGGAGGACACGGCCTTGTCTCCTCGGGCGACCTGCCTTGTCTCGTCCCGCAGTCCGGCTTCCTGACGTCATGGGGCATCCGTCTCATATTGCGCATGAACCAAGAGGCCCATGAGGAAAGACTTGTTGAATGCCCAGGGCCGATCCCCTACTCGGGGGAGGGGGGGCCACGAGGGGGCGCGGTTATCCGAACGTCCACACTCCGCACGGTCGCGTGGAAACGCGAGCCTACCACGGTGTGGCACCGGCCACGTCACTCGATTCGCGGGGATCTGCGGAACATCTTGCGAAGTGCCGCGAAAGGAAGATACTCGCAAAACTACTGGATCCGGGTTGCGCTTTGCGCAGCGCGAACGCCCGTCAGACCGAGATCAGGCCATTCCGGATCGCGTACTGGACCAACTCCGCCGTGGTCCGGATCCCGAGTGTCTTCAGGATGCGAGCCCTGTGGAATTCCGCGGTCCGCGGCGAGATGTGCAGGAGGCTCGCGACCTCCTTGGCCGAGCGGCCTTCGGCGGAGAGTTGCAAGACTTCGCGCTGGCGAGGGGTCAATCGCGGGGTCTGGTCCGATGGCTGCGCGGCTTCGTCTCGATAGGATAGGAAGAGCTCTCCGGCGATCGACGGGGACACGTAGACCTGGCCCTGGAGTGCGTCGCGGATCGCCTTCAGGAGCTCATCGTGGGCGGAGTGTTTCAGGACGTAGCCGGAGGCTCCGGCTTCCATCGCCCTCCTCGCGTAGGAGACGTCGCATTGCATGGTCAGGAAGACGACCTTGCACGGCACTCCCGCCTGGCGGATCTGTGCGGCGGCGTCGATCCCATTGAGCAAGGGCATGCTGATATCCGTGATAACCACGTCGGGCTGGAGCCTGATCGCGGCCTCGAGCAGTTCCCTGCCGTCGGACGTGATCCCGACCAGTTCGAATTCGGGCTCCAGCAAGCCTCGAACGCCCTCGGCCAGGATCCGGTGGTCGTCGGCCAGCAAGACCCTTGCCCTCTTCATCAATCGCCCCCGATCATGGGGACGCGGGCCGTGACCGTCGTGCCTTGCCCCGGTACGGAATCGATGTGGAGCTCCCCTCGGACCAGGCGGACCCGCTCTCCGATGCTCGACAACCCAAGTCCCCCCCGCGAGTGCGCCTCGGCCGCCTCGAAGCCGATGCCCCGATCCTGGACGGACAGGATGAGGTCCCGGCCCGTTGCGACGAGCGATACGCGAGCCTCCTCGGACCTGGCGTGCTTGATCACATTCCTCAGGGCTTCCTGCGCGATCCGGTACACGCAGAGGGCCGCGTCCTTTGGCAAGGGGGTGGTGATGTCGTCCGAGCGATAGGAGACCGTGATACCCTCCCGGCGCGCGACGCCGGCACACTCGGAGCGGAGGGCGTCGACCAGCCCCAGGTCGTCGAGGATGGACGGGTGGAGTTGGCGGGAGAGGGCATGGACGTCCTCCGAGAGGCTCACCAACTCGCCGCGCATGCCTTGAAGCAGGCCGAGGGCGTTCGACGACGGTTCGAGCTGCGCCTCCAGCCTCGCGGCATCGATGGCGAGGACGGCCAGCCGCTGGGTCCAGTCGTCGTGCATTTCCCGGGCGATCCGTCGGCGCTCATCTTCCTGGGCCTGGAGGAGCTTGCCGGCCAGCGATCGGAGCTCGTCCTGGGTCTTCCGAAGCGACTCTTCTCGGGCGTGGAGATCCTGATCGCCCCGCTTCCGAGCCAGGGCGTTGGCGAAGATCTCGCCGACGGTGCGGAGGCGCTGGACGAGCTCATCGGGCCAGGCTCGGAACTCCCGGAACGCCCCGAAGGCGATGACGCCGAGCATGATGCCCCCGGCTTTGAGGGGGATCGCCAGGTTGGATTTCATCCCCGTCCTGATGACGTGCGCAAGCTCATTGACCGCCTCCGCGGGAACGTCTTCCGGCAGCCGATCGAAGCGCATCACCTCTCCCCGACGGATCTGGTCCGCATACCAGGGGAGATCCTTTTCGAGGATCAAGGGGGGGAGTGGCGGATAGCCGGGAGCGACGAACGAGTGCGTGACCAGGATCGCCCTGCGGTCCTCGGAGATCTGGCCGAAGCTGCTCCGCTCGACTCCCAGGAAGTCGACGAGTCGCTCCAGCGCCCGCTCGATCTCCGCATCGACCAGGTCGGCCGACACATTGACGAAGGTGGCGGACAGGTCCGTGAGGAGCCGCTCGAACCTCAGACGCTCCCCGAGTTCCTGGCGCAAGTCGAGATCGACGGGGGACAGCCCTTGGCGGACTGCGCCGCCGGGTCGTCGGGGCTCGTCATTGAGGGGAACGTGTCCTGGTCTCATCGATCTCGACTCGGCGATGCTCGAGCCGGGTCCGTAGCGGTGGAGGAATGCCGTCGCCAGGAGCCGCGGTCGCTGGCTCAGGTCGTCGTCCGAATTCGGCGGCCGAGGTTAACGTGGCCAGTGGCCCAGACCCAAGCCACGGCACAGATCCGAGATGATTTTCGGACAATCTCCCTGATCCTGAAAGGATGTCCGGCGAGGCGGCGTCCTGCGGCCAGACGTTCGCCTCGGCCGCTCGCGACACCGCGACGACCTCACAGGCCATCCGATCCGATCGATCTCCCGTGCCAACGTCGGCCGGTCTCTTCAAACCCCTTGGGATCGTCCTGTATTGATACTCCAAGCCAAAGGAGATTGCCAGGGTCGTCCGGCTGACACCGCGAACGATTCCGCCTTCTCGCCGGCAGCCGAAGTCGTCCAGTTCACACAATATGTGCGTCGTTTGAGCGATTGTCGGGAATCGGAGGATATCGAGGGCTTGGGGCTGCGACCCTGTCCGTCGGCCGGCTCCATCTGCGGAGGGCCTGAGATCTTGGGAGTCCTCTCGGGGTTGGGTTGACCTTCGCGCCTGGGGGCGGGCGTGATAAGACACTCGCGCGAGACTCCGCGAGGGGATCGACGAGAGGGGCCATCACGCCTTCTTGGGGGCCATCGTCGGGCGAACCGCGAAGCCGGTACTCCAAAGTCCCCGACGATCGGGAGGCCCGACCGAAGTTAGTCAGGACGACGCGAGGGGAGGTCGGGATGGACCCTTCACCTTCGAGGGGCGTGTCGGGTCGGCCCACAACTCATCCCTGGGATGGATTCTTGGTCGGGCCGGAGAACAGCCTGGCGCACGCGAGCGCGCTGGCCCTGGCGCGTGGCGACGGGGAGGGGATCACGCCCCTGGTCGTCCACGGGCCGTCGGGGGTCGGGAAGTCTCGGCTCCTGGAGGGCCTGGTCTCCGAGCGTCTGCTGCGCCGGCCGGAGTCGGCCGTGGCGCACGTCGAGGCGGAAGCGTTCGCGGCGGCCTGCGCCGAGGCGGCGAGCGAGCCCGGCGGTTGGGGCGAGCTGCGCAGTCGGTTCCGGGGGCTTGACCTGTTGGTGCTCGAGGACCTGCATGCCCTGGAGCGAGCCCCGCTCGCCTTGGAGGAGTTGAGTCACACGCTCGACGCGCTGGACGAGGCGGGGGCGGGGGTAGCGGTCTCGGCGAGGGTCGGGCCCGGGCAGTGGTCGGGGTGGCCGAGGCGGCTGGTGAACCGCCTGGTCGGGGGGCTGTCGGTCCGGATCGACCCGCCGGGGCTGGCGTCGCGCCGGCGTTACCTGCTGGAACGGGCCCGTGAGCGTGGGATCGGCGTGGCGGCGGGGGCGGTGGACTCGTTGGCGGAGGCGGCCGACGGATATCGGACGCTCGACGGCTGGCTCGCGAACCTCGCCCTGTCGGCCCGGGTCGAACGCAAGGCGCTGGACGAGAAACTGGTCACCCCCTTCCTCGCCGAGGACGGAGTGACTCCCCCTGCCCCTTCGGTCGACGAGGTGGCCCGCGCCGTCGCGGCCAAGTTGGGCGTCCCGCTCCGCGACCTCCGCTCCGCCAGCCGTCGGCAATCGGTCGCCGAACCGAGGCACCTGGCGATCCACCTGGCCCGCGGCTTGACGGGCGCGAGCTACCAGGCCCTGGGCACCTACTTCGGCGGCCGAGACCCCGCGACCGTCCGCCACGCCTGTAAAGTCGCCGCCGAGCGTCTCGCCGCCGACCCCGCCCTCGCCTCCGCCCTCGCCTCGATCGCAGGACGTTGGTATGTGGGAGGGGACGCGGGGAGGCGTGGGGACTCTTCACCACAAAGGCACAAAGACACAAAGGATAATAAAAAATCATAAAATTCATCCGATGAATGGAAAACATATTCCAGACTCGCTTCGGGTTTGAATTCCTTTGTGTCTTTGTGCCTTTGTGGTGAAGAGTCCCCACGCTTCTCGCATTTCACCCCGTCCGGCCCGCGCGAACCTGTTGCGGAATTAGAACTTAAGTGCGACCGATTCGCGGCCTTCGACGTTGCGTCGGGGGGCGGGGTTCGGGTACAATTGAACCCTTGCCTAGCGACGATTCCCGGGCCGGTCGAACGGCGTCCCGGGGCGTGGCGCACGACGAGGGAGCGACCCGACTGTGAGCACTGCCGTACCGCCGGCTGGCCATCAGGCGCCTCTGCCTTTGAATATCGAAGAGGAGCTCAAGGAGAGCTACCTCAACTATGCGATGTCGGTCATCATCAGCCGGGCGCTGCCCGACGTGCGCGACGGCCTGAAGCCGTCGCAGCGTCGGATCCTGATGGCGATGCTCGACCTCGGCCTGACACCTGGCGGCAGCACGAGCAAGTGCGCGGGGATCGTCGGCGAGACGATGAAGCGGTACCACCCGCACGGCGACAACTCGATCTACCCGACCTTGGCCCGCATGGCGCAGTGGTGGAACATGCGCCACCTGCTGATCACCGGCCAGGGGAATTTCGGCTCGATCCATGGCCTACCCCCCGCGGCGATGCGGTATACCGAGGCCAAGCTCGGCCCGCTCGCCGGGGAGATGCTCGAGGACATCAAGCTCGACACGGTCGACTTCCAGCCGAGCTATGACGAGAAGCACCAGGAGCCCCGGGTCCTGCCGGGCAAGTTCCCGAACCTCCTGGTCAACGGCTCGGGGGGGATTGCGGTCGGGATGGCGACGAGCATCCCGCCCCACAACCTCGGCGAGGTCTGCGACGCGATCGTCGCCTACATCGACAACCCCGCGATCGAGCTCGACGAGATCCTCGAGCACATCCCCGCGCCCGACTTCCCCACCGGCGCCACGATCTGCGGTCGTTACGGCATCCGCGAGGCGTATCGCACCGGCCGCGGCAAGGTCATCCTCCGCGCCAAGTACGCGATCGAGGAGCAAAAAGACGGCCGCTCGCAGATCATCTTCACCGAGATCCCCTACCAGTTGACGAAGGAGCCGCTCCTCAAGAAGCTCGCCGAACTCGTCAACTCCGACCGGGTCACGGGCGTCACCGACATCGTCGACGAGAGCGACCGCAAGCAGCCGGTCCGGATCGTGGTGAAGGTCAAGAAGGGCGAGGACCCCAACGTCGTCCTGAACCAGCTCTTCCAGTACTCGCCGCTCCAGGACTCGTTCAGCGTGATCATGCTCGCGCTGGTCGACGGCCGGCCGCGGACCTTGCCGCTGAAGGAGTTCCTCCGGCTCTACGTCGAACACCGGGTCATCGTGATCCGCCGTCGGACGCAGTTCCTGCTGCGTCGCGACCGGGCGCGGGCCCACATCCTCGAAGGCTTGCTGATCGCCCTGGCGTACATCGACGAGATCATTCGGGTGATCCGCTCGTCGGCCAATCCGACCGAGGCACGTGCCCGGTTGATGGGCCTGGAGGTCGGGGCCGAGGTCCTCCGCCGGGCACTCGACGACCCCGAGGCCAAGGCGACGACGAGCCTGACCCGGATGCAGGCCGACGCGATCCTCGCCATGCGGCTCCAGCAGCTCACCGGCCTCGAGGCCGACAAGCTCACCCTCGAATACACCGGGCTCAAGAAGGATATTTTCGAGTACGAGCGGATCCTCGGCGACGAGCGCCTGATCCTCGACCTGATCCGGGCCGACCTCCGCGAGCTGAAGTCGCGGTTCGCCAACCCTCGGCGGAGCCTGGTCGATCCCGAGGAACTGGGCGACTACGACAAGGAAGCCCTGATCCGCGAAGAGTACATGGTGGTCACCGTCACCCACGACGGCTACATCAAGCGCCTGCCCCCGAGCACCTACCGGGCCCAGAACCGGGGCGGTCGCGGGATCGCGGCCACGAACACGAAGGAAGGTGACTTCCTCGAATATATGTTCGTCGCCTTGACCCACGACTACATCCTCTTCTTCACCGACCGCGGCAAGGTCTATTGGCTGAAGGTCTACGACCTGCCGATGGCGACGCGGACCTCGGGCGGCCGGGCGATCGTCAACCTGCTTCAACTGGCCGAGGGCGAGAAGATCACTGGGTTGGTACCGGTCCGCCAGTTCGTCGAGGACGAGTGCCTGATGATGGTCACCCGCCGGGGGACGGTCAAGAAGACCGAGCTCACGGCCTTCAAACGCCCCCTCGGGCGCGGGATCATCGCGTTGGGGCTCGACGAGGGAGACCAACTCATCGGCGTCGCCCGGACGAAGGCGGGCGACCAGGTGGTGCTGAGCACCCGCCAGGGGATGGCGATCCGGTTCGACGAGTCCGACGTCCGCCCGATGGGCCGCCCCGCGCACGGCGTCAGGGGGATCAGCCTGTCCGAGGACGACGAGGTCATCGGCATGGTCGTCGCCAACGGCGAGGAGGATCCGGCGAGCCTCCTGACCGTCTGCGGCCTCGGGTACGGCAAGCGGACCGCCCTGACCGAATACCGCTCGCAGAACCGGGGCGGCAAGGGCCTGATCGACATCAAGACCAGCGACCGCAACGGCCCGGTCGTGGCGATCGCCAAGGTGACCGACGCCGACGAGGTGATGCTCACCACCACCGGCGGCATCCTGATCCGCACCCCCGTCGGCGAGATGCGCCTGATCGGCCGCAACACCCAGGGCATTCGCTTGATCCGCGTCGAGGAGGGCGATAGCGTCAGCAGCCTCGCCAAGCTCCCCGAAGAAGAGATCACCGCCAACGACGAGCTCGAGGCCGCAGAGGCCGCCGATGGCGCAGCCGCCATCGACGGAACCCCCGCCGCTGACGGCCATCCTCCCCACATCCTCGACGACGGCGTCGCCGACGCCGAGGCTAGCGACCACATCGACGACCTCGACGGAGACGGAGAGCCGGACGCCTGATGGCCGGACGGGAGCTCCACTGCCGCTGAAGGGCGACACCGTGGAGAGAATCGACCCCGATACCGTGCGGTTTAGCCAGGACAGCATCCGAGGGACGTTGCGGGATGGGCGAACAATCGATGAGCTGGCGGAAGGCCTGAGGTCCGGGACCGTGGCCGCCGAATCCGTCCCGCCCATTCGGTTGTTTGAACGATCCGGGATGCTGTTCACGCTGGACAATCGGCGCCTCGAGGCATTCCGACGGGCCCGGGTGGCGGTCCCCTATCGAATGGCAACTCCCGAGGAAGTTCAGGTCGAGGCCCGGAAGTTCACCACAAAAAATGAGGACGCGTCGATACGCGTACGATGACCATGGCCACCTTGAATTCGAACCTCAACGATCAAGTCGAGGCAATCCGCACGCGAGACGATTTTGCGGAGTTCGCCCGCCACCTGCTCGACGACCTCCGCACATACCCCGCTGATTGGGAGAATCGGACCCTCGAAGCTTATCTCGAAGCCCTCGCGGCATGGAATGAAGACTGCGATGGGTACTATCGGAATCGAGGCGAGGCGACCCCGCTGCAGCCAAGTTGGAAATCCTTGGGCGAACTCCTCCTGGCGGCGAAGATGTACGAATGACCTCGGTTGAGTCAGCCCACGCGATGGGACGGTCGAACGATGCCGCTCGCAACGATCAGGCCTCCCGGATTCCTCGACTATGGACAGCGGCTGGGGCTCGATCGCGAGTGGGCGTTGTACGAGGGGAGTTGGCATTTTCAGAGAGAGAGTTCGGTCTTCAAGACCTTGCGCAAGCTTGTCTCTCGGCTCGAGGACTTAGGCCTTCCCTACGCGGTCGCCGGGTGCTTGGCGATGTTCGAGCACGGCTTCCGGCGATTCACCGAGGTCGTCGAGATCCTCGTGGCGAGGGATGACCTGAAGGTAATTCGTGCTAAATTAAAAGAGTGTGGATATTTTACGGATTTTATTGGCGGAAAGCATCTGATTGATGCTGAATACGGGGTAAGGATTCGATTTCTGGTCACTGGAGAAGGTCCGACCGGAGCGCCGGGCGAGCCCGTCGTCCTCTCCCACCCCGTCGCGGCACGGATCAGACTTGGAGGGATGCCCGTCCTCTGCCTCTCGAACTTGGTCGAGATGAAGATCACCTCCGGCATGGCCAGTCCAAGCCGACTCCGGGATCTTGCTGACGTCGTGGAGTTGATCAAGGTCCTCGATTTGCCGCAAGGGTTTGCCGACTCTCTCGACCCCTACGTCCGAAAGCGCTACACCGAACTGTGGAACGGCACCCAAGAGTCCCCACCGGGGCCCTGATTTTCGGGGCTCGGCAAGCTTGCCGGAGGCCGTTCGCCGAGCGGCCTGGTGCCATGGCCCCTCGACCGATAGCGTATCGGCGGAGGAACCCGACTCATGAAACGCATCCTCGTCACGGGCGGTTGCGGGTTCATCGGCGCGAACTTTGTTCGGTGGGAGCTCGGGGCGTATCCTGAGGTGTCGATCACGAATCTGGATGCGCTCACGTATGCGGGGAACCCGGACAACCTGGAAGGGTTGGAGGGGGAGGCGAGGTATCGGTTCGTGTACGGCGATGTCGCCGATCGGGGGCTGGTCGCGGCGCTGGTGGCGGAGGGGTTCGACGCGATCGTGCACCTCGCGGCGGAGAGCCATGTCGATCGCTCGATCAATGACGCGGCGCCGTTCTTGAGGACCAACGTGCTGGGGACGCAGTGCTTGCTCGACGCCGCGAGGGCGGCGGGGACGCCCCGGTTCGTGCAGGTCTCGACCGATGAAGTCTACGGGACGCTCGGGCCCGACGATCCGCCGTTTGCGGAAACCAGGCCACTCGCTCCCAACAGTCCGTATGCCGCGAGCAAGGCGGGGGCCGACCTCCTCGTCAGGGCGGCGCACCACACGCACGGGATGGATACGGTCATCACCCGCTGCTCGAACAACTACGGGCCGTATCAATTCCCCGAGAAGCTGATCCCGCTGTTCGTCACTAACGCGCTGGCCGACACCCCCCTGCCCGTCTATGGGGATGGTCGGCAGGTCCGCGACTGGATCCATGTCTCCGATCACTGCCGAGGCGTCGACGCCGCACTTCGGCTCGGGAAGGCCGGGGGGATTTACAACTTCGGCGGCCGCAGCGAGCGATTCAATATCGACGTCACCCGCGCGGTCCTCGAGCGGATGGGGAAGCCGGAGTCCTTGATCCGGCACGTCGCCGACCGGCTCGGCCACGACCGCCGCTACGCCGTCGACTGCTCGAAGGCCGAGGCCGAGCTCGGCTGGTGCGCGACGGTCTCGTTCGAGGACGGCCTGGCCGCGACGGTCGACTGGTATCGGGAGCACGCCACCTGGGTCGAACGCATCAGGTCGGGGGCCTATCGCGCGTCGGTGGGTCGGTGAATTAAGGCCGCCCGGAGGCCGATACGTCGGACAGGCGATCAGAGCAATTTCTATTTTATTGGAAATGTGTTAGTGTCGTTGAAAAGATCGCCGCGCTCTTTCGCGAATTCGGGTTGACCTTTGGAACGGTGGCCGGCACCGGCGGACGTCTTCCTCCCTTTTGCCAACGCCCGCGGGACTTGCTCTCCACCGGACCTCGGGAGACCTCATGGGTGAGCGCGTGGCCCTCGTCAACATGCCCTTCTTCGGGACCAATCGGCCTTCCCTGGGGCTTGGCCTGCTGAAATCCGCGTTGACGACCCGAGGGGTCGACTCCGAGGTCTTCTACCCGAACATCGATTACGAGTCGATGATCGGGAAGAATGCATATCGATTGATCGAAGGCACGACCTCGAGCCTCCTGGTCGGCGAGTGGACCTTCGCGGAGTCGTTGTGGGGGCCGAACCTGGATCGTGATGCGCGGTACCTGGAGCTGGTGCTTGGCAGCCCGGATGCGGCGAGGGCGATGTCGCGAGAGGCGTTCACCCTCGAGGAGATCGGCCAGGTCCTCCGGCATGCACGGGGGTGCGTCGACGACTTCCTCGAATACTGCCTGGATCGCATCCCCTGGGAGGACTTCAAGGTCGTCGGATTCTCCTCGATCTTCCAGCAGCAGGTCGCCTCGCTGGCCCTGGCCGAGCGCCTGAAGGCGCGGCACCCCCACCTCTACTGCGTCTTCGGGGGGGCAAATTGCGAGGACGAGATGGGGCGGGCGCTCTTCGAGTCGTTCCCGTTCATCGACGCCGTCTGCGCGGGGGAGGGCGACCTGGTCTTCCCGGAGCTCGTCGCGAGGGTGCTCGCGGGGGCCCCGGCCGGTGAATTGGCCGGGATGTACCAGAGAGACCTGCCGCGCCTCCCGCCGTCGTTGGCCATCGGGCATGTCCCCGTCACGCCCAGGGTGACCGACATCGGGTCGCTGTCCTACCCGGACTATGACGATTTCTTCCTGCGACGGGGCCCTTCGACTCGAGGGGACGACGCGCCGCTCTGCATCCCGTTCGAGACGTCGAGGGGCTGCTGGTGGGGTCAGAAGCACCACTGCACCTTCTGCGGGCTCAACGGCGGATCGATGCGCTTCCGAGAGAAGTCGTCGGCCCGGGCCGTCGCCGAGATCACGTCCCTGGGGGAGCGCTACGGGGGATATACCCGCGAGTTCGAGGCCGCCGACAACATCCTCCCGATGTCCTACTTCCATTCGATGTTGCCGGAACTGGCCCGGCTGGACCTCGGCCATCGGTTCTTCTACGAGACGAAGTCGAACCTCCGCCCCGACCAGGTGCGGGCCCTCAGCCTGGCGGGCGTCAAGAGCATCCAGCCGGGGATCGAGAACCTGAGCTCGCCGATCCTCGCGATTATGAATAAAGGCGTGAGTGCTATCCAGAATGTCCAACTTTTGAAGTCATGCGCCCAGTATGGTGTCCTGCCCTACTGGAACTACCTCGTCGGGTTCCCCGGCGAGACCGAGGCGAACTACGACGGGCAGGCCGACCTGTTCCGATCGATCTCCCACCTGCCCCCCCCCTCCCCCGGGCGTGCGGGGAAGGTCCGGTTCGACCGGTTCAGCCCCTACACGACACGGCCGGGCGAGCTCGGCGTCCGCGATCTCGTCCCCTATCCCGCCTACCCCTTGGTCTACGAGGGGCTGGGCGAAGCGATGGTCGGCCGGCTCGCCTACTTCTTCGAGGGTCGATTCGAGGGGGACGAGGCGCTCCCGGGGCGGCTGGATCGGATCAACGTCGAGATCCTCGAGTGGTGCTCGGCGAATGTTCGCTCGGCCCTGTTCACGCTCGAGGTCGAAGACGTCCTGATCGTGTTCGATTTCCGGCCGATCTCCCGCCATCCCTACACCGTACTCCATGAACCCTGGCGGACCCTCTACCACGACTGCGCCTCGATCCGGGGCCGGGACACGTTGACGCGCCGGGTCCATCAGCTTTGCGGCGAGGGTGCGTTGTTCGAGCCTCGGCTCGAGCGGGTGCTGGAGATGCTCCTGGAGCGTCGGCTCTTGATGCGGGAAGGCGACCAATATCTCTCGCTCGCGCTCGACGTCGGCGTCGATTATCAGCTCTCCGAATCACTCTCGGAACGCTTTCATGGACGCTTCCCGGAGACCGCCGGCCTCCCCGATGATGAGTTCGCCGAAGGGCTGGGAGGGTTGCCCCTCCTCGCGCTTGCGAGTGCCTTGGAGGTCGTTTAGGACCCCGGTCGGACCGTGGTCTGGTATCCCCTCCTGGCCTCGGGCTCTATGTACCCGCCCGGGGGCCGCCGAGAACGAGTTAGACGCCCCGGGCCGAGATCCGGAAGTCGCCGAAGTCGTTGTCGAAGGCGAAATTCGTGAATGAGAGAGTGGCGGAAGGCTCGAAGGTCTCGGCGAACGACCAGCAGCCGACCGGCAGGAAAAGGAGCTCGCCCGGCTCGAGGAGGCATTCCAGGATCTGGGGCCGGCCGAGCGGGACGACGGGGTCGTGGGGTAGCGTCCGGCCGTCGAGGTTCGAGGAGACCCGGCCGGTGTTCTCCATCAGCGGCAGCTCCCACGAGGGGGCGAGCTTGAGGAGCGTCCGGCCGACGACCTGGGCCACGAGGACGTTGACGAGGTCGTGGTGGAGCGGGACGACGGACTCGGCCGGGGCGAGCCGGAAGGTCCCCGCACGATGGTTTCGGGCGTCGAGGTAATCGGCGATCGGCTCGACGTCGTCCCATAATTCAATGAATTGATTTTGATTTGAGGAATTGTCGCCCGCGACCAGGACCCCGGCGGCGTCGGGCCAGGAGGCGAGGTACTCGGCCACCGTCATCGCCAGCATCCGGTCCGGCGTCGTCGGCGATTCCGCATCGGGGGCGGGTCCGATCGCGACCATCCGGTCGCCGAACCGCGAGGCGAGGGCGTCGAGGCTCCAACGCTCCAGGGCCGGCCAGCCATCGGCCACGCCGGTGATGATCACGGGCCGGCCGGTGGTGTAGTAGTCGTTGAGGAACTCGTCGCGGGACGGACGGTGCCGACGCTCGACCTCGAACAATTCCGGGCGCTGGCGTTGGAGCTTGCGGTAGGTGGCGAAGAGCCAGTCGCGCTTCTTCAGGCGGTTCTGGAGGCGCTGCATTCCCCAAAAGTAGGGGCTTTGGATCGCCCGTTTCAGCTCCAGCGAGGCCTCATCCTTGGAGATGCCGGCCGCCACCATCGTGTCTTCGAGGTCCGTGGGCGACGATCCCAGCATCAGGTTTTCGGATATCCATCGTCGCCATTCGTCGTCGATCTTGAGTACCGAATTCTCGGCGTGCTCGATGCCCGGCGAGGCGTAGGCCACGGCATTTTCCCCCGTGCCGGCCTCGTGGCGATTGATGTGGACGGCGTAGTGCCGCAGTTGGCTCTCGGCCAACCGTTCCGTGTCCAAGAGGGGAATGAAGCAAGGCGATGGGAGGGTGCTGGCGTCCCCGAAGAGGGCGCGTGACAGCACCGCCTCGAGGTCGCCGCGTTCGGCGAGCCGGTCGAGCAGTCCTTGCGAGGCGTCGGGGAATGGGACGAGGGTAACCCGATCGGAGCCTCCGATCCGATGCGCGTGGATGACGTCGAGGGAGACGGCGTCGGGATGGGTGTTCTCGCGTTTCGTGCCGAACAGGACGACGATGTCTCCCTGGAAGTCCGAGCGGTCGATGAGGGCGGAGACGTCGTAGCGCTTCGCCAGGGCGGGGTCGGGGAACTCGTCGAGGACATGGCCCCATCGCCGGTCGTTGTAGAGGGCGAGCTCGTCGGCGATGAGATGGGCGGGAGGCTCGACGGCGACGATCTGCCGGGCGCCGAGGAGGATCCCGTAGACGAGCGCGGCATGCCCTCCGAGGCCCTGACCGAAGGTGATGACCTCGCTCGGATCGAGCTCGGCAATCATCGGCCGCAGGGCCGCGACGGCCTCCTCGATCGACTCGCCAAGGCCGTCGATGCCTCGGTAGTACCCTGCCTGCCCGCGGTCGTTGAGGACGATCCGCCCGAACGGCTGTTGGCGATGGCTGGCGAGTCGCCCGAGGATCTCGCGGGGGCCGAGGACATCGTCCGAGGCGCCGATTTCGCCGAACGCGATCACCAGGGGGACACCGGGGCCGAACCAATCGACATTGTTAGACATAATATTGTCTAGATTTAAAAATTGAAGTTACAGGTATTGTAAGCCTCGCGGGACCTCTCCCGAAACCTGTTTTCTTCTCAAGAAACGGGTTTCTGATGCTCTCGACATCGACGACCACACCCGGGATGTCGTCGTGGACTCCCACGGAAACCCGTTTCTTGAGAAGAAAACGGGTTTCAGGAGAGACACTCATGCCGAAGCCACAGGTTCGGCTGCGAGCAGGCCGGCGAGCAAGTCGTCGATCTGCTTGTTGTCGATCAGCCACTGGATGACGGCGTGAACGGATTGGGGATAGGGGTGCAACGTCACGTGGGGGAGCCTCGCGAGCCGGAAGGCGTGGAGGGCGTCGAGGTTGCCGGAGACGCCGTCGTCGATACCGGGATGGGTGCCGAAGAGGACGTGGAGGTCCCCTCGGTAGTCGAGGGCCTTGCCAAGCTCGACGAGGTCGGAATAGCCCGACTTCGGCGGGTCGTCCCGCAACTGTTGCATCACCGGCAGGAACCGACGGTCTCCGTAGCGCTCCGCCTCGGCCGGGTCGAGGTGGGACAAAGGGCCGAAGGCGACGATCCGGTCGGCGTTCAGGAGCATGCCGAAGAGGACCGCCGCATAACCCCCCATCGACTGGCCGATCGTTATCACCTCGCTCGGGCCGATCGAGCGGACGAGGCCGCGGAGGGTCGCCGCGACCTCGTCCACGTGCGTCCCGAGCCCGGGGACGCCCCGGTGATACCAGGAGTTGACGACGTCTCGTATCAAGATACGGTTGAACCGCAGTCCGATACGATCCTCGAGCTTCTTGGTCCGCCCGAAGAAGTCGAAGATGGGGGGGTTGGTCCAGTCGACGAACCCGAAGCTGATGATGAGGGGCCGCCCGGGGATGACGCGGTCGATCAGGCACCCCACGTCCTTGTTCGACCTCGCGGCGTCCAGGGCGGCGTTCGTCAACTCGGGGACGCCCGAGAGCCCTTCGGCGCCCAGCGCGATTCGCTGCATTGGCATCCCCCCCGCCGGCGGCCGAGTGGACGGAGCAACCGGTCGGCACGACCCGACCGGCTCGCCCTTCGGCTTAGACGCCGTGGTAGGTCGTGTAGAAGCTGGAGAAATCGTTGTCGAAGGCGAAGTTGGTGAACGACATGGTCACCGAAATCTCGAGCCCCTCGACGAAGTGCAGGCAGCCGATGGGGAGGAAGAGAATGTCGCCGGGCCCGATGATGCACTCGAGGATCTGCGGCTGGTCGAGCGGCGGGTGGGGCATCGGCGTGAGGTTGCGCCCGTCGACGGCCGAGAAAACATGCAGATAGTTATGCATCAACGGCATGTCCCACGACGGCGCGATCTTGACCCGCTTGCGGCCGATCACCTGGGCCATGAAGTTGTTGGTGAGGTCGTGGTGGAACGGGGTAATCGTGCCGGCGGGGCCGAACCAGAAGAAGCCGGCCGTCTTGTCGCGCCCGTCGAGGTACTCGGGGAGCGGCGCGATGTCGTCCCAGAGCTCCGGCAGGGCGGTCTTGTTCTTCGAGTTGTTGTTGGCCGTCAGGTAGAAGTCGTTGGTGACTCCGGCATTGCGAACCTGGTTGACGAAGTCGGCGAACAGCATCCGGCTGAGGTATTTCTCGCGCTCGATCTCGTAGTTCGCGCCCGCGTTGCGGCCGAACTGCACTTCGACCTCGCGGTCGCCGAACTTGGTCTCGAAGTAGTCGAGGCCCCACTTCTGCAACGCGGGCCAATCCTCCATCATGCCGGTGATGATCACGGGGCGGTTGGTGCTGTAATACTCGTCGAGGAACTCCTGGCGCGAGAGCTTATGCCTGCGCTCGATCTCGCCCGAGTTGGGGTGGAGACGGTTGAGCTTCCGATACGTCGCGAGCAACCAATCTCGCTTGGTCAGGCGGTTCCGGAGCCGCTCGGCACCCCTGAGATAAGGGCTCCGCAGGGCCAGATCGACCTCGGCGGCGGCGTGCTGGGGGGCGAATCCCTGCGCGACCATGGCCTTCGCGATGTTGTCGGGCGTGCCGCCGAGAATCAGGTTCTCGGCGATCCAGCGGCGCCAATCGTCGTCCACCTGGCGGCCGGGGGCCGGATCCGCGGCCGGGACCGGGGCGGGATCCTGTCCCGGGCGGGTTGCGGCGTTGGCCAGGCGCACTGGGTTCGGCATCGTTTCCGGACTCCCCTGGGGTTGGGCTGCGGTCTGGATGGCGGCCCGGAGGGGGGCGGCCTGGCCTTCCACGTGTCGGTTCGGGGAGGCGGATGATGTCGACGTCGCGACCGCCTCGCCCGAGCCCGATCGGTACTGGATCTTCGGCGGCTTGACCTTCGTCATGTGGTCGCGGATCGTCTGCTGGCCTGACATGTCTCGGCCCTGGAAATAGTCCTTCTGCCAGCCGTCCGGCTTGACCTCGCCCTTCGCCTTCTGCTCATGGAACCGCGTCCGGGAGACGTTCCACTCGTGGTAGGCGCGGTTCATTTCGGGGTCGTCGACCAACTTCTGGTAGGTGACCGAGGCCGTCTCGAGGTCCGCGCAGACGTTGCTGACCAGCGGGATCGCCTGGAAGAGCGGCTCGCCCACTTCGAACCTCACCGGCACGTTCGGTGCCGTGAGCTTCCAGTTCATCGTGAACGACATGGTCATCCAGTCGCTCTCGATCAGCGCGGTGAGCGGGTAGGCGTTGGGTCGGAAGTAGTTCGCCGGGCCGCAGATCAAGAGACGCGAGCCTTGCGGCTTGGTCCGGAAGAGGAACGGCGTGTTCCAGGTGATGATCCCCTCGCCGAACTGGCTGTTGATCCAGCTCTTCCAGAGGTCGCCCGCGGCGTCGAATCGGAAGTCGATGGACCCCGGCTGGTTCTGCCCTCGCCAGACCGCCGTGAAGCCGACCGGGTTCCGGATCCACCAACCCGTTTGATTCGCGATCGTCAGCGGGAGGCAGCGATACGCGTAACGATTCGGCGTGGCATCCATCCAGTCCCGCTGCCACTCCGCCCAGCCCCATTCCCACCCGGTGCCGTCCGTCCGGTGACTCTTCAGCACGTTGTCGTCAACAATTTGATAAATGTCGACTTCAAGCTGCGGTCGTTCCATACCCTACTCCACGGAAACGGCGTCGAATGGAGTCGACCGAGGAAAGATGGGGCGATTGGGGCCCCTCGCATCGACGGCGTCCCGACTCATCGCCAACAGCCCGATTCAGATGGGGACGAAGCCCGCCGACCGGCCCACGGGAGACCGCGGCGAGACGACCCCCCGCGAGACCTCGCAAGCCTTGGGACGCCTCTATCATGCCCCGAGGCCTCGGCGCAAACAAGCGTCGTTTCTCGAGGGCTTCGCCCCGTTCCTGCAAAGACATCGTTGACACGATCGCTCCCACCCGGGGTCGTGCTCCATTCTTGAGACCCCCCAATCGGGCGTCGAACGGGTTCTCCGTTCCGGGGGAATCCTTCTTCGATCGCGCCAACCTCTCTAGGGGTGACCGGTGGATGGCGGCCACCCCCAGAGACGCAACCCGGCGCTCTCGGGACCACAGATTGCGCGTTGCCGAAGTCGCTAATTCAAAATCGGGTTCGTGGGAGTTGGCGTAGGCGTCGGTGTTGGTGTTGGTGTCGGAGTGGGCGTCGGTGTTGGTGTTGGTGTCGGAGTTGGCGTCGGAGTGGGCGTAGGAGTCGGAGTGGGCGTCGGAGTCGGCGTGGGCGTCGGAGTCGGAGTCGGAGTGGGCGTCGGAGTCGGAGTCGGAGTTGGCGTCGGAGTCGGAGTCGGAGTCGGAGTCGGAGTCGGAGTCGGAGTCGGAGTCGGAGTCGGAGTGGGCGTCGGAGTCGGAGTCGGAGTCGGAGTCGGAGTCGGAGTCGGAGTCGGAGTCGGAGTCGGAGTGGGCGTCGGAGTCGGAGTCGGTGTTGGTGTCGGAGTGGGCGTCGGAGTCGGAGTCGGAGTCGGAGTGGGCGTCGGAGTCGGCGTGGGCGTCGGAGTCGGAGTCGGTGTTGGTGTCGGAGTGGGCGTCGGAGTCGGAGTCGGAGTCGGAGTCGGCGTCGGAGTGGGCGTCGGAGTCGGTGTTGGTGTCGGAGTGGGCGTCGGAGTGGGCGTCGGAGTCGGAGTCGGTGTTGGTGTCGGAGTGGGCGTCGGAGTCGGAGTGGGCGTAGGAGTCGGAGTCGGAGTCGGAGTCGGAGTCGGAGTCGGAGTGGGCGTCGGTGTCGGTGTCGGTGTCGGAGTGGGCGTCGGTGTTGGTGTCGGAGTCGGAGTCGGTGTCGGTGTCGGTGTCGGTGTCGGTGTCGGAGTGGGCGTAGGAGTGGGCGTCGGTGTTGGTGTTGGTGTTGGTGTTGGTGTCGGAGTGGGCGTAGGAGTGGGCGTCGGTGTTGGTGTTGGTGTCGGAGTCGGAGTCGGTGTCGGTGTCGGAGTCGGAGTCGGAGTCGGAGTCGGAGTCGGAGTCGGAGTCGGAGTCGGAGTCGGAGTCGGAGTCGGAGTGGGCGTCGGAGTCGGTGCTGGGGTTGGGGTCGGTGCTGGGGTTGGTGTCGTGGGGGTCTGGCCGCGCTCGGGCGAGTTCAGGAATGCGCGGACAACGCGTGCTCGGCTCTCGCCGGCGCGGATCCGGTGGGTCCAGAATGCGGCACCGTCGGGATCGGGCTGCCGATTCAGGATGGTGACGTACAGCGAATCCACGAAGGCTCGCGTGTTCGCCAGGGAGGCGCGCCGGGCTTCGGCGTGTACCTGGCCCGCGGCGCGGATCTCCGGTTGGTTGGCTCGGGCGATTTCAAGGGGAGTCGGGTGTGAAACCAGTTTTTCCGTCCCCGGGCCGGACATCAAGGTCCGGTCCTCGAGCCCTGAAATTGCAGGGGCGCTCTTCCGGAGTGGGCGGCGAAGGCTGCCGAAGCCCGCGTCGCGTAAGGCTTTCTTCAGTTTGCGAAACATGATGCGTCGCCTCCTCTACTGGACTTCCGCCTTCGACAGAAATGCGGCCAACCCTTCCGAAACGCGTCGGAATGCTTAGCTGGCTTGACTATTTTGCCTGGATGAATTTCGCGACAAACTTTAAGCAATTGCCATGCCTTTGCACGTTCCCTTCAACGTTTATGGGTTATGGTGATCGCGGGAGGTTCGATCCGGCGAGAATCCATCAGTCGCGGCAATCCGGGCCGAGCCTGAAGATTTCACCGTGGATGCCGTGTGGAACGGCACTTGGCCTACGACCTGAGGGACGATGACCGTCGTCGAAACGGTATATTCTTCAGGGAGTTCCATCATTCAGGCGGGGACCCCAGGCATCGGGCCGTTACGAGGGGCGACTGCAATGGCCTTCCCGGGCGGGGCGTAGTCAGGTGTCGAAGTGCGGCGCGAATCTCGGGTTGCTTTGCGTGATGATAGTAATTTTCAAATATTCAAATAATCCGAAAATCTCAAGATTTGAGATCGGGAGGATGAGTCGGAATGCGCGAAGCGCATTGCCCAGCCTGGCGCAGCAAGGGTGCGTTTAAGCCACATCGGCGAAATCCATCGGCCCAATTCCTTGATACGATCCTAAGCACCCGGCTTTAGGATCCCCGGTCAGGCCTCGGCTCGTCCAATCCTTACAATGCGACCGCCTTCCGTCGGCTCCGCCTCCAGAGGATGACCCCGAAAGCAAGGAGGATAATGGGGATGCCGAGGATCGAGAGCTCCGCGATTTCATAAGGCAACCTCAGCCCCTGCACGTACACGTCGATCGAAGATTTCGTGGGGAGGCTGGACTCGGGGCCCGGAGTGTAGCCGGCCCAGAAGTCTGGATTGGTATCGGGGTGGAGACCTTCCTTCAATCGGCCCGTCATGAAGGCGATGCGCTCGGCGTGCCAGGTGTCTGCCTCGTCTCGGAGTTTCGCAAACATGGGCTCGAGGGCCTTCTCATCGTCCACGTGGCGTGGTTTGGGGAGTAAGGCCGTCAGAGCGATCCCCCTTGGCGCATCGGGGAGCATCGAGTTCTTGCCTGCGACGATCAACTCGCGGCATCGTAGCCAGGCGAAATAGGCGAGATAGTTCCGGCCCGCGCCCATGCCCTTCTCGAAGCCGAGGGTGTCGTACTGGAGCGCAACGCAGAGGGCATAGTAGACGTCGACGCTTTCCCAGGCGTTGCCCAGAACAATCAAGCCCGCCAGCCCTCGCACGGCCTTGTCGGCCTCTGTGGGATCGACGGCTTTGCCGGCCTCCTTGGGCTCCGCTGGCTCGCCATAGGGTGACGCGACCCAGCCGAGGAGGTTGGGGAGGGCGTCCAAGCCCGCCACCTTGGGCGGGTTGATGATCCACTCGAGGGCCCGCAACTGGTACGTCTCGCGGCCGAAGTGTGCGTTCGGGTTGATCTCGAGGGCCTTGGCGATGTGGTCGCGGGCCGCCTTCACCTCGTCGATCTTCGCGCGGTCGGCCCCCTGCCTCACCCAGCGGTGGACGAGGAACGTGCCGAGGTTCGCGTGGTAGCGGTATCGCTGCTCCTTCGCTTCGGGTTGGGCGGCGTCGAGCGTCTCGAGCCTTGCCCACTTCTTCTCCATCCAGGCGATCGCCTCATCGCCGCGACCGAGGCGGTCGCAGGCGACGCCCGCGTCGTCGTAGGCCGAGAAATCTTCGGGGTGGCTTTGGAGGTGGGCCGAGACTCGTGTCAGACGCATCTCGTAGAAGAGCGGCGGGTTCCTCTCGAATCGGCCCGTCAGCACGTTGACGACCTCGGGAAGCCCTCGGCTCTCTTCTTCCGGGGTATCCCGGTCCCACAGGCAGGCGACGATCGACGCAGGGATGCCGAGGACCAAGCCCAGGGCCAGGAACCAACCGAGGACGGGCGATCTACTCATGCTCGAGGCTCCCCGGCGATGATCGGTCCTGGAGCTCGCCCGACACGGCCGTCGCGAGGTTTGACGAATCGACCGGCCGACGACGAGACGCTCCTGCCGGTTGAATGTATTTAAAGGTTTGGGACTTGTCGAGACGGTCGACCGAAGCACCTCAATCCCCGTAGGGCAAAGGCTTCACCCGTGCGTCGATCCGACGGCTCGGGGATTGAAAAGCCAGGGTCTCTTTTCTACGCTTTGAGGTGGATCGGCCCGGTCTGTGCTCCCCCACGGCCACCGACACATTGCCCGTTCGTCGACCCACCCCGACGTCGAGAGGTGGTGTCTCACGCAACCTATCCCTGGCCGTCTCGGCTGCCGTCTCGGTGTACGTCATTGGTCCTCGACCTTGCAGGACTTTGAAGCCTACGGCTATACTCAACTAAACAGGTCGACTTAGTCGTGTTAAAGGCTTGAGGGGGATGATTGCCCCGACCCACCCTCAACGAACCGCGAGTCTCCGCGATGCCAGATCCCTCGAAGCTTGACAACGCCGCGACCTCTGGAGTTGGGGTGCGGTCCGGCCGAGCGGGCGAGGAAGGGTTGATCCACCCCGATGCCGATTGGGGAGTGAGGGATCCTCTTTCGTCAGATCGGGGCGGAGATCGTTCGGACTCGGGGACATGGGACCCGGCACTGGCCGGCTTCGTCGAAGGGCTCACGAGGAGGATCCAGGGGGGTGAAGCGGTCGACGTGGAGGCGCTCGTTGCGGAGCAACCCGCCTGGGCCGAGGTGATCCGAGGCCTCTTGCCGGCCTTGCAGAGCCTTGCTGCACTCGGTCGAGTAGGTGAGGCCGCCGGGGAAGGTCCGGAGTCCATCGCGTCGGCCGGGCGGGTCTTCGGCGACTTCCGGATCATCCGCGAGGTTGGCCGAGGGGGCATGGGGATCGTTTACGAGGCCGAGCAGGTCACCCTGACGCGCCGGGTTGCGTTGAAGGTGCTGCCCCTGGCCGCCGCGATGGACCCGAGGGCGCTCCAGCGGTTCCAACTCGAGGCGCAGGTCGCCGGATGGTTGCAGCATCCTCGGATCGTGCCGGTGCACGCCGTGGGCCTGGTCGACGACGTCCCCTACTACGCGATGCCGTTCATCGAGGGGGGGAGCCTCGCCGACCTGATCGGCGAGCTCCGAGGCCTGGTCGACGGCGGCGACCTTGAAGCCGAAGCGCCGGCTTCCGCCGTCAAGGCCGACTCTCTGGCGGCGGGCGTCTTGTCGGGCCGATTCGCCCCGCCTCGCGGCGAGTCGGACAGCGGCCGACATCACACCGGCCACGTCTCCTCGGCCGAGAAGATGGAGTCGCCAAGCCTGTCGATCGGGACGCGGGCTTATATTCGCACGGTCGCGCGGCTGGGCATCCAGGCGGCCGAGGCGCTCGGGTATGCGCATGACCACGGGGTCATCCACCGCGACGTCAAGCCGGCCAACCTCCTGCTGGATCGTCGAGGAGACCTCTGGGTCGCGGACTTCGGCATGGCCGACGTGCAAGGAGACGCGGGCGTGACCGTGACCGGAGACCTGCCCGGGACCCTCCGCTACATGAGCCCCGAGCAGGCCCTCGGCCGTCGTGCGCTGGTCGACCGCCGGACGGATGTCTATTCGCTGGGCGCGACGCTCTACGAGCTGCTGACCTTGCGACCGGCGGTCGCGGGGGCCGACCGCCAGGAGATCCTCCGCCGGGTCGTGGAGGGAGAGCCGGCGTCGATCCGGAGGCGGAACCCGGCGGTCCCCGTGGACCTGGCGACGATCGTGACGAAGGCGACCGCGAAGGACCCGACAGGCCGCTACGAGACGGCCCGGCAGTTGGCCGACGACCTCGGCCGGTTCCTCGAAGGGCGGCCGATCGCGGCGAGGCCCGTGGGCCCGGCGTCGCGCGCCTGGCGTTGGTGCCGCCGCAAGCCGCTCCAGGCCTCGCTGGCGTCGTCGTTGGTCGTCGCCCTGGTCGTCGGATTCGCCGGGATCACCTGGAACTGGCGCGAGGCCGTGCGGCAGCGGAAAAAAGCCCGCACCCAGGCCGCCCGGGCCGATGCGATCAATCGATTCTTGATTCACAAGCTGTTGATCCAGGCCGAGCCCGCGAATAACCCGGCCGCGAGCCGGGTCACCCTGCTCGAAGTCCTCGACCGCGCCGCGGCGGAGGTCGGATCGTCGTTCGCGGACCAGCCGGAGATCGAGGCCGCGATCCGGATTGCGATCGGCCGGACGTATCACGGCCTGGGCGAATACGCGAAGAGCGAGGGGCACTACCGGGCGGCCTACCGGATCCTCGGGCGAAGGCCGGGGGGCCTGGGTCGGGACGGGCTTGAGGCCAAGTCCGAGCTCGGACACCTCCTCTGCCACCTCGGGCGCGTCGACGAGGCCGAACCCCTCCTGCTCGAGGCCGTCGAGGCGACCCGCCGAGACCTCGGGCCGAGCCACGCGGTCTCGCTCGCCTCGGCCGAGTACCTCGCCGACCTCCACAAAGACCGGGGCCGATTCGCGCAGGCCGAGGCCCTGTATCGTCGCTACCTCGACGACGCCCGGAAGGCCCCGAAGCCGGACCAGGACATCATCCTCACCGCGCTCAACAACCTGGGCCTCACACTCCTGAAACGCGACAAGACCGTCGAAGCCGAAGCCCTCTTCCGTCGGCTCGTGGCCGACTCCCGGCGCATCAAAGGGCCGAAGCACCCCGACACCCTCGCCGCGCTCAACAACCTGGCGACTCTCTTCGAGACGCAGAAGAAATACGCCGAGGCCGAGCCGCTCTTCCGCGAGTCCCTGCGCCACAACCGCGAGGTCCTCGGGCCGAAACATCCCGGGACCCTGGCCACCATGTTCAACCTGGCCTACGTCCTGAAAGACCTCGGCCGCCTCGACGAGGCCGAGTCGCTCTTCCGCCAGGACCTCGCGTTGCAACGCGAGAGCCAGGGGCCCGAGCACCCATCCACACTCTTCATGATCAGCAATTTGGCCTCCCTCCTGCGGTCCCGCGGCCGTCTCGACGAGGCCGAGGCCCTGCTCCGCCCCTGCCTCGATGTCCAGCGACGAGTCCTGGGTCCCAGCCACCCCGATACCCTGAAGACGGTCAGCCGCCTCGACGCCGTCGCCAAGGCCCGCGCCACGCCGACTCCACCCGAGCCGATCGTCTCCAAGCGATGATCTCGCCCGCCACGGATGGAACACGGATAATTCAATAATTGAAAGATTCTGAAAATCATAAGCGTTTTAATGTGAAAGACATTTTCAATAATCAAGATTTGGCGATGATCGACCTGCCCACGACCTTGGGCTATCCGATCGTCGCCATCGCCGACCTGCACGGGCAGCACGCGGAGCTTTCCCGTTTGGTCGGTGCGTTGGAGGACGTGCCCGAGTGGCCCGACTGCGCGATCGTCTTCCTCGGCGATTTCGTGGACCGCAACGTTGGGGTGAGGGAGATCATCGACCTCGTGCTGGAGTTGCTCGGTCGGGCTCCCGGCGGTTCGGCGGTGATGGGAAACCACGACCTGGCCCTGGTGAGGGCGGCGAGGCTCGACGACGGCCCGACGTCGCCCTACTGGGTCGCGGGCTATCGGACTCGATACGACCACCATGCAACGTTCGAGAGCTACCTGGGCCGACCGGCGATGACCGGGGGGAGCGCCTGGGATCAGGATCTCAACGCCCTGCGGGATGCGATGCCGGAGGAGCATCGGGCCTTCCTCGCCTCGTTGCCCTGGCTGGTCGAAGCTTCGGGGCATCTGTTCCTGCACAACGGGTTGTCGCCCGAGTTGGGGGCGAGGCCTGAGGAGCAGGTTGAGGAACTCCGGGCTGGGAGGTGGGATCGCAAGCGGCTAAAGCCGATCGCCGGGACGAAGACCGAGGCGCTCTGGGAGGCCGAGTATCCGGTCTGGCTCGGGGCCGACAAGCGGTTGTCCGAATCGCCCCTGCGTTATCCGGGCAAGGTCCAGGTCACGGGGCACGTCCGCGTCGCCGAGCCCGATGTCGACGAGATCCGAATCCGGCTGGATACGTCGGGAGGCTTGGGGAAGCCGACCGCCTGCCTGCTGAGGTCGGCGACGGCCGAGCCGGTGTTCCTGAGGGCGAGGTGAGGGCCGTGGCCGGCCTGTGAAATCCTGCCGATATCCGCCCCGGTTGCCCCGAAGTCGTGTCGGTGCGAGACTTCGCCTACGCCCGGACTACGGGCCAGGGGCCTCGACGAGAGAAAGCTCCGAGCAAAAGCCGGCCCGTCCACCCGATCCGGGGGCATGGCACTGATGCCGTCAGCCGCACTGCATCAGGGTCTCAACCCCGCCAGGCGACGGGCGAGCCGACCGGCGTGCTCCGCCGCTACGAGATCATCCAGCACTCGTTCCAGCTTCCGTGCGAAGCCCTCCTGCGCCACCTCGGCGGCGTCCACGGCCCGGTCGAGCACGCCGGCATCGACCCTCCACCGGGGCTTGGGGTCATACGACTCGTGCGGCTCGCTCAAGACGAGCGAACGGCCCTCGGTCCGGACGGAGAGCCAAGGGTGCCCGATCCACAGCATCCGCCACTCCGGCTCCTGATGTCCCGTGGCGGCCCGCCATTCCGAGAGGTTCCCGAGGTCGGCGCAGCAGGTTGGCTCGACCAGGACCTCGCCCCGTTCGAGGAGAGCCAGGCCGCCCGCCAGGGCTCCGATCTCCTCCACCCCATCCGGCGTCGAGACGTCACTGATCTCCGGGTTGAGGATGCGGACGACCCTGGCCAGCCTGTCCTGGTCGTCCAGTTCGTGAATCGGGACATGCCAGGAGGCGGGCCGAAGCGGAGCCAGGCCAGTGATCCCCGAGTCGGCGAGGCAGTCGAGCCAGTACCGGCCCTGCGCCTCGGGCGAGTTGTCACCGGACTCGTAGGGGCGGGGCCGTCCCTCGGTTGAGAACGTCCACGGCTCCAGTTCGAGCACGGGGACAAGCCGAGGTTGTCTCAGCACGACCAGTTCGCCCATCGTCGATGACTCCGAAACCCCGGTCCGCTGCCCGCTGCCGTTCACCCCCGGCAGGACTTGGGCCAAGTCCTGGCCCGGTCCCGGATGGGTATCACATTGGAGCGAGGAGGCGTCACTCTGGTTCATCTCATCGAGGTGCAGTCGGACTTGGGTGCCCTCAACCCAATCGCCCGATTAAGCAACTGTATGTGATCCCCGAGCATCGAGGTCGGGGAGTTGGGAGTATCCAGGTCGCGGAAATCCTGAGACGGGCAGCCAATGCCGGTTATTATCGATGATACTGGACACACTGATCGAGATCGCCGAGGCAGCCCCTTCCCACGACGGTCTGGTCAGTCGGACGATTCTATGCAGAAGCTTCTCGACGCACCGGATGTGGCCGAGCAAAGAGGAGGAGGTCGCATGGGACACGACGGATTTGCAGAGGATGTGAAGGCCGACCTGGCGGGCTATTTCGAGCATCTGGCCGCTCGCATCGGGCGCCTCGTCGGGATGCTGTCGCATGACCAGCTCTGGTCCAACCCTTTCGGGTTCGGCAACAGCGTCGGCCGGATCGTGGTCCACCTCACCGGCAGCCTGAACCATTTCATCGGGGCGTGAGTCGCCGGTTCGGGATACGTGAGGGACCGGGCCGCCGAGTTTTCTGATCCGTCACGGCCGCCCGCCGAGGAATTGCTGGGCCGTTTCCAGGAGGCCGTCGACATGGTGGTGGCGACGATTCGATCGCAGGGAGAGTCGGGCCTGACGACGCCGGTGACGGATCGTGGCAAGCCGGTGCGGGATCGTCTCGGGCTGTTCCTCGTGTGCGCCGGTCACGTCAGTAACCACCTCGGTCAGATTGTCTACCACGTCCAGGCCCACGGGCACACGCTCGACGAGAAGTCCTGGTGACCCCCGGACACGGCCGCATGGCGACCTTCACGAAGGTCTGCTTCTACTGCGGGGATGAATTCGAGGCGGCCCATCCCCTCGCCAACATCTGCTCGCCCAATTGCCGAGAGAGATCCCGCACGACGAGGATCGATGACGCTCGGGCCGTGTCCATAGGCTCCGGGGATAAGCCCGACCAGAGTGAGCCGAACGCTCCAGAGGGAGACCGGGGGGCCTGCGGCATCGTGATGAGGTGCCCCCGGTGCGGGCGGACTTTCCGGGATGCCACGGAGGCAAGGAAGTATTGCTCCCCGGCCTGCCGCAGGTCCATGCAGCGAAAGAACCGCAAGATGATGATCCGTCGTGCCTACGTCGAGCCCGTCTCGATGGCCGTGCTGAGGCGGCGTGACGAGGACACGTGCCGCATCTGCGGCGGGCCGGTGGACTTCACCAGACTTCCGCCCCACCCGTCTGCGGCGACGATCGATCACGTCATTCCCCTGGCGAAAGGGGGCGAGCATAGTTATGGGAACACGCAGCTCGCCCACTACAAGTGCAATACAGAGAAAGGGGCGGGACCGTCAGGTCACGGCTCCACATCGGCGGCAGCAATCGGGGAACACGTCGGCCATAACGTCGGGCGAGAGCCGTGAAATCCCGACGAAGGTCGGAGAAGATCCCAAGGGTTCAATGGGATCCTGCGTCATCATGCCGATTCCGACGTTCTGGCCACACGACGCCTCAAACAAGTCCCGCCGCCCTTCGTTGAGGTCCCGAGATATGCCAGGTCAACGGGTGAGCGCCGGGCTGCTGATGTATCGGATTGTCGCTGGTGGACTGGAGGTCCTACTGGTCCACCCCGGCGGGCCGTTCTTCGTGAATAAGGACGAGGGGGCCTGGTCGATCCCCAAGGGCGAGGTCGGGCCGGGCGAAGATCTACTGAACGCCGCCGAGCGGGAGTTCGAGGAGGAGCTCGGCACCGCTCCGAGCGGCCCCTTCCTCGCCCTGGGCTCCGTGAAGCAGAAGGGGGGCAAGACCGTCCACGCCTGGGCCTTCGAGGGGGACCTCGACCCGACCGAGATCACCTGCAACAGCGTCTCGATCGAGTGGCCGCCCAGGTCGGGGCGCTGGATGGAGTTCCCCGAAGTCGATCGGGCGGCATTCTTCGGCCCAGAGGAAGCGAGGCGGAAGGTCAACGCCGCCCAGGTGCCCCTGATCGACGAGCTGGAGCGGATCATAATAGGCTCGGCATGACACCGTTGCTCGTGGCCTATGCTCCCCTGGATGTTGGGGCGAGAGATCCTACCCTTCCTTGAACTTCGAGAGAACTGGTCGCCGAAGTGTCACCGAAGAACCTTGGCTCAGGAGCCCCAGATGGATAGGTCATCGTTCGAGTCCGCTGAACCGATCGTCGATGAGCTGGCCGAGCAGGTCCATCAAATCCTGGCGTCCGACCAATTTGCTGCGATCCGAGAAGCATTGGCCCGCCTGAGCGAAAATTTCGGCCCTGATTCCTCCGTAAACTTCAACGTGATCGTTGAGGTCTTCGACCCGAAGCGTAGCCACCCCTTGCCGCTCCTAACGACAGGCTTCTCCACCTCGGGGGGGCAGCCGCCCTACAGAACATGGGGCGATTCTTCGCCTCAAAAATATGTGGTTGGTGGCGATATCCAGGTCGTGCCCCACGACCGTTGTCCCCGGTGTTACGGACCTTGGGATTTCAAATTCAAGCAGCGATCCTGCACCAGTTGTGGTGCGACCTTGGGTGAAAATGTGAAGATGCTCCTTGATACGGATTGCTGTCCGAACTGCGAGGAAGGCAAGGTTTCGATGTCCGCACCAGGATGCACAAAATGTGGCTACCGGGGCGATCCCGGCCTCATAGCCTGGGGGTAGGAATGTCTATCGATCAGTAGATGTTCATAATATTGGAGAAGTGGAATCAGGCGGCTTTGATGTCGGACGTGCCAGCCGGCAAGAGAGAAGGGACGGTGTGACCGCGACGATCCGCTTCAAAACACGAGGTCAAGTAGGCCAGGACGTTACGACCTTGTTGCCGAGTAGTCGCCACCACGGTCAGCATTCGTTCCACGAACCGACTCCCCTGCACGCTCGCCGTCCCGCCACTGATCCGCCGCCAGATCACCGCGTGCCGCCGCGAGCGTTCCGCCGCGTTGTTCGTCGGCTCCACGCCCTTGACCCGAGCGAATGTCCGCAGGCCCTCCTCCAGCTTGAGGATCTCGAAGCAGGTCGCCGCGGTCTTGGCGCACGAACTCCGCGATCCTTCCTCAAGGACCCGCTTGACGTCCCGTCGCAGTCGGCTCATCCGCTCCCGGAACTGGTCCCAGGGCAGGGTCCCATCTCGAACCCGGTGCCAATGCCGGAACAGTCGGTTCGACAAGCCGAGATCCGGCCGTCGAGGCGTTCCCCGATGCCATTCCAGAGGATAGTCCGAGCCTCCAGGGACCGCACCGCCGCATCCTCGGCCGATCGCCATCGGGCTGGATCGTCGCCGCACAGATCTTCAACCAGTCTCTCGGCCATCGGTCCATGCTCGCCGTCGTCCACCTCGATGTGGCGGTCGAGGTAGTAGCGAAACACGGACAAAGCCGTCCGATGCGTCGTCCCCAACTCCGCCACGATGCGGCGGAGGACGCCGGGCAGCAGGCCCTCACGTCCGAAGGTGAAGGCCGAGGCGATGGCGCACGCATCGCCGCCCTCGATCGTCCCGAACGTCTGGCCTACGAAATGCCGCACGGAGTCGGGGAGGCCGACGACCTCGATGGCCGATCGAATGCCTCGCCCGCTGCGGAGCTCCTCGATGAGGCGGTCGATCGGCCCGGTCTCCGCCCCGCACAATTGCATCGCACGGCGGTAGAGTTCGAAGTGGCCGGAAGGTCTGCCCTCCTCGTCCTCGTCGGATTCCTCGCCCAGGACGATTTGGTTGACGAGGCGACAGGCGGCGGGGTTCGCCGGGGGAGTCCAGGGCACGTCCACGCAGCAGACCCGGCGCTGCAACGCTTTGAGCAGCGACATGAAATCCCAGACGGCGAAGACGTGGTGTTCCATGAACCGGCGCAGGCCGTCGATGTCGTCAATCCCGGCGTAGACCGGATGTGCCAGGAGGGCGTCCCGCAGCGGGGCGATGCGGGTTCGGATGCGGTCGATTCGTGGCGAGCTCACGATGCAGTCCGGCGGGCCGTAAAATTAGGAGCGTCCTCGAGCTTGATTGTAGCGGAAGAGGCTCCGCTCGATCAGTCGGCCCTTGGGGATGGGATCAGCCGCCCGCTTCCTGACGCCGCTCGGTATCGTATACCATGACCCGACCGGGTGAGCCGCTTCGCCGTCCGAACCGATATTCCGCACGCACTCGAACGTGGACCGAGATCCGAAGGCCGGCTTCCAGGGCATGATGATCTTGCGAGCCAGTGATGGTTTTTCGCCTTTCTCACAGATTGAGCACGAAGATCGGGGCCGGTACGCTTCCCCATGAGCCTTCGCACGTGCATCCATACGCCGATTGGTCGGGTCATCTCTTCGTCGCCGGTCGGACGCAGTCCATCCTCCTGAGCAACACGAGGTCGCTCGACTCGATCGTCTTTCCCGCCAGGGGGATCACGGACGAGGGCCGGTTCACCGAGCGGGCCTTGTCCGGCCTTCTGGAGTCCATGGAGGGCGACGGACTGGCGGCCCTCCACCTTCGCTTCATCGCCCCGGAGTGCGCTGCGGTCCGCGTCGGCCGGGCGTCCGATCGTGCCGTCACGGGTTCCATGAACGGACTCAACAAGCATGCGACCTCCCTGCTGGCCGAGGAGAAGTCGTCGCCCTTGGACGTCGGGTTACGGCTCAACGAGGTGCTCCTTTCGGCGATTGCGACGAGCCGGTCAGAGAAATACGGCAAGCCACGAGAGGCGTTCAAGGACATGGCGGGCATTCTCGAATCGTGGCGGTCCCCATCACCAGAGGGGGCGTCCCGGCTTCATCGGGCCGACCCTGAACCGGACCATCGCCTATCATTGACATGAAAATAATATTTGTACTAGGTTGTATTTGCAGTCCGCCTCGCTTTATGGCCGCCTCGCCGATCCGGCGAGACGATGCTCCTGCGGGCCGGGTCGATTCGAACCTCGGCCGGTAAGGAAGTACCGGTTCGGAGCAAGGCAGTGGTGATCGGCACCGAACATCGTGTGCCGGGACGAACGGACTGCGACTCGGGAAAGACTCGGGGCGGTATGAGCCGATCTCATAGCCCATCGCCGCCACTTCCGCCTCGCTCGCCCCGTGGAGGGCCTCGCCCTCGACAATCAATCCGGTCGCAGGTCCCGAGGATTTCATCCCCAGTGAATTCGAGACCGATTGGTCCCGGACTCCATGCAGTTCATCATATTGGGCGGCAAGTCCGACCACCGTTCCAGCTTTCGCTTCCACCATTCCAGCGAGCATCAGGTTGATGCCAAGCGGCACACCATCGAGTTGTATGTCGTCCACCAGAACATCGACGATGGCTCGTTGGCGGTCGAACGACGCCTGCTGGGGCGACGGGAGCGACGGCAGCGACAAGAATGGGTTCGGGCCGATCCTCATGCGGATGCGGGATAAACTTCGCCGCTCGCAAGGTAAGGTGATCGGGCCTGGCAAAGCTCAGAGGATTGGTGACTCGGATTTCGCGGACCAAATGTCCAGTAAACGGAGAATTACATCATAGCCCAATCTATGCATAGATCCTATGTTCACGTTTTTCCGACTGGATCTATCATCCGGCATCCCCACCGCGATACAACGAGGCCTTTCCCCTGCCATGCCTCGGAGCGCCCCGTGGATCCTACACTCGAACTCACCCACGAACGGGTCAATGACGTCCCCCTCCTCCTGGGTTTCCTCTGCAAGCTCCGACTCCCCGAGATCCTCGATCGACACCTCACGCCGCATCCGCTCCACCAGGGGCTCTCCAACGGATGGCTCATCACCGCCTGGATCGCCTACATCCTCTCACACGCCGACCACCGCAAGTCCCCCGTCCAAGACTGGGCATTGGAACTCCGCCACACCCTCGAGACCTTCACCGGACAGGCCCTACGGCCCGTCGAATTCAGCGACGATCGCTTGACCTTGCTCCTGAGACGCCTCGCCGACACCGACGCTTGGGCGGCCCTGGAAGCGGATCTCTGGGAATCCCACTGCGACGTCTATGCCCTCCCCGTCGATCGTGTCCGACTCGATGCGACCACCAGCTGCGGATACCACACCGTCACCGACGACGGCCTGATGCAACTCGGGCACAGCAAGGACCATCGTCCCGACCTGGCCCAGTTCAAGCTGATGGCCGCCGTCGCCGAGCCGACCGGGCTGTTCTTGGCCGGCGACATCCATCCCGGCAACGCTGCCGACGATCCCTTGTACCTCCCGTTGTATCGCCGCATCCGTGCCACGCTCGGCCAGACCGGGTTGCTCTATTCCGGCGATTGCAAGATGGCCGCCTTGGAGACTCGCGCCGAGATCGCCGCGAACCAGGACTTCTACCTGACTCGGCTCGCCTTGACGGGGAAGGTCTCGGCTCAGTTCACGGAGTGGGTCGAGGCCGCGGTCGCCGGGGACCGGGCCGCGGAGTTGATCGAGATCCGTCGCGGGGAGGAGTCGGAGGGATTCCTCGGCCGCGGATATGAATTCGAGCGTCCCCAATCCGCCCGAGTGGGGCCGGACGTCCATGAATGGAAGGAGCGAGTGCAAGTGATCCGCTCCGAGTCGTCGGCACAGAGCCAAGCGGCGACGTTGGAGCGAAAGCTGAAGAAGGCGGAGGCGGCGATCCGCGCCCTGACCCCGGCGCCGGGGCCTGGGCGAACCCAGTACACGATCGAAGCGGAATTGGAGAGGGCCGTCGCCGAGGTGTTGGCCGAGCAGGGCGTGGAGGCGCTGTTGACGGTGCAATGGGAACGGCAGGAGACGATCCGAGAGCACTACGTAGGCCCGGGCCGTGGTGGCCCCGGGCGGCTTAAGACGACGGAGTCGACGGTCCGCTATCAGGTGACGTCGGTGACGCGGGACGAGGCGTCGATCGAAGGGCTGGTGATGCGGATGGGCTGGCAGGTGCAGGTGACCAACATGGCGGCCTCTCGGCTGTCGTTGACGGAATCGGTGTTGAGTTACCGGGCGGGGACGTGCGTGGAGCATGCGTTCCACCAATTGAAGGACAAGCCATTGGGGATCCGGCCGCTGTTCGTGCATCGAGACGACCAGATACGGGGCTTGACGCATCTGCTGACGCTGGCGTTGCGGATCCTGACACTGTTCGAGGTGCTGGTGCGTCGGGGCCAGGACCAGGACGGTGTGGACCTGGGCGGCTTGTTCCCGGGTCAGGCGAAGCGGACGACGGATCGACCGACGGCGAGGCGAGTGCTGGAGGCGATCTCCCGGGTCGGAGTGACACTGATCGAGGAGGTCCGCGAAGAAGGGAGCCGTAGGCATCTGACGGCCTTGCCCGTGCTGATCAAGCGGGTGCTGGGTTACCTCGGGCTCTCCGAGGGAGTATACAATCGACTAGTTAATAATTCGGGTTAAGCACGTTTTCAATAAGCGAAAGAAGAGTGGTGAGTCATGTGGTCGGGCTATTCCTCGTGGATCGGCCCCGGACGCCTCCGGAGGTATCGCCGATGTCGACTTTCTCCGAGCGACTAGAGTCTACGTTCGCCACGCTGGCACGGCCTCTGACGCCGGGCGACGGCGAGCCCGAGGCGAACATCGCCGGGGCCGAGGACCGTCTGGGCCTGAAACTGCCCCCTGCCCTGCGTGCCTATTACCGACTGGCGGGCCGCTTCGACCAGTTCAACCGTGCTCACAACCGACTGCTCAGGCCCGAGGAGTGGACTGTCGACGGGGGCAAGCTGGTCTTCCTCGAAGAGAACCAATGCGTGGTCTTCTGGGGCGTCGAGGCGAGCCGATCCCCCGACGACGACCCTCCGGTCTACCAGGGGCCGAACGACCTGGAGCAGCCGACCGAGTGGTATCTTGAGCACGGGACATGCTCGGAGTTCCTGCTGGTGACGCTCCACTTGCAGGCCGTCTGGGGAGGCTACGAGTCCACCGGCGGGTCGGACGTCACGCCCGAAGCCCTGGAGCGGTTCCTGGCCGGCTGGACGGCCTGTGGCCGTGTCAACGAGTTGCAGGCGTTCCACCGAGCGGGCGGGGCCGCCTGCGTGCTCGAAGGCGACGACACATCGCCGTTATATATCGGGGGCTGGACCAAGCGGGACTTCGAGGCGATCGTGGTCGAGCTTGGGGCGGCCGGGATCGAGATCGACCACTTGTGAGACGGGACGGGCCGCTGACAGGTCACGATGTCGGCCCTGAAGATGCTACCGACCGAGGGCCGCACGGATCGCAGCGGCCGTGACCTCCCGGTCGCAGAGGGCTTGGAATTGGGCGCGGTCCAGAAGTCGCTTCGTCCGGCAGGTGATCGTCACCGGGCGGGCCAGGGCGTATGAGGAGTCGTACCAGTCGATATCTGGCTCGACCGCCCGACCTCGGGTGTCCCGCACGGAAACGGCCGGGTGCTCGGCGAAGCCGACTCTGAGGTTCCTCTGCTCGTAGCCGACGATGGCGAGGACGTGGAACTCGTCCTTGCCGGCGTCCTTGAACAGGGGCACCATCATCCGCACGTCCTCGGCCAGGTCGGGGTCGTTGCGGTGCATCGAGGCCCACGACCGGGCCGCCGCCTTGCACGAGAGGAGCCACCGACTGTCAATTCCGGCGTCTTCGGGAGCGAAGCCCAGTTCGTCCCGCACGACGGCCCAGGCCCCGGTGTATCGCTGCTCCATCGTGACCAGTTCGTCGAGAAGCGAAACGCTACCCTCACCTCGAGGCGTCAGCCGGCTCCGGGACAGCAGGACGTCCTCGCCCAGCAGGGCCACCAACCGCTCCCGGACAAAGCGGTACGAGGTCGCTCGGCGGCGGTAGTGCTCGGCCAGGGGCTCGAACGTCAGATGGGGCCGGACAACGAGCGGGCAGCCACCGGCAACGGCCGACTCGACCTGCTTGACGTGGGTCTCTCGGGCCGACCCCAGCAGCGACCGGAACAACTCCTTGAGGTCGTCCCGGTAGTCCTCAGCGAGCCGGAGCTTGCCCGCCTCGGGGGTTCGGTCGGGCAGAATGAGCGGCTCCAGGGAGTGGAGGACGTGATCGTACCAGCCGCTCTCCCCGTCGATCGAGAGGCTGAGTCCTCCGTCCAGGAGTCGGTTGATCAGTTCGCCGATCAGGTCGAAGCCGGGCGGCACGGGGTCGGTCCCCACCAGGCGTTTGAGGAGCACCCCCTCGGGCGTCTCCGAGGCCGGGAAGAGGGCAGGCTCCCGGCCGATATCGTCGCTCGACTTGTGGATCACGCCGGGTCGGACGAGCGGGTTGGTGAGGGCGAGGAGGGCGAGGTGTGACTCGTATGCCTCACGCAACGCCTCGTCGCATCCCATCGCATGGGCGAGGGCCGAGGCGACTTCCGGCGGCAGCGGCTCCTGGAGGGCCTTGCCCTGGCTGTAGAGCCCTGCGAGCCGGGGACTCCACGAGTAGACGCCGAGGGGCACGTCCACCGCCTGACGCGCGCGGAATTCGGCCAGGAAGCGGCCCCGCAGGAGCCGGAGCTTCGTGGGCCAGGTCGCCGGGTCCTCGCCCGCCTCGTCGTCGCCGAGCGATCGGGCGGCGGCGACCAGGCCGATGGCCCCGGCATGCCCTGCGGCGTCGGGCGATCGGTCCCACTCGGCACGGAGGCGGGCCTGCACGTCGGCGAGGAGGGTGGCCCGGCCGAGCAGGCGATCGGTCCCCTCGTCGAGGAGGAACTCCAGGGCCGCCACGATCCCGTCATCGACGGCCTTCGCTTTCTGGGCGAGCACGGTGGCCGAGGCGAACGGGCCGGGATCCGGCATGGCGGCGATGCTCCGGTACAGCGGGGCCTCGAAGCGTTCCTCGGGGTCGAACTCGATGACCTGGATCCCTCCCTCGGCCCGTCGCCTGCCGACCGCCCCCCGTCGGACCTCTCCCCAGGATGTGAACGGGTCCATCTCCAGGTGCAAGGCCTGCGGCCGGCTATCGACGGCGACCCGGAGGCCATTCCAGGTGAAGTATCGGACCGACATGAACTGGCCCCCTCCCAGGATGCGTCGAGGATTCGCCGCCCTGTCGCCTGAGCGCCTTGGCGGTCACCGGCTCGGCTTGCACGCCCCGCCTCCCGAGTGTCAGTAGAGGTCGCCCGACGGGTCGAGCCTGCGTCGGAGGCGTGCGGAGCCGATCGTACCTTTCGGCAGGCAGACGCGGCAGGGGCAAGGCGTGGTGCCGTGGGCGTCAGGCTGATAGCGCCAGCCGATCGCCTGGCGCAGCGGTCGGACCCGGACGATCTCGTCGCTGCGGACCTTGCGGGGCACGACGACCTCGTAGCCCCTCGTGTCGGCGAGCCGCATGAGCATGGCCACGGCCCTGCCCACGGTCGTCTCGGCCAGTGGGCGAGCATAATGCCCGAACCAGGCCGGCTCGTCGGAGTGGAGGCGGAAATCGACGGCCACCAGGGTCCTCTGCCCTCGCCGCTTCAACTCCCGGAGCCACTGGTGCGTGGCGAGGAAGTCGGGCCGCGCCGGCAAGCAGAAGACGCCCTCGGGCGTGCCGCGGCCCACCGTGCCGGGCCGGATCCCGCCACGGCGGATCGCCTGGGAGACCTTCTCGGGGGCGAGGTGGACGAGGATCGGCATCGCTTCACTCGTACGAGGACGGTCACCGAGCCGGTTGATCGACACGCCCGATAGAGGCATGCCGCACCGCATCGGTTCACTCGGCCCCTACGAGGAGTTCGGTGAGGCCTTCCTGACAGGGAACCGGAGGCGCGATTCGGATCGAATTCATGGAGGTTTGCGAGAAATTTTGGTTTCGTTGTGAAGGAGATTCTCGCGAGTTGCGGGGTAAGGACGGGAGGAGGGAACCGGCGATGACGACCGACGTCAACCAGGCCACCGAGCGACTGATCGGCCGAGCGGGCGACGGCGACGAGGCCGCCAGGCGCGAGCTGCTCGAGCGCTATCGCGACAACCTGCGGCGGATGGTCGCGGCGCGGCTCGATCGGCGGTTGGCCTCGCGGGTCGACCCTTCGGATGTCGTCCAGGAGACCTTGGCCGACGCGGCCCGCAGGATGGACGACTATCTCCGCGATCGCCCGCTCCCGTTCTTAGGTTGGCTGCGGCAACTCGCGGGCGAGCGCGTCATCGACGCCCACAGACGCCATGTCGTCTCGCAACGGCGGAGCATCATGCGAGAGAGCCGGTCGCCGGAGTTTTCCGACGAGTCGGTCGCGACGCTCGGCCGCACCCTCTTGGCCAACGACACCAGCCCGAGCAACCGCCTGTTGCGGCAGGAACGGCTCGACGAGGTCATGGCGGCCCTCGAGGCCCTCTCGCCCAGGGACCGCGAGGTGCTGGTGATGCGACACCTTGAACAACTCGGGACGGCCGAGATCGCCGAAGCCCTCGGGATCTCGGAAGGGGCCGTCGAGTCGCGGCTCCTCCGAGCTTTGATCCGCCTCCGAGGCCGATTGGAGGTCCGACCATGACCGACCCCGGCGACGTGGACCCGGCCCTGGCCGCCCTGGCCGAACAGATCACCCGCCGGCTCGAGTCGGGCGACTCTGTCGACGTCGAGGAGTACGCCCGGCGCTATCCGTCCTGGGCCGGGTCGATCCGAGGCTTCTTCCCGACCTTGCGCCAGCTCGTCGCGCTCGGCCAATCGGCCTCGAGGGGTCGAAATTCGCTCCGAAGTCCCGAGGATCGGGATCCCCGGTCCTCTCCCCCGGGGCTGTGAGATTTCCACTGGATCGCCCCCCCTCCCCCTCGATATCCCCGGCCTCGATCCTCCATTCGACGTTTGTTCTTTGAAACCCGGGCGCCAAGCCATGATATGTGCAATACGATTTCATCATTTCAAAAGATTTGTCTTCCCCGCCCTGCTCGCGGTCATGTCGACCGCCATTTTCGGCTGCGGGGATGAGTCGAGCCGGCAGGCCGGGACGATCGAGCTGCCGTCGCGGGGGCCGACCCGTCCCGACGTCAAGAAACCGGCCAAGGCCAAAGGCAAGGCCAGGGCCAAGGGGGCCGTCCAGGCCAGGAATCCATGAGTGTTTGTCCCGAAGCCTGTTTTTTTCTTAAAAAACGGGTTTCTGTGGGTGTATACCTCGACGTACCGCGAGGGGTTTTCGGCGTCGAGTGGGGCAGAAGCCCGTCTATTCAGAAGAAATCGGGTTTCAGGTCAGACGCTGGGTCCCCTGGCCTGAATCAAGGCTCGGCACCCTCCCGAACCTCCCCGTCTTCGATCGGTTCCTCCATCATCGTCCATTCTCGAGGAGTTGCGCAATGATTCGTCCCTCGACACGCGGCCGGCTTGGCCGAGGTTTCACGCTGATCGAGCTGTTGGTGGTGATCGCGATCATCGCCGTGTTGATCGCCCTGCTCTTGCCCGCCGTGCAGGCGGCCCGCGAGGCGGCCCGACGCGCCCAGTGCGTCAACAACCTCAAGCAGCTCGGGCTCGCCACGGCGAATTATGAGTCGTCGACCGGCGTGTATCCGCCGTCCAACCTGTACACGATGCAGGGTTCGTCGCAGTTCGGGCCGTCCGAGTTCGTGCACATGACGCCGTTCCTCGAACAGTCGGTTGTGTATAACACGATTAATTTCCAGTTTAGCTATGCCTGTCCGGCGAATTCGACGGTGGGTGCCGTGAGCCTGTCGATGCTCCTCTGCCCCAGCGACCCGACGTCGAGCACCAAGGCACAGATCACCGCCGACTCCTACGGCCTGAGCGCGAGCGTGACGCTGTCGCAGGGCTACACCCATTATTTCGGCAACGGCGGCCCCTGGAACGCCAACGGATTCAAGGTCGTCGGCGGCTTCGGCGCCGACCCGACCCTCTCGCAGTACCAGCTCGGGGTGATCGTCGACCAGGGCAATATCACCATCGCGTCGGTGACCGACGGGACGAGCAACACGCTGATGTTCTCCGAGAACGGCCACGGCTATTTCACCGCCCCCAACGTCAACTATTATCACTGGTGGAACGACGGCGACCCGAGCGTCGGGGTCTTCGAGACGCGATTCCCGCCCAACATGCAGAAGAAGTACGCCGGGATGCCCACGTCTTGGATCCTCTGCAACCCGAAGAGTTTCCACCCGGGGGGGATCAACGCGTCGTTTTGTGATGGCTCTGTGCGGTTCATCAAGGATACGATCGATTCCTGGACGATCGCCTCGCCCGCGAGCAACGGCCTCCCGGTCGGCGCCACGGCGGAAAACTATTCCTCCGTGGGGCCTGGGGATTATGGGTTCTCGCTCGCGACCGTGTCCAAGGTGGGCGTCTGGCAGAAGCTCTCGACCCGGAACGGGGGCGAGGTCGTCAGCGCCGACCAGTATTGATTTCCCCAACACGGCCGGCCGTCGGAACTCCCCGGCGACCGGCCACGACCCTCGGCCACAGACAGGATGGTGTCGCCATGATCTCGAGATTCCGCCACCCCGCCGGCCTGGCCCTCGTCGCATGCCTGGCCCTCACGTCCCTCGCCCTGGGTGAAGACCGGCCGGCCGAGGCCATCCTCGCGGACTACGACGCCGTCGAGGAGCCGAGGTTCGACCCCGACATGAAGAACGACCCGAAGGCCATCCGGGAATTCCGCCGTGAGAAGATCAAGGCCGACGCCCGCAAGGCGGAACTGGCCTTGGAACTCTTCCGCGCCCATCCCGATCATGACCGGGTACTCAAGGTCATGCTCCCGCGCTGGATCGAACGGATGATGGGCCCCGAAACCGCGGGAGAGACGATTACCGAGATCGAACAGGCACTCCCCAGGATCAAGGATCCGGAGCAGGCGCGCGAGGCCTCGTACCTACAGGCCATCGCCACGATCCGCAAGAACGAGAAGACCCCCGAGGCCGCCTTGCCGGTCGTCGACGCCTTCATCCAGAAGGACCCCAAGGATCGCCGCGGGGCGCTGCTGCTGAACGGCCTCGCCATGCAGGTCGAGGACGCGACCCTCAAGGTCAAGCTCCTCAAGCGCCTGACCGCCGAGTTCCCCGACGATCGCGTCACCAAGAGTGCGGAAAGCAGCCTCCGCGTGCTGGACAGCGTGGGCAAGCCGTTCGAGTTGTCGTTCACCGAGGCGATCACGGGGACGAAGGTGTCGATGGAAGGGCTGAAAGGGAAAGTGGTCGTGGTGGACTTCTGGGCGACGTGGTGCGGCCCGTGCGTGGCCGAGATGCCCAAGATGAAGGAGCTCTACGCCAAGTACCGCGACAAGGGCGTCGAGTTCATCGGCGTCAGCCTCGACCAGCCCAAAGAAGACGGCGGCCTGGATCGGCTGAAGGAGTTCGTGTCGAAGAACGAGATCCCCTGGCCGCAGTATTACCAGGGGAATGGCTGGGACAGCGAGTTCTCGAAGTCGTGGGGGATCGGCGGGATCCCGTGCGTGTTCCTGATCGACGCCGAGGGGAAGCTGGCGTCGACCGAGGCTCGGGGGAAGCTCGAGGAGATGATTCCCGAGTACCTCAAGAAGGCTGGGGGGGGGCACTGAGGGGGATTTTTTGGCCACGGATGGAACACGGACAAGATAGCGGAAGAAAATCGATCGACATATGGTAAAGATGAACGCGGATTAAAAACTGGAAATTTCGGTTTTAAGAAAACTGCGTTCATCCGTGTCATCTGTTGATCGATTCCTTATTTCTTCACGCTATCCGTTGATCGATTCTGTGTTCTATCGAAAGAGTTCGGTGGAGAAGTAGCGTTCCATCCGGTCGGGGAAGACGGTGACGATGTGGGCATCGGGGGCGAGGCGTCCGGCGGCGGAGAGTGCGGCACGGAAGTTGAGGCCGGAGCTCGGGCCGACGGGGAAGCCTTTGCGCATGAGGCGTCGGGCGAGCTCCAGGGCCTCGTCGTCGGAGACGTCGATCTCGACCAGGGACGCGGGCCGGTGTTCGGCGTAGATCGCCGAGAGGCCTTCGACCACGCCGGGGATTCGCCCGCTGAATGAACAGCACTCGGCCCCATCGAACACGGCGCCGCTGACGGGCCGGGCCGCGAAGGGGGCGACGGTGCAGCCGAAGTCGGCGAACCCCTGACAGAGCCCGACGAGGGTCCCGCCGGTCCCCACCCCGCTGACGACCGCGTCGACGCAGCCCCCGGGGATCTGTCCGATGATCTCCTGGGCGGTCTGGTGCCGGTGGGCGCCGGGGTTATCCGGGTTGGAGAACTGTCGGGGGAGGAAGCCTCCACGCTCGGCGGCCTCGCGCTCGGCGCCGAGCAGTGCGCCTCGGATCCCCCCTTCTCGGGGGGTGAAGACGACCTCGCCGCCGTACGACTCGATGATCAGCCGACGTTCCAGGCTGACCCCTTCGGGCATCACCGCGACGAAGTGGAGCCCCATCTGCGCCGAGGCCAGGGCCATCGCGATGCTCGTCGAGCCGCTCGACGCCTCGACGACCGTCGTCCCCGGCCGGATCTCGCCCCGGCGCAGGGCCTTGCTCAGGATGTAGTTGGCGATCCGGTCCTTCGTCGAGCCGCTGGGGTTCAGGAACTCGAGCTTGCACCAGATCGTCGGGCCCGAGCCCTCGAGCCGCACCGGGACCAACGGCGTCGGCGTCGTCCGGTCGAGATACCGGTTCGTCTCGGGGAGTCTCACCATCATGCCCACGACCCGCCCCTTCATGATTATCGCGAGGAATCGCGGATAAGATAGTGAAAAAGAATAGATAATCAGCAGATGACGTAATTTGGCCAACCAATGGAAGAGAGACAATCGACAGGTGACACAGGCGATCGCAGATTATTTAAAGCATAATGCTATTTGGATTTGCATGGCCATGTTGATCGGCGTGGTTGAACTCGTGGAGCCGAGGCAAACAATCAACAGACGGTTCAGATGAACGCATAATGCCAATTTAGAAAGATTCCCATCTACGTTCATCTGCGTCATCTGTTGATCGATTCTTTTCCTCTCCCCGTCTTATCCGTGTTCCATCCGTGGCTAAAATGTCCCTCTCCTCAATTCGTCAGTGGCTCGCCTCACCCTTCTTGAGGTACTCGGGAATCATCTCCTCGAGTTTCCCCCGGGCGTCGACCGACGCCAGCTTTCCCTCGGCGTCGATCAGGAACACGCACGGGATCCCGCTGATCCCCCACGACTTCGAGAACTCGCTGTCCCAGCCGTTCCCCTGGTAGTATTGCGGCCAGGGGATCTCGTTCTTCGACACGAAGTTTTTCAACTTGTCCAGCCCTCCCATCTCTTTGGGCTGGTCGAGGCTGACGCCGATGAACTCGACGCCCTTGTCGTGGTACTTGGCGTAGAGCTCTTTCATCTTGGGCATCTCGGCCACGCACGGGCCGCACCACGTCGCCCAGAAGTCGAGGACGACCACCTTCCCTTTGAGTCCTTCCATCGACACCTTCGTCCCCGTGATCGCCTCGGTGAACGACAGCTCGAACGGCTTGCCGACGGCTTCGAGCCTGCGGCGGTCGCCGCGGATCATGTCGGTGAATTGCGCCTCGGGGTAGTCCTTGAGGATGCGATCCTCGAGGGCGGTTCTCTTGTCCTTGTCCTTGATCTGTTGGGAGACGATGTAGAGGAGTTGGGGGCTCCGCTCGTCCTTGGGCGCGAGCTTGACGAAGGACTCGATAGCGGCCATCGCCTCGTCGGGTGCGTCGGAGAGCTTGGCGCGGAGGACGCCGACCGTCTTGACGAAGGTCCCCTCGACCTTGAGTCCTTCTTCCTTGAGTTGGGCCGTAACCTCGTCGATCTCCTTGCCGAGTGCATCGGCCTTGTCCGGGTCGGCCATCAGGCTGTTCCAACGCTCGGGCAGGAGCTTGGCGAGCTTGTCATGGTGGGGCTGGGTGCGGTAGAGCTCGAGGATCAGGTTGGCCTTCTTGTCCTCGGCCTCCTTGCGTGCCTTGAAGAACTTGAGGACCGCTTCTTGGGTGCGTCCCTCGGGCTGCTGGGGGACCTTGATCGCCTGGATCTCGTCGACGATCTGGTCGGCCGAACGGTCGGCGGCGGCCACGGACAGGGCGAATCCGCCCGCGAGTCCGAGGGCAAGGCAGGCACGCAACATTCGCTTCTTCATCGTCGCTCCTCTAACGTCGAGTTTCTGCGTATAACGAGAAACATCTCTCCATAGATCAATCGCTTGCCCGACACGCGTCGGGCTCGGGCCCTCGTCAATATCCCAGGGTCGTGTCGCGGGCCCCCGCTGTCAAGGAAGCGCTCTCGCATGTCCGTTGAACATGCATGGAGGCCACGCGCTAAAGGGCGATCGCGCGTCGGCGGGGCGTTCGGGCGGAGGTGGGGATGTTGGGCGGGGCTTTCGGGGCCGTGCGGTCGCCGACGGATCAGCCCGGCGCGGGGCGGGGCTTGCGGGGCCCTTCGAGGAAGCGGGGATCGTGCACGACGAGCTCGAGGAACGCCTGTGTCACGATCGGGTCGAGGTGCGTGCCGGCGAGGGCCCGGATGTGCTCGAGGACGGTCTCGGCGGGCCAGCCTTTGCGGTAAGGGCGGTCGAAGCGGAGCGCGTCCCAGATGTCGACGATGGCGAAGATCCGGGCGGCCAGCGGGATCTGCTCCCCCGCGAGCCCGTGGGGGTAGCCGGTGCCGTCCCACTTCTCGTGGTGGCAGTAGGGGATGTCGAGGCAAGGGCCGAGGAAGGCGATCGGTGAAAGCATCTCGAATGCGTAGGAAGGATGTCGGCGGATCACCTCCTGTTCCCGATCGTCGAGCGGCCCGGGCTTCAGGAGGATCGCGTCGGGGACCCCCATCTTGCCGATGTCATGCAGCAGGGCCCCTCGGCGGATGTGGACGAGCTCGGGCCCGCTGATGCCCATCGCGCGGGCGAGCCGGACGGTCAGCTCGGTGACGCGTTGCGTGTGGCCCTCGGTCTCGCTGTCGCGGAGCTCCAACGCGCGCGACCAGCCCTCGATCGTCGCGTCGTAGGCCAGCGTCAGCTCGATGTTGGAGTCCTGGAGGTTCTCGAACAGCAACGCGTTGTCGATCGCGACGGCGACCTGACCGGCGAGGGTCTCGAGGAACTCCGACCACTCGGGCTCGGGCACGATCGGGGCGCGATGGAAGATCTCGAGCACCCCCTTGATCTGCCCCTTGGCCGAGAGCGGGACGGCCGAATAGGCCAGGAACCCTTCCCCCTCCAGGAGCGAGACGCGGCGGTCCGGCCCCCCCTGCCGGTGCAGGTCGGGGATGTGGATCGCGCGACGCTGGAGCGCGGCCCGGCCCGCCCAGTCTTCGCCCAAGCGGACGCTCGAGCCCGTGATCTCGTCGGTCCGGAACCCTCGCGAGGTGGCGTAGTCGAGGGTCTGGGTCGAGGGGTCGAACAGCAGGACGGCGGCCGCATCGACCCGGAGCTGCGCGAGGACCTGGTCGAGCACGATCTCCAGGGTGGGACGGAGGTCGAGCGTCGAGGTAATCGCCGTGTCGATCCTGCGCAAGGCGGCGATGCGATCGAGCCGATGCTCGAGGTGGGCGTTCAGCCGGCGGATCTCTTCCTCGGACCGGATCCGCTCGGTGACGTCGCGGCCTGCGACATAGATCGCGCCATCCTCGAGCACGGGGACCGCCGTCCAGGAGATCCAGCGATACGAGCCGTCCTTGTGGCGACAGCGGCACTCGAAGCCGTTGATCGAGGAGCCGAGGGCCAATTCTCCGAGCTTGGCGGCGGCCGCGGTACGGTCTTCGGGCTGCACCAGGCCGAGGAATCCCGAGGAGACGATCTCCTCGGATCGGAAGCCGAGCGACCGCTCGAACGACGGGTTGAATCGGCGCATCTGGCCGTCGAACCCGATGACTCCGATCAGCTCGAGCGAGATCGAGAAGAACCGCTCGCGTTCTTGCTCGGCCCGCCTCCGCTCGGTGATGTCGTGATGGGTGACGACCGCCCGTCGAGGGCCTGGGCCCGCGAACGGGGTCGCCCTCGCGAAGAACCAGCGGCGTCGCCCGTCGGGGTGGTGGCAGGCGTATTCGATCGTGAAGTGTTCGTCCCGGCCCGACAGGATCGTGCGGATCCCCGCGGCGAACGCGGCCGTTTCCTCGGTGCCCGGCCCCTCGGCGCGGTCGCAGACCTCGAGGTAGTTGGCCCCCTCCGCGAGGTGCGTGCTCGACCCCATGTTGGCCGCCGCGAAGTCACGCCAGGCCCGATTCACCGCGACGATGACCCCCGACTCGTCCACGACCGCGATGTGCGGGACGAGCGAGTCGAACAGGGAACGGGCGAATTGCTCCGATTCCTGGACCGTCTCTGCGGAGGTGTTCGACTCCACAATCGGTCGAGGTCCCACGTCCTCGGGACGTTGGGCGGCATCAGGATCCATTCCCCAACCCATATTCCGCCCATCGAGGCTGGTTCGACCACCGCCCGGCCGGGTCGCCCCTGTCCTCACGAGGAGAAGTTCGCCCGGAATGTCTTTCGTCGTGGACATCGCCCACCGATGACGCAAAGGGGTGGGCGTACCCACCGGATTTGGAAAAGGTGCCGATCCCGCTTTTACGGTCGACGGCGCCAACGGATGGCATAAATCTCAAAAATCGGGGTCGAAATAAAGAAAGGCTGCGATTTCCCTACCTAAATGTAAGTCGGTTTTTCCATCGGCGGTACGACCAGTAATCTTTCTGTGACAAAAATTTTCCGAGAATTTTTGAAGAATCGATGATCAGGCTAGTCGTTGTGGATCTGGCGGAGGCGAGGCGAGAGGCGGAGGATCCACTGGGCCCGCTCGAATTCGGCGAGCCACTCGGCGGTGACCCCGGCCAGGACGTCATCATCAGGCGCGACCAGCCCGGTCGGACAAGCCGGCCCGAGTTGCTCGGCGGCGAGCCGACGGTACGTCGAGAGGGTTCGTTCGCCGTACCGGGCAACCTCGAACCCGTCTTCACTCAAGAAGACCACCACCGGGACCCGTTGCCCACCATTGATCGCGAGGGCGTCTCGAACCTCCGCCTCCGCGTCCCGATCGAGGAAGCGGAGCTCGATGGCCGGCGAGGCCCGCGCGAAGTGGTCGAATGCGGGACATTGATTGATGCAATCGCCACACCAGGCACCGGCCAGGCAGAGGACCGGCATCCGGCGGACGTATTCCGCAAGCCCGGCGGTCTGCTCGGATGTCAGCGCGAAGCGCCCGTGCATGGCGTCCCAACGCGTTCGCTGAGGCGGAGTTGCGTAACGGTCGAGGAAGCTTTCGTAAGGCAGGGCTGCGGCGAAGATTCTCGACCAATCCATCACGCGTTCCTCTCTCGACCGACCGGAAAAGCTTCGCTGACCCCTACCAGACGTATGGATTGTCGCATGACTTGCGGTCAAAGCCAACCCAAGCTGCCGAGGGCGGCCAAGTGTTTACAAGGATCTTCACGAGGCGTGTCGGCGACGTGATAAGTCCACTCGGCGCAGTCGCATTGGGTCGAGCCGTCTTCGAGTCGGCAGGCGTAGTAGGGGCCGTCGTCGAGGGGAGGGTGGAGCCGAGTGAGCCGCCACTGGACGGGGGCCAGGACGGTCCCGATGACGCGCTCGGCGCGATAGGTCTGCCCGGCGATGGGGATGAGGATGACGCGAGGAGGGCCGTCGGCGACCTCGCCCAGCGTGAGGACGGTGAGCGGAGACTCGCCCAGGGCGGCCTCCAGGGCCGAGCCGCCATACTCGGCGCGGAGCCGGTCCCACGAACGCATGGCCTCGTGCAGGGCGTTCCGGAAGTGCCAGGCGGTAGGGTGGAAGGCGCCCAGGATGACTTCGGCGGCCTCGAGGTCGGCGGCGGCGACGTCGAGGATCATCCGGCCCCGCTGGGCCAGCTCGACGACGCGTCGGGCCGGATCCGATGGGTCGCGGTTCCGCAGGAGTAAGTTCGGTTTCTTCGGCCTGGGGGCGGGCATCGCCGATCCGGTACGGAGCGATCGGGGCAAGGAGCCGCCCGGGTCACCTCGGGCCTTGGCTGAGGGGCCGGGTCGGGACGAGATCCCAAAGGAGAGGACGGTCAGCCCCCTCCTCGCCCCTCGTCCTTATCCTCAACGTCGGCGGCCAGGTGGACGTAGAACGGCTCGATCGCTTCGACCCGATAGACTCGTCCCGAGACCGAGACCCGATCTCCCGACATCCAGTCATCCGACCGCCTCGGGCCGCCGAGCAAGCAGACCTCACGGACCGAAGGTTCGGCCACGCGCCTCGGCCGCACCGTCCTCGTCAAGATGGACATCGCCGCTCCCCTCCGTGCCTTCCTCAGATGGGTGCATTTCCGGGGTCGCCATGCTCCAACGTCCGGCTGAACCCTTGGGCTCGGCCCGGGCGGGCACATGGAAAGGTTGGGAAGGTTGCCCCTGTCCCAACCTTCACGAGTGTACTGAATGCCAGAAGGCGGGACAAGGGGATGGCGAAAGACGAGGGAGGCTCAAGGAGCGAGTTCGGTCCTGTCACACGCGTCGGCTGTGTGACGTGGCTTCTAAGTCATTCGGGTAGCACCGGTTGGCACAACCGGTGTCGCGTAGCGACAAGAGGTCGTAGGCAAGTCATCGAGATCGAAGATGATCGCCAGACATGGACTTACGCCTCGTCCCTGCCCGCCAGATCGATCCGTGCACCGCATCGCTGGCTAGGATGATGTCATGGGTGTTGTGCCTCTTGTCGCTACGCGACACCGGTTGTGCCAACCGATGCTACCCTTAACCGGCTATCTCCAGCACCGATTTTGCACCTTAGCCGACGAGGGATGTGGAGTGCGCGAGGGATCAGTGCGGTTAACGTTCGAGTGGCTTCTCTTTCTATACGACCCCGAAGCACAATCGAGTGAACTCTCTTCGATATCTTGCGAAGAGGTTCACTCGCTTGCGCTCGGGCATCGTCAAGAGCCGGTCGGGGGCACCGCGTGAAGAGTGCGACCCGAGGTGCGGCCGAACTATAGGCTGTCCGGCCACTTCTTCTTCATGGCCTCGAAGCCGCCGGGGTTGTCGGCGATGACGTGGATGTGGCAGCCGAGCATCTCGTCGGTGCTCTGGCTCCCGAACATGACTCGGCGCGGGGGATGGCTCGGGTTGGCCGGGTTCTGGTCGGAGTTGTCGTAGTAGGCGACGACGTCGAGCTTCGTCCCCTTGGGCAGCGCGATGGGTTGTTCGAAGTGGTACTGCCCTTGCCAGTTGAAGTCCCACTCCTTGATCCACAAGAGGCGCTTGACGGTGCCGTCCGGCAGGGTTGCCGCCAGCTTGATCTCCTTCATGAGGAAGTGGCCGTGGGGGAGCACCGAATAGGCGTGGACGTCGGTCGGCAGCGTGGTGCGCAAGGCGATCCGGTGGTGGCTCTCGCCGGGGGGGATGTCGATCTTGGAGGTGCTCATCGGGACGCTCGTCATGTATCGTTCGGGGGGCGTCTTGCGGAAGTGCAGGCCGACGCTCGACCGGTCGGTCTCGGGCTTCCCGGTCGGGTGGTAGTGGATCAGGACGAGGAGGTCGGAGCCCTTCTTGATGACCTGGCCGACCCCTTCGGGTGGGAACCTCGCGATCACGCCGGGGAGCCACTGGCCGATGGTCGGCTTCTGGATGTCGGCACCTCCGAAGCTTGGGAAGCCCGGGAGCGCGTCGCCGGCGTCTCGCCCGCGCGACTGCGGGGTCTCGTCGACATAGACGCGGCTGTGGTGGACGACTCGGCGATTGCCCGGCCGGAAGACGACTGCTGAGATTGGCTGGTCGTGGTCGAGCGGGACGGGGAGGACGAAGGCGCGATAGACGTCGCCCCCGCCGGCGGGGATCGTGAACGGCTCGGGCAAGCTCAGGACGAGGTCGGGCTCGCCGAGGTCCCAGCCTTCCTTGGGGAAGGCCACGGGAGGCGGGAGGTCGGCCGGATTCCCTTCCTTCGCGCCGGTCTCGGCCCACTGCTTGAGCGTCTCGATCTCGCGGCGGTTGAGCCAGGTCTCGTCGAGGAACTCGCCGAACCCGCGCGCCGCACGCCAGGGGGGCATCCGCCGGGAGGCGACGACCTCGTGGAGGAAGTCCGCCCGCTTGGCCGCGTCGCGGTGGGTCAGGAGCGAGAACGGACCGACCTCGCCCGGCCGGTGGCAGTTCTGGCAGCGCTTCTGGAGGATCGGGGCGACGTGCTTCGTATAAGTGATCTCCTCACCCTTGGCGACGATCGGCCGGGGACTCGGCAAGGGGCAGCCGAACGCCTTGGCCTCGGCGATCGCGGGCGTCTTGCCCGCCAGAGCCGATGCGAGGGCATCCTCCAACTCGCGAGTCCTGGGCGTGTCCCGGCGCTTGCCGTCGGGCGAGTGGCGGTCGTCGATCCGGCCGTGGTAGAGGATCGTGCCGCCGGGATCGAGGACGACCGCCTCGGGCGTCACCCGGACGCCGACGTCGCCGGTCAACTCCTGGTTCGGATCCAATAGTGCGGGGAAGGCGAGCCCGAACTCGGCCGAGTGCTTCGCGGCCGACTCGGGCGTGACGTCGGGGTCGGGGTAGACGCCGAAGAACCCGACCCCTCGGACGCGGTAGGCCTCGGCGATCCGGCGCATCTCCGGGGCGTAGCCGTTGGAGACGGGGCACTCGGTCCCCACGACGTAGAGCACGACCGCCTTGTAGGCCCGCCAGTCGCTGAGCGAGTGGGCCTTGCCGGCGGCGTCTTGGAGCGTGAAGTCGTCAATGCGCTGGGCTTCGGTCAGGGAGTCCAGGTCGAGCCGGGAGGACTTCTTCCAGTACAGGCCGACGGCCAACGCCGCGACGAGTCCTCCCAGCGCGAGCGTGACGACGAGCCCCCGGCGCGGGCGCTTAGCCTGGCTTTGGGTGGTCTCTGGGGTCGTCGAGGCCGTCTTGTGGTTCTCGAGTCGCCAGCGGCCGAGCCGCCGCAGCCCCCTACCCTGCCCTGACTCGGTCTGCGGACGCTCCATCATCTCGAATCCTTTCGGGCCGACAAAGATTCCCAGTCATCAGCGATGATCACTTCTTGAGGACGCCGTGGTCGGGGGCCGGGCCTCCGTCGGTCTGTGCGTTCGGGGTGCCGGCGATCTGGGTCGGAGGCTCGGCCTCGTCCATCAGTTGGGCGATCGGCTGGCCGATCGAGGCGCAGAGCTTCGCCGCACCGGCGGAGTTCAGGTGGTCGTCGTCGCGGAAGTCGCCGTCGAGGAAGCGGGGGTCCTGGATCATGTCGATGTATGCGACCCGACCCCCGAGCCCGGGATCGTCGCGGATCTGTGCCCAGGCCTTTGTGCAGAACTCCTCCCAGCGCGCGGGGCGATAGGCCGCGTAGCTCCGGTGGAACGGGGTGCGGAGCAGGACCACGCGGATCCCTTTCGCATCGAGCGCGCGGACGATCCGCCCGAGGCTGGCGCAATTGGCCTCGAACTCCGAGTCCTTGAAGACGCGAGCGTGGTGGTCGAGCCTCACCGAGATCCCCTTCGGCGGCACCGCGTACCGCTCGTCTGAAGGAAGATGCCCGGCCACGGCGCGCGAGGCTCGCAGCCCGAGCGCGGTGAAGACCAGGTCTGGTGAGAGCCGGTCCGTCGAATGGAGGAACGACCGCAGCCCGGAGACGACGCCCGACGACGACCCAGGACCTCGGGGAACCTCCGACGGCGAGAGCCCCCAGTCGGTCAACTGGGCCGACTGGCCCAGGCCTCCTGCGGCCGTGTTCAGCAGCGGGTTCGTGTCGAAGGCGACGACCGCGACTCGGAGCCCCGTCAACCGGTCCAGATGCTTGCGCAAAATCGCCTCGAGGATCTGGTAGTTGAAGCCGCTGCCCGAGATCGTCATCGCCTTGAACGGGAATGCGTCCGGGCGGATCCCCGAGTAGAAGTGCGAGTTCCCCACGAACAGCACGCGGGTCTCCGCCGAGAGCTCCCGACGGGCTTCGGTGATGAAATTCACCCGAGCCTGGGTGGCGACCCGCATCGTTGCGACTCGCGCGGCCACGAAGGTCGCGGTCAGCGTCACCAGCACCGCCAAGTGCCAGAGGCGCTCGCGGAGCGGCAGCCGAGCGTAGCGCGCCAGGGCGTCAAAATTGAAAATAGAGGAACTCATAGCTCTCCTGCGCCGAGAAGGCGACGAGCATCGCGACCGCCGCGGCGTAACAGGCCAATCGGAGCGGCCTCGGCCAGACTTTGACGACGTCCATCCGCCCCGAACGCTCCTCGGCCCACTCGAGCGCCAGCAGCGGCGCGGCCAGGCAGGCGATCACGAGCAGGCCGGCGGCATCACCGGCCCTCGACGGGGCGAACAGGTTCGTCAGCAAGGTCGGCACGTCCGCCAGGCGACGGACCGCGAAGAGGATCCACCCAAGGCAAGTCACCTGGAAGAAGGCCAGGACGAGGGCCACCCTGACGATCGGCGCGGAGGTTTCGGCCGGGGTCTTCTCCGAGCCCTTGCTGATGTGATAAACCACCAGGAGGATGCCGTGGAAGAGGCCCCAGGCCACGAAGTTCCACGAGGCGCCGTGCCAGATGCCCCCCAGGAGCATCGTGATCATCAGGTTGCGGTACATGGCCGCGCGGCCGTGCCGGTTGCCGCCGAGCGGGATATAGAGGTTGTCGCGGAGCCAGCCCGAGAGGCTGACGTGCCACCGCCTCCAGAAGTCGCTCGGGTTGGTGGCGAAATACGGGTGACGGAAGTTCCGCATGAGCTCGAAGCCCATGAGCGCGGCCGTCCCTCGCGCGATGTCCGAATACCCGGAGAAATCACCGTAGATCTGGAACGCGAACGCGTAGATCCCGACCAGGACCCCGACCCCCGTCGCCGTCCCCGGCGAGTCGAACACCGGCCCCGCCAGCGTCGCCATGTTGTCCGCCAGCACCATCTTCTTGAACAGGCCGAGCAGGATCAGCCAGAGCCCCTCGCGGACCATCGCCCCTCGGATCTCGCGCCGCCCCTCAACTTGCGGCAGCAAGTCCTCCGCCCGCTCGATCGGCCCGGCAATCAACTGAGGAAAGAATGCGATGAAGAGCGCGAAGTCGAAGAAGTCCACACAAGGGCGGAGCTTCCCCCGGTACACGGCCATCGTGTAGTTGATCGACTGGAACGTGTAGAACGACACCCCGACCGGCAACGCCACCGAGATGATCCTCGGGTCGACGCCGATCCCCATCGACATCAGCAGCGTATGGAGGCTTTCTGTGAAAAAGTTGAAATATTTGAAAACAAATAGGATTCCCAGATTCGATGCCAGACTCACTCGCATGAGCGTCTTGCGCAGGCCCGGCCGATCGCCCGCCGCCCCCATCCCCCGGCCGCAGGCGTAGTCGATGACGGTCGACGTGAGGATCAGGAGGAGGAACCGGCGATCCCAGCAGCCGTAGAAATAGTAGCTCGCGACGAGCAACAGGCGGTTCTGCCAGCGCTTGTCGAGGATCAGGTAGAGGGCGTAGACGGCGGCGAAAAAATAGAGAAACTTAAAGGAATTGAAGAGCATGGGGATGGTACCTGGACGAGAGAGCCGGGCCGCCTCCCTCCAGACGGCGAGGAACCCCACCCCTGCCGGAGCGGCTCCCTCCTTCGGCTCGGGGCGGTCGCCGATCGCCTGGATGTTTACGGTCGGCTCGAATTCGCCGGGAATACAATCGAATCCCGGAAATCCGTCAAGCCCGGATCGGTCCCCGCCCGGTCCGGCCGGTCCGGATCCGCTCGACCGGAGCATGAGATTGACGTGTTCCAGGTCCCTATAGCGGGTCGCACGGGGTTTGCACGCATGACGCGGCTACCTGGAACAGTTTCTTGCAAGTCCGAAGTGCCAGCGAGTGAAACTCCTCGCACGAAATCGTGGAAGATTCACTCGCTGGTGCCTTGGGCTCGTATCGAGAGGATGCCACTCGAGCTTCGTTACGTCATGGACGTTCCGACGAGCACGATAGTCTGGACTGTGGACCTGGCGTCTTGCGTGCTGGGACCCTGGGGCCGTGGTCGACCGCCGAAGCGGCCGACGCGAGAGTTTGCCCGCACCGTCGCCTCGCTCGCGGCGGATCTGCGACCCGAGGTTTCGAGATGCCTCCAAGTCCGCGAAGGGGCAACGGGGCCGTTGGTTTTCGAGTTCGCAGCGGTCCGGGTCTGGGCAGTGCGCCATCACAAGCCGGGGCCGCCAACCAGCTGGGTGTTGATCCGTCGCTCGCTCGGGGAGTCGCCGGAGTGGAAGTATTACGTCAGCAACGGGACGGCAGGGACGCCCTTGACGATGTTGGCCCTGGTGGCATGCAGTCGGTTTCGGGTGGAGGAGTTCTTCGAGGAGGCCAAGAGTTATCTGGGGATGGTGCAGTACGAGGCGCGGACGTGGATCGGCTGGCATCATCACATGACTCTGGCAGGCCTCGCCCATCTGTTAGTGAACCTGGCGAGGAAGGCTCTCAAAAAAGTTACCGGAGTTGAAACTGGATCGGACGGTCCGTCTCTTGAAGGCCGCCTCTGAGGAGCCGGTCTTAGCGTTTCCTTGAGCGACGTTGGTGGTGGTCTATCACGTTCGTCGGAACAAAAAATAAACAACTATATATGCATAAGTGTGGGAAAGAATGCCACAAGAGTCTCGTTTTCCTGCGGCTGCAGAACTAGCGGTTGACGCGATAATTCTTTGGTGCCATGGAGGGTACGGATGATGACGAGCTATTTTGATGGGTTCGCATGAGGGCGTGGTCGCTGTCTGCGGCCGGAGTGACGCTACTCGCGCAGTCTGAAGCCTCTGGCCTTCGAGATCGTTCGTCTCGCGTCCCTTACGGTTGAATGGATGTATCATGATAGTTCGACACCCTTCGACCAAAGCCTAAATCAAGGATCGCGCGATGATGTGCCGTCTACTCCCAAATCGGATGTCTTGATAGAAGTCGAGGCTTCGGCGGGCCATCACGCAGTGGTCGAACTCCGCCTCGGCTCTGGCCCTCGCCCCGAGAACCAATCGGTCGCGCAGACCCGGCTCCTCGAGGAGACGGCGGGCCGCCCACGCCAGGGCCGCCGGATCGTCCACGGGGGTCGTGAGGCCCGTCTCTTCGTGACGACTGACCCAAGTCACGCCGCTGTGGGGGATCTCGGCGTTGAGCACCGGACATCCGGACGCCATCGCCTCGACCTGCACCAGCCCGAACGATTCGCTGCGGGCGTTAGATGGAAACCACAGCGCGTCGGCCGCCAGGTAGTAGGGGACGATTTTCGCGTTGGGCATTGCGCCTAAGAAACGTATGCGGTTGTCGACGCCCAAGCGTCGGGCTTCTGAGTGGAGCCGGGACTCTTCGGGGCCATCGCCGATCACCAGAAGCGTTCCCGCAACGAACTTCAGAGCGCGGACGGCGTTCATCAGCCCTTTGTAGTAGACTAGGCGACCACAGGCCAGCCAGATCGGGCTTGGGTGGCGGACCTTGATCCGCTCAGCCTCGAACTGATCGTCGGGCGAGGGGGTGCGATAGGGCGACAGATCGATGCCGTGGGGCAGTATTCGAAGCCGGTCGGTGTAGGATCGTAGGAAGCTCGAACCGGCGGGATAGGTCGGGCTTGTGACCAGGACGAGTTGAGCCCGCCGGTAAGCGAGCCGCTCGATCGGCCGGAAGAGTGGACCCAAGACCTTCTGCCGGACGAGGTCGCTATGGTGGGTGACGACGATCGGGGCGGCGGGTCGAGCCGCCACTAGGGCTAGAATCATCGTCGGATTGGGGGTGTGCAGGTGAAAGATGTCAGCCTCGACCTTCCTCAGGCGAGGCACGAGACCAGGGCAGACGTCCAATTTGGCGACGGAGGCCGCCCGGCCTGCTCGAGCGACGCCGACCGGGCCGTCCCATTCCTCAATGGCGCGCCGACCTTTATGGTCGACGCACAGGACATTCACGGTCGCGCCGAGGTCAGCCTGGGCGCGGGCCAAGGTGCGGACGTGTGACTCGATCCCGCCCGGAGCGGGAGGGTAATATTTGCCAAGGTGGCAGACGCGGATCGACGTTATGTCGATGGCCGATTTTTTAGGTTGTGATAGGTTCATGTTATGTTTTGGTGGCAGCGATTCTCAATACACGAGGCGATAATATAAATTCTTGGCGATCTCCCATCGATAGATGGTCGTCCCGAGGTCGCTCTTGTACCAGTCCTCTTCGCCGAACTCGGGGTCTCGGCTGGCAGCGACGCGGACGTCGACGCCCGCTTCACGGAGAACCTTCCGGAATGTCCAGCCAGCCCGCCGGGTATGGTAGGCGGTCGTTACGACGATGATCCTCCGGATTGGACGGGACCGCACGTATTCGCGTATCCTGAGTGCCTCATCGTAGGTGCTTTCGACCGGTCCTCCGGGGAGGATGTGGATCGCGACCTCCGGAACGCCTTCCTGGATCAACGCATGGCGATGAAGACTGCCTTCGGACGAGACCGCCTCCGTCGAACCTAGGAGCACGACCGGAGCTAACCCCCGCAAGTAAAGATCGGCAGCTCGGGCCGGACGGTCGAGCGGACCGCCCAGTAGGAGGACGATCGCGTCCGCCTCGACGAGCGGATCCTCCAAGCGGCACGACCAGGCGATCCAGGTCAAAACCGTCTCCGAGGTCAGCCCTAAGTAGAGCAGGTCGACCGTCAGCCATAGGCCGAGGGCTGCCGCCAATCGACGTCGCGAGAAAGGCCTCCACGGCGCACCTGCGTCGACCTTAGGGGATCGTTTCAGGAATTTCATCTTGCGTTGCCTCTTTCCGGATATTCGTCATTCTTTGGTTCTCAACTAATGACGCTGAAGCCGGTGGACTTTGGGGGCTGGGAACCAGATCCCTTGATGCGGAAGGGTGTACGAAATCCGTCCCTCCCTTATCAATCGCAAGCTGCACAGGCTCAAGGCTATAAAGCCGAGAAACCAGGATGATTAATCAATTGTTTAATTCACTGTTCATGTTGGATTTCCCGATTTAATGACCCCGGCAATCTATCGTTTGGCGTTGCAAACGCTGATGTAACTCTCTCTCTCCGGATCCGAAAATCCAGCCTTGACAACCCGCGATTCCTTAGGCTTTGTCCGGAAACGCACCCTGAAACGGCGCGACCGACGCTTCGCTGGGCCCATCGATCCCGTCGCGTCGCAGGACACACGCGACGGTGAGCGCCAGTATCTTGAGGTCGAGCATTAGAGACCATTTTTCCACGTACCACAGGTCGAGGCGGAACTTCTCATCCCATCCGATGGCGTTCCGCCCGTGGACCTGGGCCCATCCCGTGACGCCCGGCCGTACGTCGTGGCGCTTTATGAAATCTCGGGTGCATAAACGGAGACGGTCGGCCGTTTGAGGGCGGGGTCCTACGAGGCTCAGGTCGCCTTGCACGACGTTCCACAACTGCGGAAGTTCGTCGAGGCTTGTCCGTCGCAGAATCCGGCCCAGACGCGTCGAACGTTCGGCGTCGGGCAGTGGGGAACCGTCCGGCCGGCAGGTTTCGCGCATTGTGCGAAACTTGTAGATCGTGAACGGCCGGCCGAGGTACCCCGAGCGGACCTGACGGAATAGCACGGGGCGTCCCAGGGCGGCGGCGACCGCCAATCCCACGACCATGAGCACGGGGGTCAGGGCGACGAGACCGACCGCCGCCGCCGCGAAATCGAACGTCCGCTTGAAACCCGAACATACGGAAGGATGGGACCGGCCGAGGTCGATCACGTCGAAATCCGACATATCGTGCTTCATCATAATTTGTGAGTTGCAATAACGAAATTTAATCAGTGCAACGATCGAATCGAACGTCATGCGGACGATTCAAGGCAAAGTCCTCGGGCGTCTCTGATGCGAGAGCCATTCGTACAAATCCGGCAGGACGTACGCTCGCTCGCCAGCGTTGTGATTTACGTCGGCATACTCGGTGAACCTCGGGCTTCCGCCCGAATCCTTCATCGCGGCCGTCATGCGTCGCGGTCCCTCCACCGGGAAGACGCCGTCGTAGCGGTCATGGAAGCACCAACACGGGATATGGGCGACTTCGGCGGCGCGTCCTGGGTCGCACGATCCGGCCACAGGAACAATCGCCGCCCAAAGGTCCGGCCGCCGCGCCGCCATATCCCATGCGCCGGTCCCGCCGTTCGACAGCCCGGTCAACGAAATCCGGTCCGGATCCACCCGATACTCGCTCTGGACGAAATCGAGAAGCTCCAACGCCTTCCGGGCGTCCGCACCGTCCGGATCCCAACCGCCGCTACGTCCCTGCGGGCAGAGAACGAGGAAGTCGAGCCTGCGGTACTTCAGCGTGAACGGCAGGCCCACCTCGACGTACCTGCGATCCGTCGCGGTCCCTCGATCGCCGTAGCCGTGCAGGAACACGACCAGCGGGTAAGGGTGGTCTCCTCGGTATCCCTCCGGCACGTACAACGCGTAATTGACCTCTTCGCCCTGTGAGTCAACGAACTGCCGATATAGAAGCCCGCGTTCGTCTCGCCCGGCTCCTACCGACATTTTTGGTTCGGGCAGGCGTAGGCCGAATCTCCGCCCCTGGCGGACCATATCCTGTCGAAACCGAGCCGTCCGGTCCGGCCTAGCGAAGCGTCGACAGGCTGCGTCGAAGCCGTCACCGACAGCGATGATGGACAGGGCCGCGGCGATGCTCCTGGCCCAAAAGGAACAAGACCGAGCGTTTCGGCGGAATCCGACGGCGGCGACGATTGCGAACGGGGTCGCCATGAGCATGGCCGGGGCGGGGGGAAGCCATGGCGATGAAGACGCTGCCAATGCCGACAGGCCGAGCGTGGGGATCCACGGCTCGATTTCCTCAGGTGAGGCGACGCGTCGAAAGCTGCGTTCGACGATTGCCGCGAGACTGACGAGGATCGCGGCCCACACGCCCACCGGAAACTCCCCCGCAGCCGTCGCTCCCGGCCGAGCGCCAGCGTCCACCGGCCATCCCCGCCGCTCCTCCTCGTCCCGAGGCTGCGGATTTCCCTCGTACCACCGTCGATTGATCCCCGCCAGGTATGCTCTTGGCAATGGAAGCGGGATCCTGTCGACCCACGATGTGATCGGCCTTATCGCAGGGCCGTCCGATCGCGATCCGCCTGCGATCGCGTAGACCACGTTGACGATCGACACGGCGACGACGAAGGCGGCCGCTCCGTGCAGCAAGCGGATGCGTACAGACGCGGTTCGCCCGGATCCGTCCCGCTCTTGCAGGAAGGCCGTCGGGATCCATAGGGCCGGAATCGCCAGCCAGGTGAAATCGGAGAGCAGACCCAAGCCCGACGCGACCCCGACCAGCAGGGCCAGTTCCCACGAAGGAGCGCGTCGATAGGCAACGAAGGCGAAGGTCGCCGCGAACCCGGCGACTGTGACGGGGAATTCGGACGTTGCGAGTTGTTCGTACGCCAGGACGTTCGGAACGACCGCCCACAGGGCGACACCGATGGCGGCCGCGGCGGCCCCGTAAAGCCTATGCGCCCATGCCAGAACGATCCCGGCGCCAAGCAGCCACCACAGGAAGTTCGTCGTCCGCGCCAGCAGGACGAGGTCGAACGTTCTCGGGAGATTGAGGCGGGCGAACCTCCCCGCCGAGTATAGTTCCCGCTCTCGGACATCGGCCGGGCCGGCCTCCCCACGCAGGATCGGCGGCTCGTACGCCGCGCCGAGAGCCGCCAAAGGCGCGGCTGCAACCAGTCGGGACAGTGGCGGAACGTCGCAGGCCGTCCCGAAGTCGCCGACCACCCACGCGAGGACTCCAGCCTCGATTCCACGGGCCTCGTCGTTGGTCGTCAATCGGTTCGTACCCGCCAGGAAGACGAGCGTCGCCAGGTTGAAGAAAGCTGCTACGACCGCTACGCTGGCGAGCAGGCGCTTCCGCGTCATGAAGCTCATAGGATCCGATTCCTCTTCTCCTCTTGCGCGGTTCACTCAATAAGCGTCGCTCCCGACAACTTCGCCGCCTGATCTGCTGCCAACGGCCGCGTAGACCGTCGGCGCGATGGATTCCTTGACGAACCGCACGGACCCGTCGCAGAACAGGAAATTGGCTCCGCCGGGGTGTCCGCTCTTGAACCCTGTCGCTGCGTTGCTGAATCGGCAGCCGAGGTTCATGATGCCGAAGAACGGCGGATCGCCGGCGCAATCGGCCCCCTTGGTGGGGTGGTTGATCGGGATCGTCGTCCCCGCCGTCGCCCCGTTGCACTCCCAGAGATTGTTGTCGGCCCGCTCCGCTGATAAGCCCTCGCCGACCAGTATCGTCGCTGACGTTCCGTCCGAGATACTGGCGAGCCGGACGGTCTGGCCCGTCCGCACGTCGAAGATGCCTCGGAGCCGTCCCCCTTGGTCCCGCCCGAGGCTGACGTCGCAACCGAATGTTGTCCCCCAATAGCCCGGCCAGCCGATCCGCGTTCGGTCCGGCCGGCCGTCCTCTCCGCACGGCGTCTCCCACGGGCTTGATCCATTCAGCGTCAACATAGCGTAGTTGTCCCCGAAGCTGCCGAGATAGCTCGCCACGGGCGTCGATCTCAGCGGCGTGCCCGTCACTGGGTCGATTGGTGGCGGGGCGATCGCATACTGGCCGTTGAACGTGTCGGCGGTCTGCGAGGGGCGGAACCCACCGTCGTGTCCGACGTCCGATGGGCAAAGAAAGGCCCCCACCGTCGTCCGCCAGACCGTCGCGCCGGCCGCGCGATCCGGCCCGATATCGCTGAGGGGCACGCTAAAGTTGATCGCGTTGGCCAGCGGAGCCTGATCGAGGTGCGTTAGGATCTGAGCCCGCCAGCACAATCCGCTGGCGTATCCCTTACCATCCACGTTCGTCCACCCGTCCATCGCCGAAGCCTTGCCGGCCGTCCGGACGATCCCCCCCGGCGGTAGTATTCCATTGGCGGATTCATAGTTCGCTAGCGCCAAACCGATCTGTTTGAGGTTATTCAAGCATTGGGCGCGCCTCGCCGTCGCGCGGGCCGATTGTACGGCTGGGAGCAGAAGGGCGATTAGGATGCCAATGATTGTGATGACTACGAGCAGTTCGATCAGTGTGAACCCAGAGCGATGGACTCGAGGTTGGCGATTACGCATGACATAGTCCTCCAAAGAACCGTGGAAACGCCCCAAACCGGCCATTCATTGCAAACGATTGATTGCGACCCGAACATATTAACTATTCTGAAATTCTTTGGCATGCTGAAAAGGCGGAAATGCCAACCGCCGAGCCGTGAAACGAGGTAGATCGACCAACGATCTCGATGTTACTCTAGTTGTGTCGGAGAATGGAAAGGGGCCGTGCGACTTCTTGCCCAAAAAAGAAGCAGCAGTTCCATGACGGTGTGAAAATCATTCACTGTCCTTTGGACGGGTCAAAACACTGCGCCTTAAACCAAATTCTTCAGGACTTGCCGTGGCGGGAAATGTTGATCGGTTATAGAAAACTGCTATGTAGAGATAAACTAAGAAAACAACTTGAACCCTTTGATTGAATTTATTTTCAAAATATCAGAAAATTCATTTGTGCTCATTAATTGTATATAACTGAAAAAACAATTATCGGCATGGTTTAATGTTGTAGTTCTGGGATCTAAAATCCCTCGCCTTCAGGCGACCACTTCCAGTACGTTGCGTCAGATATGGCGTTCACCGAGGGACTTGGTCGACCTTGCTCTGCCGAGAATCATGGCTCGTGGTCCGGTGGTTGTGACGAACGATGCCGGAGCAGAAGAGCGTTGCGTTGGATCGCTTCGAAGTCGGGCTTTCAGCCGACTGTCGAACCCACCGCCTTCCAGGCGGTGGTTGTTCAGTTGAACTCGACGAGTCTGTGTTCCTTGCTGCATCCCTTGAGTTCGATCCATCGGACTAATTCGCCTTCTTTTCTTGGCGTCAAATGAGTGTCCCGTGGCCCCGATCGTTGTGTTTTTTTCTTTGGAGTCGGCTTGAGGGGTTTCGAGGTCAATTCTTTCGTCATCCCATCTGGGGTGGACACGGCATAGTAGCCAGGGGCGATATTAGAGAGCCGGAAGTTTCCGTCGCCATCTGTCTGCGTCATGAATTTACCCGTGTCGCCGGTCCATAGGAGGATGACATCTCCGAGGGGGCGATTCTCGGCGACGGCCTTGCCTTCCACGGTGATTGCTTCCGCCTGCTGTCGCGTCACAGCTAGGACGATTAGCGAGAGGCATGCCATCCCAAAGAGATGGAGGGGTGGCATGCTTAGGGCTGACCATATCTTGGCCCTTCCTTGGGCGAGGGATAGCCCGGCGACAGCGGCGATGTCGAAAAGGAAGACGGACCAAGGAGTTGGCGATAGGGGACCGAAGCAGCCACACGTGCATTTGCCATCGAGAGCCTGGAAGAGGCTTGAGGCCGCGAGGCCGATGAAGACGGCCGAGGCCCAGATGCGGGTTCTCTCCGGATTAAGGCCGCTGAGCATCCACAAACCGCCGAGGATCTCGGCATCGGAGAAGACCAGAAGAAGGAGCGTTGAGGTGCTCTCATCATTGGTTTCGAAGGCGAGTTGGTAGCCCTTGAGAGTCCCGGCCGCGATAAAGACCAGGCCGAGGCACGATGGGACGAGCCAGGAGGGCACCCCTCCTTGTGGGGGCAGTTCCTGTCTTCCACTGGTGTTTCTGGTTTGGGATGATTTCGGGGTACCCATTCAATTGGCCCCCGGTTCGATCGTTGCGCGGCCGTTGCAAGTGGCCAGGGTGTGGAGGATGTTAGGGGTGATTGTGTCTTTGATCGGGTGGATAGACCCATCGACTATCAGGAATTCAGTCAGGCCGGAGTGGCGGCTCCCGACGACTTCCGGAGTCGGGTTGTTGCGATCGTGTCTAGACCCAGTGACGGTTACAAGCACCTGTATGCCCCCTCGCGCGTTGCCGAGGTTCCCCTCCCAGGCGTTTTGGACGTCGAAGTTGCTATGTTTGCCGAGGTCGAGCGAGTTGCTGGCTTTATCCGTAATGTCCTTGGGAGGGTTGACTTGTTCATGCAGAAGAGACCGTTGCCGTTGTGCTGACTCGAGTCGTCGGTCCCTGCGTTGGCCGCATAGCTTGTCGTCCGGACCTCGGCCGGTCCAGCGACGACCTGGGACGTCACTATAAGCGGCCCAGTATTGCGGTCGCTCGAGCAGATATATAACACCAGCGAGGTCGACCTCACAGTCGAGTTTGCCGAGGAATCGATCGGTACCTTGGATGCTCGAGACATTGTAAGTGGCGTCTTGATCGGCCTGAGGGAGGATGCCAGGCGCCCAGGACCACTCCGGCGCTGCCCCTCCTGGGGGATTGAGCAGGGCGATATAGCTGATGGGGAATGCGTCGAGGGCCGTGGCGTAATTATTGATGGCTAAGTCGTGTTGCCTGAGTTTGTTCTGGCGCCCGGCGCGGCGAGACGCTTTGCGAGCCGCCTCCACGGCAGGGAGTGTGAGGTTGGCGAATGCCTCGATGATTGCGATTACGGCGAGAAAATCAATTAATGTAAATCTCTTGCTAGGATTGATTGCACGCCTTTCGGAAATCATCGCGACTCCTTGAGAGTTCTGTGCCGGATCAGATTTATGTGAGCGAATTGGCTTAATGAACGATTTCGCCTCGGATTTGATAGGCCGACTGGTATGGGGGGGAGGTCGACGTTTAGAATAGCAGGGCTATCGCCGGAGTCCAAATAAAAAAATCAGACACGTGTCGCGTTTCGCCTGGCTTTGATTGCGACTCGTATTCCATCTCGGACATATTTCACGGAATGACCTCAGCGTCTCGTTTTCGCTCGGAGCGTCATAATTCGACCGTTTGGTTAGTTGAGCCCCATTCGGTATGCTGGATCGCATCACACGCTTATTGCGCCCTTTAACATGACTGCTCCGAACGACTTGCTACACGCTTGAAACGCGTGCGAGTGAATCTCACTCTAATAATGGCGAGGGATCCACACGTTGGCGCTTCAGGCCTTTCCCGGTGAGATGCGCGATCCGAGTAGTAACCGCTCCAGCCTTCGGCTTGGGGATCGCGTTGCCCTGACTGTCTGGCGTCAATTATTTTTCCCGGACGCATAAACCGGTCGTTATTGGGCCGCGACGGGTGGTTGGCGGGCCTTCTTGGCCTGCTCCGCGCGGTAGCTTGGAACGTTCAGCTCCAGGATCACGCAGTGATGCACCAGCCGGTCGATCGCCGCCGCCGTCATCATCGCGTCCTTGAAGATCGACTCCCAACCCGAGAACGCCAGATTGCTCGAGAGCATCACGCTCCCGCGCTCGTAACGCTCGGCAAGTAGGCTGAAGAGGACCTCGATCTCATCTCGACCCTGCTGCACGTAGCCCAAGTCGTCCAGGATTAACACGTCGTAGCGTGAGAGGCTCTTGAAGTAACGGCTCAGCTTCAGGTCACGCTTCGCCGCCAAGAGATCCTGCACCATCAGCCCGCAGTTCCGGAAATAGACCCTCCGTCCCGAACGAATCAACTCCTGTCCGATCGCTGATAAAACATGCGTCTTCCCGCTCCCGGGGTTGCCGAACGCCAGGACGTTCTCGCAACGGTCGGCGAACGATCCATCCAGCAGCGCCCTCACTTGTTGGACCACCTTCGGCGGCAGTCGCTTCAGGTCCAATGACTCCAGGCCTTTGCCCGGCGGCAGCCGCGACTCCCTCAGGAGACGCTCGATCCGATGGCCTCGCCGGGCCTCGCGCTCCCGTTCCGTCAGCTCGAGCAGGTAGCGATCATAGCTGTGCGATTCCTGCTGTGCCTGTCGCGCCAACTCCTCGAAACTGCCTCGCATCGTCGGCAGGTGGAGTTCCTTGAGATGGGCGATCAGTCGTGCCTTCAGGTCCGTCGTACTGGGATCCATGCTCCTCCCTTGGCTCCAAGAGCCGATCATACATCGCCAAATCTACACTAAATATTGTGACGTCGGTCACCGCGGGGAGCCGCCGGCCCTCGCGGGCGAGATCGGCCACCGCATCACCGTCGAACGGCCGCTCTCGATCGAGCAAGGATCGCAGCGCCTCGTCCACGAGTCCCTCCCCCTCCTTCGCCGCCAGATGGAGGATCGTCAGGTACTCCTTGACCACGCCGCCCGGCCGCCAGCCCTTCCAAGGCGTCGTAGGCCATCCGGAATCGGCTGGTAGGGAACATCGCATCGCGGTAGCGGTATTCCTCGAACGCCCCGGGCTTGCGTACCAGCCAATCGATGACGTGGCGGTACTCGATGCGGTGCTTGCCGCGTCCCCGCAGTCGAGGGATGCGGTCCACCAGGCGGGCCCCGTGCCAGATCTCCAAGGACTCCAGGCCGATGTGGACGTCGACCTGCTCGCCGATCAGGCGGCTCGGCAGCGAGTAGGCGTTGCCGCCGACGTGGATCGTGCTGCCCGAATCGACCCGCGCCTTGACCCGTCGGCTCATCTCCAGCCGCCTCGTCGGCAACGGACGAAGGGCGGCTTGCTCCTCAGCGAATCGACCCTTTCGGTTGGTGTTGCGACCGGACATGAGCTTGCGGAGGAATGCCTGATAGTCGCCACGGCTGGCGAAGTCGCGCCCCCCTCGCAGCAGGAGGGCCTGGTCGACGGCCTGCTTGAAGCGATGGTGACTCTGCTCGACGTCACCGTTCTGGTTGACCTTCCGTGGCTGGATCGCCTGGGCCTCGAGCCCATAATGGGCGATGAGGGCCTGGTATTTCCGCGTGAATGTCTCGGCGTCCGAATCATTGTTGATCGCTGCGGACAAGCGATCGGTGCGATGCCGCTTGGGGACCCCTCCCAGTTCCCATAAGGCGTTCTGTAGCCCTTCGCTGAGGCTCTCGAAGCTCTCCAAGAAGCAGGTCGTGCCGGTCTCCCAGTTGGAGTAGGTGAGCACGAAGTGATAGATCAGATGGTCGAACGGCTCACTCGCGATGGTGACGCCGAGTCCCCCATGTGAGTAAAGTCGCTCTCGGCGAGGCGTGCGGGTTCGTGGATCTGTCCGAAGAACACCTCCTTTGGAGGCCCTTCAAGGGCCCGCCATCGTTTGATCCGCCGTTGTAGGGTCCGGAGTTGGACATCGGGGAAACGCCCCGGGAAACGGCGCTGCAGGTCGAGGAAAAGGGTCTTGGCCTGGAGTCCGGGGTTGAGCCGAAGCCGATCCTCGAGCTCAGGCCAGACCTCCTGAAACGGATCCTCCCGAGTCCGCCAGGAGTGAGGGACGCGGCGTTGGCTGGGGAGCAAGTCCGAGTCGCGATACTTGCGTGCGGTCTTCTCGTCGATGTCGGCCTTGTCGGCGGCGTTGGCCAGAGTCGATTCGGTTGGGACAGCCTACCAGGGGTCAGGAGCCGGGAATTCTAATTGACGTTGACCGGGAAAAATAATTGTCGCCGATCACCTGACTCCTCGAAGAGGCTTGAAACCATGGAGCTCGACCACCACGGGCAGCCTCTCACTTGGGAAGGGGGCGCCGAAGTCGAGGGACCGGGGCGTTCGCGCCCGATCACCTATTTACGAACGGCCTCTCTTGCGCGGGCTGCGATCTTGGCCAGCGCCGTCCTCCTGATGCTCCCCGGCGCGTGGGGGAACTCGGTCACGGTCGTCGAGTTCGCGCAACTGCCGGCCGGCCTGGCCGCCTGGCAAAGTGGGATGCTTAGCACCTATCGCGTATGCGGGCCTTTCAGTAAGCTCCTCTACGCCTTCCCGGCCTATGCGGCGGGCGCCCGGGTCGGATATCCCGCTTCGTTCGACGCCGAGCTCGTGAGCCGTCGAGAATGGGAACTCGGGCGACTCTTCCAGGTGCAGGCTTCGAAGGCATACTTGAATATCTATCGCGGCTCGCGCCTCCTCCCGATCCTCCTGACGGTTCTGGGAGGCTGCCTGGTCTGCGAGTGGTCGACGGGGTTGTTCGGGACCTGGCCCGGCCTCATCTCGCTCGCCACCTGGTGCTGGCTGCCGCCGGTCCTGGGGCACGGCGCCCTGGTCACCTCCGACATGCCCTCGGCCGTGCTCACGCTCCTGGCCGCCCGGACGTTCTTCTGGTTCCTTCTCCGTCCCAAGGGGTCGACTGCATTCCTGGCGGGCGTAGCACTCGGGCTCGCGCAGGCGACCAAGTTTACGATGCTGGTCCTCGACCCCTGCTGGGTCGTCATTCTCGTGATCCGGGCCCTTCTGTCTCCCGCCTTGTTACCGGACGATCCTTCGAGGCGGCGCGAATCCCCGCTCCGGTGGGGGGTGTTCGGGTTGGTGATGTTGGCGACCAGCGTCCTCGTGATCGATGCGTCGTACGGGTTCCGGGAAGTCGGCTCGCCTTTGTCGGAATGGCGCTCGGGGCAATCCTCGCTGGCCGAGAGCCCGAAGCGGCTCGGCGAGTGGTGGGCCACCGCCTGGCTCCTGCGAGCCCCCCTGCCCGTCCCGCTGGAACTCGTCCGAGGGATCGACATCCAATTGGCGGATACCGAGCGGTTGCAGTCCGCCTACCTGCTCGGGCGGAGCGAACTCGGAGGCTGGTGGTATTGGTACGCGGCCGCGTTCCTGCTGAAGGTCCCCCTCCCGACTTTGGCGCTCTTCACCCTCGCCCTCGTCCGACTCCTCTGCGTCCGCCGGAGAAACTCGGCCGTGTCGTGCGCGATCCTCTGCGTGCTGATACCGGCGATCGAGGTGGCCCTCGCCATCTCAGCGACGACGGGAACAGGGTCGAACGCCGCGTTCCGCTACCTTCTGCCGAGCCTCGGGCTCTTGTGCGTCATCGCCGGCTGCGCCTGGAACCCGACGAGCAAGCTCGGCCGCGCCGTCACGGTAGTTCTCCTGGGTTGGATGCTGCTGGATGCCGTCGCCGCCTCGCCTGATTACATCGGGGCGCAGAACGAGGCTGCTTGGGTTTGGGCCCGCCAAGCGGGCCGGCCGGCGTTGATCGGCGACAGCCTCGACTGGGGGCAGGATCTGGCCCGGCTCAGCTCGTGGGTCTCGCGGCACTCGGCCGAGGGGCCCACCCAGTTGTGTGTCGTCGGATCGGGTGATACGGAACCTTACGGGTTAGGTCCGCCGTTGGCCCTGCCGAGTCAGCCCACGGAATCGGGGCCGAAGGCCGAGTACCTAGCGGTCAGCGAAGGCATCCTCTTCGGAGATCGAATCACGAGCGATGCCCACATCGAAGGGGCTCGCCCCGTGTTGGCCCCCGGCCTCCTCCTGAAACTCCGACGCCTCCCCTCCATCGAACGCGTCGGCAGGACCATCCGTATCTATCGGATGATCGATGTGATTCCCGCATCGACCGACATCGCGAGAAACCCGTCTTTTCCTTCGAGGTGAGGCACGGGGGGCTACGTCCTCGATCGGGTCGCCTGGGACTTCCTCGATCCCGGCGAAACCTTACCCATGTCTGTTCTCCTCAAGGCAAAGCGCGGGGCGGGCCATTCGATCCATGGCTTCCCACAGGACTGCGACCGACTCGACTCGGCCGGGCCGACGATTACGCGACGGTTAACGTGATGTTTGAGGCTAGCCGGGCGATCTTTCTAGGTACGCCGACTCGGGAATTCATATATGGTTTCAAATGGTAAATATTCGTCGCGCGAGGATTTTACCACAAAAGGTACAATGGACACGAAGAGGAGGAGCCGGAGAGAGACAATCCTCCCTGGACCTGCTTCGATGGTTCTTTGTGTCCTCTGCCTTTGTGGTGAAGCCTTCTTCCGGATCGGGCTTGGTGGGGATCAGCGAGGGGAGTCAATGAAACGCCCTGTCGGCACGCTCAGCCACCGGGGTGGGTTCGTCGGACCTCTTCCAGCAGTGTTTCGTACTGATCGGGATGCCATGGCAGGCCATACTCCAGCCCGACGTCCATGAGCATCCCATATTGATAGGGCTCGACCTTCCAGACCGGTGCACGCCCGATCGTCTCGATCGCACGGCGCTGATCCGGCGTTAGTTCCTCAGGCGTTACTCGGCGGAACCCCGTCCTGGGATCGGTCCCGAGCGCTTCCGGGTCCGGGAAGACGAGGTTCAGGAGGGCCTTGAAGACCTCGGCTCCGCTCCAAGGGTTCTCCACCAACTCGGCGGCCCGGTACATGGCGACGAGGACGGCCTCGGCCGGCTCCGGCTTCACGACCATTATCGCTGCGCTCGCGTGGGCGATGGGGCCGAGCCAATGCCAGCCGACCAGGTCCGGAGCATCAGGGGTCTGGACCGCCTCGAGCAGGACGTCGAGGCATTGCGCTGGAGCGGACTTCCCCAGGATCACGGCCAGCGAGATCGCGGCGGCCAACTTCACCGAAGGCGATTGATTGGGCGACAGGCGGGCAAGCAGGGTGGGAGTGTCCGACTCGTCGTTCTGGTAATGGGCGAGGATGCCCACGCTGAGGAGGGCGTTCGCAAGTTCCGTCGGTCCGGATTCGCGATCGGGGACGTCTCGCACGATTTTCAACGACTCCGGCGCGGCCTCCGGAAACCACGCCAGGGCCTTCACGGCCGCAGTCCTGACGTCTGCGTCCGAGGCTTTGGTCAGGCTCTGGAAGAGGTCGACTCGCCGGATCACGGCCTCGTAGGCGTCCCTCTGCCACAGCGCGATACGACCGGGTTCGTAGTCGTCTTCCTCCTCGGGTCCCGAAGCCCGGATCCGCTCGATCTCTTCCGGTCCGCCCAGGGATTCGATCTCGGCGAAGCGTTGGGCAGGGTCGAACCCAAGCGGGACGTGCCATTCGGGATACCCGATGGCGAGGTTCACCAGCAGTTGGATGAGCCGGACGCTCTCCACGGCGTCTGGAGACTCGAGCAACTCGAACAGGAACGGGACGGCCGGGGTGCTGGCCCGGTATCGCGACCCTTGATGGCAGATGTTCCCTTCGAGTTGATCGAACGCCTCTTTGCGGATCTTGGCGTCGTCTGACGCCAGTCCGCGAATCCAGCCGGGGACTTCGCCGGCGGGGCCATAGGCGTGGGTTAACTGCTCCCAGTCGATTTCGTCCAGCCCTTCGAACATGGCGATGCTCCTCGACTGATCGAAGTGGATTCGCTTGGAACAAGCTCGCCCGACCTCAACAGGTCCAGGATGGTCCTCGGCCATTCGTCACGGCCGGCATGGGCCAGTGGAATCTCGCCGTTCCGATCAGGGCCATGTTGCATCACCGGGGGGGGGCGGTTAAGCACGTCAGGATATGGCGGGAGAACCTCGGCCGCAAGGGCGTGGTTGCAGTTGAGCCATTCGCATCGATCGAGCCACAGTCCTCTTCATTCCCAGCAATGCCTTTGGTTTTATCCTAACGCCGAGTGATGTCGACCTTGAACTGGCTCAGAATCAGGGCGAGGACGAGGGCAAGAGCAATTAGAGGCCCGGACATCAAGGCTCCGACCCACGCCCCCAACACGGGAGCCATGTTATCGCCGCTTTCTTCGAGGGTTCTCAACTGGGTCGGCGACGCCATGACGATCCACTGCAGAAGGCTTCGAGGCGCCACGATCGACGCGAAGGTCGCCAGCCCGAGAATGATCCCGAGGGTGACTCCGAAGGTCTCCAGGAAGGCTCCTCGTTCCATTCGGATCTTGAAACGGAATCGCTTGGAGATCACGAGGTAAAGCACCACGAGCAGCGTGTCGAAGAGGGGCATTAATCCGACGAGGAGAATGATCGTTTCGGCATCGGTGAACAGTGAATCGTAGGTCCGCAGAGCGACGAGGTTGAGGGCGGCCAGGACGACCAGCCAGAGGAGAAATGAGACACGAAACATCAGGCTCTCCCTTGGAGAAGACGTTGATGGAGGCTCGCCAAAGCATCTATCCCAATGGTTATCGAGTCGATGATAATGAGCCGAGTCAAGCTTGGGAGTGGTGTTCAAGAAATCTCGTAGATTCGCCAGGCCGAGTGATCGCGGAGTGGATCGACTTTGGAGCATCCTGAGGCGAGTCCTCCTGGCAACGCGCCCAAGCCCAAGATTCCGTGGGGTTGCTTGGTCGTGCTCCTTGTCATCGCGATCCCTGTTGTCCTCGTCTCCAGGATGATCTCCCCCTCGGACTGGGTTGACGTTACCGTCGGACCTCTTCCCGACGGCTACGAAAACTTCTGCCTGATCGCCGAGGACTCCGAGGGCATCAGCGCACTCCCTTGGTATCACGCCAAGATCATTCCATTCGCGGAAGATCCGTTCCTTGGCGGGACCCTGGGCGGGGGATTCTGGGACCCCGACCACGACGGAGTCATCCTTGCCAGCGTCCAATGGAGAGACGCGAGGAGGTACGGTGTCCTGATACACCGTCGCGACGGCCAATGGCAACTCCAGTGGCTCGGCCCCGGAGATGTGCGACGGCCTTCCCTCCTGAGACATGTCTTCGGCGGTGGCAAGGCTGAGATGCGTCTGCCTGCACGAGGCCGTGCGCTGGTCCCATCCCGGCAACTCCTGGAGCAACTTGGCCTGTCCCCCGCATCGGTCGGCCGGACGATCTGATTCCGACATTGCGCGTCGAGGTTGTTCTGCCGATTCCAAGGATCTCACCGGCCGAGTCGGAATTCTGGAACCATCGGGCCTTCTCGGAAGGCTACTTGGAACATTCAATCGCCTGGGGTGGGACGCGGGGCCGTCGAGGCGGCCCGCGGCGTCATCGTGTCGACCCGGTGATTGCAGGGTATCCAAACCGAACTGGGGACCGATCGTGACAACCTACACACGTGCCGCCGTCCTGAAGGATCTGGGGACACTCCACGATCACGGGGTCCTGGTCAATCTGAACGACGGGGAGTTGCTCGAACGATTCCTGGCCAGGAGTGGCGAACCCTCGGAGAGGGCGTTCGCGACCCTCCTCGGGCGGCACGGGCCGATGGTCCTTCGTGTCTGCCAGAACGTCCTGCTTGACCCGCACGACGTCGAGGATGCGTTCCAGGCCACGTTCCTGGTCCTGGTGCGAAAGGCCTGGTCGATCCGCAAGCGAGACTCCTGCGGGAGCTGGCTCCACGGCGTGGCCAGGCGCGCGGCCGCCGCGATCCGGACGGCGGCGAGCCGGCGGAGGGACCATGAGCGGAAAGGTGTCCTGATGGTCGCGAGTGATGCCTCGCAAGATCACGAGTGGCCGGACGAGTTGCCCGGCCTGATCGACGAGGAGCTTGGTCGACTTGGAGTCGACCACCGGTCGGCGCTCGTGCTCTGCTATCTCGAAGGCTTTACCTGCGAAGAGGCGGCGCACCAACTGGGGTGGCCCGTCGGGACGGTCAAGAGCCGATTGGCCCGAGGTCGCGAGCGTCTGCGGAGCCGCCTGCTCCGCCGAGGGATCACGCCGGCCCTGGCCCTGGCGGCGAGCGAAGCCGGTGCCCCGGCCAAGCTCGCCGTGGCGGCAGCCCTCGAGGCCAGGCTCCTCGAACAAGCCACCAAATTGGGGATCTCTGGGGCGACCGTTGCCGGGCTGTCGCCAAGGATCGCAACCCTGGTGCGGGCGGAATTGGCGCGAGGGGGGGTGATCCGAGCCCTTCGGGTCGGCGTGGTCCCGCTCATGATCGGCGCGGCACTCGCGGTGACCGTGGCGCGGTCGACCACCATGGCAACGGGTCCGGTTCCCGATGCGGCCCATGCTGCACCGATCCCGAACCCGGTCAAACCCTCGACCGTACACGTCAAGGTCGTCGACCCGCAGGGGAAGGGCCTTCCGGGGGCGGCAATCACGGTGTTCCTATCCAAGGACCGGGTCCTCAAGGTCAAGACCGACGACGGCGGGCTGATCGTGCTCGACAAGCTGGGGGTCGACGATTTCTTCTCGTTGCTGGTGCGCGGAAGTGATGCAGTGACCGGATACACCCACTACGGCCGCGTCCCCCTGCCGGCGGGGACCGCCGATCGGCCGTTGGTGCTGACCCTCGCACCCTCGTCGCACAAGGTCACCGGGTCGGTCGTCGATAGGAAGGGCCAGCCGATCCCCGGGGTTCGTGTCATAGGGAGTGGGCTGAACTACGATGAGTCGAACCTGTACGTGTCGCGCGGACAACTCGAAGAGGAGGGCTTCCCACTCGGGAGTTCCTTGACCGATCAACAGGGGCGATTCACTCTCGCCATCCCTGCCCGGGCTGAACTGCCCATCCTCTTCCTTCATCCTCGATTCGTGAGTCGCCGGTTCGCTATCTCCGAGGACGATCTGACGATCGATCCCATTGCGCTACAGCCAGCGGGTCGGATCACCGGGCGGGTCGTCGATGCGGTCACCGGGGCTGCGGTCGCCGGCGCCAAGGTGGGTAGCCAACTCCTCGAATCTCCGCACGAGAGCACCGGAGAAATCCAGAACGCCACCAGTGACCTCCAGGGCCGATTCACCATCGATGGACTTGAGTCGGGTGTCTACGACGTGATCATCGCGGGTGTCCCCGGGCGCCCAAAGGCTACGGCTCGGGCGATGGTCGGGGTGCGTATCCGAAGTGAAAAGGACACGTCGGTCGATCTCTCCGTGTTCGACGGAATCCCGCTCCGAGGTGTGGTGGTCGACCCCACGACCGGCCGGCCGCTCCACAATGTCTTGGTCTCCTGCAACGGGCCGGCGAATCCCGCTCGGAACAATTTCGGCGCCACTCGCATCAGCGACGAACGTGGGGAGTTCACGTTCTTCGTCGCCCCCGGAGAAAATATGATTTATGTATCATTCGATTATGATTCCAAAAAGTTGAGCAGCCGTCTCGGTCGGGCGAGCGTATCCGTCCCGGAGAGAGGGACATTGCCGCCGATCCGCCTCCTGGGGCCTATCCCTGTGCACCCTCCCGTGGCTTTGGAAGCGATCCACAAGGAGCGAGTCAGCACGGTCGAGACATCAGTCTCGCGGAAGGTCGGTAGCTACCGGATCCGGGGGAATTTCCGAGGTCCCAAGCCTGCCGGGGGGAGGACGGTGGTTGGACGAGTTCTCGACACCGATGGCCGTCCGGTCGTCGGCGTCTCCGTCCGGTCGATCGTCGTCAAGAAGACCATCGGGAAGAACATCTGGTCGCTGGAAAACCGAAAAGTGAGCACGGTCGTCAGCGACCAGCAGGGTGTGTTCGTCGCGAAGGACCTCCCCCGTGAGGAAGTCCAGATGGAGGCGATACGATCCGAACAGTGGCGTGAGACTCAAAAACTGACCGAGATCGTTCCGGTCGGCCGAACGACCGTCGATTTCCACTTCGGTCCAGCCCCTGCCGACCCACATCCGAGTCAGCCGGCACCGGCGGTCGACGAGCCGATCCCCGCCGCGCTCAGGGACCGATTGAGCTTCGTCGACCTCGGCCCCCGTGCCAACGAATTCCTGGCCGACGGGCCGGGAGGTCGGGGTGATGACCTGAATCGCCTGTTGCAGGGCGTCCATGCGCACGGCAATACCTACTTCCGTATCGGGGAGAAGCTGATCCACCTTCGTTCTCAGGCCGGCCAGGTCCTGCCCGAGACGATCTCATCCATCGCGGTCGGCGCCCAGGCGGATCGGGTTCGTATCCTCCATTCGGCGCGTGGGATTGTGCCCAACGGCACCGAGGTCGCCTTTTACACCGTGCACTACACCGATGGGACCTCGGAACGCATCCCCGCTGTCTACGGCCGAAATCTGGGGCATTGGACGAGCTCCAAATCTCAACCCCTCGTGGCCCCCACAGACGCCTCGGTCGCCTGGACCGGTTCCAACGACTGGGGCGATCGGAGGACAGGACATGACATGAAAATCCATCTGTTCGAATTGACCTGGGCGAACCCTCATCCACAGCGCGTCATCGCGACGATCGACGCCACCTCGACCACTGCCACGAGCGAGCTTGTCCTCGTCGGGATCACCCTGGAACGGACCTCGGCCCATTGAGAAAAGAGTTAAGTTATAATAAATGGTCACATATTTTAAGTGCGAGAGATTTTCAGTCGACGTAGGTAACGTTTGGATAGTAAATCGATGAGATCTTTTACGAGCGATTCGCATTCGCAAGAGCCGCCCGGCCGGAATGGTGCCGGGAGATGCTCTCGGCTTTGAGGGAAGCCGAGGGAGACAGGAGGTTGACCACCGGCCGGGGGGTCGGTCATGATTTTGCGAACAGGACGTACGCTGACCCGAAGTTCCGGGATTGGCCGCGGACCGATCGACGGCTGCGCCGGTCGGACGGGGTGGCCGGACAGAGGGCCGCCCCTTTCCCGCTTCTCGGGATCGTGGGCGGATAAGCCGAACGGCGAATGCGACGATCCCTCCCCGTTCGGGAGACGGAATGGACCGACCCTCCGAGAGTCAGGAGTCTGCGAACGTCGGCAAGCTCGACGTGGAGGGCGTGCCGTCGCATCGTTCTTTGCCGCCGGTGCTGCGCGGGCTCCTGAGCGGCACGGTCTGGCTGGCGGTCCAGGTCCCGCTCCAGATCGGCTTCTCGTTCTGGTCGCTCTGGTTGATTGTCGGCGCGATCGGGCCGGACCTGGCGGGGGCCTATCGCTTTGCCGTCGGGTTCGGTTTCCTTCAACTTCTCCTGGACTTCGGTGCGGGCTCGGCCTTGCACCGGCAGGTCTCGGACGCCTGGACGCGCGGTGATCGGGCAGGGGTGGAACGGTCGGTTGCGTGTGGGATGAATTTCTACGCGGCGACATCCCTGGTGCAGGCGGTCCTCCTCCTGGCTATTGCCTACCTGGCCTTGCCCTATACCAAGTTCGATGAGGCGTCGTCCCGGCTCGTCGTCCGCTTGCTCTGGCTCCAGGCGGTCTCGGCCCCGAGCTTCGGGCTCGCGGCGGTGGTCTCGGGGGTGCTCCAGGCGGCCCGCCGGTATGACTTCGTCCCGCGGTTCGAGCTGGCGATCACCGTCATGCGGTTCTTCGTGCTGGTCGTCGGGGTGAAGGCCGGCGTCGATTTCTTCTGGGTGGTCGCCGCCCAGATGGCCGGCGTGGCGACCCTCCGGGTCGGGCCGGCCCTCTGGGTCATGATCCATGAGCTGGGGTTCGTGCCCCGGTTCCGGGGCGCGACGGCGGCCGACTACAAGGCACTCGGCCGATTCAGCCTGTACCTGGCGATGATCCAGGTCAGCGTGGTCCTGGCCGACAAGGTCGATACGACGATCCTCGGGTTCGTCCTCAACAACCCGGGGCCGCACATCGCCGCCTATGACGTGGTGAGCAAGCCGTTCCTGCTGCTCCGGCAGTCGGGAGCGATGCTGGCCTCCTTGGTTATGCCGGCCGTCGCGAGCCTGTCGGCCGCGGGCGACCTGGCGGGGCTCGAACGGCTCAAATATGACGGGACCCGCCTCTATATCGCCGCGCTCGCGCCGGTGGGGCTCCTGGCCTGGATCGACGCGGGGCCGTTCCTGTCGCTCTGGTTCGGTCGCCGCCTGGGCTACGACGCGGCCGAGCTGGCCCCGTTGATGAGGATGTTCTTGATCGCCGCGATCCCGCTGGCGCTGGCGGTGCCGGTGCAGATCGCGATCGGCACCGGCAGGGTCCGTGTCATCGCACTGTCGGCGTTGGCCGGGGCGTTCGTCAACCTGCCGATCAGTTGCTACCTCGCGACTCGGCTCGGCGTCGCCGGTGTGATCTGGGGCACGATTTTGACGACGCTCGTCTCCAACCTCTTTGTGCCGGGCGTCTATCTCTTCGGTGCATTGGGGATTGAAGCTCGGGCTTTCATCGGACGGACCTTGAAAGCGCCGATGGCGGGCGCGGCCGCGTTGATCACGGCGAGCTGGACCCTGCGGGCCTTCATGCCGGTCGCCGCCCCTTCGGCCGGATTGTGGTGGCTCATCTCGACCCTGTCCCTCCACCTTGGGGTCGGCATCCTCGCCTATGTCGGAGGATACCTGCTCGTGCCCGTGGGTCGACGCGACCTGGCCCGGCTCATGGTGTTGTCCCGCCGTTGACGGGCGTCTCTGTTCCGAGCCAATGCGATCGGAGCGGCAGGCCTAACCCCAATCAATGTGAGGCATGAACGGTGATTTTGCGCGATAGAAGCCCCCATATTTTGCTTTGAGACTTGGACGTCGAGCCGTTTGAATGCCTTCGATCCGGGCGGATGCCCGTGGGCCGGGGGCGAGGTTTCGAGGTTCCGTCCACGAGATCCCGGCCTGGAGGAATCGCCCAATCGGCGAAAAATAGTGTACGTCCGTTGACTTTTCGCCGATGTTTGGTTCCAATCCCCCGAAGATGGTGTTTGTCGGGGAGTGATGCCCGCGATATGCGAGGAGAGCAAGATGACCAAGATGATGACCTGCTTGTGGTTCGACCGAGGCAAGGCTCGCGAGGCGGCCGAGTTTTACGCGAGCGTGTTCCCCGACAGCCGGGTCGTGAAGGTGAACGCCTCCGCCGTGGACATCCCGTCGGCGAACGTGGGCGAGGACCTCACGGTCGAGTTCACCGTCCTGGGCCAGCCTTACGTCGGCCTGAACGCAGGCCCGAATTTCAAGCCGAACCAGTCGGTCAGTTTTATGGTCCTGACCGAGGACCAGGAAGAGACCGACCGTTACTGGGCTGCGATCGTCGACAATGGCGGCCAGGAGTTCGCTTGCGGCTGGTGCAAGGATCGCTGGGGCTTCTGCTGGCAGATCACGCCGCGCGTGCTGCTCGAGGCGACGACCGACCCCGACCGGGCTACCGCCAAACGCGCGATGGAAGCGATGATGACGATGAAGAAGATCGACATCGCCGCGATCGAGTCCGCGCGTCGAGGCGAAGGCTGATTCCTCTTGCCAGGGAGGGCCGTTTCGTGAAAACAAACGACTTTCGAGAACTGGCCCTTGGATTCGACGACGCCGAGGAGGGCGCGCACATGGGCACGCCCGACTTCCGTGTCGGCGGTCACATCTTCGCAACCCTCGCCCATGAGCATCTCGGGCTAGGCAACCTGATGCTGTCCCCCGAGATCCAGCAAACGCTGATCGCCGAGGCCCCGGAGGTCTTCCACCCCGTCTCCGGTGGTTGGGGACGACGGGGCGTGACGCACGTCCGGCTGGCGGAGGCGAACCCGGAGCAGTTGCTCAAAGGGCTCCAACTCGCCTGGGAGTTGCGAGTCAACAAGAACGAGCAATCGCGCAGGCGTAGGAAGCGTGGTTGAGGGCACTATTCCCATCGCCTTTGCGCCGGGATGGCCCAAGGATCCCGTGATACGGCCGGAATCTCTATTCCCGCACGAAGGATGTCGCCTTGGCGATGGTGTCCTTTGTGCGGATGTCAGAGATCGTCAACTGCGCCAGTCTGCGACATGTGTGGATCGACTTGGTTTCTCCGGCCTGCGTCCCATCCGTGGCTGATCTCAGTGGGGGCGCTTGTCGGACAGGACGTTGGCGGTCGCGAAGGCGTCGAGGACGCCGGAGCGGCCGGGGTGGATGGCTTCGAGTCCGAGGCGGGACTGGTCGCCGTAGGAGAGCCGCTGGCTGCTGCCGACGAGGACGACGAGCCGCTGTTGGCCCTCGCGGAGGCCGATGAGCTCCTCGGTGGTGGCGAGGTCGCGCTGCGGCAGGTGCGGTAGCGCCGAGCGGAGGATGAATCGGAGCCGGCCGCCGGGGGGCGGGCCTTCGTCGGGAGAGCGGAACGGGTCGGGGCTGACGACGGCCACCATGTCGAACGGACGCTCGCGGTCGCGGCGGAGGATCATCGAGCGGAGCATCAACAGGTCGTTGGTCTCGTCGTGGCGGAACCAGACCTCGTGGGCCCCCGCGGCCACGGTGACGCTCAGGACGGCGGCGAGGTAGCCCCCCAGGACCTGGCGCTGGCGGTCGTCGCGACGACGCGCCCAGCGGTCGAGCCCTCGGGTGAATACGATCGCGATCACGAGCAGGTCGAGCGCGAGGTGGAGGCCCAGCACGGTGTTCGAGTCGGCCCGGCGGTGCATGAGGTCGGTGACGGCGTTCTGCAAGGTCGTGCTGAGTTGCCAGGCGATCGAGACGGCCGTCGCCGGGGCGAGCCACGTCAGGGTCCGAATCGGGATCCGGCGCGAGGCCAGGTCCGAGATTGCCCGGGCGGCCAGGAGGTTCAACGGCACGAGCAGGAACAGCCCGATCCCCGGCCGGGGGCCGCTCGGCAGGAGCGTCGGGGCCAGCATCGCGGTGGCCAGCCACATCACCCAGAAGACCCCGCCGACGACCTGCGGGTCGTTGTTCTCGTCGGTCAGGGCCAGACGGATCGCACGGACGGCGGCGTAGAGCCCCAGGGGCAGGGTCGCCGGCGCCAGGTTGATCAGGCGGCTGAGGAGCCCCCGAGGATCCTGATCCCTCGGGTCGAAGGGCGCGAAGAGCGCCGAGACGGCCTCGTATCCGTAGGCGTTGAAGATCCGGGCGTGCCAGGGGGCGGCGACCACCACCGCGATCATCAACGCGAACGCACCGGCCGCCAGGCTCGGGTTGGTCCGCCAGGCGAGCCACCACCGCGAGGCCCGCTCGCCCGGGGGCGAGCCGGCGCGGAGGTAGGCCTGGTGGAGCAGGATCACCGGGAGGGTCATCAGCCCGAAGGCCCCCACCGACATCAACGCCAGGCCGAGCGCGAGTCCCCCCGCCACCGCCCAGGAGGCCGATCCCCCCCATCCCCAGAGGCGCGTCGACTCGGAATCGGCGCGGAGGTGCCGGCCGTAGCAGAGCAAGGCCGCCAACGTCCCCGCGAGGCCCAGGGTTGTGGGCGTCGCCTGCTGCATCTGGATCAAGAGGTTGCGGTTGAACCCGATCAGGATCGCCGCGACGAGGCCAAGGCCCGGCCCGTGCCAGAGCCGGCCGTGGAGGTAGACGAGGACGACCACCAACGCCCCCGCCACGTAGCTGGGCAGGACGCTGGCGCGGGGGTCGCGGTCGGGGCTCAAGGCCATCCCGATCGCCTCGAGCCAGGCGTAGAGCGGGGGTTGCATCGCCACCCTGCGGAACGCCCAGGCTTCCGGCCCCGACTTCACGTCTTCAACCGCCGGGACCTGGTCGACGACCAGACCGTCGAGCACCGCGAGCCCGCGGAGCCCCCACCAGGGGCCGGGGGGCGTCAGGTCCCAACTGGTCAGCCCGTAGAGGCCCGGCAGGACCGCGACCAGCACGACGAGCGGAAAGAACATCGCCGACCGAGGAGCCGGTCGGAGCAGAGGGCGGGCCGGGGTGACCGTCCCCTCGAGCCTGGTCCGAATGTCGCCTCGCGGCCTCGCGGCCAGCCTTGGCTCCATGCCACCCCATCCTTCAAAATGCGGTTGCAAGTCAAGTTCCCTTCCCTGACCGACAAGGCCGACCTTACCATAACGCGCCGGATCGGGGGAGACGAGGTTGCAATGGAAGCCGGGCCCGTCCCCCCCCTGCTCCGGCGTTTGGGGTCCAGGGCGCGCCGGCCGCACCTTAACCGGCGCACGAGGAGCACGGACGCAAATGATGCCGAACGACCAGGGCCGGCCTCGGCCGAGGGGCGGTCGGGCCGCGTTGGCCTTCCTCATCGTCGGGCTCCCGGCCTGGACGGCCTGCGCCCTGAACCTCGACGCCGGCCGAATCGGGCTGGTGCTCGACGACGGGATCTACCTCGCCTCGGCGCAAGCCCTGCGCGACGGCGAAGGTTATGGTCTGTCGAGCCGTCCCGGCTCGCCCCCTCCCAAGTATCCCGTCGGACTCCCGGCGGCGATCGCGCTGGCGCTCCGGCTCGCGCCTGGCGAGGCGACGCTGGCGCGGGATGTCGCCGTGGCTCGTGGGGTGGTTCTCGCCTCCGGCTGGGTGTTCGCCCTCGCCGCGTTCGCCTGGCTCAGACGTCTCCGGCTCGCCCCTTGTCTCTCGGCCTTGATCGTCCTGGCGACCCTCTTCCACCACGTCGCTCTCGTCGGCTGTGCGAGCACGATCTTCGCCGACCTGCCCTTCTGTGCCGTCAGCTACCTCCTCCTGATGCGCTGGGCGGCCCCGGGTCGGGTCCGAGATCCTTTGCGACGGGCCTTCGGCGACGGGTTGCTCGCGGGGGCGGCGATCCTCCTTCGAAGCAATGGCATCACGCTGGTGATCGCCTCGCTCGCGGCGTCGGCGCTCGGGCCGAGGCGTCCGGTGCGATTGGCGTGTTGCGTGGCCGGGTTGGCGACGATCCTCCTACCCGCTTCGGCCGGTTTCGAGCGGCACGAGCGTCGGGTCCCTTCGGGCGACTATACCCTCGAGCTTCGCGCCGGGTGGTCTTCGGTCGCCTCGGGGCTCAGGATCCTCGGAGAGAGCACCCGGGCGATGGCGCTCCGGTTCCCGAGCGATGTCGTGCTGCCCAACCTGGCGTATACGGCCCCGGTCGGCCGCCTCGCGTCTGCGTATCCTTCGGCCGCGTTCGCCGTCCGGATCGGCGTCTCCGCCCTGGTGGTCCTCGGGGCCTTACGACTCGCACGGGCCAGCCGGCGTCGCGACCGGCCGACCTGGCTCCACGTCGGGGGGACGCTGGCGATTTTCGCCGTCTGGCCCTGGACGATGCTGCTTGACCGGTTCCTCCTCGGCCTCTTCCCGATGACCTTGCTGGCGTTCGGCGTGGGGGTAGGGGACTTCGCCCGACGCTTGGGGGCCGGGCGTTGGTCCCGTCGCCGGCTGACGGCACTTGCGCTGGCCCTGGCATTTGCGGGGAGCCTGAGCGTCGCGATCCGATCGGTGATGGTCGCGCGCTCGGGCGGGACGCATCGGCGAGGCTCCGCAAACCTCGAAAGCCTTGCCCCTGCCCTCGAGCACGTGCGGACGAATCTCGAGCCTGATGCCGTCGTCGCCGCGGGTTGGCCGGAGACCGTCTTCCTCGACACCGGCCGTCAGGCCGTCCCCCTGGTGGAAGACGATGACGTGCTGGTCGGCCGATTCGGGCGTCGGGACCGGCTCCTGCTCTGGATGACCGAGTGCCGCGGGCGTCCCTTCTATCTCCTGATCCGCGACCTCGCCGAAGATCCCGCCGGCATCGAAGAACGCCAGGCCGCCGCCCTCGCCGCCGACCCGAGTCTCGTCCTACGCCTCGTCTTCCGCACCCCCGACGGCCGCTATCGCATCGAGGCCGTCACCCGGCGCTGACCGTTGGGACACTCGTCGCTGAATTCTCGTCGGGAGATCTCTTCACCACAAAGGCACGAAGGCACAAAGGGAGGATTTCGAGAGGATGAATCCCTCTCGAGCTTCTTCTGTGATTGCTTTGTGTCTTTGTGTCTTTGTGGTGAAGAGATCTCCCGGCGAGGCCGACCGGACAGGGCCGGTTGGTCGTCCGCGATGAGTCTCGATTTTCCTGTCCACAAGCCGGCCGGTTGCTGCGGTTACTACTGGCCCGTGAGGATATGGGATTCACGAACCGGTCGTCCCCATCCGAGGTCGAAATCGCCGATGTCTCGCCCCGACTTCGTCTACGAAACGATCGTCGCGCCGATCGAGGATCGCATGATCCGCTCGATCTGGAGGGTCACGCGGAACGCCCAGGACGCCGAGGACGCGATGCAGGACGCGCTCGTGGCGATCTGGACGCGCCGGGGTCGGATCGGGCGGCATGCGGCCCCCCAGGCGCTCGTCCTGAGGATGTGCGTCGACGCCGCGTGCGACGTCGTGCGACGCCGGTCTCGCCACCGACGCCGCGATCACCACGACTCGGAGGATCCCGCCGACCGGCTCGTCGACGGGGCACGGTCCCCTTGGGAAGAACTCGTCCAGGAGGAGCTCTCCCGCGAGATCCTCGCGGCCGTCAATCGGCTCTGTCGGAGCCAGACCCTGGCCTTCACGTTGCGCGTGCTCGAAGGGCTGGCCTACGAGCAGGTCGCCGCGGCGATGAACTGCTCCGAGGCGACGGTCCGGAAGCACCTGGAACGCGCCCGGGGACACCTACGAATTGCGTTGTCGAAGCACGAACCCCACCGAAACACGAGGACTTGATCATGAGCCATTCGGACGACGACATGCTCGACGAGCCGATCCGCAAGGGCGTCCTGCCCTCGGCGGTCCCCCCCGAGGTGGAACGACGCCTGCGATCTCAACTGGCCGGCTTCCGGGCTCGGCTCGAGGCCGCGGTGGAGCCGATCTCCAACACCCGTCCCCGACCTTGGGCACGCCCGACCTGGCGGAGGGCTGGCCTCGGGTGTGCCGCGGCCGTCGTGCTTGTGGTGGTCGTCGGCGTTCTCGTGCGGCCCCGGACGAGCCTGGCCGAGGTCGCCGGCGCCATGCTCGCGCAGCCCTGGGTCCACTCGAGGAGCATCGATTCGGATCAACGTGTGTCGGAATTCTGGTATTCGCCCTCGAGGGATATTTCGGCGACGCGGGGGCCGGGGTCGATCGAGTTCGACGACTTCCGGGTCGAGGTCTACCACTCCTACAACCCTGAGGAGGGCGTGGTCTACCGCGGGCCGATCGTCTGGCGGTCCCAGGCCAATCGGTTCGACTCCATGGCCGAGTCGTTGAAGGTCCTCCTCCGGGGCGAGAACCCGCCCGATAAGCCACTCGCCAATCTCCGCTTCCTCGGCCCCGGCCGAGGTGCGATGAAGGTGCTCGACCAGCGTGTGGAGAAGGTTGTCGAGCCGGCGCACACCTGGCTCGACTATCACCTGACGGTCAAGTACCCCGACATGGACCAACCGCTCGGGATGCTGTTCCGGGTCGACGCCGCCACCAAACTGCCGCAACTGTCTCGCATCGAACAACGGCGCGACGGCAAGTCCTCAAGCTTGGAGACCCGCTACGACTATCCCGAGACCGGCCCCGTGGATCTCTATGCCCTGGGAGTGCCGAAGACGGCCAAGCTCGTCGACCGCGTGCCGGCGGGCGACCTCGACCGGGTCTGGAAGACGCTCCAGGCCGGCCGGGAACGCATGGACAACTACCGCACCGTCTTCGTCCAGCACATCGAGGGGCTTGATTATCAGTGGTGGAGGGACACGCCGATCGTCTTCTACCGCAAGGGGAACAAGTTTCGCGCGGATTACGTGAGCGGCTCGATCGGCGACGAGTCGAAGCTCCAGAAGCCCGCCGACGGTGAAGACCTTCGCAAATGGTGGTTCGAGCGCACGAAATCCTACCGATTCTACACCCAGTACGTGCTCCGCGACTCGATCCTCTACTCCTCGAACACGAAGATGGTCAAGGATGCCGACGGCTCTCCGCATCAGGAGATCGAGTCGGTCCAGGAAACCCGGTTCAGCTTCGCGCCCGGCGAGACCTTTCCGTCGGAGTACGTGATGCGTCCGGAGTTCACCTGCCGCCCCCCCCTGGGCCTCGGCCACCAGCATCTCGAGCCCCGACTCGACCTGCACCCCGCCGAAGGCCCCCCCGGCTGCTTCCTCCTGAGCATCGGCCATACCTCGAAGGAGAACCGAGTGAACGACAAGGGGATCGGGATCCCCGACGGCTACCGCTACTGGCTCGATCCCCAACGCGACGACATCATCGTCCGCTGGGAGATGGCCATGCGCGACGACAACGGCAAGGAAACCATCATCAGCAACCACACCATCGAAGAGACCGCCCGCTCGCCCCAGGGCGTCTGGTACGCGACCAAGGTCCGCCTCAAAAGGGCCAGTCGCGACAAGGACGGTAAGTCGTTCGACCAGGTCTATCACATGTACGTCGACTTCGACGTGAAGCTCGACGACTCGTTCTTCGAACCACCGACCCCGGGTCGGATCGAATGACCGGGGACTTCGATCTCCCCGACCTTAACTTCATAGCGGGGCCCTGGACCGGCGGCCGCCTCGGCTCTCCTCCCAACAATGCCGCTAACGGGCTCGCCTCCGAAATCTGTCCTTCGAGTCCAAGCCGAAATACGTCGGGCCTGACGTACGTCAATTTCGACGTACGTCAGGCCCGACGTATTCTCATCAAGTTCCATGGACCTTCGCTCGCCGCGCTCCAAAATCGCCAGAGGCTCACATCTTGCTTCCATAGCCCAGTGGGAACGAGATCCGTCTCGGTTTCAATTCCTGCCAGGATGTTTGCTTTTCGCGACGGGTGGCCGATAATCACGGTCCCGACGTTTTTGCGTCGACGCAGGGTTGTGGCCGGCGTTGCAGGGCAACGGCCGGGGCTGACTCCTTTTGCTTCACGGCTTCGCGGGTGTTCGGCGAGGGACGATGGGCCCTCGGCTGCCCAGTTGCGGGGTCGTCGGGCTGCATTTCCACGATCGGGGCGGGCAAGGTCGTGAGGGGACGATTCGACCGCGCGCCGAGGGGCGTGGCGGTGCGGTCGACGAGCGTGTGGGATGGGGGTTTGAACTTATGGGGCCTCGGATCTTGGCCTTGGGGGAGCTGTTGTGGGACCTCCTGCCGGGGGGGGCCCAGCCGGGGGGGGCGCCGGCGAATTATGCGATTCATTGTCGGGGGCTGGGGGCGGAGGCCCGGCTGGTGACGCGGGTCGGGGACGATGCGCGGGGGAAGGAGCTGCTCGAGTGGCTGGGGGAGCACGGGCTGGACTTGGATACGATCCAGGTTGATTCGGAGCGGCCGACGGGGACGGTCTCGGTGTCGCTCTCGGACGACGGGCAGCCGACGTACGTCATCCACGAAGGGGTCGCCTGGGATCGGATCGCCCTCGACGGGTCGGCGCTCGAGGCTGTCCGCGACGTCGACGCGATTTGCTTCGGGAGCCTCGCCCAGCGGTCGCCGGTCTCGCATGCGACGATCCGCGCGCTAGTCATGGCTTCGCCGCCGGAGGCCCTGCGGATCTTCGACGTCAACCTCCGGCCGCCGTATGACTCGCCGGAGGTGGTCGAGGAGTCGCTCGCGCTGGCGAATGTGGTCAAGGTCAACGACCTGGAGCTCGAGCGCCTGGCCGAATGGTTCGGGCTTGGCGGGACGGTGCGCGAGCAGGTCGAGGAGATGGCCCGACGGTTTGCGCTGCGTTTGGTGGCCGTGACGCGAGGGGCGGGCGGGAGTTTGCTGTTCGGCGGGGGCCGGTGGAGCGAGCATCCGGGCTTCTCGGTCGAGCTCGCCGACACGGTCGGCGCGGGTGACGCATTTACGGCGGCCCTGACCCTCGGCTGGCTCGCAGGACGGCCCCTCGACCTCATCAACGCCTGGGCCAACGCCGTCGGCGCTTATGTCTGTTCGAGGTCCGGGGGGACCCCGCCGCTCGCTCCTTCGATCGTCCGGAGCATCGCCGAGGGGTTGGAAGCGCCCCCGGCCTCGCCCGAGTTTCTCCTCACCTGAATCGTTGAAGGTTGTCTCATGAGATATGCAAGATCCTTCGGGATGCTCTCGTGCTTGGGGCTGCTGGTCGTCTCGACCGCCCGGGCCGAAGATCGTCCCGACGTCGTGTTCGCGGACTTCGAGTCGACGTCGTATGCCCCCTGGCAGGCGGATGGGACCGCTTTCGGGGAGGGGCCGGCGTCGGGCGCACTCCCCGGGCAGATGGCGGTCGGCGGGTTCCGCGGGAATCGCCTGGTGAACAGCTTCCACGGCGGCGATACCACGACGGGCACGCTCACGTCCCCCGAGTTCCGGGTCGATCGGCGCTACATCAACGGTCTGATCGGTGGGGGCGGCTTCGCGGGGACGACCTGCGTTAACCTCCTCGTTGACGGCAAGGTCGTCCGGACGGCCGTCGGCCCGAACACCGAGCCCGGCGGCAGCGAAGAGCTCGTGACGATGTCCTGGGACGTCGCCGACCTCGCGGGCAAGACCGCCAAGGTCCAGGTCGTCGACCGGGCGACCGGGGGCTGGGGTCATATCAACGTCGACCAGATTGTTCTCTCCGACAAGAAGGCCTCGGGGGTGCTCGGGACCGCGTCCCGCGAGCTCGTCGCCCGGGGCCGATACCTGCACATCCCCGTCCGTCGGGGGGCACCGAAGAGGACGGTCACTGTTAGCGCAGGGGGACGCGAGGAGCAGACGTTCTCGGTCGAGCTGGCCGAAGGAGCTCCCGAGTGGTGGGCTTATCTGGATATCTCCGCATGGCGGGGACGTCCCCTGGTCGTCCGGGTGTCCCGCGTCCCCGAGGACTCGAATCTCCTCGCCAGCCTGGAGCAAGGCGACTCGATCCGAGGCACCGAGGACCTCTACCGCGAGCCGCTCCGGCCGCAGTTGCATTTCTCGCCGCTGCGCGGCTGGACCAACGACCCGAACGGGCTCGTCTACCTGAACGGGGAGTATCACCTGTACTTCCAGCACAACCCGTACGGGTGGGACTGGGGGAACATGCACTGGGGGCACGCGGTCAGCCGAGACCTCGTCCACTGGGACGAGCGCGGCGAGGCGCTTTATCCGGACTCGTTCGGCCCGATGTTCTCCGGGAGCGCCGTGGTCGATTGGAAGAACACCAGCGGCCTGGGACGCGGGGGAGCGGCCCCCCTCCTGCTCTTCTACACGGCGGCCGGGAACCCGACCGTCCAGTGCCTCGCCTCGAGCACGGACGGCGGCAAGACGGTGGTCAAGTATGACGGGAACCCGATCGTCGGGCAGTATACGCCGGGCAACCGCGACCCCAAGGTCCTCTGGCACGAGCCGACCGGGCGCTGGGTGATGACGCTCTACGTCGAGCGCGGTGGCAAGCACACGATCCAGTTCCTCAGCTCGACCGACGCGATCCACTGGAAGGACGAGAGTGCGATCGACGGCTTCTTCGAGTGCCCGGACCTCTTCCCCCTCCGGGTCGACGGCGACCCCGCCCGGACGCTCTGGGTACTGACCGCAGCCGACAGCGGTTACATGCTCGGCGCGTTCGACGGCAAGCGGTTCACCCCCGAGACGCCGAAGCTCCCCGGCCAGCGCGGGCGGGGGTTCTACGCGGCCCAGACCTACAGCGACGTCCCCGTCTCGGACGGCCGCCGCCTCCAGTTCGGCTGGCTCCAGGCGCCCTCACCGGGGATGTCGTTCAACCAGTGCATGTCGCTCCCTCTTGAGCTGACCTTGCGCTCCACGCCCGAAGGTCCGCGGCTCGCCTGGCAGCCCGCGAAAGAGCTCGAGGCGCTCCGCGCCCAGTCGCACAACTTCGGGCCGCTGACCCTCGACCCGAAGACGCCGAAGTCGCTCGATGCCGTCCGAGGCGAGTTGCTCGAGGTCCGCGCCGAGTTCGAGGCCCCCGAGGACGGCGATGTTCGGTTCGACGTCCGGGGCATCCCGGTCGCCTACCTCGCCAAGTCGCGCGAGATCGAGGTGAACGGGCACAAGGCCCCCGCGCCGACGCGAGACGGCAAGGTCCGGCTGGCCCTCTACACCGACCGGACGTCCATCGAGGTCTTCGTCGGCGACGGCCTGACCTACGTCCCCATGCCCGTGATCGCGAAGCCCGAGGCCCTGACTGTCTCCGTGCGACGCGAAGGGGAACCCGTCCGGTTCACGACACTCGATGTCCATGCCCTGAAGTCGATCTGGGGGGGCCGATCCGCCCGGTAAGCAAGCAGGGTGCATCTTCTCGGAACCGCCGCATTCTCCGGGGCCATCGTCCATAAGTTGGGCGATGGCCCCGCGTGTTTCGGCCTGGTTTCCTTTCTTGACGGGATGTTTTCGGAACGAGATCTCTCCGGCCGATCGAGTTTTGAGCGAACCGTGAAAGTTTGAAGTGAAATAAATTTACGTGAATACGGTCATGTGTGTTGTAAGTGGTTGGACTGCTGGGAATTCCGTGGAATCTTGTTCGGGTGTTGCCTTGGCCTCGGGGGTGACAGGGGGAGGACAGGACGGTTTGCTTTTGGGTATCTTGACCGACCCTTTGCGGAGGGACCTGATCCGCCACCTCGCCGTCGACGAGGGATCGGGCCCTCGAAGGGAGAGACCGAGTCGAGGTCTTCGGCGGGCGAATGGCGCCCGGTGATGCTGGGGAGGTCGAGATGGTCGAGTGTGCTCGGTCGGCGTGGGGATTGGTGTTGGCGGCAGTCTGGGTGCTTTCGGCCTTGTCGGGATGCGAGAAGCCGGGGCCGCCGCCAGCCTCGGCTCCGGTGTCGTCGGCAACGCTCGCGGAGCGTGCGGCGGTCGACTCCGACCCCGAGGCTTTCGGAAAGCTCAAGGGCGAGCTCGGGCAGATCATCGACGACGCCTCGAGCCGCTATCATCCGATCGTCTATCACTACGACGAGGACCTCCTCGCCAAGATGGACCGGGTCGCCGCCCACCTGCAAGGGGACGCGAAGCCGGCCGCAGGTGCCGGTGCCGAGGCCGTCCGCCATTTTCCCGAGATTGATGCGAAGGAGGAGGACGACCACTTCCGCGAGACGATCCGACGGTGGAGCGAGAAGACGGGGAAGGATTTCCGGGCCGCGATCGACGGGCTCAAGCGCGACCTCGCGGCGGTCGACAAGTCGAAGCCGTTCCACCCGGAGTTCCACAAGGCATTCTCGGCGGTCTTCGACGACTTCATCGCGATCGAGGTCGCCGAGATCCGCGAGAGGCGCAACCGCGTGATCCACGCCCGGACTCGCGAGCAGCTCGATCCCTTCCGTTCGTCCCGCCCGCTGATCGTCGAGTATTTCGAGGGGACGATCGCCGGCCCGCCCTACCAGGAGCCTCCCGCTCCGGCCGGTCGTGTCGAAGGCGTGAGCCCCCGGTAAAGCATTGGAGAAGAAAGATTCTTTGTTTATTCATTTGTGATTGCTGACAAGGTCGTTTACGATCCGTGCCGGTGCCTTCGGACGCCGCTTAGGCGGCGTGGCATCGGAATTTTCATGAATCGTGATATGGAAAGAATTATGAATCTCGCTTCCCCCCGAGACCTCCGAGTCGGCCGCGGCCCGCGCGCCTTTCGGGGTTTCACCCTGATCGAGCTCCTGGTGGTCATCTCGATCATCGCCGTGCTGATCGCCCTGCTGCTCCCGGCCGTCCAGGCCGCCCGCGAGGCCGCCCGGCGGGCCCAGTGCTCCAACAACCTGAAGCAGATCGGGCTCGCCCTCCACAACTACCACGACAGCGTGGGGGCGTTCCCCAGCTCGTTCTGGCGGAAGGCCGCCGGCTCGAACGGGGTCGAGCGGCATAGCTGGATGACGATGATCCTGCCCTACATGGAGCAGACCAACGTCTACAACGCCGCGAACTTCATGGTCGGGATCCGAGGCGCGGGGGGCCAGACGCTCGCGCCGGGCGACGAGAACACCGTGGGGCGGATGAACGCCACCGCCTTGATGTCGGTGATCAATGCCTTCATGTGCCCGACCGACCCGGGCCCGACATTCTCGAACATCCCCCGACAGGACGCGGGCGTCGGCGACACCGGCAACTCCGGCCCGAAGCTCAGCTACCAGGGGAGCTGGGGCGATAATTACTACACCGACGCGGACACCAACGCCTTCTCCTGGCCGAACCAGCCCTTCCTCCGCGGCAACAACTACGGCAGCGGCGGATCGCTCACCGGCTTCATGAACCGCTACGGCGACACGACCTCGATCCGAGACGCCACGGACGGCCTGAGCAACACGTTCATCGCCGGCGAGTCGCTCTACGAGTCGTGCGACTTCTTCACCTGGGCCAACCCCAACGGGACCGTCTCGGGGAGCATGGTGCCGATCAACTGGAAGATCACCGACCACAAGACGGTCGACGACGCCACCGCGATCGACCCCGCCTTCTTCCACAGCAGCGGCAACTGGCTCGTCGGCTTCGGCTTCCGGAGCGCCCACCCGGGCGTCTGCCAGATGCTCTTCGCCGACGGCCACGTCGTCGCGATCAAGGAGACGATCAATCGGGTCACCTGGCGGAACATCAGCACCCGGAACCAGGGTGAGATCGTCAGCGCCGACCAGTATTGATCGGTCGATCCCTCCCCCGCCCTTCCTGTTCTCCGGGGCCGCCCGTCCTCGCGCGTTGAGGGGGGCGGTCCCTCCCCCTTTGAGGACCGAGCGTCGATGCCGAGAAGTATTCCCCCCAGCTCCCTCGCACTCCTGGCGGCCGTCGCGGCGGCCCTGTTCCACGGATGTGGAGGGCGTACCGACATCCCGCCGATGGGGAAGGTCGCCGGGACGGTCACCTATCAAGGAAAGCCGCTCGGGACGGGCATGGTCGTGTTCAGCCCGCTCCTGGAGTCCGAGGCCAGGACCGGCCAGCTCGCCACCGGCGTCATCGGCAAGGACGGGTCATATCGCCTGACGACCTTCGACGACGGCGACGGGGCGCTCGTCGGCGAGCATCTCGTGACGGTCAAGGCGGTCGAGACCGTCCGCACCGCGAAGCCGAACCCCAAGGACAACGAGCAGATCCGCACGCGAGGGCCGGACGGTACGCTGTCTTACGTTTTCATGAAATCGCTGATCCCCAAGAAGTTCTCCAACCCGAACCTGACCAAGCTCCGATGCAAGGTCGCGCCGGGCCAGCAGGAATACAACATCAACCTGGACGATTAGGCCCTTGAGGGCCGGGGCGGATCCGAACGATGTCGACCCCCGAGTCCGTCGGCCCGGCCCAGATCATTCGGCCGACGTCGCGGCGAATCGAGATCCTGAGTGGGTTGGCCCTGCTCCTGGCGGCGACCCTGCTGGGAGCCGGGTCGTTCGCGTGGTGGAGGGGCCGGCCGGAGCGATATCTGGCCGAGGCGCGTCGTCAGCTCGACTCGGGCGACCCCGAAGGGGCGCTCGCCTGGCTGCCGCTCCCCGAGTCGGTCGCCTCGACCCGGGACCCCGCCCTGCTCCTCCGGGCCAGGGTGGCGCTCGAGCGCCAGAGGCCCCGCGAGGCGATCGCCCCCATCGACCGGGTCGACCCCTCGGGCCCCTGGGCGGTCGACGCCGACTTCTGGAAGGGCCGGACCCTCTACGCCGCGAAGGACCCGAAGCTCGCGATCGCCTGGTTCCGCCGCGTCCTCAAGCGCCGTCCCGACGACCTCGAGGCCAGGCGTTGGCTGGCGGCGGCGTCGTACGACCTGGGCGACTGGAAGTCGGCCGTCGCTACGCTCCGGGTTGTCACCCGTCGGGAGCCCGGCGACGCCCGTGCCTGGAGGACCCTCGGGACCCTCTACCTGGAGGAGAACGAGCTGACCCCCGCGCGTGAGGCCTTCGAGGCCTCGCTCCGATCCGCCCCCGATCAACCCCAGGTCCACCTCGACCTGGCCAAGACCCTGGTGAAGCTGGGCCGGTTCGCCGACGCTGCCCGACCCCTCGCGGCGTGTCAAGGAAAGGTCGCCGAGGGCGACCGTCTCGACCTGGAAGTCCAATCTCTCCGCGGACAAGGCGAACAGAGGAGAGCTTGGACGCTGTTGGACGCTGCGGTGGACGTTTTTCCGTCCCACTCCGGCCTGCGTTCACAGCATGCCCTGATGTCCCGGTCGCAGGGCCGGCCGGCCGTCGCGCTCGAGTCCATCGACCTCGCCTTGGCCGGCGACCCGAACAACGCCCAGGCCCTTTACCTGCGCGGGCTGATCCTCAGGGACCTCGGCCGGGTCGACGAATCCGACCGCGACCTGGCCCGGTCTACGGAGATCAACCGGCAGACGGCCGAGATGGCCGACCTCAACACGCAGGCCAACGACCATCCCGACGACCCCGATGTCCGCTGCCGGCTCGGGCAGGTCTGCGTCCGGTTGGGCAAACCCAAACTGGCCGCCTTCTGGTATCGGGCGGCCTTGGCCTGCGACCCCAAGCACGCCGAGGCGAAGGTCGGCCTGAACGTCCTGGACGCGCGCTGACGAATCCGAGATCAACGGGTGCCTGGTGCGGTGCGGTCGATGTCGTGTCGGCTGCTCCGGGACTGGCCCTGATTGCGGTTGAACACCGGCAGGGAGGTCGTCACGCCCAGGGCCCAGGAGGTCGCGTCCCGGGTGCCGAACGGCGGCTGGCTTTGGAGGGCGTAGGGCTGGTAGAGCAGGTAGACGTCCTCGAACCGGCCCCCTTTGGCGAGCGGCCGGGGCTCCGCTTGCGGTCGGCCGAGTTTTCTCGACACGTCTCTCGGGCGAGGATCGAGGGGGATGTCTTTGATCTCCACCACCTCAAACGGACGGGACTGGACTCGATACTCGCGGATTTGGTCCGGCGGCACCTGGAACTCGACGTCGAGGAGGCTGAGGATCTCGCCCCCGGCTCCGGACGAGTAGACGGGAGGATGCACCGTGTCGTCGCGGTCGACCGCCACGACGCGGGAATCGCGGCCGACAATGTTTTGGGCGACCGCGATCGTGGTCCCGCCTCGATAAGCGCGGGCTTTGCCGAAATAATATTTCTTGTCGTTGTGAACATAAGAACGGCCTCCGGTGCCGACGTCGGATTGCTCGGTCGTCCATGGGCCGGCGGAGACGCGAACCTGGACCGCGAAAGTCCCTAAGTCCGTGGGTGTGAACGAGGCGACGTACATCTCCAGCCCGGGCACGTGCCGGCCCCCCTTCTTCGCCGTAACGCCCCAGGATCGTCCGTTGTGCGATGGTGACCACTTGAGGGTGGCGCCTTCGGGCAAGCCTGTGATTCGGACCAGGACCTCTCGGGCGGTGCCGTCGTTGGCCCGGAACGGGCGGGGCTCCGAGGGGTCGACGGGCGCCTCGTCGAGGGGCGAGCCGTCGGGCGTCCACCAGGTCTTCGGGCCCGAGGGGTGGGTCGAGATTCCGACGACTTCGACCGTCGTGCCGTCGGGGGTCTTCGCCTGGTAAGGGTTGTCGCGCCGATCGTGTTTCGAGGGGGACGGCGAGGCCGCAGGTCCCGGGGGCGCGGATCGCGCGGCCACTCCGATGCCGCACGCGAGGAGGCCGAGCAATGCCGCGCCGGCTGCGGCCGACTTCAGTTTCTCGAGCATCATGGTCCTCAAGACTCCTTCGGAGAGTGCAGCGACCGTCGCCGAGACCGAGACCGAGACCGAGACTGAGGCGGTCGAGGTCGCGCCCGCTGCCTGGCGGACCGCCGCCTTCACCGTGGCCTCTGCCCAAAGATCCGTGACGGCCGCCGAGGTCGACTCCGGGGCCAGGGCATTGGCCAGGAGGGCGGCGGCCGGTCCCAGGCCTCGTCGGACGAGGCGGGCGCGGAGTCGCTCTCGGCCCCGCGCCAGGCGGCTCTGGACGGTCCGGGGCGGGCATCCGATCCGCTGGGCCGCTTGCTCGTGGCTCAGCCCCTCGAAGTGGCAGAGGACGATCGCCAGGCGGAACTTCTCGGGGAGTCGGCCGAGCTCCTCGTGGAGCTCCGGCCAGGATTCGGGAGGTCTTTCGGGAGCGTCGAGTCTCGGCGAGGCCCCCGCGCCCCGGCGTTCCCTCGCCCGCTGCCGGGCGGCGTCGACCTTCGCCCGGGCCGCCACGCGAGACGCGACGCCGTGCAGCCAGCCGGCGACCGAACCCGACTTCCGGATCGATTCGGCCTTGCGTGCGAGCACCAGGAACGTAGCCTGCGACGCGTCCTCGGCGTCGTGGGGGTTGCCCAGGATCTGCCGGCAGGTCCGCCTGACCATCGCCCCGTGACGGCCCAATAACGCCGCGAATGCCCCTTCGGCGGCCTCTTCGGGGCCGTTGACGAATCGTTCGAGCAGTTGACCGTCCGACAGGCCGGCGACCGTGCCGCTTCGATACAGGGTCGCGAGGTCTTTCAAGACGGTCGGCGACGATCCACCGGCCATGACCCAATCTCCTCGTCTTTGTCCGACTTCCAGGGAGAGTGCCCGCTGCGCCGGCGGAACGCCCCAAGTTTTTCAGCGGCCGTCACGGATTCTGCCTCCTGACCGGGCTCTCGCCGGAGGATTTCTTCCCCACAAAGGCACGAAGACACAAAGGGAGGGACCATTCTTGAGAGGACGAGCATCCTTCGGAGCTCATTTCTGTCTTTGTGGGGAATCTCCCTCGAGTCAAACGGAGAGATTCCGCGAGAATTCTTCCCCGCCGGAGATGTCCGGGGGTTATGCCGCCGTTGAGTGCGTGGGATAATCGACGGACGGCCCGTAGATAGGATTCGGCCCCGCTTCAACAAGTCGGGAGGAGCATGGCTGAGATCCCCACCGCCGCCTGGTCGCGGATCAACGGCATCGCCGATCGCTTCGGACGGGCCTGGAAGGCCGGGCTAAGGCCTCGCCTCGAGGACTATCTCGCCGAGGCCGATCCGGAATCGCGGCCCCACCTGCTCGAGGAGTTGCTCCGCGTCGAGAGTGAGCTGCGCCGGCAGGAGGGCGAGGAGCCAGGCTCCGAGGAGTATACGCTCCAGTTTCCCCCGGATTCTGAGGTGACTCAGGCCGTTTTCAGCTCCGAGCACACCCGGACCGACTCCGAGAACGGACCCTCCGGTTCGACGACGATTGGATACGTCGGGACCGGCAGCGAACCCGGAGTCGACGGCGACCAGCCGTCCGGCACGTTCGTCCGCTCCCTCGGCGACTACGAGATCCAGGCCGAGATCGGCCGAGGCGGCATGGGGGTCGTCTACAAGGCACGCCAGATCCGCCTCAACCGGCCGGTCGCGCTCAAGATGATCCGAACGGTCGCGTTGGCCTCCGACGACGAGGTCCGCCGATTCCGCAACGAGGCGGAGGCGGTCGCCCGGCTCGACCATCCCCACATCGTCCCCGTCTACGAGGTGGGCGAGCACGACGGCCAGCGCTACTTCTCGATGAAGCTCGTCGTCGGCCCATCGCTTCAAGCGTCACTCGGCCACTTCAGGTCCGACCCCAAGGCGGCCGCCCGGCTGATGGTCGCCGTCGCCGAGGCCATCCACCACGCGCATCAGCGTGGCATCCTCCACCGCGACCTCAAGCCGTCCAACATCCTCCTGGACGAGCTGGGCCGGCCCCACGTCACCGACTTCGGCCTGGCCAAGCGGGTCGAAGCCGAAGAGGACCTGACGCTCTCCGGGGCCGTCGTCGGCACGCCGGCCTATATGGCGCCCGAGCAGGCCTGGGGCAAGCGTCGGCTGGTGACGACCCTGAGCGACGTCTATGGGCTGGGGGCGGTCCTGTATACCCTCTTGACCGGCGGGGCGCCGTTCGGTGGCGAGACGGTCCTGGAGACTCTGGACCTGGTACGTCGGGAGCCTCCGGCGCCGCCGTCGCGGATCAACCCCAAGGTCGCGCGGGACCTGGAGGTGATCTGCCTGAAGTGCCTGGAGAAGGACCCGACCGAGCGGTACCCCACCGCAAGCGCGCTGGCCGAAGACCTGAGCCGGTTCGTCGCCGGCGAGCCGGTGAGCGTACGGGCACCCGGCGTGCTCGAGAGGGGGGCCAAATGGGCCCGGCGGAAGCCGACGCTGGCCGCCGCGTACCTGCTCGGGTCGCTGGTGGTGCTGCTCGGCGGATTGGGGGGGACAGCCCTCTGGCAATGGCGCGCCGCGGAGCGCGAGAGGGCTTCCGCGGACACCGCGCGGCGCGAGGCGGTCATCGCCCGGGACGCGGAGACGAAAGCTCGGGAGCAACTGGCCGTCGTCGAATACGGGCGGACCATCGAGGTGGCCCACCAGAAGTGGCGAAATAACAAGGTCGCTGCCGCCTTGACCTTGCTCGGCAACACCCGGGCCGACCTCCGTGGCTGGGAATGGCGGTACGTCCACCGCCTCTGCCATTCCGACCTGCTCACCCTCAATGGGCACACCGAGGCCGTCTTTTCGGCGACATTCAGCCCCGACGGTTCGCGGCTCCTCACCGCATCGGGTGACGCCACCGCGAAGATCTGGGACGGACGAACCGGTGCCGAGGTCGTTGCCCTCAAGGGGCATGTCGCCGAGGTCAGGGCCGCGTCATTCAGCCCCGACGGTACGCGGGTCGTCACCGGGAGTTCGGACGGGACGGCGAAGATCTGGGATGCGCGGAGTGGAGCAGAGCTCCTGACCCTCAAGGGACACACGTCGAGTATTTGGTCGGCGTCGATCAGTCCCGATGGGTCGCGGGTCCTGACCGCGAGTCGGGACGGGACCGTGAAGGTATGGGACGCCAAGACCGGCGTTGCGCTCCTCTCTCTCGACGTCCATACCTTCGAATTCGCGTGGGCCTCGTTCAGCCCTGATGGTTCGCGGATCCTCACCGGCTCCGACGACGCGACGGCGAAGGTCTGGGACGTGAAGACCGGCGCTAAGCTCCTCACGCTCAAGGGGCATCTCGATTACGTCTATGCCGCGTCGTTCAGCCCTGACGGCTCCCGGATCGTCACCGCGAGTCGGGACGGGAGGACGAAGATGTGGGACGCCGGGACCGGAGCCGAACTCCTCACGCTCGGGGAGCGCGCGGGACACCTCTATGCGGCGTCGTTCAGCCCCGACGGCTCGCGGGTCCTTACCGCCTCGGGCGATGCGACGGCGAAGGTCTGGGACGCGAAGACCGGCGCCGAGCTCTTGACCCTCAAAGGGCACACTGCGAGCGTCTGGTCGGCGTCATTCAGCCCCGACGGAGCTCGGATCATTACCGGGAGCGCCGACAAGACGGCGAAGGTCTGGGATGCCCGGAGCGGCACCGAGGTCCGGATTCTCGAAGGGCACAACCGCCGCGTCGTGGCTTCGGCGTCGTTCAGCCCCGACAGTGCACGGGTCGTTACCGCGAGTTGGGACCACACGGCGAAGGTCTGGGATGCCCAGAGTGGTGCGGAGCTCCTCACTCTCCACGGGCACACCGGTCACGTCGAGTCGGCCGCGTTCAGCCCGGACGGGTCGCGAATCGTGACCGCGAGTCGCGACGGGACGGCGAAAGTCTGGGACGTCCGAAATGGCTCCGAGCTCCTGACCCTCGAGGGGCAGACTGGTCAGGTCGAGTCGGCGACATTCAGCCCCGACGGCTTGCGGGTCGTCACCGCGAGTGGTGATATGATGGCGAAGGTCTGGGACGCAAAAACCGGCGCCAAGCTCCTCACGCTCAAGGGGCACGACGGTCATGTCGAGTCGGTGTCGTTCAGCCCCGATGGTGCGCGAATCCTGACCGCGAGCCGGGACAAGATGGCGAAGGTCTGGGATGCGCGGAGTGGAGCGGAGCTCCTGACCCTCAAAGGACACACCATTCAGGTCACCTTCGCGTCCTTCAGCCCGGACGGGTCACGGATTGTGACGGGCGGGGGTTGGGACAGGACGGCGAAGGTCTGGGACGCGTGGAGTGGGACCGAGCTCTTCACTCTCACGGGGCACACCAGTTATGTCGGATGGGCGTCGTTCAGCCCGGACGGCACACGTGTGGTGACCATCGATGACGATGCGGCGAAGCTGTGGGACGCGCGGAGTGGAGCGGAACTCCTCACCCTCCAGGCGCACCCCTACGGCGTCAACTCGGCAACGTTCAGCCCCGATGGCTCGCGGATCGTGACCGGCGGCAATGACGGGATGGCGAAGGTGTGGGACGCGGCGCCTTTCCAGCCCCGGGAGCCCGCCCGGCGGCAATAGATTGCTAAATTGATAGTTTTTATATGGATTAATTGGAAAATAAAAATACTTGGATTCTATTGATGTGTTAAGTGTGTGTAGGCGTCTCCGACGCCGGCCTGGAACTCGCACGTCCGCTGAGATATCCGTGAGCCGTCGAATCGAGCTGTTCGATACGATCGAGTTGCTCACTCCATGCGAATCGAAACCGCCAACAAAGAGACACAAACCCAGATCGTACCAAGAAGCTGACCGCCCCGGTCGATCCAACTCGGCTCTGGCTGCCAACGACCGCTGGCCCAGGCGGTTACCCATAACAGAAAGATCGCCGCTCCGACATCGCGACCGGGGTTGGTCGGCATCCTGGAAAGCTCCCGGATGACGTTGGCATAGCTCGACGCCAGGCTTCCGGAAGAACGATTGATCAGAAGGTGGCTGCCCTCGACAGTCCCAAGGCAGATGACCTTCCAGGCGAATCCGAAGACCACCGCGACACAGGCCAGGAATCCCGGCCGGTACCACAAGCGTCGCCGGGGAGGCTGGGAATCGCAAAGTTGCAGGAGGAGGATCGCCGCCGTCCACCAGATCAGGAGTATGGACAGAGGCGGTATCGAGAGGATCCCCATGAACCATAGCTTGTATAACACCGATGCCGGCCCTGCCCGCCGGAAGTTGGTCCAGTTGTTGAGGACCGCCGAGAGCTGGGAGCGACCCGTGGCCAGGCCGAGCCCCGTCGCCGTCACAAGGATGAGGGAATCACGAATTCGGAAGGGACGGATGACCCCTGGCCGCATCAGAAGAACTCTCGAGTTCCGGGTCAGGTCATTTTCGCCTTGGGAGGATTCGACGATCGGCCGGATCGGCTTGGGTGAGCCTTCACCACAAAGGAGTTCGGTGGGAGATCCGGAGGGTGCTTCGTCTTTTCGGGATGGCCCCCTTTGTGTCTTCGTGCCTTTGTGGTGAAGAAATCCTCCGGTAGCCGCCCGGTCGATATCCGCGAGGGGTGCCAAACAAACGGGTTTCTCAAGGCTTCTTGGTGCGGAAGACGAGCAGGTAGGGCACGGCCGAGCGGCCGTCGAGGTCCTTGAAGTTGCGGAACTTCGAGGTGTTGCACCAGAGGGCATAGGTCTTCCCGGGCTCGAGCTCGACCGGCAGGAGGCAGGTCCGCGTCCCCTTCGCGTATCGGGGCTTGCCGCTGAGCTTGGGAAAGGCCTCGGCGGAGTTCTGGACGACGGACCAGCTCCCGTCCTCCATCTCGCGGCTGAACGTGATCCGGATCTCGGAGAGTTTGGGGTCGACCTCGGTGTCGGCGATCGCCGGGACGGTCTTGATGACGAGCGGGGGGTAGTCCTGGAATACGTCCGGCGCGCCGGTCGCGTCCGACGGCTCCGCGGCGGTTTCCGTCTGCGTCTCCTCTTTCAAAGCGACCGCGGGGGTGGCCGAGGTCCTGGGGGTGGCCGGGGTCCTTGAGGTAGTCGGGGTCGCGGGGGTGGCTGGAGTTGCGGGGATGGCCCTTGTCGCGGGGATGGCTGGGGTCGCGGGCGGAATGTCGGTGGAGGGAATCGAGGGCCGGCTCCCGGATCCTTGGGCCGCGAACGCGGCCGCGGCGAGGAGGGGGATGGCGAGGAACGAGGCGGAGAGTCCGATCTTTGACAAGACCATGGTCCTGATGACTCCTGCGACCAACGTTTCGACGCCGGCCGGGACCGTCCCGGCGAGCGTCCGGCCCGCCGCGAGTCGCGTCGCGGCCCGGGCCGTGGAAAGGGTTAGGGATTCGGGCCAGGCCGATCGGGCGGTCCCGGGCGTCAGCGTCAGGACTGAGGCCAATGCGGGCACGCTCGGGGCGAGCCCTCGGCGCGTCAGGCGTGAGCGCAGCAGGTCTTTGCCGCGGGCCAGGCGACTGCGGACCGTGCCGACCGGGCAGGCGAGCCGCTCGGCGGCCTCGTCGTGGGTCAGCCCTTCGAGGTAGCAGAGGATGACGGCCGAACGATAGTGGTGGGGGAGGCCCCGGAGCTCGGCGTCGATCACCTCACGCACGTCGTCCCGGGGGGACGGGCCATGCGCCACGATGTCGGGCAGCTCGACGTTGTTACGCTCACGCTCGCGACGCTTCAGCACGACGCCTCGGGCGCGCCTGGCGACGAGGACGGTGACCCCGTGGAGCCAGGGGGCGAGGGAGTCGTCGACCCGGACCGTGGCCGCCCGGCGGGCCAGGACGAGGAAGGCGGCCTGGAAGGCCTCGCCCGCGTCGGCCTCGTTGTGCAAGAGCCGTCGGCAGACGCCCCAGACCATCGGGCCATGCCGGCCGACCAGGGTGGTGAACGCGAATTCGGCCGTCTCGTCGCGTCGGTCGACGAACCGGTCCAGCAGTTGCCGGTCCGTCAGCCCCGAGGCCGCCCCTCCTCGAAAGAGCACCTCGAAGCCTCGCGACAGCCCCTCCGCCTGCTTGCTCGCCATCTCGACAGGTCCTCTCGACGTGGCTCGTCCAGGACCTTTATGCCGACAGCGTGGCGAAGCAATCCAGGATTTTCTTCAACGACCCAATATCGGGCGAGAATCTGCCACGGATGGAAGAGGAAACCTTTTAGCCACGGATGAAACACGGAAAAGATGAAGAAAGAGGACAATCAACAGATGGCGCGGATAGATGCTGACAACCAATTCAATAAACTAGTGTGTTTTATTGTGTTTCCAATCTGTGTCCATCTGCGCCATCTGTTGACGAATTCTTCGATCCCTTGATTTATCCGTGTTCCATCGGCGTTTCATCCATGGCTAAAAAATCTTTGGCCCAATCTGTGGCGGATCCTAGCTCGATGTTCGGTCATGGATTTTCTTCCGACTGTCCCGATCCCGCCCGGGGGCGGCACGAGCGGCGATCGCTCGTCGGTGGGATCGTGGGGACGTCGGGGCTCGGACGGGTCTTGGGCATCCTCCTCGTAAGGTTGCGAAGGCTCAGGTGGGAGACTTGAGCAGGCCGCGTCGTAGCGTCTCGCCGATCTGGGCCGGTCCATAGCCCCGCTCGACCATCAGGCAGGGGATGTTGTGCTGTTCGCAGAGGGGACGGAGCCGCTCGGGGACGTGGTGGCCTATGAAGCTCTTGAGGATCAGGATGAGGTCGACGCCCCGGTTGCGGACCCGCTGCTCGAGCGAGTCGAGCATTGCCGGTTTGGCATCTTCATACGGTTCCCAGTCGAGTCGATCGAATTCGAAGAGCCTCTGTAGCGTCCGGCGCACGTCTTCGCGGACACTGCCGCCGATCATCAGGGCCCGTAACCCTTGGGTGGCCGCGATCAGGTCTTCGTAGCGTTCCTGAAGGGTGTCGTCGTCCTTGGAGTCGATCTGCTTGATACGGTCGAGGTTACGTCGAAGGGCCCTCAGGCCGTTGCCGCCGGAGATGACCTCGCGGAAGGGCATCACGAGCTCGAGGAGCCTGGGGTCGGACGCGCCGAGCCCGTTGACGACGAGTTTTAGTTGCGCGAGGAATTCCTCGACGCCTTCATCGGGCAAGGCGGTCCGTGCCATCAGGGCCTTGAGCTCATCCATGGCCACCTGGCCCGAGGCGCGGGCCTGCTGCTGGCGTTCGAGCTCGCGGGCCTGCTGCTCGAGACGCTGCTGCTCCCAGTCTTTCGAGCGCCTGGCGGTCTCGGTCGCCTGCGCGAACTGCTCCTGGGCCTCGCCGACGTACGCCGCCCAGTCGGTGTGGAAGTCGTGCCGGAAGGCCTCGATGTACCCGGGCTCGTACTGCTTCGACAGGGTCTTGAGCTGGTGGAAGACCCGCTGCGAGAGCGCCTGGTTCTCTTCGGAGATCTCGCCGTCGTTGGCCGCCTGATGCATCCGGAATCGGCCGATCCAAATTTTTAATTGCGAGTATTGCTCGAGTTTGGATAGGACGCCGAAGTAGTTGAGACTGGCCTCGACCTCGCGGGCGAGGGCCTGGAATTGGCCGCCGGGGAAGTGGACCTCGGCGTCCCAGAGGAGCCGGTCTTCGGTCGAGAAGTGGTCGGCAAGTTGGGGTTGTAAACGATCGAGCTCTCGACGGAGGACCTGATAGTGATCCATCGTCGTGCGGAGCTCGCGACGAGCCTCGTCGGACTCGCGGACGACGAGCTCGAGCTCGGCTTGCGCCTCTTTGCGCTTTCGATCGATCTCGGCCTGGGCGTTGGAGATGAGGGACTCGGCGTCGGCGTCGGACTCGAGCGAGGATTTGAATTGCGCGAGTTTACGAATCAAATCTTTGAGATGATGTTCATCTGTGTCGGCTTGTTCGAGTTCGCGTAGGCGCGCGGGGCGGCTCTCGCGTAGGCGCTGGGCGGCGGCCCTCGCCCGCTGCTCGGCGGCGCGGAACAACTCGGCGGCCTGCTGGGTCTCGGCGCCTAACTTCTTGGCCCGGGTCTTTGCCTCGGCAAGTCGCACCAACTCGGCGAGCCGTTCAAGGGATGGCGTCATAGGGCGGATCTCTTCCTCAAAATTACATATCTTCCATCGATTGTCGGGCCCCCTGGAGAAGACGCCTTCGGAGTCCCCAAATCCTTCTCCAAAGATATCCTCCGGAACGAATCGTCTCTGTAAGAAAGGGCCTTCGCCTCGTGGGAAATTTGCGGATGGGAGGGGTTGGGGTGATTGGCGCCAGCGTTCGGATCGGCGATGTGACGCTGACCGTTCTGTGGGTAAGGGGTGAAATAATGGGTCAACCCAGGACTCCTGCGATTGGTGTGCCAAGGCAGAGGCGCAAGGGCCTGCCGAGCGAATCGGGGAGTTCGAGGGATGGGTCGATGCCGAGGAGGTGGTAGACGGTTGCGGCGATGTCGGCGGGAGAGACCGGATCCCGGGCGGGGTGGGCGGCCCATCGGTCGGAGGCGCCGAAGACGGTCCCCCCTCGGATCCCCGCGCCGGCCAGGACGGTGGAGAAGCAGTGCGGCCAGTGGTCGCGGCCGTCGCGCCCGGCCCCGGCCCCGCCGACGACCCCCTGCCCGACCCGGGGCGTCCGCCCGAATTCGCCGGTCCAGACGACGAGTGTTTCGTCCAGCAACCCTCGCGCGTCCAAGTCGTCGAGCAGCGCGACGAACGCTTGGTCGCTGGCGGGCATCAGCCGGGTTCTTAGATCGATAAAATTTCGGTTATGGGTATCCCAATACACACTAACGTTCGTCAATCCGTCGTTCTGCCAGAAGACGGTCGTGAGCGGGACCCCGGCCTCGACGAGGCGACGAGCCTGGAGGACCGCTTGGCCGTGCGGGTGGAGCCCGTACCGGGCCCGGAGCTTCGGGTCCTCGCGCTCGAGGTCGAAGGCTTCTAGCGCCCGACGCGTGGTGAGCATGTTGTACGCCCGGGCGTAGTGGGCATCGAGGGCCTGGACGTGCAGGCTTCGCTCCAGGTCCCTGGCCTGCGCCTCGACCAGTTTGAGGAGTCGCCGACGGTCTTCGAACCGGCCCGAGCCGACATCTTCGGGGAGGCGAAAGGCCCCGACGCGATAATCCGGCCGGCTCGGGTCGTCGTCGATGGTAAACGGGCTGAATGCCGGCCCGAGCCATCCAGCCCCCTGGCCGTGGCTCTCCTCGACGAATCGTGGGGCCCCTTCCGGGATGGTTGGGCGCATCTGGACGAACGGCGGTAGGCAACTCCGCTCTCGGCCGCGGTCGCGCCTCGCCAGGACGGCCCCGTAGTGCGGCCAGTCGTCCTCCATCAGGCCCCCGCCGACCGTCGGGATCGGGCGGCCTGTGAGCAACTCATGGGTGGCCGTCGTGTGGTTGACGTCCGCGTGGTGGACCGAGCGGATGATGGCCAGCCGATGGGCCTGGCGCGCGAGGCCCGGGAAATGCTCGGAGATGGCGATGCCCGGCACGTTCGTCGCAATCGGGCGGAACTCGCCCCTTACTTGCTCGGGGGCGTCGGGCTTGAGGTCCCAGGTGTCTTGCTGCGCCGGGCCACCCCACATAAACAGGATGACGCAGGATTTGGCCCGGCCGAAGGTGCTCGACGGCGAATCACCCGCCGATTGGCCCCGGGCTTTTAGCATCGAAGGGAGCCCCAGGCCGAATAGTCCGAGGCCGCCCGCGCGCAGAAATTCGCGTCGCGATCGCTCTCGGGCCATCCGCAATGAAGCACACCCTCGTGCACTTGGCATGACCGAATCCTTCTCCGATTCTTCAACTTCCGGTTTCTATCATACTCAGAGGTCCGAAAGAAAACAGGCGGATCGAGGCTGCAAGTTGCGAAAAAATGGCATGGATGTCATCGAGGAATTAAAATCGAAATAGTTGAGAATTCGATGGTCTTACCGAGTTCATCGTCGTCACGCCCAGCGAATTTTCGGCCTCCACGACCGACCCTCGGGTGAGGTCTCGGCCGAGGTGCCGCCCGGTCATGGCGACGCCTACGCGGCCGGTTGCCCTTCTCGAATCCCGCAACGCTCCATCCATGCGGGCCGCGATGGTTCGAGCCCAAGGACTTCACAGAAACCATCCGTGTTGGAGGGGGATGGTCCCGGGGCTCTGGTTCCGACAAAGCCCGGGTCTCACCCCACTCTGGTCGTTGCCGCCATTATTACGCACGCGCAAAGCGTTGGCGACCCCGGCACTGCCCTTTTTTTGCGGGACAATGGGCGGGTTCGGAACCTCGCGTGACCTCCGCTTCGGCCCTCGAAAGATTAGGATAAGTCTAGATGGTGGGTGGCGTCTAGTTGGTGGAGGAAATGCTACGCGGAAATGATAGTCAGATGGATATGCCGTCTTCACGAATATTTCAAGGGGGGGCGAATTGGCCGAAGAGTGCTGTCGTCCTGGATTGTAATTTAATGGGTTTCCTAGGCATTAGTTCGAGAGGTTCGCGTCGAAGCGAGACATCGCCTCTGCAAGGAGGACATCCGCAGGGGCGTCGCCGGATCTCAGCGAACGTTCGGTTCTAGGCTTGAACTGGGGGACGGAGGTCGTCGTAATCGAAGGGATGTGGGGACGACCCCACGCGTCGGTCGAGGCGTCTCGAGCGGCGTGCCTGAAGAACGAGCCGGGGACGACCCCGGAGCGACCGAATCGTTCGGTTCGCGAGGAGGCGGTAATGGCCTGGGTCGTGCTGGTCGTGGCGGGCTTGCTGGAGGTCGGCTGGGCGGTCTGCCTGAAGGCAGCCAAGGGGTTCACCGAGTTCTGGCCGAGCGTGGGCTTCGTGGTCTCGATGTCGGCGAGCGTGTTCCTGCTGGGCTGGTCCTTGAAGACGCTCCCGCTGGGGACGGCCTACACGGTGTGGACCGGCATCGGGGCCGTCGGGACGGTGGTGGTGGGCGTCCTGGTCCTCGGGGAGTCGGCGGACCCGCGTCGCCTCGCGTGCGTCGCGCTCATCCTCGTCGGCCTCGTGGGGCTGAAGCTGGTCTCGCCCCACTGATCGATCTTGCATGTTTTTAGATTTGCAATCGAAGATGTGATATCCGCTCTGAAGTCGTATCGGAATTCTTGAGATTCCTCATCGAAGTCCACCGGGTCGTCTGCGGTCGACGCGGTGGATGACTCACCACAAAGAGACTAAGAACCCCGAGTGCACATCGGAGAGGGATCCGTTCCTCGGGATTCTCTCCTTGATGTGTCTTGGTCTGCCTTTGCGGTGAAAGAATCCTCGGTGGAAATCGGCGAGGAGTGTTGCCATTTCCTCCCAAATACGGAAGGGAATCTTTCCTCAGAGCATTGGCTTATTCAGTTGATGTGTGAGTGGGGCTCACGTTCCTTGTCAGCTTGCCTTGAAGTCGACGCGTCTCGGGTCCATCATGGTCCATGGCCTCGAGCTCTCGGGGCCCTGGAGCCCAGTCGCCGTCCCTATGAACTGGGAGGATCGACGATGTACGCGAGTCTGGTCGTCGCCTTGGCCCTGTCGGCCGCCGCCTTAGGCGCCGACCCGGGCGAACCTTCGTCGTCGAGCGACCCTGGGCCGAGGACCTACGAAGCGGCCAAGGCGGCCGCGGGGCGAGATGCGAGCTCGCAGCTTCGGCTGGCGCTGTGGTGCGAGGCCCACGGGCTGTCGGCCGAGCGGTTGGAGCACCTGTCGCGGGCCGTCCTCGACCAGCCGTCGAACGCTCTGACGCGGGCCCTCCTGGGGCTGGTCAAGTATCAGGGGCGCTGGGAGCGGCCCGACGCGGTCACGAAGCGGGTCCAGGACGACGCTGATCAACAAGCATTGATCCATGAATATTTGGTGCGGCGTGGGCAGGCGGGTAGCACGGCCGACGGCCAGGCCCAACTCGCGGCCTGGTGCGCGAGCAAGGGCTTGAAGGATCAGGCGTTGGCCCACTATCACCAGGTGCTCCGGCTCGACCCTGCGCGGAAGGCGGTGTGGAAGCGTCTGGGTTACGTCAAGCAGGGTAGCCGTTGGGTCAAGCCCGAGCAGATCACGGCGGAGAAGCAGGAGTCGATCCGCCAGAAGCAGGCGGATCCGCGTTGGCGGACGAAGCTGTTGAAGCTTCGGGAGGCCCTGCAGGGCAAGGATACGGCGAAGGCTGCGAAGGCGGAAGCCGAACTGGGCGAGGTGACCGACCCTCGAGCGGTGGGGGCGATCTGGGCGGTGTTCGCGAGCGGCGGTGTGCGGCTCCAGATGCTCGCCATCCCGATGTTCGGCCAGATCGACGGCCCGTCGTCCTCGAACGCGCTGGCGGCGATGGCGATCCTCAGCCCCTGGCCGGAGGTGCGTGCGAGGGCGACCGAGGCGTTGGTGCGGCGCGACCCCCGGGACGTCGTCGGGCGTCTCATCGATCAGATCCGCAAGCCCTACAAGTTCGAAGTGAGGCCGGTCGGGGGACCTGGCTCGCCCGGCGCCCTGTTCGTCGAAGGGGAACGGTTCAACTTCCGGAGGTTCTACGAGAACGAATACCTGGCCTTCAGCCTGAGGGCCGGCCGCATTTTCGCGCCCGAGGTCCCGTTCGATCCGTTCAGCCTCCAGAACTACTGGATCGTGAAAGGTGCCCTGGCGAACAACATCAACAACATCGTCACCCTGACTCCCGATGGAATCCGGCCCTCGTCTACGGCACCAATCGACCCGGCGGCTACCTCCCGGATGCTGAAGGACTTGGCGGCCAATCCCCAGCAGGCTTCGGAGACGATTTCTCAGTACCAGAGCGATCCCAACAATCGAGTCATCCCGCCCGGATTCACGTTCACGCCCACGGGGCCGCTCGCGCCCACCATCTCGTATGGAAAGCCGACGGTGCACGCCAACGGTCCAACGCCGAGTCTCATGCATCCCACCGCTGCCCAGAACCAGGAGCTGGAAGAGTTCGGCAGGCAGCTCCGGGCGCAGGGGAACAACCCGCTGAGCCTCTGGGGTATGGCGAAGCAACTCCAGGATCTCGAATACAGCCATCCGAATCCGCAAGCCGCAGCGGCCGCGTCGGCAACCTTAAACGATCTGTCCCTGGGGCGGATGGCTGCTTCACGTGACATCGATATCGGGCATGATCTCGAGAACATCCAGCAGGAGAACCGCAATCTCCAGGAACAGCTCGATCAGGACGTTCAGTTCATCAAGTCGCTCAACGAAGGCAACCGTCAGACCAATTCCCGCATTCTGTCCGTGCTGAAGGTGATCACGGGGGTCGGACTAGAGGACGACAATCGAACGTGGAGGAGCTGGTGGATGGACCAACTCTATGGCTCTCCCAACTCGCACAACCCACAGACAGGAGCCGGGTCTCTGGGCAAGCCCAAGGATCCCTCAGGCCCGGCCGATCAGGCGGCGAGTGACGACGAGGCGGCGAAGGGCCCCGAACCCACGGTCCCGGTCCGGGCGTCCTTCACGGCGGGCACGATGGTCCAGACGCTCGAAGGCCCGAGGCCGATCGAGTTGCTCGAGATGGGGACCTCGGTGCTGTGCCAGGATGTCGCGAGCGGAGGCCTGTCGTATCAGCCGGTCCTGGCCATCTACCACCAGAAGGCTTCGCCCACGTTGCGCATCTCGTCCGGCGACGAAAAACTCGCGGTTACCGGCCTTCAACGCCTCTGGCGATGCGGCAAGGGCTGGACGATGGCCCGGGACCTGAAGGCGGGCGATCGGCTGAGAGTCGTCGGGGGTGTGGCCGAGGTGTCCTCGATCGAGGATGTGCCGCCGCAACCGGTCTACAGCGTGGACGTGGCCGAGGAACGGAACCTTTTCGTCGGGGCCAAGGGATTCCTGGTCCACGATTTCGGCTTCGTCCCCGCGGTCCCCGAGCCGTTCGATCGCCAACCCGAGCCGAAGGCGGCCGTGGCATCGAAGCCGGCGACCTCATCGAAGCCAGCTCCGGCTCCAAAGCCGGCGCCTCGGAGCCGCACCCGTCCGGGCTCTTGAATCGGCATGCGTCGAGCGACCGGGTCTCTCCGCCAGACGGCGAGCGTCGGGCGGTTATTGGCCGGGGACGGTGAGGGGCTTGCCGTTGTCCTTGGGTCCGAGGCCGAGGAGGAAGGGGACGGCGGACCTGGCCCATTCGTCGGGCCCGAGGAAGTGGGAGGCCTTGCCGCCGAAGGTGGTGCGGAGCATGTCGGTGTCGATGATGCCCGGGTTCAGGGGGACGGCGGCGAGGCCGCGGGGGAGCTCCTGGGCGAGGGCACGCGTCAGGCCTTCGACGCCCCACTTGGTCGCGCAGTAGGGGGCGACGTTCGGGGCCGTCGACCGGCCCCATCCCGAGCTCAGGTTGACGATGACCCCGGCCCCTCGAGCGATCATGGCCGGGACGAACGCACGGAGGACGTTGGCGATCCCCTTGAGGTTGACGTCGATGACCCGGTCGAAGTCGTCGGCGGAGACCTCCCAGAGGGGTGCGTTAGGGTTGATCAGCGCCGCGTTGTTGACGAGCAGGTCGGGGACTCCCGTCTCGCCCAGGACGCGGGCCGCCCAGGCTTCGACCTGGCCCGCGTCGGCGACGTCGACCGCCTCGAAGTCGTGGGGAGGGCCGAATTGCTCGCGTAGGCCCTCGATCGCTTCGGCGGAGCGACCGCAGCCGATGACCGAGTGGCCCAGCCCGGCGAAGCCTTCCACGAGGGCCCGGCCGAGCCCTCGAGTCGCCCCCGTGATGACGATCCGCCGCGGCGATCCCGCGGCCATGTCCGGTCCTCCGATCCCCTGCCCTCACTTCGTCCGAACGCGTCCTCCCCACTGTATTCGGGCGGCCCGGTGGCGGCTAGCTCGCCGGGTGCGATCGTGTAAGGTGAACCGGCCATCTTTTTGAAGCGGTCAGTGACCCTACGAATGGGGTGTTGCCATGGATGAAGACTCACTGGTAATCGACCAAATCGAGGCGGGTGCCGAATTCGTGAACCTTTTCGACAAGCAGGTGCCGGTGACGGCGGCATTCTGGGCCAAACCTGCGGATGCTGGCCAGTGGTACCTCTACATCGCCTCCGAGCAGATTGATGATGAGGGGATCGGCCGAGCCTATCGCGAAGTCCTGCGGCTGGCAAAGCTGCATCGTCGTTCGTACCTGGACCCCTTCCAGGTAAGGCTGATCCCGGCCAAGGATCCCCTGGCCCAGGCCGTCCTGGAGATTCATCGATGGTCTCCCGGCAAGATGGCGACGCGCATCGGGAATAAGGCGTTTGGTGGGATGAGCGTCGAGGGCGTCTATATCTATCCTCCACTCGTTGTCGCTCCCACGCCTTAGCCATCGCGGCCGGTGTTGCTACCCAGTGCGCTCGGGTTCGCTCTCCTCGGGGCCTCTTGCAATGCCGGCGAGGTCGTGGAAGACTACTCGCGTGGAGGGAGGTTCGAGCGGCCCTTCGACTCGAGGGGGAGTCCGTCGATGGAAGGCGATCCGCAGGTGCCGAGCGCCGGGCTGGCGCACGACGTCCTGCACGCGGAGCGGAAGCCGCTCGACGCGATCTTCTCGCCCAGGACGGTGGCCGTCATCGGGGCGTCGGAGAAGCCGGGGAGCGTCGGGCGGGCGATCCTCTGGAACCTGATCTCGAACCCGTTCGGCGGGACGGTCTTCCCCGTCAGCGCGACCCGGCCGAACGTGCTGGGGATCCGCGCGTCGCGGCGGATTGCGGAGATCCCCGAGCCGATCGACCTGGCGGTCATCGCGACCCCGGCGGCGACGGTCCCCGACCTGATCGGCGAGTGCGCCGAGGCGGGCGTGCGCGGGGCGATCGTGATTTCGGCCGGGTTCAAGGAGGTCGGCCCCTCGGGCGTCGAGCTCGAGCGCCGGGTGCTCGAGCAGGCGAGGCGCGGGCGGATGCGGCTGATCGGGCCCAACTGCCTCGGCGTGATGTGCCCGCTCGGCGGCCTGAACGCGACCTTCGCCGGGCGGATGGCCCTGCCCGGCAACGTCGGCTTCCTGAGCCAGAGCGGGGCGCTCAGCACGGCGATCCTCGACTGGAGCCTCCGCGAACACGTCGGCTTCAGCGCCTTCGTCTCGATCGGGTCGATGCTCGACGTCGGCTGGGGCGACCTGATCGACTACCTCGGCGACGACCCGAGGACGAAATGTATTGTTATGTATATGGAATCGATCGGCGATGCGCGGTCGTTCCTCTCGGCGGCGCGTGAGGTCGCGCTCACGAAGCCGATCATCGTGATCAAGGCGGGCCGGACCGAGGCCGCGGCGAAGGCGGCGGCGTCGCACACGGGGTCGCTCGCCGGCAGCGACGAGGTCCTCGACGCCGCCTTCCGGCGCAGCGGGGTGCTCCGCGTCGACACGATCTCCGAGGTCTTCTACATGGCCGAGGTCCTGGCGAAGCAGCCGCGTCCCAAAGGGCCTCGGCTGACGATCGTCACCAACGCCGGCGGCCCCGGCGTGCTCGCGACCGACGCCCTGATCCGCCGGGGGGGCGAGCTCGCCGAGCCCGCTGGCGAGACGATCGCCGCCCTCGACGGATTCCTCCCCGCCCCCTGGAGCCACGGCAACCCGATCGACATCCTTGGCGACGCCGGCGCGGACCGCTACGCCAGGACGCTCGAGGTCGTGGCGAAGGACCCGAACAGCGACGGCCTGCTCGTTATCCTGACCCCGCAGGCGATGAGCGAGCCGACGCAGACGGCCGAGAAGTTGCGCCCCTACGCCAAGCTCGCGGGGAAGCCCATCCTGGCGAGCTGGATGGGGGGGGCCGACGTCGCGGCGGGCGAGTCGATCCTGAACCAGGCGGGGATCCCTACCTTCCCCTACCCCGACACCGGGGCCCGGGTCTTCCACACGATGTGGCGCTCGGCCTACTACCTCCGAGGCCTCTACGAGACCCCGACCCTGACGGAAGACTCGGGCGACGCCGCCGAGGCCCGCGCCCTCGCCGAGTCCATCGGCGCCGAGGCGAGGCGTGCCGGCCGTACCCTGCTCACCGAGCTCGAGTCGCTCCGGCTGCTCGACGCCTACGGGCTCCCGACCGTGGCCTCGAAGCTCGCCCGCGACGAGGATTCGGCCGTCGAGGCGGCCGAGGCCTTCGGCTATCCGGCCGTCGTGAAGCTCTTCTCCGAGACGATCACGCACAAGACCGACGTCGACGGCGTGCGGCTGAACTTGCACGGCGCCGAGTCGGTCCGCCGCGCCTATCGCGAGATCGAGGCCTCGGTGCTCGAACGGGCCGGGCCCGGGCACTTCCTCGGGGCCACGGTCCAGCCGATGATCCGCCGGGACGGTTACGAGATCATCGTCGGCAGCAGCATCGACCCGCAGTTCGGCCCCGTGCTCCTCTTCGGCGCCGGCGGGGCGCTCGTCGAGGTGTTCAAGGACCGGGCCCTGGGCCTCCCTCCGCTCACCACGACCCTGGCACGGCGGATGATGGAGCAGACCCGCATCGTCTCGGCGTTGCGCGGGGTCCGAGGCCGCAAGGCGGTCGACCTCGCCGCGCTCGAGCAACTTCTCGTTCGCTTCGGGCGGCTGGTCGTCGAGCAGCCTTGGATCCGCGAGATCGACATCAACCCCCTCCTCGCCTCCCCCGAAGGGCTCCTCGCGCTCGACGCCCGGGTGATCGCCCACGGCCCCGAGGTCGCCCCCGAGGACTGGCCGAAGCCGGCGATCCGCCCCTACCCCACCCAGTACGTCTCCCCCTGGACCGCCAAGGACGGGACCGCGCTCCTCCTCCGCCCGATCCGCCCGGAAGACGAGCCTCTGTTGATCCGCTTCCACGAGACCCTCTCCGAGCGGAGCGTCGCACTCCGCTACTTCCACGCGATGAAGCTGAGCTCCCGCGTCTCGCACGACCGCTTGACGCGGATCTGCTTCAACGACTACGACCGCGAGCTCGCCCTCGTCGCCGACGCCAAGGACCCGGCCACCGGCGCCCACGCGATCCTCGGGGTCGGCCGCCTGAGCAAGCTCCACGGCGTGAATGAAGCCGAGTTCGCCATGCTCATCGCCGACCACTTCCAGGGCCGAGGCCTCGGCACCGAGCTCCTCCGTCGCATCCTCCAGGTCGGCCGCGACGAGCGCGTCGCCCGGATCTCCGCCGACATCCTCCCCGACAACCGCGAGATGCAACGCGTCTGCCAAAAACTCGGCTTCCGCCTCGCCCACGTGCCCGGCGACGGCGTCGTCCAGGCCGTCATCGACCTCTGATCCGAATGCTATGGGGTAGGCCGGTGAATTCGGCCCGACCCTTTTGGGATGCGTGGACCTTTGGTATGCTCGGTTGTGATTCGGATTCACAGGCGAATTGTGGCGAATGATATGTCATAAAATGGTTTTTAATAAAAATGAACGGGCGTGGTATGCATCGAGTTCGCGGGTTCTTGCTTGTCATCGCTGTGCTCCGTTTTCTTGAGCTTCCGCGCCTGACCGCCTCCGACCAACCTCTCCTCGAGCCTGGGATTCACGATGGAACGTTGTCGGGGGTGGCCGCCCAGGCGATCGGCAGGATTGGCCCGAGCTCGGTACCCCAGCTTCAGCGACTCCTGGCGTCGACGAACGCGGTCGAACGCCGACGTGCCGCGTATGCGGCCAGCCTGATCGGACCCGAGGCCTCTGCGCTCGTTCCCGCCTTGATCACGATGCTCGACGCTCCCGACAGGGCGGGTGTGCGGGATGCGACCTTGGCGCTGGGCAATATCGGTCCCGCGGCCGGGGATGCGGTGCCGAGGCTGATCGCCCTGATGAGGAGCGCCGACGTCGAAGATCGGCGAGTGGCCGCGCTCTCTGTGGGGCGGCTGGGGCCGAAGGCCCAGCAGGCGGTCGCTCGGCTCTCGGTGCTGCTCAAAGATCCGGATGAAGTGGTCGCGCAGGCGGCGGCCTTCTCCCTGGGCGAGCTCGGCCCGTCGGCGTGCGCCGCGGTCCCGGACCTGATCGCCGTGCTCAGCATCGGCGATGTCGGGTCCGATGCCGCCCAGGCCCTCACCCGTCTTGGCCTTTGCGCGGTCGCCCCTTTGATCGCCGTAGCCCGGACCGGCGAGGAGCCGGCGCGATTACTCGCGATCCGTACGCTGGGGCGGATGGGGACCTCGGCCCGCGAGGCCGAAGACGTGCTCGCCGGGTTCCTCGGCACCGGTCCGCTCCCGATCCGCGTCGCGGCCGCCAGGGCGCTGAGTTTGATCAAGGCGACCCACGGCACGACCTTCGACAAGCTCGTCGCCGCCCTGGCAGATCCCCGCGACCAACTGCGAGCCGCGTCGCAAGCCGCGCTTATCGGGATCGGTCCGCCCGCAATCCCTTCCCTGGAACGTGCGATCCGGGAGGGCGTTCCCAAGCTGAGCCAACCCGCGTCCGAAGCCCTTGCCCGCATCGGTTCGCAGTCCGTTGACAGCCTCGTGCGGCTCCTGAATCTCAAAGACCGCCTCAAACAGACCGCGACCATCCAGGCGCTCGGCGCCATTGGAGCCGACGCCAAGCCGGCGGCCCCGACCCTCAACGCGTTGCTGTCCGACCCGATGGAGGTCAGCGAGTTCCGCGGCACGGTGATCAAGACCCTCGGGAGGATCGGCCCTGGTACGCCCGAGAGCCTCGCGCTGCTGGAACGCACTCTCGACGACTCCCCCGACCTCCGCCCGCAGGCGTTAGAGGCCATCGGAAGGATCGATCGCCTGGGCTCGGCGGTCGGCAAGCTTACGCCCTGGCTGTCGGACACCGACCCGCTTGTGATCGAGGCCGCGACCACCGCGCTGGGCGCGATCGGCCCGCAGGCGCGTCCGGCGATCGGTGCGATCGCTCCACGACTCGAAGACCGGAACCGAGCGATCCGGTCGGCGGCGGCCTTCGCACTCTCGGCGATCGGCGAGCCGGCGATCGGCCCGCTGATCGCGAAACTGAAATCCGACACGTCTTGGGGGCGCGCTGCCGCCGCCGAGGCCCTCGGCCGGATCGGGATCCCGGCGGCCGAAGCCGTTCCGGCCCTCCTCGAAGTCAGCCGAAACCCGGAAGGATCTCCGCGAAGGGAGGCGGTTCGGGCCCTGGGCCGGATTCGCGCCGAAGCGGCGAAGGTCGTGCCGCGACTGGTGAGGGCGCTCGACGATCCCGAGCTCAAGGTGCGCATCGCCGCCGCCGACTCTCTGGTCGACTTCGGCGCGGCGAGTACTCCGGAACTGGTCCGCGTGCTGGACGACCCCGACAAGCTCGACGGCGAGCGCACCAGGCGAGTGCTCGAGGTCTTGCGCCGTCTCGGTGACCGGGCGAAGGCGGCTGCCCCCAAGATGGTGACTTTTATGGATTCGAAGGACGACGTCCTCCGGTATCTGGCGGGGGACGTCCTGATCCACGCCCGGAGAACCGCAGTCCCGCTCCTCCGAGAGCTGATCAAGTCCAACGACAACGTCGCGCGGCTGGCCGGTGTCGATGCGCTGGGGTGGATCGGCCCCGACGCGAGCGACGCGCTGCCCGATCTGGTTTCGATCCTGTCCCCGAAGCCCAGCAAACCCTAGCCCGTCGACCCCGTACAGGACCCCGTGAGATGAAACCATGGCACGGATCTTGAAACGTCGGCTGACGCCGTTGTTCCTCGCGACGCTTCTCAGGGCTGTGACCTCGGGAACGGTCGGTGCCCCCGTCGACGTAGCGGCCGCCCCCCTGCTCCAGGCCGCGAGCCTCGCAATCGCGAACGGCGACGGCGTCGCGGCCTGGAAGTACCTGGACCTCGTGCGGAGCAATTACCCGCTGGAAAGCGCCGCAACGGCCCCCCTGCTCGCGGTCTTCAACGCGAAATTCGCGGCCGACGACCCGACCGGGCGGGTCTCCGTCGCCACATGGCCCGGCGGTCGTGACGCAGCGGTCACTTTTTCCTTCGACGACTCGCTGCCCAGTGGCTATCAGAACGCCGCGCCGGACCTCGAAACACGAGGCCTGCTCGGGACCTACTTCCTCACGAACGTCACGCTTGCGAGCCAGGACAAGGGGCCGTGGAAGGCACTCGCGAGCCGGGGCCACGAAATCGGTTGTCACACGGTCAATCACCTGGGCATGACCTTGCCGTCTTTACCGCTCGGCACGATCGAGTCCGAGCTGAACTGCTGCCAGTTCCTCACGCCCGACGTCACCAGTAAACCGATTCTGACATTCGACTATCCGAATTCCAATTCGGGAGCCCTAAACGGCCCGCTACGGGCGACGGTCCGCCGCCGGTACCTGGCGGCCCGGACCTCGCTGGCTGCCGACGGCGGGAGCGTGGCGACGGCGTGCCCGCCCGAAGCCGACCTCCTGCCGAGCCTCGCGATCCTCAAGACCACGAACCAATCGGAATGGGAGAACTCGTTGGAGCAAGCCGTGCTGACGCGAGGTTGGTTCATATTTCAGTTCCACGCAATCATCACGCCCGAGGGTTGGCCTGATGGGCAGATTGGCCCCGACCTCTGGCAAGCCTGCCTGGATTCGATCGATCAACGGGTCGATCCGCTTTGGATCGCGCCTCTGGCCGACGTCGCCAGCTACGTGCAGTGCCGACGCACCGCGCTGGCGGACTCGCATTGGGACGGGCGTTCCCTGCGGGTCTGGATCCTGAGCGATCTCGACCGCACCCGACCCGAGACGAGGCTCACGATCTCGGTGCAGGTCCCCGCCGGCTGGCGCGAGGTGACGATCTCGTCCGAGCCCGATACCCAAACCGTCCACAATGGCAGCGTGACCTTCGACCTCCGGCCCGATGGTAGGCAGGTCGTCTTGGAGCAGGTGATCCGTCGAGGGGGCGGACGTCGCTGATGTTCGAGTGACGTTGAACGCGGCGACTCCCCTTCCCGGCACCGTTGCTGGGATTCACTTCGAGCGTATTCGGAGCGAAGTCCGGCCGAGGCAGGCAATCGACTACTCCGGAGGATTCCGTGTATCCCTCGCGACTCGAACATCCCTCAAGGCCGTTCGTGGAAACTCCGTCCGGGCGTCACACGGTGGGCTCGGGGGCACAGCCGAGCTTCCGCATCGTGCCACGCTGCCTGGTGTTGAGGGAGGCCTGCCTCGACGTCGCGCCGGCGTCGAGGCCGTCAGGCGGGCCGCTCTCGGGCCGGGTTGTTCTGGAGTACGACGAAACGTCGGGACATGTTGCCCCTGTGTGGGTCTCGGTCAAGCCCGACGAGGCGGTCGGGCAGTGGCGGCTTCAGGTGACGCCGCAGTTCGAGGAAATGGTGGCCGTGCTCGTGCACCGCGGCGTGCCGCTGATCTGGCTGAACGCCCACTGGAACTGGGTCGGTGCCAACCGCATGACGCCCGTCAGCCCGAGCTACCTCTCCCACATCCTCCGGCCCGTCGAGATCACACCGGCATGAGCATGATCTCGCCGAGTTGCCGGCATCGCGGCCCGAAATGCAGCCCCGACCTCTGGGTCTGTCGATCGCCGAAGCTGGTCATCCCAGGGGGCACGGTCTCCTCTCGAGACTGCGCGGAGGTCTGTCCGTTTGTGGACCATCCGTTGGCCTTCGAAGACGTGGTCAATGGCGGGCCGGTCGGGAAATCCGCGACGCCTCCGGCACGCGAACGCACGGTCGTGCGCACCGACCCCGCGACGGAGGTGGCGCTCGCCGTGATCACGGCGCCCCGGGTCGTTCCCACGCTCGCAAGGACCTTGCGCGAGCTCCGGCTTGCCGGGTTCTCGCAAACGATCCGAGTCTACGCCGAGCCCGACGCGACCGTTCCCGACGAGCCCGGCGTGATCGCCGTCCCGAGCCCGACCGGCCTGGGCGCCTGGGCGAACTGGAAACGGGCCGCGACGGACCTGCTGAATGCGACCGAGTCGTCGCACGTCCTGATCTGCGAGGACGACCTCGCGTTCGCCCCTTGCGCACGGCTTGCCCTTGAACATGCGATCCAGACGCTCGCCCGACGCGACTGGGGATACGCCTCGCTATACACCCCGGTCGAGCACCTCGACGGCCAGGCCGACGACGCCGGTGAGGGCTGGAGGGCCATCGACCGCGGCGAGCGCGAATACTGGGGCGCGCTCGCCTACTGCTTCACCCGGCAATCGCTCCATGCGCTCCTCCATGACCCGATGGTGATCGAGCATCGTGGCGATCGCGACACCGACGTCATCGTCTCCGCCACGCTCCGGAACCAGGGAAGGCAGCTCTATTTCCACGTCCCGAGCCTCGTCGATCATGTCGGCAAGGGGATCTCGAGCCTGGGCCATGATCCGCTCGACGGCTCGCGCGCGGCCGGCTTCTCGGGGTCGTACGATCATTACGTGCCGGATGAATCGCCGGTTGCGATCGCGGTCGACGCCGGCGAGGCGCGTGTCACCGTAATCGTCGCCACATACAATTGCGCGGAGTATCTTGGCGACTGCCTGAGGAGCCTGATCAGCCAGACGGTCCCCTGCGAAATCATCGTCGTCGATGACGGCAGCCAGGACCGGACGCCGGACGCGCTCCGACCGTTCGACGGCTTGATCCGGACCATGTTCCAGGGCCAGAACCGGGGCGTCCGCGCGGCCCGATGCGCCGGCCTTCGCGAGGCGAGGACGGAATGGATCGTCCTGGCGGATGCTGACGCCGTGTACGATCCGCGGTTCCTCGAGACGCTCCTCGAGGCGGCAGATTGGGATTCGACGGTCGTCTATTGCTCCTGGCAACGCCAGTACCTGGGCACGTCGGACGCGGAGATCGTCCAGGCTCGTCCGTTCGACGCCAGCGAGCTCTGGTGGAGAAACGGGACCTCGATGTCGTCGCTCGTCCGTCGGAGCGCCATCCCGAATACTCTCGGTGACTCCGATGACCTGGACGATTGGTCGCTCTGGCTCGAGTTGGTCTTGCGCCAATGCCGGTTCCAGGCGGTGGATCGCATCCTCTTCCGCGCGTTCGAGCGGCCGGAGGGCAAGACCGCGGGTCTGCGACGCGACGCCCCGCGCCTCCTTCGGGAGCAGGCGCGGCTGCGCCGGAAGTTCGCGCGATTGGTCGGGCTCGACGAACGCATCTCCGTAATCATCCCCGCGAAGGATTGCGCCGACCTGACCGAGGAGTGCCTCCGGCATCTCGCCTGGTACTCGGGCCTGCCGTTCGAGGTGCTCTACGTGGACAATGGCAGCGCAGCGGGCGTCCCCTCGCGGATCGCCGCAGTCGCCGAGTCGCTGGACATCCCGCTGGCGACGATCCGGAATTCGTCGAATCGGATGTTCACGACTGCCGTGAATCAAGGGTTGCGGTTCGCCGCCGGTCGGCATGTGCTCTGCTTGAACAACGATTGCTTCATCGGCCCTGGGTGCCTGGAACGGATGTACTGGCACATGACGCAGATCGGCCGGTCGGTGGCGGCCGTGGGACCACTCACGGGCGATGACGAGTGGCAATCGATCCGACGGCCGGAACGCCGCAAGCAGGTGGGCATCGACGACGCCTGGCCTATCGACTACGACGACCCGATCTCCGGCGCGAGGGCGGTCGTCGGCCCCTTCCGGGCCGTCGCCGAGGACATGGTGGCGTTCTTCTGCACGCTCCTCCACCGCGACGCCATCGCCGATTGCGGGTTGCTGGACGAACGGACCACGGAGTTCGAATCGGGACTGGGCGTGGACAACGAGTGGTGCTTGCGGGCGACGCGACGCGGCTGGAAGATCCTGGTGGCCCTCGACGCCTTCGCCGTACACCTCGGCCATCAGAGCTTCCAACGCCTGGAGATCGATCGCCATACCCTCGCCGACTCGGCCCTGGCCGCGTTCCACAAACTCGCGAGCGCGGGCCCAGGACCGTAGGCGAACGGACCCTCTGACGCATTCTGGCGCGACGGCGATCTCCCGACATGGCTCTCTTCTTGCCCCGGAGCCGGTTCCTGCATACTCCCAAGACCGGGGGCACGTGGGTCGGACGCGCGCTCGGCAACGCGGGGATCCCCCGCATGCGGATCCAAGGGGCGCCCAAGCACACGCCTTTTGCCGAGTGCGCCTGCCCCGAACTATTCGCATTTGCGTACGTCCGCCATCCTTGGTCGTGGTGGAAGAGCTACTGGGTCTACAAGCAGATGGCCGGCTGGGACGATCAGAACCCGTTCGATCGCGCATGCCAGGCCGATCGCTTCGAGCCGTTCCTCGTCCGCGTCCTCGAGAGTAGGCCCGGCCATTGCTCCGAGATCTTCGAGCGATTTACGGGCGTACCCGGCCGCGAGGTCCAGTTCATCGGCCGCTATGAGCGGCTCGTCGATGACCTGATCGCGGCCTTGGCCCTCGCGGGCGAGCGGTTCGATCCCCGTGCCATTCGCGCGACGCCTCCCGTCAATCTCAGCAACTATGAGGCACACCCGGTCGTCTGTTCGGAAGAGCTCCGTGACCGGATCCTCGAGGCCGAAGGACGCGCGGTCGAGCGCTTTGGGTACCGGGGTGAGAGCGACTAGCGTGTGCCAGCCACACGTCTGCCGCCCTGGGCCACATCTCCCACGGAGGACCGCGGGGTGGCTCATTTGGGGGTGAGCGTCACGCGCAGGCCTTCGGCGGGCTGGCCGGATGCGTCGACGAGCCGAACGCAGCCTTCCCATCCGCCGGAGACGTTCAATACCTTGAAAATCAAGACATTCGTTCCTTGCTTCAACGTCACGGGACCGGCCGTGTCCAGCCCCGAGAGCTCTCGGAACACGCTGTCGCGATAGATGGGAACGCCGTTGAGGTAGAGCTGCGAGCCGTCGTCGCTGCCGACTTGAATCCAGACGTCGTCGCGGGCGCGCTCGCTCTCGACGTAGCAGACCGCGTAGCCGATGCTCCGCTCGGTGGTTTGGCCCACGGCTTCGTTGAAGTCCAGGACCGCTTCAGGGGATCGGTATGCTCGCCAGACGAGCCCTCGGCCGGCGATTTGGACCCGTTCGTCGGCGCGCGGCCGCAGCTCGGCCTCGCCGGCGAGTTGTTGAGCATCGAGGGCTTGGACTCCGTCCCCGGCGATCGGCAGCAGCAGTAGCCAGTCGCGAATGAACCCTCGGGCCTCGGGTCCTCGGTAGGTGTTGAGTGCCAGGAAATTGGCGAGGACGTGGTCCTGGCGTGCCCATTCCTCGCCTTCGGCGACACTGGCCGCGTCCCACAAGTGGATCAGGCGGTCGCCGCTCCCTGTCGCCAGCCGCTGTCCGTCGCTCGACCACGCGACGGCCGTAACGCCGGCCGTGTGCCCTTTGAGCATGAGCAGCTCACGGCCGCTCACCGCGCTCCAGACCTTGGCCGTGCTGTCCTCGCCGGCCGTGGCCAGCCGCCGACCATCCGGAGACCAGCAGACCGTCCGGACCGAGTTGGCGTGCCCCTTCAGCATCAACGGAGCGGAGGTCGTGGATACTTCCCAGATCCGCGTGGTGTTGTCGGCACTGGCCGTCGCCAGCCGTTCGCTGTCCGGCGCCCATGCGACCGAGTGTACCCGCTTCGAATGTCCCTTGAGCGACCGCAGTTCGGCGCCCGTCGTCGCATTCCAGACCTTGGCGCTACTGTCCCAGCTTCCGGTCGCGATCCGCTGGCCGTCCGGCGACCAGGCCACCGACAGGATCCGATGCGTGTGCCCTTTGAGCGCGAACAGCTCCAGGCCGTCGGACGCATCCCAGACCCTGGCCGTGTTGTCCTCGCTTCCGGTCACGATCCGCTGTCCGTCCGGCGACCACGCGACTGAGCAGACGCCGTTCGAATGCCCCTCGAGCGTGACCAGGTGGTGGCCGTCGGATGCGTCCCAGACCATCGCGGTGCCGTCTGTGCTCGCGGTCACGATCTGGTGGCCGCTGGGCGACCACGCGACGGCGCGCACCTCGCCCGAGTGCCCTTCGAGCACATGAAGCACGCGGCGGTCGGCGGCATCCCACACCCTCGCCGTGTTGTCCTCACTTCCCGACGCCAGTCGCCGGCCGTCGGGCGACCAGGCGACGGACGAGATCGATCCGGCGTGCGCCCTGAGTGCCACAAGCTCGCGGTCGCCCGAGATGTCCCAGATCTTGGCCGCGCCATCCCAGCCACCCGTCGCCAGCAATTTTCCCACGGGCGACCAGGCGACGGCCGGGACCGGCGAGGAATGGCCCTTGAGCGTGACGAGCTCACGCCCGTCGGTCGTGTCCCAGATCCTGGCCGTGCCGTCCCAGCTCCCGGTCGCGAGCGACTGGCCTTCGGGTGACCACGAGACGGAGCGGACCGCGGCCGTGTGGCCCTTGAGAGTGACGAGTGGGCGACCGTCCGACGCACGCCAGACGATCGCCGTGCCGTCGCCGCTCCCCGTCGCCAGTCGCTGGCTGTCCCCGGACCAACTGATCGACGAAACCCCGCCATGATGTCCTTTGAAGGTGACGAGTTCCCGGCCGTCGGATGCGTCCCAGATCCTGGCGGTCAGATCCTCTCCGGCCGTGGCGAGTCGCCCGCCGTCGTGAGACCAGGCGACGGAGGCGATCGGGCCTTGATGACCGTGGAGGGTGCGCCGGGCTTCGCCTAGGGTCGCGTCCCAGACCTTGGCGGTGCCGTCCCAGCTTCCGGTCAGCAGTCTGCGGCTGTCGGGTGACCACGCGACGGCCGCAAGGCGAGCGGAATGCCCGCGGAGCGTGACCAGTTCGCGACCGCTGGCGACGTCCCACACCTTTCCCATGCCGTCGCCGCTGCCTACCGCCAGTCGCCGGCCGTCTGGCGACCAGGCCATCGAGGCGGCCCCGTCCCCGAGGCCGTGGAGCGTGTGGAGCAAGCGGCCACTGGTGACGTCCCAGATCTTGGCGGATCCGTCGTCGCTGCCGGTCGCCAGACGCTGCCCGTCGGGCGACCACGCGACCGCCGCGATCACGTCGCGGTGGCCGATGAGCGTGCGTAGTTCGAGGTGGCAGAGCCGCTGCCAGTAGTACCACTCGAAGCCGCGGTCGGGGTAGACCTCGGTCTCGGCCAGGAGCTCGCGGACGCGGCCGACCTTGCCGCTCTCCCAGGCCGACGGCATCAGCCCCATGCTGGCGGAATACCACTGCTGCCGCATCTCGTTCTCGGCCGCGCGTGCTCGTGCCGCTTCGGCCTTGGCCGTGCCCTCGGCCTTTCGCGCGGTCGCGCGCGCGGACGCCTCGCGCACGTAGCCGACCGAGGCCACTGCCGCGACTGTCATGAGCAGCGTCAGCACGGCAGCCAACAGGCTCGAGACGGTTCGGTTCCGCCGGCACCAACGCCAGGCACGCTCCGGACTCGAAATCCGCCGCGCCTGGATCGGCCGGCCTTCGTAGTACCGCTGCAGGTCCTCCGCCAATGCCAACGCACTGGCGTACCGCTTCGCGGCCTCCTTGTGCAGACACGTGAGGCAGATGGTCTCGATGTCGCGGTCGAGTCGGGGCACCAGCCGGGATGGGGGCACGGGCTCGGCCGCGCGCACCTGGTCGAGCGTTTCCAGCACGGTCGCCCCGCGGAACGGCGGTCGACCGGTCAGCAGTTCGTAGAGGATCACGCCTAGCGCGTAGACGTCGGCGGGGGGACCGACCTGCTTGGTCTTGCCGCCGGCCTGCTCGGGCGCCATGTAACTGGGCGAGCCGAGGACCGACCCGCTCAGCGTCAAGCCGCCGTCGGAGTCGAGTGCCTTGGCCAGCCCGAAGTCGGAGATCTTCGGCGTTCCGTCCTTGTCCAGGAGCACATTCGCCGGCTTGAGGTCGCGGTGGACGACGCCTTGGCGGTGGGCTTCGGCCATCCCTCGAGCGAGTTTCTCGACGAGGGGCGTCGCCCGTCGCGGCGACCAGGGCGTGCCGTCAAGCTGGCGGTCGAGGCTACCCCCCCAGGCAAACTCCAACTCGAAGAACGGCAGGCCGTTGGCCTCGCCGATGTGGTGGATCCGGACGATGTGCTGGTGCTCGAGCCGGGCGATCGATTCCGCTTCCGCGAGGAACCGAACGCGGGATTCGACGGAGGCATGGCTGCCCGCCAGGATCATCTTCAGAGCGCAGACTCGGTTGAGGACAATCTGCCTCGCCTTGTAGACCACGCCCATCGAGCCGCGGCCCAGCTCGCCGAAGATCTCGTATCCGGGGATCGTCGGCGTTGAACCCCTGACCGGGAATCCCGATTCTCCCCCGGTTTCCTCGGCGGCCCCCGACTCCGGATTCCTCGCCGGCCGACGCCAGGACGACGGGATGGCCGCGCCCATAGTGTAGCCGAGGGCCCCCGCCGCTAGGCCTTCTTCGAGCCATTCCGACATGCTGCAAGGCTGCCGCAACGTGGCGCCCGGCTCCTGCCACGCAAGAGGTCTTGACGCGTCGTCGATCGAGGTGGACGCGAGCACGTCGCCGACAGGCGCCTGCCCATCCCAAACCGTCGACGGCTCCTGGGCGCGAGGGCGGCCAACAACGTCCTCCTCGGTCGCCGCGTTCTCCTTGCTGACCGCGGACTCGTGGCCAGCATTCGACCCAGGGTCGAGGGGCCCGGGAGTTGGCTTTGGACCGCCGGACCTGGCCTGCTCGTCACCCTCGTTGAGAAGATCCATCGGCCGGTCCTTCTCGCCTGACCACGGGGCGTCCGTCCACAATGGGAAGGGCCAAGTCCCCGGAGGGCGAATGGCCGAGGGACGAAGGAGAACTCCACAAAATCGCGGCAACGCTCATCCATGGGCCGATAGTTATTCCACATTATCCGGCGGTCCATGTGCTCCGTCAAAAGGATTCTGGATCTGGCGCAGGAGCGGGCAGGAGCGTCGCCGATCGGTGGCGTTTCCGGGCTGTACACGTCGCAAACACGACCGGGCTGCCGCCAGTCCCTTTCGACTTCAAATCGGCTCTTGCCCTGCATCGCTCCCTTAGCAAAAAAATGAGGCAGATTTTTAATTGTTTAAATCATGGATAGTTTATGTCGAGTGGGTTTGCTCGTGACCGAAATCTCTGCTAACCTGGGGATTTGCTCGATATTCGGCCGTCGCGGCGACTTTCCGGGGCTCGAGCTCGACCTTTCTCGAGAAGTCACCTCTTGCGGTGGTTAGCCATCGAGTGGCGTTTCTCTGAAGTGAGAAGCACCGGGTGATTCCGAATCAAGGGAGACTGGAATGTCTCAATCGCAGTCCCTCCATCGCGAAGTCATCAACACCGCGAAATTCGCGAGAGAGGAGGCGGCGTTCGAGGCTCACCGGGATGAATTCCTCCCATTCGAAGGCTCGTTCGTGGTCATCAAGGACGACCAAGTCCTCGGGATCTGGCCCGACCGGGCCGAGGCGTTGGATGCGGCGCACCAACGGTTTGGTTCGGCACCCTTTATGGTGAAGCAGATCCTCAAAGAGGAACCGATCCGTCGATTCTCCCACGACCTGCCCCGATGACGTTGCTCACCGGCCGCACGAGCGAGCTCGGCCCGATCATCGACTCGCAAGTGCCCATAAGCCCGCAAGAAGAAAGGGCCTCGCTCCTCCGCTTGAACCTACCCGTCACGGCCCCGGTCACCATACCTGCCCTGATCGATACTGGGGCCAGTGAGTCGGCCCTCGACGAACTTGTCATCGAAAGTCTAAAGCTCGAGTTTTGGGGACCCGTCCCCGTCCTGACCTCGACGACTGATCCGCAGGGGGAAGTTCGCGATGAGTACGGCGCCCAGTTCAGTCTGGGCGGGCCTTCCTACCCGTTGGCCATGGTCGTTGGCGTCATCGCCGCCGACTATGCGACACGCGGCTATCTTGCCTTGATCGGCCGGGACGCCCTCCGCTATTGCGTTTTCAACTACGACGGTCCGCGCGGTACGTTCACCCTCAGTTTCAATAGTGAAACTGAAATATTTGTAGATCAACTATTTTGTGATTCTAAAGTTCACATGCCCAGAACGTTCTCGTTGTGGCACTACCCTCACGCCGCGTGGAGCAGCAGGCCGACGCGTTCGGGGAGGTGGGCGAGGACGGATCGGACCTCGTCTCCGAAGAGGGCACGCCAGAGGATGTTGCGGCGGGTGGCTTCCATCAGGACGAGGTCGGCGCGTTGGGCGCGGGCGACGTCCAGGATGGTCTGGGGCATGTCTCGGGTGGTCTCGTAGAGGGGGCGGATCGGGACGCCGGCGCGAAGGGCTTCGCCGTTGATGCGGTCGAGCGCGGCCAGGGCTTGCGCGTCCTCGGCCAGCGTGGGGAGGGGGTTGGGGCCCATCGGCGTCACGGCGATCGGGCGGAGGAACAGGAGGAGGAGCTCGGCCTGCCGCTCGCGGCATTCCTCCAGGGCGAACGCGACCAGGCCCGGGCGATCGGCGCTCAGGGGGACGAGGATCCGGGTCCGGGCGTGCGAGGCGGCCGGGTTGGGGGAAATCTCCGTCACCACCTCGGAGGTTGAGCGCTTCGACCGGCCCTTGCGATGGGAGAGGCGCCGAGGTCGCGCCGAGGATTCCGCGAGGCGGCGTCCCCGGGGTTGGGTCCGGTGCCGGTGCTTTTTCGGCCGCTCCCAGAGGGGACGGAGCGACTCGACGAGGAATTCCAGGCCCAGGAACAGGAGACTCGTGATCCAGTCCAGGAGCCCCGAGGCGATCAGCGCAAGGAGGCTGACGACCGCGAGCAGGACGACGGCCCAGAGACGCCGAGGATCGCGCATCGGATTTTCGCTGCCTTGTCCCACACCAAAGGTCCGGCCCGGGGCATTTGGCCGGACGCTCCCTCCCTATCAAGGGAGGGACGTGGGGGCTGCGGGGACCGACCTCAACGGTCGGTGAGGCTCGGACCGTAGGACTTCGGCCGGAGCGAGTGACCCCTCGGACGCCTGCGAGGTTAGCTGACGGGCTCGGAGCCGAAGGTGCCCCGTCGTGCCGTCTCGGCACGATTCGCCCCAATTGGGTGGTTCCCCCGCTCTCCCGGCCCCCCGGGAGACTCGGCGATCGTCAACAGCGTCCCATCTGGACGTTCATTCCACCGCGACCCGGCCCGACCGTCAATGGTGAAGCCCCTGGTATTTTGTCCCAACCGACGCTCATTTCCCTAAAGACGGAAAGAGCTGGGGATGAGTTGCCGCCGGTGGAAAAATTTTGGGATGGAATCGTGCGACAGTCGTCCTAGGGGTAGGACGGTTGCTTTGAGCTTCGGGGCGACGGAAGTCACGCATGGACTTTGATCTGCTGGGACGGCTGCTCGATCGGCATTCGGCCGCGCTGGAGCTTTATGCTCGCCAGTGGTGCGACGTCCCCGAGGATGTCGTGCAGGAGGCGTTCCTGAAGCTCTCGGCACAAGGGTTAGTGCCGAGTCGCCCGGCGGCCTGGTTGTTCCGGGTCGTGCGCAACGGGGCGATCAGCGCGGGCCTGGCCTCGAAGCGGAGGCGCCGCCACGAGGCCGAGGCGGCGACCAAGGCCCCGGACTGGTTCGAGCCGGCCCCGTCCTCGGCGACGGCGGAACGGCTCGACCCCGAGGCCGCGGCGGAGGCGCTCCGCACGCTGCCCGTCGAGCAACGCGAGGTGATCGTCGCCCACCTCTGGGGCGGCCTGACGTTCGAGCAGGTCGCCGAGGTGGCGGGCTGCTCCTCGAGCACCGCACACCGGCTCTATTCCGCGGGACTTTCGGCCTTGAGAGAACGCCTGGGGGTGTCATGTCAAAAGACTCGTCCGACCCCGAATTGACGGCCCTCGAGTCCTCCCTGAGGGACCTCATCCCGGCGAAGAGCCGGCTCGATCGCGACCGGCTGATGTACGAGGCCGGGCGGGCCTCGGTCCAATCGCCGACCTCATCCCGAGGCCGATGGGCCTGGCCCTCGCTCGCGGCATCGCTCGCGGCGTTGGCGCTCACGGAGGGGGCCTTCCTGGCCGCTCGCCCTACCCCTCGAGTTGTCGAACGCGTCGTGATCGTCAAGGAGAAACCGGCCCTGCCCGTTGAGGAGGGCCCCCCCGTCGTCATCTTGAGCCAGGCCCCTCCGGCATCTTCTCGAGGGTCGGAGCCGTCGTGGCCTTCGGAGTCCGCCTCGCTCGGGCTCCGGCGCCAGGTGTTGCGGTTCGGCGTCGAAGGCTTGCCCGAGCCTCCCCCTTTGCTCACGCATTCCGGCGACCTGTCCACGCACTCGGGCGACCCCTCGGAGTCCTCGCCCGCGTCGCGGCGATTTGAATATGAAAATGTCCTCGAACCAGGAGGTCCCTCATGATTCGCCCGTTGTTGTGTTTCGTCGGCCTCGCGGCGGCGCTCGTGCCCGCATCCTCGGGGGCGCAACCGATGCCGAAGCCCCTGCCGCCGAAGGTCATCGAGCTCCGCCCGGCCGCCGCGCCGGTGCCCGCGCTCAAGTACCGGCTCATCCCCGAACGCCGCGACCTCATCCCGGGCAACGCCGCGGTCTTCTACCACCGTGCGCTCCAGATGGTCATCGAGACGAGGTATCGGCTGCTGCTCCAAGCCCAGGCCGAGAAGTCCCCCACTCGGAAGCCTTCGGTCGACGAATCGATCAACGACTGGGTCGCCGGCGCGATCCAGGACATCCCCCGAGAGGAGGCGCGGAAGCAACTGGTCACGTACCGGAACGCCCTCCGCGAGGTTGAATTGGGCGCGCGTCGGGATGACTGCAACTGGGAGTTCGACCTCCGCGACGAGGGCTTCGCGCTCATGCTCCCGGATATCCAGGAATCGCGGACCCTGGCCCGCCTCGTCGCCCTCAAGGCCCGGCTCGAGATCCTGGACGGGCATCCCGAAGAGGCGATCAAATGGCTGCGGACGGGCTTCGTGCTGGGCCGCCACGTCGCGAAAGGGACGTCGGTCATCCAGTCGTTGGTCGGCCTCGCCATCAGCCAGGTCATGGCCGGGGTGGCCGAGGACCTGATCCAGATCCCGAAATCGCCCAACCTCTACTGGGCCCTGGCGAATCTCCCCCGGCCCCTGATCGACGTGTCGTACGGGATCGAAGGCGAGCGATTCATGCTCGAGCGGGAGATCCCCGGACTCAAAGACCTCGGAGGGGAGGTCTGGAGCCTCGACCGGGCGCGCTCCTTCGTCGACCAGTTGCTTCCCGAGCTCAGCCTCTTCAATGGCATCTGGGGCGGGGCTCGCGTGGATAGCCCTTCGGCCAATCCTCGACTCGAGGAGTGGAACAAGCGGCTGATCTTCGCCGCGCTGGTGGCCCGGGCCTATCCCGACGCCAAGCTCGCGCTGATTGCCCGGGGGCGTCCCGCGGCGCAGGTCGAGGCGATGCCGGCGATCCAGGTCGTCGCGCTCAACTCCATGACCGTGTACGAGCAGCTTCGCGACGAGGTCGCCAAGTGGGGCAATCTCCCCTATTACCAGGCCTACAAGGGCTACGTGGAGGCCGATCACGCGGTCAGCGCCAGCCACGGGGGGACGAACCGAGGGATCCCCTTCGAAGAGGTGCTGCCGGCCACCCATTCCGTGCGCGTCGCCTCGGCCCGGGGCGAGCGTCGCCTCGCCGCGATCCAGTGCATCGAGGCGATCCGGCTCTACGCCGAGGGCCATGGCGGGGCCCTGCCCGACAGCCTGGACGCGTTGGCGGCGGCCCCCGCCCCGATCGACCCGGGGACCGGGAAACCCTTCGAGTACAAGGTCAGTGGCGGCACCGCCTCGCTGTCCGCGCCGCTCATGCTCGGGGAAGCTTACGTGCCTTACAACACCATCGCCTACGAATTGAAGGTGACGCGTTGAGCACCCCCATTTGGACGAGGAGGATGAACATGCCACGCGTGGTTCCCGCTCTCGTGATCCTTGCCCTGTGCGGGCCGGCGCTGGCCCGCGACGTCGACGTCCGGGCGATCGCCCCGTTCGTCGACGGCACGACCCGGGCCGTCGTGCACGTCGACCTGGTCGAGGCCCGCGTCGACGAACTGCTGGGCCGGCTGGTCCCGGAACCGAACCTGTCGGACCAACTCTCGAAGTCGATCGCCCCCTGGGCGTCGGCCCTGCGCAAGGCCGGGGCCAAGGACCTGTTCCTGGTCTCGAGGCCTACGGATTTCCCCGAACCCCCGCTCGTGGTCGTCCCGCTCGCCGAGGGGGCCGACGCGAAGGCTATCGGCAAGCTCCTCTGCGGCGAGGGCCAGGAGAAGGGACCCGTCGCCTGGCCAACCTGCGCGACGATTCACAACGCGGTCTTCGCCGGGACGTCGGAGGCCCTCGACCGGGTCCGAAAGACCGACCCGGCCCCTCGCCCGGGGCTGGCCGCGGCATTCGAGGCGTCGGGAGCTTCGGCGGCCCAGATCATCCTCCTCCTGACGAGCGACGACCGTCGCGTCCTCGAGGAAATCATGCCCAGTCTACCCCAGGAGTGGGGGGCCGGGTCGATCTCGCTCGTTAGCCAGCACCTGAGCTGGGCCGCGATCGCCCTCGAGACCGAGCCTCGACAGAACCTTCGCCTTATGGTCCAGGCCAAGGATTCGGCCTCGGCCGACACGTTCCTGAGACTCGGTCGCCACATCGTCGCTTGGATGGTGTCGTCGCCGGAGGTGAAGCGCTGGTTCCCCGACATCGCCAAGCTCCCCGCCGAGCTCAACGCGACGCGTACCGGCGAACGCCTGGTCGTGGATCTTGGGCTCAAACAAGGGGGAGCCCTGGTCGGGGCGATGACCTCGACTCTCGGGGAGTCGTACAACCGCCGCGAGTGCGTCAAGAACATGCTGCAACTCGGCCTGGCGATGCACAACTACCACGCGACCTACAACACCTTCCCCCCTGCCTTCACGAAGGACAAGACGGGCCGACCCCTCCTGAGCTGGCGGGTGGCGATCCTGCCTTACCTCGAGCAACAGGCCCTCTACCGAGAGTTCCACCAGGACGAGCCTTGGGACAGCCCGCATAACCGGACGTTGATCGACAAGATGCCCGCGGTCTTTCGCTGCCCGGGGCAGCGGAGGACGCCGGAAAGCCTTGGCAAGACGACGTACCTGGTCCCTCGGGGCAAGGCCACGATCTTCCCCGGGGCCGAGGCGGTCAAGATCAAGGACATCACCGATGGCACCTCGAACACGATCTTCGTGGTCGACGCCGCCGACGACCGGGCCGTCGTCTGGACCAAGCCCGACGACTGGGACGTCGACCCCGAACTCGACGCCAAGGGGATCTTCGGGCATCACCCCAAGGGGACGAACTTCAGCATGGCCGACGGCTCGGTCCGGTTCCTCAAGGAGACGATCAAGCCGAGTCTGTTGAAGGGGCTGGTCACGAGGAACGGCGGCGAGGTCCTCAGCAACGACGACTATTGAGAGGGCCTCGCAGGGCCGGACGCCCCGCATCGACACCAACGATCGCCGCTCACGGGGTCTTCCCGGAGGCGGCCCCGGACCCGCCCGACAGGGCGGGTTCTTTTTTGATCGGGGTGGCCGAAGGGTCGCCCTCCTTGAGGAAATATTCGGAGTCGGCGGGGAGGTCGCGGTAGACGTCGGACTTCCCCGAGGGCCAGCGGACTTCGACCGACTCGACGCGGTCCGAGGACCCGAGCCCGAGGTGGACCCGGCCGTCGTTGGCGGAGAGGAAGCTGCCGCCGCCGAAGCGCTGGGTGATTTGGCGACGGCCTCCGGCGGTTATGGTGAGGCGGGTGCCGACGGCGTCGCGGTTGGAGGAGGTTCCTTCCAATCGGAGAGTCATGTAATGACCCGGGGGGGTCGCTCCCGTGTTGTGCAGATACGCCAGCGGCTCGTGCTCCGAGAGGATCAACAGGTCGACGCGGCCGTCGTTGTCGACGTCCCCCGAGGCGAGGCCTCGGCCGAGTCGAGGGATTTGCCAGGGGGGCCCGGCGCGGCCGGAGACGTCCTCGAGGCGGCCGTCGCCGATGCCCAGCAGGAGCTGCGCGGGCATGGCATAAGGGATGGCCGGCCCGAAGTCGTTGACGTGGCCGTTCGCCGAGGCCATGTCGAGCCGGCCGTCGTTGTTGGCGTCGAGGAGGACGAGACCGAAGCCCAGGAGGAACCGGCTTGGTGCGGCGAGGCCGATCGCGGAGGTGAAGTCGGCGAACTGCCCGCCCCCGAGGTTGCGGAAGAACGTGGTCGACTCGCCGTAGAAGTTGGTCACGGCGAGGTCGATGGCCCCGTCACCGTCGAGGTCACCCGCGGCCACGCCCATGCCCGCCTGGTAGCCTCCTGAGGCGTTCGTCGCCACCCCCCGCTCGGCCCCCTGCTCCTGGAATCGGAACCCCCCGAGGTTGCGGAAGAGGAAGTTGGCGGTCATGTCGTTGGCGACGAAGAGGTCGACGAGGCCGTCGTCGTCGACGTCGGCCGCGACGACCCCAAGGCCTCGGCCGTCGAGGTCGACGAAGCCCGTTTCCTCGGTCACGTCGGTGAACCGGCCGCCGTCGTTGCGGAAGACGCGGTCCGGCTCGGCCTCGAAGGTCCTGGGCACGCAATAGTTGTGCGTCCCCGGCCGGTCCGCGTCGGGGCAAGGTGGCGAGGTCATCGGGTCCCACTTGAGGTACTGGCAGACGTAGAGGTCGAGGTCGCCGTCGTTGTCGAGGTCCGCGAACGCCGCCGATGTCGGCCACCCGCGCTCGCCCCCGAGGCCGACGCTTTGCGTGGCGTCCTCGAACGTGCCGTCCCCCTTGTTGTGGTACAGGGCGTAGGCCCGCCAACGCGTGATGAAGAGGTCGGGGTGGCCGTCGTTGTCGTAGTCACCGACGGTGACGCCGTGCCCGTATCCGCGTGAGAACCCGGCGATCCCCGACCGCGTGGTGACATCCTCGAACGAACCGTCTCCCTTGTTCCGGAAGAGTCGGTCGCCTTCGCCCGAGGGGAATTTCCCTCCTTGCACGGCGTAGACGTCGAGCCGGCCGTCGCCGTCGAAGTCGATCAGGCCGACGCCCCCTCCCATCGTCTCCGGGAGCCGGCGGAGGGACGTCTTGTCGTTCTCATAGACGAACTTGAGGCCGGCGGCTTCGGCGTCGTCGCGGAACGTCGGAATTGCCAAGGCGGATCCGGCGGTGGGTGCGGCCTCGGTCTTTGCCTTTGCCTTTGCCGTCGCTCGGCTCGCGATGAGGTCGGCGAGGGTCCGGCCCGCAGGCGCCTTGGGAGGCTCGGCGCGGGAGAGACGTTCGAAGGCCGGTCGAGCCTCGGAGTCATCGGGGACCTGCCGGGCACGGATCGTCCACCACCCCTTGGCCTCGAACCTTCGGCCGAGGGATTCGGCGGTCTTCGCCAACTCGGCGGATTCCGAGAGGTCGCCCGCCACGACGTTGCTCATCAGGATCTGGTATTGATCCCGGGCACTGTCGATCTCCGCCTTCCGTCGACGGGCTCGAGTCAGGAGGTCGGCGGGCCCTCGGCTCGCCGCGAGGTCCGCGAGCCGGCCCCAGGACGGCGCATCCCCCGGCTCGAGCTCGACCCGGCGCTCGAGCGCAGCACGCTCCTCATCGGGGTGGCCGCGGAGGGCGGCGAGGCGGGCGTCGATGGCGGCGACCTCGGCGAGGGAGAAGCGGTCGGCCGGGAGCTGCCCCAGGACGCGAACGGCCTCGTCGACCTTCCCCGAGTCGAGCGCCCAGCCAAGTCGGGCCTGCCGGACATCGAGGTCGTCGGGATGCTTGGCTTCGCAACGCTCGAGCCAGGCGTCGGCCTCGTCATAGGCGCCGGTGCGCGTGGCCAGGTCGGCGCGGCCGAGCCAGATCCGCTCGTCGTCGGGGGCCTCGGCCCCCAGCCGTTCCAGGGCCTCGCGGACGGCGCGGACCGCGAACGGCTGCGAGTCGAGGAGCCAATGGAGTCGCAACTGGCCCGCCAGGTCGCGGGCGGATCCGCTCCGCTCCTCGATCCGTCGCCCGATCAGGCGACTCCGGCCCGAATAGAGATTGAGCTGGTCCGCCAGCTTCCCCGCCTGCTCTCCGATCTCGTCCGACCGACGTAGGATCGAGCCGAGGCTTTCCTCGGCGGCCGCGAGCCGCCCGTGCTCGATCGCGAACTTGGCCCGCTCGAGCGCCGCTCGAGGGGACATGACCGAGTCGGCCGGGACCCTTTTCCACGCGTCCAATGCCGGCTCGACGTGTCCCAGCGCCGCCTCGCAAACGCCGAGCGGGTATTCCACCTCGTCCCGGCCCTGCCAGTGGGCCGAGAGCCGGGCCAGGCGGGCTTGGGCCGGAGCGTATTGCTTCGAGGTGATCTCCCCTTCGGCCTTGGTCAGCTCGGTGTTATACCACCAGGCGTCGTACACCTGCACCGCACCCCACCCGACGACCGCGACGATCGCGATGGCGGCGGCCACCCGGCCGAATGTGGATTTGCGGGACGATGGCGTGAAGAGCTTTGTAACACCCATCCCGCTACACTACCGTTCCCGGAGGGGGGGAAACAACATGGCCGCCCCCCACCCCGGAGAGATTCCGGGATGGTGGACGGCCTTGATTCTGCGTCACGATTGTCGGCCGGCCAGCGGCCCGGCTTCATCCGGGCGTGGGCCCGTGATTAGAAGCTGTCGGCGCTGATGACTTCGCCGTTGGCCCGGGTGCCGAGCGCCCACCACGTCTGCATGTTGAGGGTGCTCTTGACGAATCGGACGCTGCCGTCGCCCATGAGGACGTTGGCACCGCCGGGGTGGTTGCTGTTGGCGTTCGTGATGTGGGCGTGGTCGGTCGACTCGACGCCGCACCCGCCGCAGCCGAAGCGGCACTGGCCCCAGGACGACTGGGTCGAGCTGGGGGGGACGATCGTGTTGAACATCGACATCGACTCGGAGCCCCACGCCCAGTAGTGGCCGCGGTTGGTGCCGAGGCCGGCGCCCGGGGCGGCCGTCATGAAGGTCGTGTTGCAGAGCTGGATGTTCTTCAGCGTGGTCGGCTGGTCGGAGTTCACGTCATAGAGGCCGGAGGCGCTTCCGTCCGGGAGGTTGACGCCGGTGTTGAAGTTCGACTTGACCGAGCCGCCCGAGCCCACGAGCCCTTCGCTGAACGCGACGGTGTTCGACGAGCCGTCGGTGATGTCCCGGAGGCCGTACGCGATGTTGTAGTAGAACATGCCCGTGCTGCCCTGGGTCGGGGTGCCGCAATTCGCGGCCGTATTCGAGACGCCGCCGTCGGCCCGGTCGCTCGTCCCTTCGCTCGCGTAGTAGCTGTTGATGTACTGCCGACCGGCGAGTCCGTCGGAGGGGCAGAGGTAGGCGTTGAGCTTGGTGTTCGTGGTCGTCGAGTTGAAGGGGTAAGTCGGGCTATTGATCGGGTCGAGCATGAAGTTGATGGCGTTGTAGAGCGGGGCCTGCTCCAGGTAGTTGAGCATGAGGCCCTGGGCGCTCCAGCCCATCCATGCGATGCAGATGCCATCGCCGCTGCCGTTCAGGCCGTTGCGGCTCGCCGCGGCGGCCGGCGGGAACGTTTCGTTCGCCGAGTGGTAGTTGTGCAGGGCCAACCCGATCTGCTTCAGGTTGTTCGTGCACTGGGCCCGCCTGGCGGCCTCGCGGGCGGCCTGGACGGCCGGCAGCAGCAGCGCGATCAGGACGGCGATGATGGCGATCACCACCAGAAGCTCAATGAGCGTAAAACCTCGCGTACGTCGCATTCCAACAGTCATCGATCTCGTCTCCTCTGGCAATGGAAATCAAAAAATGAAAAATTTGGGAGAGGTCAATTGATCCGAAGTCCCATCACCGTTGGAGTGAGGGCCTCGATCGATGAAGACTGGGTCGGGCGAAGGTGCTCATGACAAGGCGAAGGTAATAATTGGCCCGTGCATGTGGGGGCCATACAGGATCGACAACCTTCGCCCTCGAGCTCAACCGACTCAATTCCGGACGCCCTTCCCCTTCTTCTTCATGTGCGATTTGAAATAGTCCATGGAGTCCTTCGCGGAGACACCGGGAGGGGCCTTGGGGGTAATCATTTCATTCGGGGCCGATCCGCCGCAACCCACGAGCAGCGGGCCGCAGAAGATGCTCAAGCCAATGACCCAAGGCAGTGGGCGGATGAACCGAACTCGTTGCATCGACAACGTCTCCAAGCTGAGTGTGCAAGTACAGTTGTGTTCGAATGCACTCAAGTCGTGTGCGGACCGAGGACGTCCCCTCGCCATAAGGCGGGGTGATGAGAAGACCGAATTCGTTTGAGACGCCTCGTCCGATACGAAGATGCGCTTGGTTTATGGATTGGCGACGAGCGCTACCATGACCAAATGAAAATATGGCACGACAGACCCTGACTCGCTCCGCGAGTTACCCCGCGGGTTGACCCTGCAATCCGCACCGACCCTGCATCGACCATCACGACTTGATATGCAAGTCCTCGCCCTCTATTCCGTTGTTATCCGCAATCTCGCCGGCCCCGTCAACCCCTGCAACGATTTTATAATCATTTCAGGGGCTTTTTGGCTGCCCTAAAAAGGCGTAGGCAGCTTTGCGCGGAAAATCTTGGCGCAGCACTACTAACGACTCCTGGAGCCGACAGTCGTCAGGGGCAGGGGCCGAGGTCGAGCCGGGCCTTTCCTCAATTAAGCCTGCCCAAATCGCATAAGTCGAAGCAACGAGATAGGATACGTGGCTACTAAAGATTTAGGAGGCTGCACGGGCCCTTTCGCACACGTTCTCTATCAAGTATAACCGCGGATCAGGGCTTTTTCGGGACAGGTGAATTCGAGACTTTTTGAGAAATCCTCTCGATGCCATCCCGGCGAGCCTCGAAGGGTGCCTTGATGGTCCGTACCCGGAGCCCCGCCTCGCACTGACAGGGTCTTTTCGGCATGCCGCCCGATGTCGTCCCCAAGGCTTGGGCAGACGACCGGGTCTGCTAGAATTACGGACGAGCCTCTCTGCGGTGACTCATGAAGGCGATCGTTTCGCGCAACATTGAGGCCGGAGACATTCTTCCGTGGCGGTGCCGCCACTCCCGACATCTGGAGATGGATTGAAGCAAGGGCGCTTGGCCCGGGGCATGACTTCAAGGATCGTCCGCGCCATTCGATCGCCACTTTGAAGCGATCGGGCCGGGCGATGGTCGAGGCGGGTTTGCCGTCCGAGATCAGGCCGGCCCATGAGGTCGATACGGCGTGGGATTGTGCCGTGCGTGCGGAAGATGGCGGCAACGACGGCTTCCGGAACGCTCTTTTCTCTTGTTATCCTCGACGTAAACGCCTGGAATCATCTTCGGAACCATGGGCCATCATTCGGGGGAGACTCAGGTCCTTCTGGAACGCGCCGCGGCGGGCGACGGGGGGGCACTCGCGGAATTGTTCGAACGGTATCGAGGCCGGCTCGAGCAGATGGTCCGCTTGCGCTTCGACCGTCGGCTCCTCGGGCGGCTCGATCCCGCCGACGTGCTCCAGGAGGCCTACCTCGACCTGGCGCGTCGGTTTTCCGAGTATCTGACGAACCCTCCGATGCCGTTCTATCTCTGGCTCCGACTGCTCACGGCGCAGAAGCTGGTCGACCTGCATCGCAAGCACCTCGGGGCCAAGATGCGCGACGCCGGCCTCGAGGTCTCGCTCTTCCAGGGGCACTCGTTCCCGGCCTCCTCGGGGTCGCTCGCGGAGCTATTCCTGGGGCGGCTGACCTCGGCGAGCCGGGTCGCGATCCGGGAGGAGACGCAACTGCGCGTTCAGGAGGCCCTCAACGGCATGGATGCGATCGATCGCGAGGTCCTGGTCCTGAGGCACTTCGAGGATCTCTCCAACGCCGAGGTCGCCTGCGTTTTACAGATTCAGGAGTCGGCGGCGAGCAAGCGTTACCTCCGGGCCTTGAAACGCCTGAAGGAGATCTTGAGCTCCTTGCCCGGCGGCCTCGGGGGGGTTTAGGCGATGACCGACCCGGATTCCGGACGCGAAACGCTCGAGGAACTCGCCGAGGAGTTCGCCGCCCTCCATCGGCGAGGAGAGCGGCCGACGTTGACCGAGTACGCCCGGAGGTATCCGGAACTCGCCGACGACATCCTCGAGCTGTTCCCGGCCCTTCTGGTTCTGGAGGAACTCCGGCCGGCCCCGTCGCCGACATCACGGGCCGGAGACGCGGGGTGGACTCCGCTTCGGCGGCTGGGCGAATACCGGATCGTCCGCGAGATCGGCCGAGGGGGGATGGGGGTCGTCTACGAGGCCGAGCAGGAGTCGCTCGGCCGACGCGTGGCCCTGAAGGTGCTGCCCCCCGGGACGCTCGGCCACCCCCGGCAGGTCGAGCGGTTCCACCGCGAGGCGAGGACCGCGGCCCGACTGCACCACACCAACCTCGTCCCCCTTTTCGGGGTCGGCGAGGAGGGTGGGACCCATTACTACGTCATGCAGTACATCGACGGGCGGCCTCTCGACGATGTGCTGGTCGAGCTCTTGAGGCTCATCGGCGGCCCAAGCTCCACTCGCCCGCACCTGCCCACATCGCGGCGAGAGCGGGACGCGTCGGAGGTCGAGGAGGGCGTGGCCTCCGACGGCAATGCGTCCTCGGCGGAGGTGGCGCTCTCGCTCTGGAAAGGCCAGTTCCCCGCGCCCTCTCGGCCGGGGACCTCGGATCTCGCCCTCGTCGGAAGGGCGTCGTCCCTGGATCTCGACCTCAAGTCGGAGCCCGTTTCCAACCCATCGCGGCCCGACTCGAGGAACCTGAGCCGGCCCGTCGGGAAGTCTCAAGGTCCCTATCAGGCTTACGCTCGGAGCGTGGCCCACCTCGGCGTCCAGGTGGCCGACGCCCTGGCGTACGCCGCCGGCCAGGGGGTGTTGCACCGCGACGTCAAGCCCTCGAACCTACTCCTGGACATGTCCGGGACCGTCTGGCTGACCGACTTCGGCCTGGCCAAGGCGACCGGGACGGCCGACCTGACCCATACCGGCGACCTCTTCGGCACGTTGCGCTACATGGCCCCGGAGCGGTTCGACGGGCGTGCGGATGTGCGGAGCGACGTCTACGCCCTCGGCTTGACGCTCTACGAGCTCCTCGCGCTCCGGCCTGCGTTCAACGACCGGGGGCAGGCCCCGCTCGTCCGCCAGATCGCGATGTCCGAACCCCCTCGCCTCGACGAGCAGGGCCGGACATGGCCCCGAGACCTCGTCACGATCGTTCACAAGGCGATGGCCAAGGAGCCGTCCGACCGCTACCAGACGCCCGAGGCCCTGGCTGAAGACTTGCGCCGATTCCTCGACGACCGGACGATCCTGGCCCGCCGGCCGGGCCTTGCGGAGCGGGCCGGGCGGTGGTGTCGGAGGAATCCCGTGATCGCCGGCCTGGTGGCGACCGTGTTCGCCCTCACGGCTTTGGCGATCGGCTCTGGGTTCCGGGAGCAGCAGCAGCGGGCCGAGCGGAAGCTGGAGGAGGCGCGTCGGGAAGGCCAGGCCCGCCAGGCGGTGGAGATCGCCCTCGACCGGGCCGTGGGACTGCAGCGGCAGGGCCTCTGGACCGAGGCGGGGAGCGTCCTGGCCAATGCCGCGAGCCGGCTTGAAGATGCCAGCTCCGAGGACCTCCGCCGTCGGCTCAACAGGGCCCGGGGCGACCTCGACCTCGTGGCCAAGCTGGAGGGGAAGCGGATGGGCCGGGTCGGCCCCTTCGGTCGCAACCAGCCCGACGCCAGCGCGGCCGCTCGAGGTTATGCCGAGGCGTTCAGGCACGCAGGCCTCCCCGTGGAGGGGGACCTCGACGAGGCCACGGTCGCGGCCCGGATCCGGATGTCCGGCGCCCAAGGGCCCCTGGTCGCCACCCTCGACGACTGGTCCCTCGTGACCAACGACAGCCGCCTAAGGGCCCGGCTGCTTCGCATCGCCCGACTGGCGGACCCGGACCTCGACTGGCGCGATCGGGTGCGCGACCCCTCCGTTTGGGGCAATCTCCCGGCGCTCGAGCGGCTGAAGGACGAGGCCCTGGAGGTGTCCGAGACGGCCCAACCGCCGCACCTCCTGACGACCTTGAGCGTGCTCATCACCGAGGCTGGCGGAGACCCCGAGCCGCTCCTCCGCGCGGCCCAGCGTCGGCACCCCGGGGACTTCTGGCTCAACTTCGAACTCGCCAGGTTGCTGAGGCCCAGGAAGCCGCCCGAGGCGCTCGGGTTTTGCCGGGCGGCCCTGGTGGTCCGGCCCCGGAGCGCCGGGGTCTATAACCTACTCGGTCTGACCTTGTGGGAAGATCACCGGTTGGAGGAGGCCGGCGAGGCGTTCCGCCGGGCCCTCGAGCTCGACCCGGGCCTCTCCGCGGCCCACACGAACCTTGGCCTGATCCTGGCGGCCGAAGGACGGTCCTCCGAGGCGATCGCCGCCCATCGCCGGGCCACCGAGATCGACCCGAAGGGGGGGCTCGGATACGCCAACCTTGCCGAGGTCTTCGAATCCGAAGGGCGGATCGAGGAGGCGATCACGGCTTACCGGAAGGCCATCGAGCTCGACCCCAAGCTGGCCCTCGCGTACCAGAGACTCCGCGACCTGCTCATGGCCGAAGGACGCGGTGACGAGTCCGCGGAGCTCCGCGACCGTGCCCTCGACGTCACGCCGAACGATGCGCCGGACTACCACAACCTCGGTAACACCCTGAAGATCGAGGGGAGGATGGCCGACGCGATCACCGCCTACCGACGGGCGATCCAACTCGACCCCAGGTTCGCCCTGGCGCGCGAGGCGCTGGGCGAGACCCTCTTCCGCGAGGACCGGTTCGCCGAGGCCCGCGCCGAGGCCCAGGCGTGGGTCGACCACCTCAAGGCCGACGACCCGTCGTACTCCCGAGCCCAGCAGCACCTCCGGGATTGCGAGCGCCGGCTCGCCCTCGACGCCAAGCTGGCCGCGATCCTCGAGGCGAAGGAGCTGCCCTCCGACGCCGGCGAGCTCCGCGAGCTCGCCGCCTTCTGCCTGTTCTACAAGCGACGATTCACCGACGCCGCCCGGCTCTTCAACGCCGAGTTCACGGTCGAGCCGAAGCGAGCGGACGACCTCCGGGCCGGCGATCGCTATAACGCCGCCTGCGCCTCGGCCCTGGCCGCCAGCGGCCTGGGGGTCGACGCCGATCGACTCGGAGAGTCGGACCGTGCCGTCTTGCGACGCCAGGCGCTCGACTGGCTCCACGCCGACCTCGCGCTATGGAGCAAGGTCGTCGCGGAGGGCCCGAAAGGCCGGCGATGGGGATGGCCCCGGCAATCCCTCCGACACTGGCAGACGGACTCCGACCTCGCGGTCATCCGCGACCCCGCGGCCCTGGCCAAGCTCCCCGCGCACGAGATCCAGGCCTGCGAAGCCTTCTGGGAAGAGGTGAACACGCTCCTCACCACCCTCAGGAATTCGCCCGGTCGGGACGCGGACGAAACCTCCGGAAACCGTCCCCAAGCGGGTACCCATCGGATCGCCTCGGACCGAGACTGAGGCGGCTATCCTTCTCCGTGCCCCGCATCGGAACGTCCCACCCCCGCGAAACACCTTTAGAGCGGATCGCTCTCAGGTATCACACAATACGTGGCACCCCCTAATCCACACTTACAAGCCCGAAGCGCAAGCGAGTGAATCCTCTTCGCACTAAATCGAAGAGGATTCACTCGCTTGCGCTTCGGGCTTGTGTCGAATTGATGCCACTCGCACGTCAACCGCTCTAGGAGAGCACCGGGAGCTGGCTGAAGAATTCGTTCCCCTTGTCGTCGACCAGGATGAACGCGGGGAAGTCGACGACGTCGATCTTGTAGACGGCCTCCATCCCGAGCTCGGGATACTCGAGGAGGCTGACCTCCTTGATGTTTTCCTGGGCCAGCAGTGCGGCGGGGCCGCCGATCGAGCCGAGGTAGAAGCCCCCGTGCGACTTGCATGCGTCGGTCACGGCCTTCGAGCGGTTGCCCTTGGCGATCATGACCATCGAGCCCCCCTTCGACTGGAAGAGGTCGACGTAGCTATCCATCCGACCGGCGGTCGTCGGGCCGAACGACCCCGAGGGGAGCCCCTCGGGGGTCTTGGCGGGGCCGGCGTAATAGACCGGATGGTCCTGGAGGTAGCCCGGCATCGACTCGCCCCGGTCGAGCCGCTCCTTGATCTTGGCATGCGCGATGTCCCGGGCGACGACGATGGTCCCGCTGAGCCGGAGCGGGGTGGCGACCGGATACTTCGAGAGCTCGGCGAGCACCTCGGGCATCGGGCGGTTCAGGTCGACCGCGACCCCGTGCTCCACTCCGAGCCCCGCGCGATGGTCGTTGGGCAGGAACCTTGCGGGGTTGCGCTCAAGCTCCTCGACCCAGAGGCCGTCGCGGTCGATCTTCGCCTTGATGTTGCGGTCCGCCGAGCAGGAGACGCCGATCCCGACCGGGCACGAGGCCCCGTGTCTGGGCAGTCGGATGACCCGGGCGTCGAGCGCGAAATACTTGCCGCCGAACTGCGCCCCGATCCCGCTCCGTCGGGCCATCGCGACGACCTGCTCCTCGAGCCCCGGATCGCGGAAAGCCCTCCCGAGGGCGTTCCCCTCGGTCGGCAGGTGGTCCAGGTAGCCCGCGCTGGCGAGCTTCACCGTCTTCATCGTCGCCTCGGCCGAGGTCCCCCCGATCACGATCGCCAGGTGATACGGCGGGCAAGCGGCCGTGCCCAGCGAGCGGAGCTTCTGGTCGAGGAACGTCTCCAGACTCTTCGGGTTCAGGAGCGCCTTGGTCTCCTGGAACAACATCGACTTGTTCGCCGAGCCCCCCCCTTTGGCCACGAAGAGAAACTCGTACGTCCCCCCGTTGGTGGCCATGATGTCGACCTGCGCCGGCAGGTTCGTGCCGGTGTTGGCCTCCTCGAACATCGACAGCGGGACGGTCTGGGAGTACCGGAGGTTCTCGTTGAGGTAGGTTTCGTAGATCCCCCGCGAGAGCCACTCCTCGTCGACGACGCCGGTCCAGACCCGCTGCCCCTTCTTGCCGACGATGGTGGCCGTGCCGGTGTCCTGGCACATGGGGAGCCGGAACCCCGAGGCCACGACTGCGTTCTTGAGCAAGGCCAGGGCGACCCCTCGGTCGTTGGCGGAGGCCTCCGGGTCGTCGAAGATCGCGGCGACCTTCGCGAGGTGCGACTCGCGATAGAGGAACGAGACGTCCCGGAAGGCCTCGCGTGCCAGCACCGAGAGTCCCTCGGGCGCCACCTTGAGGATCTCCTGCCCCTCGAACGTCGAGGCGGAGACGTGATCTGAGGACAGGTGGCGATACCGCGTCGAATCGGGCCCGAGGGGGAACGGGGCCTGGTAGGCGAACTCCGGCATGGAAAGGTTTCCCGAACAAAGACCTCCCCCGCCCCGATTCGACTCGAACGGGACGAGGGGCGAAGGCGAATGCCAATGCGTGCGAGCCTGCCTACTATCCTTGCGGTTCTCCGCCGCTCTTGCAACGACACCCGGCCGGATCGCCGTCGCGGACCTCCGCGAGCGCTTCGGGCTTGTGCCGGAGAGAGGCGCCTCGACGTCGCGATGGACCCGTGCTCACGATTGACGGGGTTGTCATGTCGGGGATAGGCTTTGGGGCGGAAGAGCCGTGGATTTGGCCGATGGTACGCAATCCCTGGACACGCGACGAGAAGGTGATATGCAAACGTCACGAAGCATTCTCCGGGCGGCCGTCTTTGCGTGTGCGGTCTTCGCATCGGCTCAAGTGCATGCCCAGATGTCCTCGTGTGGCCTGGCGAGGTCTCCGGTCTTGAGTGGGTCGTCCTTCGGCTTTGCCGGCGCGATGTTTCCATCATCGGGATTCAGGCCCGGCGATGACAACGTCCCTCGAATCCAGGATGGCGGTGCAAGAAAGCGGCCTCGGAGGATCAAATCTGCTCCCAGGCCGGCATCGGTGGGCCAAGCCAAGCGCGTCGACCGGGCGGACACGGCCATCGGCATCGCCCGTAACCTCGAGCGAAACATACCGACCGCCGCCGAGCAAGGCCTCGCTTTGCGGAAGTCATTGAAAGCGTATGCCGACGTGATTGCAAATCATGGCGGGACGAAGCAGGCGAAGGACGCCGCGACGCGGATCAAGGCACTCAAGGGCCTCGAAGCCGGACACGATCCTGCATGAGTCGCCGATCAGAAGACTCCTTGCCGAATCGAGGAGATGCCATGCGGTGGCTTCCTCACCTTCTTTGGGTCGTGACGGCCATCGGACAACCCGGCCTGGCCCAGGACGCGCCGGGGGCCGGGGCACCCCGACGCGTGCTCGAACGCAATCTGAGCTTCGAGCGTTGGGCCTATTCTCCCTATGCGAACCGAGAGGCGATGCAGGCCGAGCTCGACGCCCGCCTGGAAGCTCGTCTCCGTGAGCTGGACGAGGTGTACGACCTCTCCCCGCTCCAGGAGAAGAAGCTGCGGCTGGCGGCTCGTGGCGATTTCCGGCGGATTTTCGAGGTCGTCGACCAGATGCAGGGCCGCTTCGAGTCCCTTCCGGCCAATGCGAATCAAGCCATCGCTTTTCATCGGGAAATGAGGCCGGTTCGGAATGACCTCTTCGCGGACCCACTGGGCGACGCATCCTTCCTGGAGAAGGTGCTCACCAAGACCCTGGTCGGGGCACAGGTCGCCCGGCATCGGGAGAGGCTCCGCGAACGGGCCCTGTCCGAGTACCGAGGGTGGATCGACGTGCTCATCACGCACGAGAACCAGGGGCTCGGCCTGAGCAACGAGCAGCGCCGAGGGCTGGCCGAGCTGCTCCGGGACGTGGCGAAACCCGAACGGAAGGGGAGCCGGCCCTCTTATGACGAGGTGATCCTCCGCCTGGCGGCCGTCCCCGACGCGAAGATGAAGGCGGTCCTCGACGAGGACCAATGGCAGGCGATCCGCAAGCGGACCGAGCCGGTAAAGGCGAAGAAGATGACCGGGCGGGAGGCCGGGGCCCTCCCGTAAGGCCGCCATCGCGAGGCGAGGGCGACCGTCCCCCGTCAGCGGAGTCCCCCGTGGAATTTGCCGAAGTGCTGCGCCATCTGCAGCGCGATGAGGAGGGCCCCCAGCCCCAGGACGGCGGCATGCCTCGTCCGACGCAGGTCGAAGCGTCCGACGCGGACGACCAGGAGATAGGCCACCGCCAGGTTGAACATCCCCCAGAGGACGTTCACCGTCGACGACGACAGGCCCTCCCCCGGCGGCGAGGCGAACGGACTCTGGAACGGGCTGCCGGAGATCCCGCTCACCAGGTGGGGAATCGTGTTCGCGAGGAAAACCCCGCCGAAGAAGTACGCAACGTCGTGATACCAGCGCGTCGAGCCTTCCGTCGATTGCCGTTCAAGTTCCATCGGAGATCGACCTCCTTGCCGCTTGGGAGTTGCGTCCAGGCCAGGTGAATCGGTGCCAGCCCGGATAATGTGAGGGTGGCCTCGTGAAACTAATTTATGAGGGACCCCTCGTGAAAGTCAAGCTCAAGCCGGGGGAACCAACGGCTTCGCCCGGAGGCGTGGTGTTCCTTGGAGTTTGGCGGCGATCCGATGCACCAGCCTGGCGGGCTGGCCATGGACGGCGTTGGTCATGACGATGACGGTCAACTCGTCGTCGAGGTATCGTGCGATGTGGGCAGCGAACCCTTGCCAGGTTCCGCTGTGCTCGACGACCCGCTGGCCGTTCACCTTGCCGAGCTCCCAGCCGAACCCGTAGGGATGGGTCGACAAGTCGGCCAGCCGAGTCGGGGTCCACATCTGTTGCAGGGTCGCTTGCTTCAGGACGGCCTCGCTCCGCAGTCCGGCGTCCCACTTCGCCAGGTCGAGCACGGTCAGATACAGGCCGCTGTCCGCGGTCGCGTTGATCGACGAGGGGAACCATTCCTGGTTCTTCAAGACGCCCCCGATCTGTCGGTAGCCGCTCGCGCGGTTGGGGACGATGTCGGCCTCGTCGATGATCCGCGCGGAGGTCATCCCGAGCGGATTGAACACGCGCTCGCGCAAGCCTTCGCCGTAGGGTTTGCCCATGACCTTTCGGCACAGGGCCCCGAGCAGGACGTACCCGGGGTTGCTGTACCGCCACCGCGTGCCTGGCTTGAAGTCGAGCGGGAGGGCGAGGATGATCGCCACCAACTCGTCTTCGGTGTAGTCGCGCCTCATGTCGATCCGCCCGCCGACCGACTCCGAGACTCCGGCCGTGTGCGAGAGGAGGTGGGCGACCGTGACTTTCTCCCAGCCCGGCGCCGAAGGGGGCAGGTACCGGGTGATCGGGTCATCCAGGTCGACCCTCCCCTCCTCGACCAGCGACATGACCAGGGTCGCCGTGAATTGCTTGGTGATCGAGCCGGACTGGTAGACCGTCGCCTCCGTCGCCGGCACTCCGAGCTCGACGTTCGCCAGGCCATAGCCCGCGGATTTGACCACGACCCCGCGCTCCACGATGGCGAGCGAGAGGCCGGGGATCATCTTCGCCTTCATCTCCGCCCGGATCAGTCCGTCGATCGCGTCGCCCTCGGCCGTCGAGGTCCCTCCCCTCGACGCCAGGCCCAGTATCAGGACGATCCACGCTCGTCCGTTCCACCCGGTCATAGGGACTCTCCAAACGTTTGGAAATCGCCGCGCGTTGGGACGTTGAATTTCGATTCAAGCCTCGCCGGGGGCGAGATCGATTCTCCCCAAGTATCTCCGGCCCGCGGGATGCTTTGCCAGTCGCCCGGTGCGGGATGTCGTATTTACCAGTCAGCAAGGCTTCATCCGTGGTCGAATCCGAGCCCAACTTCGTGGATCGCAAGGTGGCGGAGGTCACCTTCCGGGGGAAGCTCCATTCGCCGATCCACCGGTGGTATCGCCTCACGCCGAGCTTCTCGCCGCAGTTGGCGATCGACATCGCCGACGCGTTCGGGCTGTCGGGAAGCGACTTCGTGCTGGACCCGTTCAGTGGGGTCGGGACCGTCCCGCTCTGCATGAAGTACCGCGGGATCCCGGCGTGCAGCGTCGAGCTCAACCCCTACCTGCGGTTCGTCGGGATGGTGAAGACGCGGACCTATCGCGACGTCGCCGCCATCGAGGGCACGCTCCGACGGTTCCTGGCCGCCTTCGAGGTCGAGTGGAAGGCGATCCCCTCGGGGGAGGCCGCCGCGGGATACCTCGCCGAGCACGCCGACTGGATCCCCCGGATCTCGAACCCGGGACGATGGTGGTCGCCGGGGAACCTGGCGCAGCTCGTCGGCCTCCGACGTTTCGTCTCCGGCTTCGACGCCGAGCCGGCCCACCTCGACCTGATCAAGATGGCCATTCTCGGCGTGCTCGTCCCGTTGAGCAACGCGAAGCACAACCACGTCTCGCTCACGTTCGCCGAGGTCCCCTTGCCCACGGTGAGCGTGCTCGCCGTGCTCGAGGCGAAGTCTGCGGAGATCGTCGACGACCTGCGATCCGTCTCGGGGCTGCCCTGCTCGGAGGTGGAGGTCCACCGGGGCAACAGCAAGGCCCTGTCGGCCGTCCTGCCCCCCGAGGCCCGGCCTTCGGCGGTCATCACCTCGCCCCCCTACCCCAACCGATTCAGCTACGCCCGGGAGACGAGGCCCCACCTGTTCTTCTTCGACTTCATCGAGGACGCCAGGGCGGTCGGCACGCTCGAGACCGACGCGATCGGCGGCACCTGGGGCAAGGCGACGTCGGTCCTCATGACCGGGGTCGCGCCGGCGAACGCGACCGTCGCCGCGTTACTCGCCCCCTACACGGGCCACATCAACGGCCGAGGGCCACTGATGGCTAATTATGTGACAAAATATTTTAACGACATCTACGACCATGCCCGCGAGGTCGCCCTCGTCTGCCGAGACCGGGCGAGGCTTGCATACGTGATCGGGAACAGCAAATTCTACGACCACCCCCTCCCGAGCGACGAGATCCTGGCCGACCTCTTCGCCCATTTCGGATTCGAACGCGTGCGGATCGACCGGATGCGGAAGCGGCAGAGCAAGGCCGGACTGTACGAGGCGGTCGTCTTCATGGCGAGGGGATGAAAACAGACACTCTTCGTCGATCTCGACCGAGCAGTCGCCGGGTGAGTTCTTCACCACAAAGGCACAAAGACACAAAGGGGGGACAACCGAGAAGAGAAAGAATTCCCCTTGGGTCTCCTCACGGATTACTTTGTGCCTTTATGGTGAATCCCCTTCCGAGTTGATCAGAAGGAGCTTGGAGGACCGGAGACGATCATGAGCGAATCGCAGGCGGGGGAAGAACGAGCGCGCGTGGAAGATCAACCGATGATCCCTCCACCGGCCTGGGCGGCGGTCGTAGGGCGGGTCACGGAGTACTTGATGAGTGACCTCGGAGGCGGGCCACGCCCCTGGAAGCTCGCCTGGGTGATCAACTTCCAGAAGGTCGGGACGTTCCCTTTCCTCGGCCTGCTCATCGCCTGGTATCACAGCACCAGTCTCGCGGCCTGGATCTACCTCGCGATGCACGGGAGCTATGGGTTGGTCTGGATGATCAAGGACCTGGCCTTTCCCGACCCGAGTTGGCAGCGCCGGGCAACCATCGGCGGCGGGCTCGTCGTCTTCTTCGGCGTGCTGGTCTGGTACTGGTCTTTCGGCTGGCTCCTGATCTCGGGGACGTCCCGCCCTAACTATCCCCTGCCGGACTATGCCTGGTACGCGCTCTGCATAACCCTGTGCATCCTGGGTTCCGCGATCATGATCGCCGCTGATGCCCAAAAATTTTTCACCTTGCGTCTCCGGCGCGGGCTCATCACCGACGGGATGTTCCGCTATATTCGCCACCCGAACTACCTCGGCGAAATGATGATCTACGGCAGCTTCGCCCTGATGGTCTGGCACTGGCTTCCCACCGTCGTCCTGGCCTGCACCTGGGGCGGGGTCTTCTCGGTCAACATGATCCTCAAAGAAGCCCGGATGTCGCGTCATCCCGAGTGGGCCGATTACAAGCGGCGCTCGTGGTGGCTCCTCCCGCCGATCCTGTAATCGATCGAGCCCAGTCGTCGGCCACCCTCCCCTCAACGTGAGTTGCGATCCCGCCTCGCCCATTCCCAGGCGGCGCGCCTGGACGTATCCCCGGCGCGTCGGATACGATGCAACCCGATCTGCGACAACTGTCATTGGTGACGGAACTGGTGGGGTAATTGACGATGGAAACGGCTGTGGGTTTGGGTCGAACGAGACGCTTCAATCTGCTAGACGGGATGGTCATGGTCGCGGCGATTGGTCTGAGCCTATCCTGGTGGCAGATGTTCCAGGCGAGTATGCGTCCCCGGCCTTCGCCGAACGGCCCGATATCGACGTCGTATCCCCTCACGATCCGCTATCTCGGCGCCTCGGCCCCTTTTCTCGTGACGCCGACCCTTGCGCTGTTCTTCCTCCGGATCGTCGGATCTCGTCCGCGCTACCACGACCTGGTCCGCTCGCCGGGGTTCCTGGCGTGCGCGGCGGCCGTCCTCGGCCTGGCGATGACTGGGATTTCGATCCTCCTGAATGAACTCGGGAGGATGTATACCTCGGGTCGTCCTCCGCTCGCCGTCTTTTATCTGACCATGCGCACGGTCAACTATCCTGCGCCCGTGATCGCGGGGGCCTGGCTGGCTCTCGGCCTCATGGGAGAGTGGCGGGGGCGGCTTTTTCAGGATTGGATCGAGACACTCGGGACTCTGGTTGGACTCGTTTGGTTGGTTCTCTATATGGCATCACAGATTAATATTTAAAACTCAAGAAATTTTTGTTCGCTTGAAGGTTTTGCCCTTCGAGCGATCGGCTCGCCTTCATTTGATGGTCAGTTGGGAGGGTGGTAGCCCTCCCAGGTCGCTTTTGTCTTGAGGCCGGTAAGTTCGAGCATCAGGCGGCAGAGTTCCGTGTAGGAAGGGTCAGGCATGATACGGTCGACCCGGTGATACTTCCTGGCCTTCACCCCTTCGATAGTGAGTTCGTCACCATCGTCCATGCCGCCGTTGAGCACTTCACGAGTCGGGAGGTTCCAGAAGTCGCTCTCGGCCACGATCTGTTCAAACGTGTTCCATTGATCAATGGTCAGCGTTAGGTTTCGGTCAATGACCGCTTTCCCAAAGTCGTAGCCGCCACGGCCATCGAGCACGACGGCTCGAAGCCTGATAATGTCGCCCGTCCTGCGGATGCGGACGCAAACGGGATGGTTGAAGGTCGGGAGCCAGATCAACTGATAGGCTGTGGTCCTGTGGTCGCTGGACGCGACCGAGGCGAGAGTGGGTTCGCCTTCGGGGCCCAAGAGCGTCCGATTTCGCGGAGCCTCAGGTCTGTGGAAGGCCGGCTCCCCGAATAAACCGAGGTTGGGTGTCATCGATTCGGTGGGCTGAGCTCTTGTATTGATGCAGGCGGAGAGCGTGCCGAGGAGGAGCCCCACGAAGATCGTCGTCGGGGCAATCACCTTGGATCCCGACCCCGGCTTTGTGCCCCGGCTCGGCGTCACAGCCCTGCGGCGAGGCTTAAGCAAGACCGCGATCATACCCCCGCAGGTCGCCACGGCGAGGACGATAAACAGGTGGATGATGCCGGCCGTATTCGCCGTGATCGAGTCGATCGCCTCGAGGTCATCCGTCTCCGCCCGAATTCGTGGCACGATAAATTCAATGACTCGAGATGAGAGCAAATATTGGTTGATTGACTGGCTGAAGTCGCCTCCCACCTCTTCAAAGCGAATGGCCCAGGGGCCCATGCTCAGGAGAAAGAATCCCCAGCCGAAGACCGAGAATCCGAACCAGAACGTCCCCTGACTTCCTCGCCGCAATCGGGCTGCGATGACGGCGATCAGCAGGATCCCCGCCGTCGCCGTATAGAGCACGCTGAACCAAAGGTTGGAGGCGATCCGAAGCGCGGCGAACGCCGTCGCCGCGACGACCACGGTCAAGATTAGCCCCATGATCGAAATCTGCAGCCGACCCATAAGCTTGCTCCGTCCAGCGAGGGTTGTCGGCGTCGAGTGGGGGTCAGAAACCCGGTTTTGAAGAAAAAACCGGGTTTCGGGCCAGGGACGTTAAGATCACGCCACGGAGGCCTTCCGCGTTTTCTTCCCCGAGAGCTGGACGGCCACCACGGCGCAGAGGGCGACGAGGACCGTGACGGAGAAGCGGGCGACCATGCGAGAGGTCGACGACTTCGAGAGGGGCTCGGTGGCGCCGTCGAGCGGGAAGGCGGCGGCCCCGACGAGTTGGAAGAGGAAGCAGCCGAGGATGCCGCCGACGAGGCCGCCGAAGGTGGCGCGGAGGATCCGGTCCTTGCCCCCGAGCCCGACGCCGAAGGCGAGGCCGCCGGCGGCCCCGATGGCCCCCCAGATCGACCCCAGGACGAGCAGCGGCAGGAGGAGGTCGTCGGTATTCGCCTGGGTGGTCGTCCGCAGGAACGGCGGGAGTATGCCGTAGGAGAGCCCGACGGCCGCGAGCAGGCCGAGAACAATCCCCACGGCCGCCCCGATCAGGCCCGCCCGCGTCGAATGCCGGGCCAGACCGCCGGCGATCCCGAGTGCGAGGGCAAGGGCAATGGCCATCGCCGCGTAGGTCAGGATCGCATTCTGGATGTCGGCCATGGCCTGGGTCTCGACGCTCGGCATCGAGACGCTCACGCCTCGGAAGTCCGACGTGACCGAGGCGGCCTTGAAATGCTCGAAGGTCGACTCGCCAATGAAGTACGACGCGACCCCGGCCGCGAGACCGGCGGCCAGGGCCAGCGCCACGAGCGCCACGGGAGGGACGATCTTGGGGGAGGAGACAGGGCTTTGCGCCGGGAGAATCGGACCGTCGGCAGGGACGCTCGACGCCGAGCCGGGGGAGGCCGGATCAGACGCTTGTCCGGAAGACATCGTGGGATGACCCTCGGTGGAAACAGATTCGCCATTCAAGGATTGTTGCGATCTTCCGATTGTGCGAGACCGAGCCTGGCAGGTCAATCGGTGTGCCCGGCCGGTGTCCGTTCCGAAAGTCGGCATATCCTCACGAAAGCGGTCCCCACTTTCGTTACGCCCGTCGGAGAAAAGCTGGGACCGGCTCCCGGCCCGGTTCACATCGGGCCTTTTACGGAACGACATCGAAGCCGGAGACCCGACCCCATTCCCTGAAACGACGCCGCCGCCGCTGGCCATGGCGGTGGGTTTGGGGCAAACTCAGTCTCACCCTCGCACTGCGGTCTCCGCTTACTTAATGATCCGTCCTCGGGAGCTCGTTGAGGACGCCCCGGCATCCCGACGCGGCGCAATGGCAGGGGACGGGCGTGTCGTCGGGGTCGAATGCATAATCGAAAAAGAGTTCATGGCCCGCCAAGATCGGCATCGAGGCGACGATCGTCGCGCGGCCGCCTTCCCGGCGGATCGTGCAGTTGGGCTCGCAGGAATGATTGAGATATCTCGCCGCGTTGCCTCCGACGGCGCCGTCGATGAAGGTGCTCTCGTCGAAGCAGAGGATGTACGTGACTCCGCCCTCGGCATTCCCCGACTCGCGGCGCTCGGCCTCCTCGCGGGAGATTCGCTCACCGGCATATTCGAGGATGGCGGCCCCGGCCGGGATGTCCCGGTCGGCGAAGACGCCTTTGCCGTGGACCGGGGAGTCTCTAATGGTAACGCTCGGCTCGAGCATGTCGTTCTCCAGGGGCTCGGCTCCGCGACGGCCTACCGTCGGGATTCTCTCGAGCGGCCGGCCCGGCAACTTATCGCAGGCCGTGGGGGGGCTTGTCCAGGTGATCGAAGATGTCGATAACACGCGTTTTGAGCGGATCACGCCCGGATTGCAACCACCCGAGGGCTCCCGCAGAATGGCTTTTTGCAAGCCCGAAGCGCAAGCGAGTGAATCTTCTTCGATTTCTCCCGTGGAAATCCACTCGCTTGCGCTTCGGGCTTGTATCAATCAGAGATGCCACGCGAAGGTTAGCCGCTCTAGACAGGGCGGCTGGCGATGAGGAGAAGACTCCGAGGATTTTCGAAGTAGGCTCGGCCCTCGGCCCTTCGTTTGCGGAAATCGTGGGGGTCGCCGACGGCTCCGGACCGGCCTGAGGACGGGCGAGAAGCCCCTTGTGAGCGCGATCGCCCCAGGCTAACTTTCAACGGCACGGGCGTCGCGGTCCCGACCGAACCTCAATTGAGACACGACCAGGAGAGACAGCACCATGACACTCAAGAGCTTCCTTACATCCGCCCTGGCGGCCGGCGGCCTCGTCGCCGTGGCCGCGATCGGTTCGCAGGCCCAGGCGCCTCATGGCGCGGAGGCCGCGCCGGTGACCAAGGCCGTCGCCGTCCTGCACGCGACCAAGAAGGGGGGCGAGGCGTCGGGCAAGGTGACCTTCACCAAGACCGCCGAGGGCGTCCGCGTCGAGGCCCACATCCACGGGCTGACCCCGGGCTCGCACGGCTTCCACATCCACGAGTTCGGCGACACCAGCGGCGACGATGGGATGACGACCGGCGGTCACTTCAACCCGACGGGCTCCCCCCACGCCGCCCCGTCCGCCGGTAAGCGGCACGTCGGCGACCTCGGCAACATCGAGGCCGATGAGAAGGGCCATGCCAAGCTCGACGTCGTCGACCCGGCCCTGAGCTTCTCCGGCCCGGCGTCGATCCTCGGTCGAGGCGTCGTCGTCCACGCCAAGGCCGACGACCTCAAGAGCCAGCCCGCCGGCGCCGCCGGCGATCGCGTCGCCACCGGCGCCATCGGCGTCGCCCGCGCGACCCCCGCTTCCGCCAAGTAACAAACCGTCCCGACACCCACGTCCTTGCGAAATGAGCCGGGTGTCGGGACTTCCACTCCTTCCGCAATCCTCACTCTTCGCCCCTCCTTCCCCATCTCGGCATATTGCCGGAACCCCACCCGAGCCCTCGCTCGGCGTGTTGACTCACGACCTAGGACTGCCTAAAATAAGGCGGGTCTGTGCCAATGTTGTGCGCACTGCGATTCGAGTTGAGGGCGATGATCGGTGGCAAGCAAAGCCTGGGGTGGCCGGTTCGGCGAAGGAACCGATCGTCGCGTCGAGCGTTTCACGGAATCGATCTCGTTTGATCGTCGACTCTTCGAGCACGACATCCGGGGTTCGGTCGCGCACGCCGAGATGCTCGCCCACGTGGGTTTGATCACTTCCGACGAATGCCAGCAAATTGTGCGGGGTTTGTCGGAAATTCGGGCTGAGATCGAGTCGGGGAACTTTGCGTTCACGCTCGAACGCGAGGACGTGCACATGCACGTCGAGGCGGCCCTGATCGATCGCCTTGGGGACGTCGGCCGGAAGCTGCACACCGCCAGGAGCCGCAACGACCAGGTCGCGACCGACGTCAAACTTTGGATTCGCGACGCCCTGGACCGGGTCGAGGGACGGCTCACCGAGCTCCAGCGGGCCTTCGTCGCGGCCGCCGACCGACATCGCGACCTGATCCTCCCCGGCTACACGCACCTCCAGCGCGCCCAGCCGGTGCTCGCGCCCCACTATTTCCTCGCGTACGTCGAGAAGCTCGCCCGAGACCGCGATCGCGTGGCCGACTGTCGCAAGCGACTGAATGTCCTCCCGCTGGGGGCCGCGGCCCTGGCCGGCACGACCTTGCCGATCGACCGCGAGCATGTCGCGCAAGCTCTCGGCTTCGACTCGGTCGCGGCCAACAGCCTCGACGTCTCCAGCGACCGCGACTTCGCCGTCGAGTCGGTCTTCGTCCTGACGCTCATCGCCGAGCACCTCTCGGGATGGGCCGAGGAGTGGGTCCTCTGGAGCACCCAGGAGTTCTCCTTCCTGGCGCTCCCCGACGCGATCTGCACCGGCAGCAGCATCATGCCGCAGAAGAAGAACCCCGACGTCCTGGAGCTGATCCGGGGCCGCACCGCCCGCGTCGTCGGGGCGCTCAACACGCTCTTGGTACTCATCAAGGGGCTGCCGCTCGCCTACAACCGCGACCTCCAGGAAGACAAGGAGCCGATCTTCGACGCCTTCGACACCGTCGAGGCGTGCCTGGAACTGGCGGCCGTCGTCGTCGCCGGCGCAACCCTCCGGGCCGATACGATCGCTGCGAGGCTCGACGAAGGCTTTCTCGACGCCACGACCTTGATGGAGTACCTGATCCTCAAGGGGGTCCCCCAGCGCACCGCCCACGAGGTCATCGGCCACCTGGTCGGCCTCTGCGTGCAGCAGAAGCTCCGGCGACTGGCGGACCTGCCCGACGAGGCCTTCGCCAAGGCCCACGAGAGCCTCGGGGCCGGCGTCAAGGAGATCCTAGGCGTCGCCAACGCTGTCAAGGCGTTCCGGTCGTACGGATCCACCGCGCCTGCCGAGGTGGACCGGCAGTTGGCCGCCTGGAAGGCGAAGTTGGCTTGATGTCGATCGCGAGGCGGTCCTCTCGGCGAGGCCCGGCGCCATCCGTTGCGTTGGCTCACGGAGTGGAATACCAGCCCATGGCACCCAACCCCGGCACCCCGGCCAGTCGTGTGTTATATACCAAGCAGTCGGGAGTGAAGCGGTCCCGGTTTCGGGGAGCCGCGATGAACGCCCGGATCCGGCCCACGCTCTCCGAAGTCGTTCCGCCGGATCTGGCCGGTCTGCGAGAGCGGAGACTTCCTGGCGAAAGGCTGTGCCCTCCCCCGCTCGACCGGGGCGTACGTCATGGTCATGACCTCTAACCACAACACGCGTCCCCGCGCCGCCGAGGTGCTCGTCGATGGGGCGGAAGGCCGCCTGGTCCGTCGACGCGAGACCTACGAAGACCTGGTCGTCCAGGAGCGCCTGGGAATCTAACGTCAACGGTTTCGATTCGTCCTCACCGATGGCCTAGCAAAGCGGACCCGACCCCAATGCGCCGAAACCCCTCCTACCGCGACCGCCTGGCGAAGTCCTGCGTCGTGGCCTGCTTCTCGGCACTCCTCGCGCTGGGGGGCGTCGCCGACGTCCGAGGCCAGGTCCCCGGCCCCGAATCGTTCATCCCGGAACCGAAGACGCCGCAGGAGCTCTGGAACGCGGCCGACTACCTCGTCCGCACCGGGCAGCCTTCGCACGCCCTCCCCTTCCTCGACAAGTTCCTCAAGAGCCAGCCCGACGACGCCGCGTTGGTCGAGATCCGCGACCGGTACGGCGTCGGTTCGGTCCTCCGCCTGGACAACTATCCCGAGACCCGGAAGCTGGCGAAGCCCCTGAATGACATGTTCGCCGCCGCGGTCCTCCGCAACTCGACCCGGACGGATCGGATCGACCGGTTCATCGCCGCGCTCACGAAGACCCGCCACGAGCAGGACTATGCCGTCGAGCGACTCCGAGAGTCGGGCCCCTACGCCGTCCCGGCCCTGGTCAAGGCCCTCGACCAGCCCGGCATCTCCGCGACCGACCGGGCGCTGATCACCGTGAACATCGGTCGGCTCGGCCGCTCGGTCGTCCCCCCGCTGATCGCGACCCTCGACAGCACCGATCCCAAGCTCGTGGCCGACGTGGCCGATGCCCTGGGCTCGATCGGCGACCCGAGGGCGCTGTCGGACCTGACCTACCTCGCGGCCCTCAGCGTCGACGACTCGCCGGCCCAGGAGGCCGCCCGACGCGCCGTCGAACGGATCACGGGCCGGTCGATCGCGTCGCAGCGGAAGTCGCCGGTCCATACCCTGGTCGACCAGGCGAGGAAGTTCCACGTCCACGCCGTCGAGTTCCCCGGCGACCTCGTCCGGGTCTGGTCCTGGAGCGAAGCCCGCAAGCTGCCCGAAGCCCACGAGGTGACGAAGAGCGAGGCTGAGGCGTACTTCGGCCTGCGGCTGGCCCGCCAGGCCTTGCGGCTCGACCCGTCGAGCGTGCCGGCCCAGGTCGTGTTCGTCAGCCTGGCCTTGGATAAGGCCGTCGAACGGGCGGGCTTCACGAACTTCCCCGCGAGCGACCCGACCGACGCCTATTCGACCGCCCTGGCCTCGGGGCCGGCGATCCTCGGCCAGGTGCTCCGGACGGCGATCGCCGACGGCAAGCTCGACCTGGCGGCCACCGCCGCGACCGCCCTGGGCCAGGTGACCGACCGCGACGTGCTGGCGAACGGCCGGGGGCTCCATCCGCTGGTCGAGGCCCTCTCGGCCCCGAGCCGACGGGTCCAGTTCGCGGCCGCCCGCGCCCTCGTCCGCCTCGAGCCTCCTCACCGATTCGCGGGGTCGAGCTTACTCGTCCCGGTCCTCGGCCGGTTCCTGACCGGGCACTCCTCCCCCAAGGCGATCGTCATCGACGGCAACAACGCCCGAGGGGGACGCTTGGTCGGCGACCTCAACGCACTGGGCTATGAAAGCATCCTCGCCCCGACCGGCGACAAAGGCTTCCGCGCCGCCGCCGAGTCGGCCGACGTCGAGCTGATTCTGGTTGATCCCCACTCGATCGAGGGGAGCTGGCGGCTCGTCGACACCCTGTCGAACCTCCGGTCCGACGCCCGGACGAGCGAGATCCCGACGTACGTCGTCGGCCCGCTCAAGATGGAAGTGGACCTGGCCCCGACGTTGGCGAACTACCCGGGCGTCAAGTTCGTGGTCACGCCCCCGAATGCGACCTCGCTCGAGCGGCAGATCGGCGGCCGACCGTCGGGGCTCTCGCCCGAAGCTCGCGCGGCGTATGCCCAGGAGGCGGGTGCTTTGCTCGCCCAGATCGCCGCAAGGCCGGGCAGCCCGTTCGAGCCGGATCTCACCCGCGTCGAGCCCGCCCTGGCGTTCGCGCTCAACGCCCCGGCGACCAGCCTCGCGGTGTCTTCGACGCTGGGCGACATCGCCGACGCGGGGGCCCAACGCGGCCTGGCCGACGTCCTGCTCGACCCGTCCAAGCCGGCCCCCTTGCGGCTCAATTCCGCAGCCCAACTGACCCGGAGCCTCCAGCGGTTCGGCCCCCTGGTGACGGGCGACCAGGAGGTCGCACTCGCCGTGGCCCTGGACCGCGAACAGGACCCCTCTTTGCGGGCGGGCCTGGCCTCGGTCGTCGGGGCTCTCCGGCCCAGGTCGGCCCCGGTCGGTACCCGGCTGAGAGGGTATAACTTGCCGCTCGTCAACGTCCCCGTTCCCGCAACCCCGGCGACCCCCGCACCGGAATCGGCCCCCTCTCCGCCGGCCCCGGCCGAAGAGTCGCCCAACGCCGAGGCCGTCCCGCCTCCGGCCGACGCCAAACCGTGATGTCTCGAGTGATGTCGGATGCCTGCCCGAGGGCGGTTGACGCCCGACCGGCCGTGTCCCGGGCGTTCGACCGAATGCCCGGATGACCCGGACAGGACTAGGATTAGGATTAGGATCAGGAGAGGAAGGTCTATCGGCCGGCCTCGGTGCGGCTCGCACGCCCGGGGACGGTCGCCGGCCTTTTGGGTTGGGAAGGACGCGCGGCGATGGCCACCCCTTACGATCGACCTTCCCCCCGCCCGGTGGGAGACCTCACATTGCCGGGGATCATCGGCTCCGGGCCGCCGATGCTCGAGGTCTTCCGGACGACCCAGCAAGTCGCACCGTCGCGCGCGTGCGTCCTCATCGTCGGCGAGACCGGGACCGGCAAGGAGCTCATCGCCCGCGCCATCCACGACCTCAGCCCGAGGTACTCCGGCCCCTACATCCGCGTCAACTGCGGTGCCCTTTCGGAGAGCCTCCTCGAGAGCGAGCTCTTCGGCCACGTCAAAGGCTCGTTCACCGGGGCCGTCGACAACCGCACCGGCCGGTTCGAGGCCGCCCACACCGGCAGCATCTTCCTCGATGAGGTTAACAGCACCTCCCCCAAGCTCCAGGTCAAGCTGCTCCGCGTCCTCCAGGAAGGGGAGTTCGAGCGCGTCGGCGACACGAGCACCAAGAAGGTCGACACCCGGATCATCGCCGCCACCAACCGCGACCTACTCGACGAGATCGACTCGGGCCGATTCCGCGAAGACCTTTATTACCGGCTCAACGTCGTGCCGATCTACCTCCCGCCGCTCCGCGAGCGCCGGGAGGACATCAGCCTGCTGGTCGACGCCTTCCTGAAGCGCTACGCCGAGCAGAACCGCCGCGAGGTCCGCCGCGTCCATCCGGAGGCGATGCGCCTCCTACGCGAGCACGACTGGCCGGGCAACGTCCGCGAGTTGCAGAACTACGTCGAGCGCGCCGTGATCCTGGGGGACGGCCCGGAGCTCACGGTCGAGCACCTGCCTCCCCAGTTGCGCGGCATCGCGGCCCCGCGGCCGATCCGCTCGAGGGGGGGCGACCTCGCGAGCATGACCGCCGAGCTGGTTCGCCAGGGCGTCCGCGCCGCGGGACCCCAGGCCAACGACCTCCACAAGCGGATCGTCGACCAGGTCGAGCGCGAGCTGATCCAGCAGGTCCTCATGGCCTGCGAACGGGTCCAGATCAAGGCCGCCGCCCGGCTGGGGATCAACCGAAACACCCTGCACAAGAAGCTCGCCCAGTATCGGATCGACAGCGACGAGAGTGGCAACGGCCAGCCCCTTGGTGACTCGATTCCCCCTGCCCCCGTCGACGAGGAGTGATCGAATGTCAGAGAACGGCCCGTTGGCCCTCGACCGCCTGCACCAAGGGGATTGCCTCGACCTCTTCAAACGGGTCGAGTCCGAGTCGATCGACCTGGTCTTCGCCGACCCTCCGTTCAACATCGGCTATGATTACGACGTCTACGACGACCGGCTCGACGAAGACAAGTACCTCGACTGGACGAGGCTCTGGGCGACCGAAGTCGCCCGCGTCCTCAAGCCGACGGGGACCTTCTGGCTGGCGATCGGCGACGAGTACGCGGCCGAGCTCAAACTCATCTTCCACCGCGAGCGTCGCCTGTCGCTCCGGAGCTGGGTGATCTGGTATTACACCTTCGGCGTCCACTGCAAGAAGAAGTTCAGCCGGAGCCACGCCCACCTGTTCTACTTCTCCAAGGACGCGAAGTCTTTCACCTTCAACGACGCGGACATCCGGGTCCCCTCGGCGCGTCAGTTGGTCTACGGCGATGCGAGGGCAAATCCCAAAGGCCGGATCCCCGACGACACCTGGATCCTCCGCCCTCAGGACATCCCCGACAGCTTCCCCGCCGACGGCGACACCTGGTACGTCCCCCGCGTCTGCGGCACGTTCAAGGAACGCGCAGGCTGGCACGGCTGCCAGATGCCCGAGCAACTGCTCGGTCGGATCATCCGCGCCTGCTCGAACCCCGGCGAGGTCGTCCTCGACCCCTTCGGCGGCAGCGGCACGACCCTGGTCGTCGCCAAGAAGCTAGGCCGTCGCTACCTCGGCTTCGAGCTCTCCCCCGACTATGCCGCTCAGATCCAGTCCCGCCTCGACGCCGCCCGAGTCGGCCAACCCCTCGAAGGGGCCCCCGAGCCCCTGGCCAGCGCCAAACCCGTCGCCGCCCGTTCCCGCGCCCGGTAACTGCTTCCCCCCGCTCCCCCGACAAATCCTCAAGCCTCGGCCTTCCCGGCCGAGGCTTGAGCCTGCGCATACACGGCTTGAGCCTGCGCGTACACATCGATAGATCCGGCTCAGCATCCCAGGGTCCAGAAATCGAACGGGCACGTGCCGTACGCCACCCTCCCCCCGGTGGGTGGGGCACTCTTGCCCCGCGGCATTCGGCTCGGCTTGTTAGGCGACTTGAAAAAGGTCCCTCCTCTCCGGCGTCTCGCTTCGCTTTCGGTGGAGTTGTGGGGCACCCGTCTCATCCGTCCCGAATCCCGATCGGGTAATTGCGCTTGCAAAAGCAAGGCAAGCTGTTCCCTGTCCTGCCTTCTTCCCGTTTCAACGCCGCCCACCGGACTTCGGATGCGATAGAAAATAGAGTTCGGATCGGACGTTCGCCCTTGCGATGAGAGGTGTATGGGTTCATGCCATGGTGCTTGGTCACGTTTTGGGTGTAAGAGTGTGACTTTTTAGTCGTGTGGTCATCTCGATTCCTTCACAATGACAAAACGCAGAAAATGAAGAAACCAGCATTGGCTTGATCCTGTTCGTAAAGCTGTCTATACTTTCGCAAGTCGTGCGGGTTCTCCCCCCGTCCGCCTACGCTCTCGGCGTGGGCCCGCTCGACATTATAGGGTCTCTCGTACCTGGACCAGCCCAGGGCGATGGCCCTTTCGGCCGGAGGCCGATCATTGTTCCACCATCCTGGACGCCGCGCGGTGTCCGGACGAGCCGGGCAGCCTCCCAGCTTCGGTTGAGGCCGCCTCGTGCCGTGGCGGAGTGAACTCATTATCGGGATCGGAGAGATCAAGATGGCGCAACGCCGCGGTTTTACTTTAATTGAGCTCCTCGTGGTCATTGCGATCATTGCCGTGTTGATCGCACTCTTGTTGCCCGCGGTGCAGTCGGCCCGCGAGGCGGCCCGGCGTGCGCAGTGCGTCAATAACCTCAAGCAGATGGGGCTGGCGGCCCTGAACTTCGAGTCGACCAACTCCACGCTCCCCCCGAACTTCGGCCCCTATCCGTACGTTTCGATGGGCGGCAGCCGGGTGAATTTCCTCCCCATCATGATGCCGTATCTCGAGCAGGGGAACCTCTTCAACACCTGGAACCTCGCCGTCGATTCGAACGGGGGAGGCAGCCTGGAGATCAATGAGACCGCTCGGCTGACGCAGGTGAACGCTTTCCTCTGCCCGTCGGACCCGTCCTCGGGGACGTGCGGTGACGTGGGGGGGAGCAATATCCCTTGCGGCAAGACGAACTACTTTGGGAACCTCGGGTACACGGCGGCCCAGTACTACAACTGCCCCTACACCGCGGGGGGCCCTTGCCCGGTCCTTTCGGAGCCGAACTCGGGTTTTGTCGGGCCGTTCATCGTCCAGTACGACCTCGGCCAGCCGCAGACGATCAACGGCGCCGGCAACCCGCAATACCTGAGGGTCTTGCCCTGCACGATCGCCGCGATCAGCGACGGCACCTCGAACACCGCCCTGTTCGCCGAAACGATCCGCTCGCGCTACGGGAACGCGGGCGTCTCGTCGAGCTGGCCGGCGCTCGCCACGGCGATGACCGGCAATGGCTACCTCGACCCGCACCAGGCCGGCGGCACGTTCACGAACCCGACCCAGGTCGTCCCGACGGTCTGCCAGTCGCTCACGAGTCGCCTGCTCGCCTACCGCGGCCTCGAGTACTATCGGTTCATCCCCGAATGCACCAACTACACCCACACCTACACCCCCAACAAGCCCTGGCCCGACTGCGGGGATAGCTCCATCACGGCCGCTCACACCGCCGCGAGGAGCTGGCACCCCGGCGGCGTCAACATGGTCGCCTGCGACGGCTCGGTCAAGTTCATCAAGAACACGGTCAATCCCCTCACCTGGGGCGCCGTCGGCACCCGGGCCGGCGGCGAAATCATCAGCGCCGACGCTTTGTGATTCCTCAGCCTGAGCCTTTGGATCGAGCGTCTCTCGAAAGAGGGGCAGAACGTTACTATCGCGGGGCGGCCCGGTATTCGGGCTGCCCCTCTTTCATTACCACGCCGAGGAGCGTCATCGATGATTCGCCCGATTCGCGGAGTCCTGGCGGCGGCGTTGATCGCGGCCGCGGGGTCCGGGGGCTGCAACTCGTCCCCTACGCCGGCAACGTCGGAGGCCCGCAAGGAGAACGTCACGAACCAGGGCTTCGACGACCTGAAGCAGATGCTCGAGATCCGCAACGGCGAAAAAAACGGAGGGAAGCCGGTCGCGAAGCCGTCTGAGTTCGCCAAATATGAGCGCGCGTTCCCGACCGGCTGTTACAAGGTGAAGACCGGCGAGATCGTGTTCCTCTTCGGGGCACCCGTCGTCGCGGGGGCGGCCGATAAGATCCTTGCCTACGAGAAGACGGCCCCCGACTCGGGGGGCATCGTCCTCATGCAGGACGGCTCGACCCTCCAGAAGATGACGGCCCAGGAATTCCAGGCCGCCCCCAAGGCCCCCGGCACCCCGGCCCAGATCACGGGCGGCAAGGGATCTCGGAAGGGCTGACCTGCCGGTCGTCGGCCCGCCCTCGAGCGTGCCGCGTCCGCCTTCCCAGGGCCCGATCCGCCCGGTATCGTGGCACGAGGGATCCCGACCTCGATCTCGTGCCCTGCCCTCTCCGGAGGATCGTGGCCTTGAAGCTCCTCCTCTTCAGCGACCTCCATGCCGACGCTTCGGCCGCCGGGCATCTGGTGGAACAGTCCGACTCCGCCGACATCCTCGTCGGTGCCGGCGACTTCGGGAATGTCCGGCGACAACTCTCCGTCTGCATCGACGTGCTCAGGTTCGTGGGCAAGCCCACGGTCCTCGTCGCCGGCAACAACGAGTCGACCGACGAACTGACCCGGGCCTGCCACGGTTGGCCCGGGGTCCACATCCTGCACGGCAATGGAGTCACCCTCTCCGGCATCACCTTCTTCGGGATTGGTGGGGGGATCCCGGTCACCCCGTTCGGGGCCTGGAGCTACGACTTCAACGAGGAGCAGGCCGAGGGGCTGCTGGAAGGCTGTCCTCCGGGATGTGTCCTCGTGAGCCACTCGCCCCCCAAGGGGGCGGTCGACGTCGCCTCGAACGGCCAGAGCCTCGGCAGCCGGGCCGTCCGCGACGCCATCCTCCGCGTCCACCCGTCCCTGGTCGTCTGCGGCCACATCCACGGCTGCGCCGGGAAGACCGCGATCATCGGCCACACGCCGGTCGTCAACGCGGGGCCATCGGGGATCGAATGGATTGTGGAGGGCGGCTGACGACGTTTCAGGAGATCGTGGCCGGCCCGGCGAGTGCGGTGGAAATCCGTTTCTTGGCGGGGCTCTTCTTCTTCGGCAATCCCACGGGCTTCATCTGCCCTCGGGCCTCGTTGACCTTGTTGATGACGGCCTTCGTCGACTCCGGGGTCAGCACCGGTGAGGTCGGGGGTGGCTCGACGGAAGGGCCGCAGCCTGCGACCGCGAGCAGGGCGAAGGCGAGCGAGAGTCGCCGCGGGGTCGTCGCTCGGTTCATGTTCGATGGGTCCCGAAGGAGGATGGTGGCAGGCCGGACGAATCCTGGCCGCTCGGGGCCTGGCCGATTCGCCCCATGGGCGGATTACGTTCTTGTCGCCTCTCTCCGAACACAAGCCCGAAGCGCAAGCGAGTCAATTTGTTCAACGACCAGGAATCTACATAGAACGAACAACCGATGAAACATGGACAAGAAAAGACAGATTCATCCGCAGATGACGCAGATTGGCAGAGATAAAATAAAATCTCGCGATCTATCAATTTTATCTGTGCCAATCCGCGTCATCTGCGGATCGTCTTCTCTCGTTTTCCTAGCCCGAGGTTGGGTCGTTGAGTTCGTTTCGCCGTTTTACGAAACCATTCACTCGCCCTCGCTTCGGGCTTGTAAGAGATCGATCGAAAAACTGTCTCTTGGATATAACCTGAGCTCTTTTGCCCTAGAATGCGTCGGCGCTGATCACCTCGCCGCCGGTCGATGTGGCGAGGGCGTAGTACGTGGTCGGGTTGATCGAGTCCTTGAGGAAGCGCACCGAGCCGTCGTCCATCAGGACGTTGACGCCGCCCGGGTGCCAGCTTCGGGCCGAGAAGAAGCCGTAGCCGGTGCCGTAGGTCCCCCAGGGGGAGCAATCGGGCGTCTTGCTGTTGGGCGTCAGGACGAAGTTGCCGACCGACGTCGAGTACTCGCCCCCGGCCCAGGTCCAGCCGCCCCAGTCGTAGGTCGGGGTGCCGCTCGTGCTGGCGCTCACGCATGCCGGGATCGCCGTGCCGGTGAGGTAGGTCTGGTCCTGCGCGTTCTGGAGGATGTACGTCGGGAACCCCGAGATGCCCACGCCCACATAAACGTCGCCCGGGCGATACCGGCCGGGGTCGCCGTCGCCCCGGTTCCGCTCGAAGAATCCGATGGTATTCGACGTGCCGTCGATGATGTTGGCGACCGACGAGATCGGCTCGCCGTCGACGGCGTTCACGCGCCAGATCCCCCCGTTCGCGGCCATCCGGGCGTTCCAGTCGAAGTTCGTCCCCTGGGAGGATCGGTAGTTGTTCCGCCCTCGGCCGGAGTCGCTCGGGCAGAGGAACGACGCGACCGTCTGGTAGATGGCCGTCCCCTGGACGGGGTCGACCTGGTCCTGGAAGGGATACATCCCGAAGCTGAAGTTGATCGCGTTGTAGAGCGCCATCTGCTCCATCTGGGGGAGCATCAGCGTCAGTCCGCCGAAGTTGGCCCAGGTGTTCCCCTTGCCGTCGCCGGGCGTGTTGGGGGTCGGGTAGATCTGCGAGGCGCCGCACGAATTCCAGGGGAACGAACCGACCGCCGTGTGGTAGTTGTGCATCGCCAACCCGATCTGTTTCAGGTTGTTCGTGCACTGCGCACGCCTCGCCGCCTCGCGCGCCGACTGGACCGCGGGCAGGAGCAATGCGATCAAGACCGCGATGATCGCGATCACGACGAGGAGCTCGATCAACGTAAAGCCGCGACGCTTCGCTGGCATTCGATGTCCTCCCGGAATAAAAAGGCGGAGACGGTGGCGGCGCGCAGCGGCCCACGTCCGAAGCCCCGAAAGGCCTTCAACGAGCCTGGCAACACGACCGATGCGACCCGGGCCTGGGGAAGGATTGGAGATCCCGCGGCCCCTCATCAGTTCTCTAGCGGTTTTTTTTGACGGTCGGGACGAAGTTTGTTGTGATTCTATTTTTTATGAATTCCTCTCCCCGTCGCAAGGGCGATCCGCGTCAAAAATCGGGTGGCGAACATCCGTTCCTATGGGGATACCACGACGTGATTATTGGAGGGAGCGAGTATGAGTTCTCATGAACTCTTGCTTGGACCCAGGCGTTGAGGTAGGTTCTCCCCACGCGACGGGCCGCCGGAGTGCGTGGCGGCCCTCGGCGGGTCGGATCGATCAGGAGGAATGAGCATCCTGTCCTGGCGATGGGGCACCGGCGCCGGAGCCAGGGGCGATGAAGACTCGGCGACGGGGGAACGTCGCGAGCGAGGAGGCGGGGACGTCGAAGTTTTTGGCGAGGACCTCGGGGGGCGTCTGGGCGAACCAGTCGCTGACGCCGAAGGTGCCGAACTCGGAGAAGTGGCCGTCGTCGAAGATCAGGATGAAGTGGGCCTCGCCCGGCCCCATGCCCTGGAGGGCGTGGCCGTGGCCTCGGGGGAAATACCAGACGTCCCCCTCCTCGAAGTCGTTGGTCTCCGACGTGCCGTCGGGGGCGATGACTGTGGGTGCGGACGCGCCCCTTGAGCATGAACGCCCACTCGGCCGCCTTGGCGTGCCAGTGCAACTCGCGGACGCCGCCGGGCTGGAGCCGCATCGAGACGCCCGCGAGCCCTTCGGAGATCGGCAACTGCTTGACCGTCGCCTCGCGGGAGAACCCCCCCGGCGGTGTGCCTCCCCTTCTCGGACTCCATCGCGCAGCGGATCGTCGGGATCGGCTCGGGCTTCTCACCGTGCTCCTTGTCGTTCGCGCCGTAGTCGCTCGCCCTGGCGACCCCGTCCGCACCCGCCGCCCCGCCCGCGACGGCGGCCGCCCCAGGAAATTGCGCCTCGACACTTCGGACATGATTCCCTTCCCTTCCTTCGCGAAATTCGGACCCAGTCTTTAGGCCATCCCCGGGAGCAGCCCCAGGGCCATCCGGCCCGTCATCGACGTCGGCCGATCAGGAGCGAGGCCAAGGGGCTAAGCTAAACCCGACTTAGGCCGTCGATGAAATCGGCTGCATCAAGCCCGCGCGCGGCCCTCGTGCCAGAGGAGCCGGTCATCCGGGCATCACCGGGATATCATCACCTCGGAAAAATCCGCGTGTGTTTGTCCGTCGATTCCATCGGGCCTGATAACCCTGGCGAAGGGGCTCGCGAACGGGCCCTGGAAGTTGGCGAAGGGTTAACCGATAGGAAAGGACGACTCCGATGCCGATGAACATGCGAGGAGAAGTGACGGTCGGTGGGTTGCGGTCCATGAAGGGAATGGTCCTCGCCGGGGTGCTGGGACTCGCCGGGTTGGCGCTCGCCGCCGCACCGGCCCAGGCCAACGGCGGGCACGGGGGGAACCGTGGCGGTGGGTATGGTGGCGGCGGCGGCTACGGTAGCGGCGGTGGCTACGGTGGCGGCAACTACGGGGGTGGGGGCTACGGCACCGGTGGGTACTGCGGCGGCGGATATCCTCCGCGAGGCGGCTGCTGGCCGCCCCCTTCCCGCCCCTGCTACCCGCCCTACAACACCGGTGGTGGCTGCTGGCCCTCGCCGTATCCCTACCCCGGCCGCACCAGCGGCTGGCCGGGCGGTGGTTATCCGAGCGGCGGATATGGCGGCGGCCAGCCGAGCGGCGGATATGGCGGCTACTCTCGCGGCAGGGCGCGGTGAGCGACGGTCCGGAGGTTGGGACCGAGCCCTCCCCGACTTGGAGCTCGATCGTCCCTTCTCCTCTCGGATAACAGGACAGGCGGTCAGCCCGGCGAGCCCGCTCGGACATCCATCCGATCCGGCCCCGCCGGGTTCGCTTTGCGCACCAGCATCCTGGCAATCGCTCAGCCCAACTCCGCAGGGTTGAGTTCGAGCCATGTGGTCTCGATCGTCGCTCCGATCTTTCCCGCCCGGTCCTCATGGCCTCTTGACACCGCGACGAGGATGAGGCAAAAATTGTCGTCGTGTTGAGACTGGATCTCAATCTCAAAATTGAGGAATGTTAATGTCTGAGACTTCGCCGCCGTCGGGCGGGTCTTGGCGACATTCCGTTCCCCCCTTCCGGAAAGAGAAGCATCCCCCCCATGCAACGCCCGAGGTCTCGCGGATTTACGCTGATCGAACTCCTGGTCGTCATCGCCATCATCGCCGTCTTGATTGCCCTGCTCTTGCCCGCCGTCCAGGCGGCGCGTGAAGCGGCCCGTCGCCTCCAGTGCACGAACAACCTCAAGCAGCTCGGCCTGGCCCTGCACAACTACGAGTCGTCGTCGGGGGCCTTGCCTCCTCCGTTTATCCAGAGCGGTAGCGGCTCGACCATTACCTGGTCGAACGGCTGGAGCGTCCACGGGCGGATCCTCCCGTTCATGGAGCAGAATGCGCTCTATGACGCGATGAACTTCACCCAGCGTTACAGCACGCCGTTCAACTCCACCATCACGGCGATGGTGATCAACGGTTTCCTCTGCCCGAGCGAGATCCAGCCCCAGCCCCGAGTGACGGCCACGGGGCGGTTCGGCGTGAACAACTACGGCTGGAACCGAGGCGACTGGTACATCTGGGGCGGGTTCGCCGGGGTGGCCAACCGCGCCCCGTTCGACGTGAATCGGAGCCGCCGGCTCGCTGATTTCAGCGATGGCCTGAGCAACACCTTGGTGGCGTCGGAGGTCAAGACGTATCAGCCCAACCTGGGCAACTGCGGGACCGGCCTGGCGAACATCAGCAACATGAACAACATCCCGGCGTCCTCTGCTGACCCGCACACCGTCGCCCCCGAGTACAACACCGGCTGCACCCTCGGCCTGACCGGCCACACCGAGTGGGTCGACGGCGCCGTGCATGAGACGGGCTTCACCACCGCGTGGACTCCGAACAAGCGGATCACCCGGCTCGGCGGCGACACCAGCCAGGACCTCGACATCATCGGCCTGCGCGAGAGCCGAGGCGGCCCGACCTTCGCGGCCGTCAACTCGCGGAGCTACCACCCCGGCGGCGTCAACACCCTGATGGGCGACGGCTCCGTCCGCTTCGCCAAGAACACCATCAACGGCGAGGCCTGGCGCGCGCTCGGCACCATCTCGGGTAACGAAGTCATCAGCGCCGACTCCTACTGATCGGCCCGTCGCGAAGCCCGGCTTTCTCCTCGGAGTCGGGCTTCCGCGGCTCAACGGACACGGCGTCGATCCGGTGAAGTTGTTTCGTCGGTCCTCACGCCAGGCCAGGGTGATTCGTAGCGATCCAGGTCTCGACCTCCGCCTTGAACTCCTGCGTCTTCCGTAAGAGCTCCGCGGCTTCCGGATCGCTGACGATATTGGCGACGTCGTAGTCGAGAGTGTTCCGCTTTCGGCGGCAGATCTCGAAATAGGCCACGAACGCCGAGACGCTCGTGCCCACCGCGATCTCGGCCGCCTCGTAGCTCACCTGATGGTGGCCCTGCCCGACGACGCGATAGCCGGCACAGGCGATCGCCATCTCCGCCGTCTGCAGGGCGGCGTTATGAGCCGTCGCGAAGGAACGATCGGCCGAGAGGCCGACGATTGCCGCGTCGCGGAGGCCCCGCTCGATCACCGTGCGGAGGTCGTCAAGCTCCTGCTTGCTTGTCTGGTGCGGCCGAACGCGGTTTGCGTTCACTAGCGACTGCCAGCTCAGCCTTGCCCCCGATGACGAATAGTTTTTCCTGGCTCATCACTGTTGAGAGGAAATGATGACCTGAGGCAAGTTTCTCCGCAATCTCTTCCGGAGAGTACAGGGAAGGATTGACCGGACGAAGGATCGTCTTCTCGATCCCCTCGAGAGTCGTCGCAAGCTCTGCGAGCCCGATGCGCCCGATGATCATGAGGTCGATGTCACTCCCCGGATGCTCTGCGTGCCGTGCGAACGAGCCATGGACGAAGGCGACGACAATTCGATCGTGGAAAGGCTCGAGGCCCTCGCAAATCACGTCCTTCAACCCGGCGGTGCGGAGGAGTAATCCTTGAAGGTCGGCAAAGATTGGGCTCTGGGTCTCGGCCGAATAATAGGCCCGGTTTCCATCTTCCCTCCTCCTGAGGATACCCGCCGGAACGAGCCTAGTGAGTTCTCGCTGCAGGCTTGAGGGAGTCACGCCGATCTGTCGAGCAAGGTCCGAGAGATACCACTCACGCGCCGGATCTCTGTAGATCGTGGCGAGGATGTCTTGGCGAGTCTTCGGGAAGAGGGCGTCGAGCAGGCTGGATTTACGCATGTTGCCTAAGAGTGTACGCGATCTGCGTAAAGGTGACCCACATTCCTGCGGAATCGCGCCAGGTTTCTTCGGAGGATGACAACGACTCTGGCAGAAACCCGGCTTTGAGGAAAAAGCCGGGTTTCGGAACGGAGACTCACTTCGGCGGAGATGCTGTCGTCGAAAACCGGAAGGTCAGGTCGCCCGGCCTGGAATCATTCCGGGAGTCGACGAGTCCGCCGTCGTCTCGGCCGTCGCGGCCGATCGAGTAGATGACGGGTTCGCCGTCGATGACGGCCAAGCGCAGGGGCTTTCCGTCGAAGGGGTCGGCGGGGATGGCCTCGAGGCCGGCGTCGCGGACGGCCGAGGCGAGGTCGGGTGGGGCGTCGGGGTGGACCAGCCGCTGTCTCTTGAGGGCGATCAGGCACTCCGAGGCGCGGAGCCGGGCGACGTCGACACCCAGCCCTCGCGTGACTGCCACCAGGGCGGGGTTGTATCCGAACACCACGCGAGAGAGGAGGTCGTCACCACCCAACGCGAGCTTGCGGTCGGGGGCCTTCTCCAACCGTGTGATGTAGGGAAACGATCGGAGGGTGAGCAGGCGTCGATAGTAGTCGTCGAGGCGGGAAACCAGCTTCGCGAACTCTTCGGGCGTCGTCTTCGCGACCTGGGCGTCGATGTCCTCCGGCCAGACCGGAGGGGGTGGGGCGGGACGAGGCGGGGCTGGGGGCGCCGCGTTCGCCGCCAGGACGGCCATCACTTGGGGCTCGACGACCGAGAGGACGACCGACCCGTTCGGATTGAGGGAGCCGGTGTCTTTCAGGTCTCGGACGAGCGTGGACTGGTCGTAGATCAGGTCCCGGACCACTTTCACATGCAAGAGATATTCTTCACGGATCCCCTCGGCGTATCCGTCGACGGACTCGTGGAGATCCTCCCGCAAGATCGCGAGGAGCCGATCGGCGTGTTCGGGGCGGATTTGTGGGGAGGTGAGGATCGGCACGAGGCCATCCTTGATGATCATCGCGTCGAGGGACGCGGCGACCAACTGCATGATCGCGCCGCCGCGGGGGCGGAGGTCTCGGGCGAGGCGGAGGGTGATCTCGAGGTCGCGGATCGCGGCGTCGACCTCTCCCCGTTCGAGGTCGCGGCGGATCCGGTAGGCGGCGATGCGACCGACGTGCCGGGCCCCTTGGGCGTGGGGCAGCCGGGCGGTCAGGCCCAGGCCGGTCGCGAAGACGCAGCGAGGTCGACGCTGGGCCTCTGCGAGCTTCCGGAACCCCTCGGCATAGGGGGCGATGGTCTCGTCGATCGTCGCGGCGGAGATCCCCTTCGGGTCTTTCGAGGAGGCCACGAGGAGCTCGCCGAACCGCTTGTTCCGCTCCTCGAGTGCTTTGGTCCTCGCCTTGCGTGCGGGCCCTTCCGGGAAGCAGATGGCCAGTTCATTGCTGAACTCGAAGAGGGCGTCGAGATACAGGGGCGCCGCGTTTTCCTCGGGCGGTGGGAGCTCGAAGAATTTGGCGACGTCGAAGGGGGCCTGGGGGCTGACCCAGTCCGGGGCCCGAGTCACCGCGCCGGGGAAGGACGGGACCGGTGTCTTCGGAGTGTCGATAGCCTTCTCGGCGGCCTTGGGAGCCTCGGGTCGTCCGGAATCCTCGCCGCCGGCCAGGACGACCGCCGCCCCCGCCGGGAGGAGCAGCAACGCCGCACCCGCGGCGACGGCCTTGCGGAGAGAGAAGGAACCGGCCCGGACCATGGCTTCGGCGAGCGTGACGACCACCACTGAGATCGACCCCCGGGCGACGTGGCCCGTTGCGAAGGCCGTCGCGCTGCGGACTGTAACGGTCTCGAGTGCGGCGGGCACGGTCGCGGAAGTGGCGTGGGCGGTGACCAGGGCCGCGGAAGGGGCCAGCCCACGCCGGACGAGTCGGCTCCGGAGACGCCTGCGGCCCCGGCTCAGGCGGGCGCTGACGGTGTTGGCGGAGAGATGGAGCCGGTGCCCGGCCTCGGCGTGGGACAACCCCTCGAGGTCGCAGAGGAGGATCGGCCGGCGATATGACTCCGGCAGGCGTCCGAGCTCCTCGTGGAGTAATGCGGCCTCTTCTCGCCGAATCGTCGCCTGCTCGGGACGCGAGTCATCGACCGGCTCGGACACCGGGCCGCCTTGCTTCGCCGCAAGGCCGAGGCCCTGCCCCCGGGCTTTCTTCGCGGTGCGGAGCGCCACGCCGTAGAGCCAGGGGCCGAGGAGGTCGGGCTCTCGGATCGTCTCGGCCTTTCTCGCCAGGACGAGGAACGTCGCCTGGAACGCATCCTCGGCCGAGTGGACGTCGCCGAGCAACCCTCGGCAGGCGGCCAGGACCATCGACCCATGCCGCGCGACCAGGACGGCGAATGCGTGCTCGGCGGCCTCGTCGCGTCCGGCGACGAAGCGGGCGAGCAACTCGCCGTCCGGCATGCCCGCGGCGGCCCCTCCCTCGAAGAGGCGCTGCAACGACTTCGCAACCACGTCCGCCCGGCGAGTTGCCATGATCCAAGGCTCCCGTTCCCTCGACACGTCCGCCATGCCCATGATACTGCCGGGTTGGGACAAGAGTCTGACAGACTCGTGGAAATCGATCGACCCTTAGGTCCCGGACTGGCTGCGAGTCGTTACCATGAGACAGTGACTTGTTCTCGAGCGTGCGGCGAGTTGAAGGCCGATGCCCTCGCACTTCCCCGGCATGGACCCGTACCTCGAGGCGCCGGAGATCTGGCCAGATCTCCAGGAAGCGCTGGCGGGGAGATCCGCGCCGAGCTGAACCAATCCCTCCCCGGCCCCTACTACGCTCGCCTCGAGATCCGGCCGGAGATCGGCATCACCGAGGAGGGCCAGGCTCGGCAGTCGCAGGCCGCAGTGCTCGAACGGTCTCGGAGGGATGTCTCGCGGTCGGTGGAGTTGAAGGTCCGCATCGAGCCAATCCGGCACCACTTCGTCGAGATCCGCGACTCGGCGAACGGGCACAAGCTCATCACCCTCATCGAGATCCTCAGCCCGTCGAACAAGCGTCACGGGCCCGACCGCGAAGCCTACCGCCGCAGGCCGCGTGAGATCCTCGACAGTGATGCCAACCTGATCGAGCTCGATCTCTTGCGGGGGGGCGACCGCGTTCTTGCCCGACCTCAACCTGGCCGCGTTGATCGCCAAACTCGACTCGCCAGCCGATTACGTGGTGCTGGTCAATCGTGCCTGGCGACGCGCCGACGAGGTCGCCTACCAGGTCCTTCCGTTCGGCCTTAGCGAGTGGCTTCCCTGCATCCCGATCCCACTGCGGGAAGGGGAGCCCGAGATCCCCTTCGACCTCCAGTTCGTCTTCAATCGTGCCTACGACGGCGGTCCCTACCGCCGAGGGGCGGTCGACTATTCCCGCCCCCCTGTCCCTTCCCTCTCGGACGACGACAGCCTCTGGGCCGAGCAACGGCTCCGCGATCGGGACGCGTCCGCATCGCCGTGATTAGGCCGGAATCGCCGGAGACGGTCGGATGAGGGATCTTCCCAACTCCGGGGAGAGCCCACACAATAGACCGAGTGGGCATCGTCGTGATGTCGTTCGAGGCAAGCCTGGCGTTGCACATGCGGGACCGATCGTGACTCCTGGGGACGAGGCGGAATCCTGGGAGCGTCACGTCCGCGGGGGCGACCGGGCGGCCCTGGCCGCGCTCTTCTCGTCGCATGAGGAGCGGCTGCGCAGGTTCTTGAAGCTCCGGCTCGACCCGAAGCTCCGGGGGAGGCTCTCGCCGTCCGACCTGGTGCAGGAGGTCTACCTCGCGGCCGAGCAGCGGCTCGACCACTTCCGAGGCCTGACCGACATGCCGTTCTCGGTCTGGGTCCTGTTGCTGGCAGGCCAGAGGCTGGTCGACGCCCACCGCCGGCACCTTGGGGCGGAGGCCCGCGACGCGGGACGCGAGGTCGCGATGGGAGGGGGCGGAGGCGCCGGCCCGACGACGAGCGCGGCGAACCTGGCCGAGCGGTTCGCCGGGGACCTGACCTCGCCGAGCCAGGCCGCGATTCGCCAGGAGACCCGGGAGCTGCTCGCCCACGCGATCGAGGCGATGGACCCGCTCGACCGCGAGGTCCTCGCGCTCCGGCACTTCGACGAGCTCAGCAACGACGAGGTCGCCCGGTTCCTCGACATCCCCAAGGGGACCGCCAGCAAGCGCTACGTCCGTGCCCTGGGTCGCCTGCGGACGATCCTGATGGAAGTGCCCGGCCTCCTCGAAGGGCCTCCTTGACCTCGGGTGGACACGCCCCATGACCGTGCGTCCCGATCCCGACCACGAATCCGGCCCCGACCTCGACGTCGATTCGGACGACGGGCTGGATCGCGACCCGCTCGACCTCCTGGCCGAGGAGTTCGCCCACCGCTGCCGACGCGGAGAACAGCCTTCGATCGAGGAGTACGTGGCGCGTCACCCCGACCTCGCTGGGCCGATCCGCCGGCTGCTCCCGGCCGTCGCCTTCCTCGAGCGGGGAAAGGGGGCGGCCTTGCTCTCCGGCTCGGGATTGGGGGCCGAGACGGACGGGATGGGGATGATCCCCCCGTCGCGACAGCTCGGCGAGAACCGGGTCATCCGCGAACTGGGCCGGGGAGGGATGGGGATCGTCTACGAGGCCGTGCAGGAGCCGCTGGGCCGTCGGGTGGCGGTGAAGGTCCTGCCTCGGCACGCGCTGGGGGACTCCGCGAGTCGCCGCCGCTTCCTCCGCGAGGCCCAGGTCGTGGCGCGGCTCGAGCACCCGAACATCGTGCCGATCCACGCCGTGGGCGAGCAGGACGGCCTGCCCTACTACGTCATGGCCCTCGTCGACGGCCGGGGACTCGACCACCTCCTCGCCGACCCCTCGGCCCTGCCGGGACTCGGGTCGGCGGAGCGTACCCGACTGGTCGCGCGCCTGGGCCTCCAGGCGGCGGAGGCCCTCGACTACTCCCACGGCCAGGGGATCCTCCACCGCGACATCAAGCCGGCCAACCTCCTGCTCGACGCGTCGGGGACGCTCTGGCTCGCCGACTTCGGGCTCGCCAAGCTCGCCGACGACCTCTCGCTGACCCGCACCGGCGAGCTCCCCGGCACGCTCCGCTACCTCGCCCCCGAGTGCCTCAACGACGAGGCCGACGCCAGGAGCGACCTCTACAGCCTCGGCTTGACCCTCTACGAGCTCGCCGTCGGCTGCCCCGCCTTCGCCGAGCTGAACCGAGCCCGCCTACTCCGCCAGATCGAGTCGGCCCGCGCCGTCGCCCCTCGACAACTCGTCCCGACGCTCCCGCGCGACCTGGAGACGATCATCCTGAAGGCGATGGCGCACGCCCCGTCGGCCCGCTACGCGACGGCCTCAGCCCTCGCGGAGGATCTCCGCCGCTTCCTCGATGACCGCCCGATCCTCGCGCGTCGCGCGACCCCGGCCGAGCGCCTGGCCCGAGCGATCCGGGCGAACCCGGTCGTGGCCGCGCTTACGGGGACCTCCCTCGTCCTGGCCCTTCTCGCGGCCTTCTTCATGCGGTTCTACCTGTGGCCCCCTCCGCCGCCGCCACCGGGAAGCGGGATCCCCTGGCCTCCCCCTCCCCCCGAAGGATTCGGCCCGCCGGATCGCCCCTGGGAGCAACGGAAACGCCCCCCGCGTCACCTTCCGGGCCCCCCGGGGCCCATGCCCGGCCGGATGGCCCCGCCGCCCCCGAATGGTCCCCCTCCTCCTCCGCCACCTCCCCCGCCAGGCTGATCAGGCCGGGCCTCGGGACACGAGCAGGAGAGGATTCTTAGAAAATCCGCCAAGGTCGGTCCGATCGACAGGTTGGAGATTCACCACAAAGGCACGAAGACACAAAGGGCTCCGAGAGAAAGCTTCCATAAAAGGGTACTTGTGCTCTTGGGCCTTCCACTTTGTGCCTTGGTGCCTTTGTGGTGAGGAACTCACGCGGTCAAAGCGTGGTGGAGATCGGGGAGGCGTGTCTTTTTCGAGAGTCCCGGTCGACACGAACCACCACGTTGCGTTTCCCCTTTTGAGGAGACGACCTGACCGCCTGAAAGAGCCCGCGAGGCGGGTCCCCGGCCGAGGTCGATGCTCCCGGAGCCTTTTGGGAACGACACGATGCCTCCGTCACTGATTTGCCGGTCGGGACTCCTCGGCGCCGGGGTGGCGTTGGGACTCGGCCTGGCCTGGGCTGGCCCGAAGACGGTCGGGGCCACGCTTTCCGCTTCGCCCTCTCGGCCTTCTTACGCCCCGTCCGCCGATGGCGTCGGCTCTCGGTCGGACCGCGGCCCCGTGCAATGGGCGCTCGCGGATGACGACGAACAAGGGCCACGCGCCGGCGACCCCCCGCCCCCGCCCGATGACGACGACGAGGATCGAGGCCCTCGCCGTCCTCCTGGAGGTCGAGGAGGCCGCCGAGGCGGAGGTCCCCCTCCGCCGCCCCCTCCCCCTCCGCCGCCGCCCGTGCCCCCGCTCATGTCCGCGCTCGACAAGGATCACGACGGCAAGCTCTCGGCCGAGGAGATCGCGTCGGCTCCGAAGGCGCTGAAGTCGTTGGACAAGGACGACGACGGGACCCTCACCCACGAAGAGATGCGCCCGCCCCGACCCGAGGGACGTCGTCGCGGCGGTCCTGAAGGCCGCGGCCCGGAAGATCGCGGGCCCGGAGGTCGCGGACCGAGAGACCGAGACAACGAGGATCGGCCCGACGCCGACGACGCTCCTGACGCACCTCCTCCTCCTCCGCCCCCGCCTCCTCCGCCGCCGGGTAGACGCGGCGGTCGGCCCGATGGTCCTCCTCCCCCGCCGCCTCCGCTGATCTCCGCGCTTGACAAGGATCGTGATGGCGAGCTCTCGACCGACGAGATGAAGGACGCGGCGCGGGCCCTCAAGACGCTCGACAAGGACGGTGACGGCACCCTCTCCCGCGAGGAGATGCGTCCACGACGTCCCGAGGGGGGCCGCCGAGGTGGCCCGGGCGGCCCCGGCCGTCGAGGTCCCGGAGGTCCGCCCGACGGGCCTCCCCCTCCCCCCGACGACGACCAAGGTCCCCCGCCCCGCGACCGAGATCGTGATGCTTGAAATTGCTCATGACTAAATGCTGGGCGGCTCCTCGGGGAAACCCGGCCCTTCCTGCAATGCTGGGTTTCTTCCGCCGTCACCGGCGACTTTCTTTGCAGTCGGAGACGACGCTGTCTCCCTTCACCAAAGCCCGGTCATTTTCAATCCCCGTTCCGAAACCTCGGCTTCCTTCAACGCCGTGTTTCTGCTGCTGTCGATGCCGACTCACTTTGTTCCCGGAGACGCCGCCGTCTCCTCTCGCAGAAACCCGGATTCGCGAAGGAAACCGGGTTTCGGAACGGTCCTGGAGAACCGGGATTCCGATCTAAAGCGAAGCCATCTCCCTGCCCTGCCCTCCCACTGGCCTGCCCTGCCTTCTCCTCGATCCAAACCGACCGAGTCGACTGCCGCAGGAGCGATGGCCCTTGGGGCAAGCGTGCAAAGCCATTGGTCCTCCCGTGTGGTATCACGCCCGGAGGCTCCCAATCACTCGAGACTTTGACCGCTCACACGAAACCGTATCGTTCCTCCTTTCATGTCACCATGCGTTGGAATACCGGGGGCGAGTCCCGCCACCCGGGATTCTTCCCGCGGGCGTTCGCTCTGGGTGGCCATACCCCCCCCGTCTATGCGTGACCTTGACATGGCCGCGCCTATAATGCCCCAGGTTCTCGCGAGGCGATGGTCGAAGGCCATCGTCGAGGAACGAGCCGGAGCCGTCGTGGAGCTTCGGAGATAGCAGCGAGGCCGGTCGAGTTTGAGGAGTGGAGAGAAGGTCGCGATCCTTTCGGTTGTTCGCGTCGAAGTAGGATGAGGTAAGCACGTCCGAGTCCGTCCGTCGGTCGCCCTTCCGGGCGGGCGGCGGGCGTCAGTCGAGGGCAACTCCCATGGCAGAACGACAAACGCTCCCCGTCCTCCCCATGCGGGGGACGGTGATTTTTCCGGGAATAACGATACCGATCAACGTCGGGCGTCCGGGGACGCTCCGCGCCATCGAGGCGGCGGTCAAGGGTGACGGCCTGGTCTTCGCCGTGGCGCAACGCGACAACGCGGACGAGCCCGCCCCCGAACAGCTTTACAACATGGGCGTGGTCGCCAGGATCGGCCAGGTCCAGCGAGGGCTCGGGGGCCTGCAACTCCTGCTTCAGGGCGAACAGCGGGCGAACGCCCTGCACTATCGCCCGACCGAAGGTTACTTCAGCGCCGACGTCTTCCCCGTCGAGGAGATGCGGGCGCTCAACGAGAATGACCCCGCGTTCGTGGGCCTCTATCGCGAGACCCGCGAGCGGGCCATGGAATTAGGCGAGCGCCGGGGGCTCCCCGAAGAGGTCCTGCACCAGGTCATGGACTCGGTCACCGACCCGGGACGGTTCGCCGACCTGGTCGCCGGGTACGTCGAGCTGACGACGGCCGAGAAGCAGTCGCTGCTCGAGACGCTCGGCGTCGAGGAGCGGATCCGCCGCATCCTCATCCACGTCCAGCGCCAGATCGGCATGCTCGAGGCCCAGGCGTCGATCAAGTCGCAGGTGCAGGAAGAGCTCGGCGAACGCCAGCGCGAGATGTACCTCCGCGAGCAGCTCAAGGCGATCCAGAAGGAGCTGGGCGAGGACGACCAGTCGCGAGAGACGGCCGACCTGCGGGCCAAGCTCGACGCCCTCGAGCTGCCCAAGGACGCCCGCGCCGAGGTCGACCGCGAATTGGGACGGCTCGCCCGCGCCGGTCGCGAGTCGGTGGAAGGTCAGGTCATCCGGACCTACCTCGAGTGGGTCGCCGAGCTCCCCTGGGGGACGCGCTCGAACGACGACCTCGACCTCGTCCACGCGACCGAGGTGCTCGACGAGGACCACTACGGCCTGAATGATGTGAAGGACCGCGTGCTCGAGTTCCTCGCCGTCCGGCAGCTCCGGGCGAAGCAACTCGCCCACGAAGTCGAGACGGTCGGCGAGTACCCGGCCGCCAAGCTCAAGGCCGAGAAGGACACGGCGACCCCGACGCTCGGGCAGGTCCACGACGACGGCCGGGCGATCACCGACTCGGTCGAGGTCAAGGCTCGCGCCATGGCCCGAGGGCCGATCCTGCTGTTCGTCGGGCCTCCCGGCGTGGGCAAGACCTCGATCGCCAAGTCGATCGCCCGGGCCCTGGGGCGGAAGTACGTCCGAGCGGCCCTGGGCGGCGTCCGGGACGAGGCCGATATCCGGGGCCACCGGCGGACCTACGTCGGCGCCATGCCCGGCCGGATCATCCAGGGGATGAAGCAGGCGGGGACGAAGAATCCCGTCTTCCTGCTCGACGAGGTCGATAAGCTCGGCGTCTCCTACCAGGGGGATCCGGCCAGCGCCCTCCTCGAGGTGCTCGACCCCGCGCAGAACGACTCGTTCACGGACCATTACTTGAACGTGCCGTTCGACCTGAGCGAGGTCCTGTTCGTCGCCACCGCGAACTTCATCCAGAACATCCCGGCGCCGCTCTTGGACCGGATGGAGGTCGTCGATTTCGCGGGCTACACCGAGCGTGAGAAGGCTGAGATCGCCAAGGCCTACCTGATCCCCCGGCAGCTCGAGGAGTCGGGCCTTGCCGACAAGGGGATCCGCTTCACCGACGACGCCGTGATGGCGATCGTGAGCCGATACACCCGCGAGAGCGGGGTCCGGCAGCTCGAACGCCAGGTCGGGGCCGTGGCGCGGAAGCTGGCACGTCGGATCGCGGTCGGCGAGCCGGTCGACCTCGAGGTCACGCCGGAGGAGGTCCGCGACCTCCTCGGACGGCCGAAGGTCCACCCCGAGCACGTCGGGCTCGAGAACGAGGTCGGCGTCGCAACCGGGATGTACTACACGCCGGTCGGCGGCGACATCATGTTCGTCGAGTCGGCGATCCGGAAGCTCGAAGGGCCGGGCCCGGCCGACTCGGCGGTGCAGGCCTCGGGCTGGGGCAATGTCTCGCTGATCCTCACGGGCCAGCTCGGCGACGTCATGAAGGAGTCGGCTCGGGCGGCTCTGACCTACTCGGCGAGCCAGGCCCGCCGGCTGCGGATCCCCCGCGACCGGCTCGGCTCGATCGAGGTCCACGTCCACGTCCCGGCCGGGGCGATCCCCAAGGACGGCCCCTCGGCCGGCGTTGCGATGTCGGTCTCGATCGTCTCGGCGATGTCGGGGCGGCCGGTGCGCCGGGATATCGCGATGACCGGAGAGGTCACCCTGCGAGGACGCGTCCTGCCGATCGGCGGCGTCAAGGAAAAGGTCCTGGGCGCCCACCGCGCCGGGATCACCCACGTCATCCTGCCGAAGGACAATGAGGCCGACATCGAGGACATCCCCGAGGAAATCCGCGAGTCCCTCACCTTCACGTGCGTCTCCACCCTCGACGAGGTCTTCGACCTCGCCCTCCTCCCCGTCCCGGCCCCCTCGGAGCCGGCCGACGTCGAGGATCTTGAGGTCGGCATCCACGCCGGCGTCGTCGTCGGCTGATCGATCGAAAGCCTCGAGCGATCCGCTGCGAGAACGGTCCGCTCCGCGACCCGGCACCCTGCAAAGGGAGCCGGGTCGCGGTCGTTATCTCGCTCCTCGGGGGGACGCATCGTGGTGGGGTGATGGTCGCCTTCGCCGATGGCTCCCTGAGGTTCCTCGCCGAGACGATTTCCCCGGAGACGCTCGAAGCCCTCACCACGGCCGCGGGGGGCGAGCGAACTGGGAGCGGTGAGCCTGCGCTCCTCGTCGAAGTCGACGTGGCCCAGTCCGGTCGACTTGGCCGGAGGCTCACCACTCTGAGGTGAGGACTCGTGCAGCGAGTGATTCCTTCGGCCAACGCCCGGGTGGGGCCCGCAACGAGGACTCCCGTCCGGCGAGTCATGGGAAAATGGCTGCCGATCCCAGCGTGGGCCGCTTCCGAACCCCTGTCCGCGCTTCAACGCCGTGCGCCCGACGTTGCCACCGCCGACCCCTTGTTCCTCCTGGAAACCCACGGCAACCCTCTCGCAATCGCCAACCTGATGCCTGGCTTCGCGATAAAGATGTGTTTTGGAAACACGGCGTTGGAGAATTCCCTCCGGGCCAGGTGCCGTCATGGGGATTGGCCCCCTTTTTGCTTCCGGAAATGGTCGTGGTATGGAGGCTCCTCGCGGTGGCGATACTGCCACCTCACTTTGGCTGAGCTCGCCTGAGACAAAGGTATTGCAAATTGTGAATGTAGTGAAATGTGCGCATGCGTTCCCGGGGTTCGAACGCCCTTGGCGTCGAGACTTGGAGAAAGTTTTCCGCGGGAAAACCAATGGATTTCGATTGGTTTGGGTATTTGTAAGATCCGAAAATCCTAAGAAATCGGCAAATTGATTATGGGATCATGCTGTTGTCCTTCGAAGTCCTGGTGTCGATCACTTGCGGGTTGGGCCAGGGATTGAGGGCCGGTTGTGCTGGGTTAGATTGCCTAAAACCCCTGCGTTCTCGACGGTGTAGGCCGAGTGTTGCGGAAAAACATCGAGTTGGGTCTGTTTGAATCGATGTATCTTGACCGAGATTAGGCGACAAGAGACCCTTTGCTTGACTCGATGAGTGCGAGTGGAATAAGTGACCCACCATCCATCCATTCCCTCGGGGCGGTCGCGACGGCCGCGGCCAACCCGGCTCCCCTTGAGTCGGTCCTGAGTGCAGAGGCGTGTGCCTCTTCCCGCCGACTCGGCTCAGAAGTAATGTTGGAAGGAGTCTCGATCACGATGCCGCTTAAGAAACTTCTCTTCTTGCTAGCGACTCTCTCTCTCCTGGCAGAGGCGACAGAGACTCGCGCGACGGTGCTGGCGCCGGGCTCGACCGTGGTGCCCGATGCCCAGGCCAATCCGCTGACAAGCCCTGGCTTCTTCGTCGAGGCCACGACGAACGGGACTTACAACGCGCAGTTCCAGGGCTCGACCCTCGACTCCGGCACGTACACGGCGTCGGTGGTCCGCGACCTGTCCTCGGGGACGCTCGACTTCGTCTACAGGTTCACCGCCGACTCGTCGAGCCAATCCGGGATCCTGGGACTGACCGTGTACAACTTCGGCGGCGTGACGACGGACGTCGGCTACGTCGCCGACGCGAGCGGGAACTCCCCCAGTTCGGCCACGCGACTCAACCCCCCCGGCTCGGTGATCAACTTCAGCTACTCCGGCGCGGATGCCGTGACGGCCGGTGAAGCCTCGAATGTGCTGATCATCCGGACGAACGCGACGCAGTTCGCCTCGGGCCTCTTCTCCCTCCAGGGTGGTGCGACCGACACCGTCGCCGCCTACCAGCCGATGGTCGTCCCCGAACCCTCCTCGCTCGCCCTCTCCGGTATCGGCGGTCTCGCGCTGTTCGGCTTCGCCCGACGTCGCAAGGCCCTCGCTGCCGCCTAGGTCATGCTCCGTTTCTAGGGCCGTCGACGAGAGGGGCGAAGCTGGCCCTCGATCGACGGCCCGGCGTTGTTCCTGCCTCCGGCTTCTCCTGCCTCCCTCCCTTCCTTCTCGTTCGAGATCATCCGAGCACAAAATCCTCCCAGATCCTCTCGCAGGGTTTCGGTCCCACGCGCCTTCGTCTCCGATCGGTTACGATGACGAGACGAGGTGTCCGCGCGACGTCGGACCGGAGGAGTCTCCACTCGGGGGGCGATGATGGCCGCCGAATACGACCGATTTGCTGCGCAGTATAAGATGTCGAAGTTGCTTCCGTTCCGCTCGCATGTCGAAGGCTACACCTTCTTCAAGATGCTCGGATCCCTCGAGGGTCTCACCGTCCTGGATCTGGCGTGCGGCGAAGGTCACTACACCCGCCTGATCCGGCAACAAGGGGCGGCGCGGGCGGTCGGGGTGGACCTCTCCTCCGAGATGATCGGGCTGGCCGAGGCCGAGGAACGACGCGAGCCGCTCGGGATCGAGTACGTCTGCTCGGGGGCCGAGGACCTGGGGACGATCGGGTCGTTCGACGTCGTCACCGCCGCCTTCTTGCTTAACTGTGCGCGCACTCGAGAACGCCTCGGCGCGATGTGCGACACGATCGCGGCGAACCTGAAGCCGGGCGGGCGGTTCGTCACGATCAACAGCAACCTCGGCCCGGGCGTCCCGCCCGATATCGCGAAGTATGGCTGGCGCGCGGCCGAGTCGACCCCCCTCGAGGAGGGGAAACACTATCCGCTCACGTTCCTGTCGGGGCCGGAAGAGTTCACGATCGTCAACGTGTTCTACTCGCACGCGACCTACGAGGAGGAACTCGCTCGCGCGGGGTTCGTTTCGGTGCGCTGGCAGCCGCCGGAAGTCTCGGACGAGGGGGTGCGGGACGCGGGCCGGGAGTTCTGGCAAGACCTCATTGAGTTCCAGCCGATCGTCGGGATCGATTGCCGATTGCGAGGCGAAGGGGAGCCGATGTAGGGACGTCAGGGGGCCCCGTCGGTATACTTTGAGGAGACGCGGTCGACCGGGGCGTCGCGGGGCATGCCTCCCGCACCTTCGGGTCTGACGCGGACCGAGTTCGTCCGTCGTCCTTTGCGAGGCGGGCCCGACCCCGCAAGATTCGCCGCCATGTCCCGACGCGCCTCGCGCCGACCTTCGCCCCGCCGGATTTCCCGGGAGCCGTTGCGCTCGCAGCCTCGTCGTCGTCTTTGGATCGTCCTGGGGGCGGTTGGGCTCGTGGTCGTGGGGATGGGGCTCGTGGCCTGGGCGTTCCTCCCGGAGCGCCCCGAACGTCTCCGCGATCGGGCCGAGGCCGAGAGCAAGGCGGGCGACTGGGCTGCCGCGGCCGAGCATTGGCGTGCGGTGAACGGGACGAAGCTGGCCCGAGGACGCACCTACCTGGCCGAGGCCCGCGCCTGCCTCGCCCTGAATCGGGCCTCGCAGGGAGAACGGGCCTTGCGACAGGCAATCGCTGCCGACCCCTCCGACCCCGACCCGCTCCGACTCCTGCTCGAGATGCTGCGGGTCGAGGACCGCGCCGACGAGGTCCAGCAGCTTGCGTGGGAGGGCTATGCGGCCGTACCCGCCTCGTCGCGTCGCGGGGTGCTCCGCGACCTGACCCTGGCGCTCCTGGCCGAACTGCCGGAGGACCGGGTGCGTCCGATGCTCGACCGCTGGGTTGCGGGCGACTCGGCCGACGTCGACGCCCAGGTCGCCCGACTGCGACGGATCGCCGCGGCGCCGAGGGCGGGTGACCCGGGGCAGGACGAACGGATCGCGACGCTGACCGACATCCTCGCCCGCGTCCCGGACCACCTCGGCGCACGCGAGGCCCTGGTCGCGGCCCTGGCCGACGCCGGAGAGCCCGACCGAGGCCGGCAGGCCCTCGACGCCTGGCCTTCCGAGTCCCGCGATGACCTCCGCTACCTGCGGCTCCGGGGGCTATGGGACCTCGACTACGACCAGCAGCCGGCGCGAGCCGTCGAGGCATTCGACCGCGTCCTCTCCGTCATGCCCCACGACTGGAAGACGAGGTATCGCCAGGCGCGGGCCCTGGCCCGCCTCGGCCGCTCGGACGACGCCCGACGCGCCGCCGAATCCGTGGGCCGGCTCCGCGAGTACCTCGAGCCGATGACGGCCGGCCCCCGACTCGGCGCCGACTTCGCCCATCCCGACGACCCCAAGTCCCTCGCCGACCTGGCCGACCTCTGCGCCAGGGCCGGCCTCACCCGGCTCTCCGACGCCTGGCGCCGCGAATCCATTGCCCCGCAAGTCGGTCCCGACCCCAAACCCCTCGACTCGGGCTTGCTCGGCCCCCCCTCCTCCCTCCCGATGCAGCCCAGCCTTCGATGAAGTCTGCCTTCAGCGAATCGAAAAATATTAAAATAAGCAGGCAGGTGTCTGGTTCCCCGGTGGCCGGTTGTCGGCACGACGTTTGCTTTTCTCCTCAATCATTGGTCCCTCACATCAATGGGAACAGGAGGAAGGCAAATGCCACGGGGCGATAAGTCGAAGTACACCGACAAACAGAAGCGAAAGGCCGAGCACATCGAGGAGAGCTACGAGAGCCGCGGCGTCCCCAAGGACGAGGCCGAGAGTCGGGCGTGGGCGACCGTGAACAAGGAATCCGGCGGCGGCAACAAGTCGGGCTCCGGACGAGGGGTCGCCGACACCCACGTCTCCAGCGCCAAGGGGGGCAAGAAAGGCGGGGCCGCGTCGGCAGCCCGCACCCCGGAAGAACGCTCCGCCTCGGCCAAGAAGGCCGCCGCGACTCGGAAGCGGAACCGCGAGGCGAAAGCTGAGGCGTAGTCTCAAGAGGGGGAGGACTCACCACAAAGGCACATAAGGACACGAAGGGAAAGTCAAAGAAAGATTCATTCGATCCTTCTTTCGTGCTCTTCGTGTGCTTCGTGCCATTGTGGTGAGTCCTCTCCGTTCCGTACACCTCACGCGAAAGGGGGGGGGCGAGTTGTCAACTCGCCCCCCCCTCATGTTTCGATGGCTGATGCGTCCTTCAGGCGGGCTGCCACTGACTCTGGACTTCCTTGTGGTCCTTGTCGAGGTGGATGTGGTCGTGGACCTTGGCGACCCAGTCCATCGGGATCGAGTGGTGCTGGCCGTCCGGGCTGTCATTCTTGGTGAGCTTGATGTGGTCCCCCTCCACGTGGTCGACCTTGCCGACCTTGGTGCCGCACGAGGCGTAGACGTCCATGTGCTCCTTGATGTCGACGGGGGAGCCGACGGGGCCTGTGCTCTCGGAGAGGGACGCACCGGTCTTGTTGGGATGTTCGGCAGACATGGTTGAGCTCCTGTAAATGTTGTGAGGGCCTCCGTTGGCCCTGGATGACATGGAGAGAGGATTAGTGCAAACCTCGCGCCGTACCGGCTTGCAATCAAACGAGTCCAGATTATTTTGATTGATGATGCCGGGCGGAGCCGTCCCTGTCCCGGATCAGAAGCTGGCCTGTCCGCGGCATCGGTTGCATCGTCCCGTCGCCCCGTTCAAAATATCTCGAGGCCGACCGATCCAGGGGAGTTGCCCGGTCGCGTCCCCGTGGGACGGCCGTCGTCGGGCGGGCGAGGCCCGACGCCTTCGAGAGGCAATTCCCGAGGCACGCGACCCATGCACGAATCCGGCGGCCCGGCGATCATGGGGGCCTGGGAGGCGGCCGACCTTGTGGTCCTCGAAGAGGCGCTCGCGGGGCTCGAGACGCTCGTGCCGGGGCTGCCCGCGAGGCTCGTGCGATACGTCGTCGAGGGCGAGGATGCGGCGGCACTCGAGATCCTGGCGACGCTCAACGGGAAGGCGTGCGAGGCCCTGAGGGTCAAGTCGAGCTCAGTGAATCTCCAATGCGCCCCGGATGAAAACCCGGCCTGGCGACGTTGGTTCGAGGGTGTCGGAGGGCCGGATGTCGTCGTCCTGCTCCGATTGGCCAAGGTCATCACCGCCCCTGCCCCATTCCCGTCGCCGTGGGGCCTCGCCACGGGGACGAAGGCGGATCGCTCGGCGCTCCTTCGGCCGCTGGGTCCGCCGGATTGGCTCGAGCCGCTCCTTTGGGAGTTCTCTTCGCCGAAGCCGACGAGCCGCTCGCCCTTCTGGGCTGCGAACACTCTCTCCGCCGCTCGGGTCGAGGACTTGCTCCGTGCCGACGGGTCTCCCCCGAACCTGCTCTATCGCGACGCCTTCCCCGCCCATCGCTTCGGTTCCAACACTCTCCGGCTCTTGGCGGGCCTGGTCGGTTATGGGGAGGGGGTGGCCCGTCATCCTGTGATCGTCCTCGAGGCCCTGGCCCGGCCCACCGCGTCGGAGAAGGCCCGTGCGCTCGACATGTTCCCGGGGCACGAGATCCCCGCGGCCCCGTTCGTCGAGCCCCTGACGGCGCTCGCCGTCTCGTCGGCGAAATCCGTCCGCGACGCCGCCGCTGCGCTCGTGATCGGGGTCGGCGAGCTCGCCCTGCCCCACTTACGGCTCTTCGTGGAGTCGAGCTCGCCCGAGGAACGGTTCCATGCCGTCCAACTGCTCGGTAAGCTGGGGACGGGCGCCGCTCTGGCCTTACTTCGGGCTCGGGCTACCTCGGAGACGTCGACCAAGGTCAAGGTGGCGATGGCCGAGTTGCTCGCCGAGGAAAAGGCCGGTATGCAGGGACCCTCGATCCTGACGCTCCCACCGATCGATGTCTTCCGGGGCGTCGCCCTGGGCGACGCGGATCGGGGGGCGCTCGAGGCGCTTATCGCCGAGGCGAACCGGAAATTGGCCGCCGGGAAAACAACGAAATACCTCGGGCAGAGCCTGAAGGCGATCGGTCCCCACACGATGGCCGAAGGGCTCGAGCGACTCGTCCAGCCGACCCCGTGGAAAGGGGCGCCTGGCCTCTCATGGGAGACGGCCCGAAAGGCCGACCCCTCGGCATTCGAGGCGTACCTGAAGCGCCCAGGCCTGACCCTCCTGCACGCCGTCCGCCTGCTCCGGCTGACCGGTGACCTGTGTTACTCGCACATGGAAGGGCACCTGCTCTACACCGATTTCGAGACGCCCCTGGTCGCCTACCGCGATTCGCACGAGCCTCGGGTCAACCTCCGGGACCTTGCGGCCGCGTTCCAGGCCTCGGCGTTGGACGTGCTCTCGATCGCTCGGGCGCGGGTCAACGCCCGTGGGATGCAGCGATTCCGCTGGTCCGACGAGGCGACGTGGCCCTACTTCGCCGATCATCTCGACTGGCTCGAGGCCGCCTACATGGCGACCTCGGACCGCGGCATGGATTACGGTTGGTTCTCCCAATTGGAACGCCGCCAAGAGGTGTTCGGGATCCTCGCGACGTTTCCGACACCTCCACCCACCTTCCTCAACTTGCTCTGGAGCACGGCGCTCGGGGCGGCGAAAGGGCTGCGGCCATCGGCCCAGCGGGCCCTGGAGGCGCTCCCCGACTGCGGCGCGAAGGTCCTGGCGGCCCTCGCCTCGGGCAAGCAGGACGAACGGATTGCCGCCGCCGATTGGGCGGCCAGGTCCCGTCCTGAGGGGGCGTTCGAGGCCGTCGAGCGTGCCTTCGCCTCCGAGCGCAAGGACGCCGTCCGGGCCGCCCTGATGGACGCGAGGGACCGCCTCGGCGAGGGGGGCTCGACGCCCGCGAGCCCCTCACCTTCGGAGACCCCCTCTGACGATCGCGAGGAACTCCGCGCCGAGGCCGCGAAGGGCCTCAAGGGGGGCGTCCCCAAGGGGCTCGCCTGGTTCCCATTCGACCGGCTGCCCCAGGTCCGATGGAGTCTCGACGATGCCCCACTCGCCGCCGACGAGTTGACCTGGCTGGTCGTGCAGGCGTTCAAGGCCAAGTCGCCCGAGCCGAACGCGATCCTCCGCCGACGCGTCGCGCAGTGGCGTACCGACGACGCCGGACGCCTCGGCCGCACGATCCTTGACGCCTGGATCGGCTATGACCTCACCGGGCCTTCGGATGAGGTCGTCAAGCAGCGCATCGCGGAGTGGGACAAGATGGTCCAGATACTCCTGCCGAGCGTCACGAGCCCCCAGGCGCTCGAGGATCTCCGGGCGAATCAACAACGGTTCCTCCACCAGCCGGTCGGCAGCGCGATCGGCGGGAAGGGGGTGCTGGCGATCGTCGCCGCGAGCGGCCCGAAGTCGGCCGGCTCGACCGTCCGGGGCTACCTGGACGAGTGGTACGGCAACCGCGTCCATCAGTGCCGGGCCCTGCTCCAGATGCTCGCTTGGGTCGAGGACCCCGAGGCGGTCGCGACCTTGCTCGCGGTCGCCAAGCGGTTCCGGACCAAGAGCATTCGCCAGGAGGCCGAGGCGCAGGTGCGCAAGCTCGCGGAGAGGAAGGGGAAGACCGTCGCCGAGCTGGCCGACCAGGCCTTGCCCGACCTCGGGCTCGACGCCGAAGGCCGGCTCGTCCTCGACTTCGGGAGCCGCCGCTTCTTCGCCAAGCTGGACGTCGGCGCGAACCTCGTCCTCGAAGACGAAGCGGGCAAGCACCTCGACTCGCTCCCCGCCCCTCGCAAGGCCGACGATCCGACGAAGGTCGCCGAGGCCAAGACGGCGTTGACCGAGGCCCGCACCCGGCTCAAGGCCTTGCGGAAATCGGTCGCCGACCGGCTTTATGAGTCGCTTTGCGAGCAGCGGAGCTGGCGCTTCGGCGAATGGCGAGTGACGCTCCTCGACCATCCGCTCGCGGGCCGGCTCTGCCGTACCCTCGTCTGGTCCTGCGACGCTCCCCCAGCGACCTTCCGGCCGCTCGAGGACGGCTCGTTGACCGGCCCGGACGACGACGAGGTCCGCCCGAGCCCCGATTGGACCGTCCGCCTGGCACACACCCTGACGCTTCCTGATGAGTTGTTACGTCGATGGAGGGAGCACCTCGCCGACTACGAGGTCGAGCCGCCGTTCGGCCAGTTCGGCGCGGCGTTCCGCTTGCCCGAGGTGCAACGCGGCGAGACCTCGATCTCAGCCACACTTTCCCATCCCTTGACGCTTCAGATCCTCAGCCGGCAGGCCAAGGGACTCGGCTACGACGCGAAGGCCTATCGCTTCGAGGACGGCGGCGATGAGTTCCTCAAGCATTTCCCCGGCGCGGGGCTCCAGGCCAGGATCACCGTAGAGGAGGCCGACGGCGAATACGACGGAGAGGTCCAGGCCCTGGCCCTTTCGTTCCTCCGTTCCATCGCCTCGGACGGGCGTCGCGCCAATCCCGCTCGTGTGCCCCTCGGAGATGTCCCGGCGGTGCTCCTCAGTGAATGCCAAGGCAACCTGATGGCGATCGTCGGCAGGGACGCCTCGTCGGCTGGACACGTCCAGGAGTGAGTCGAACTGGGGATGTTTTGGCCACAGATGGAATGCGTGTACGGAATATTGATTTGTCGGCAGGTCAATGGAGTGGATTGGTCGTGGCGATAACACAAAAAGTTGATGCTATGTTTGCAGCTAGATTTCGGATGAGGATAATCTCCCGGTAGGCGGGGCACTCCTGCCCCGCCTACGGAGGGGGCTGTGCGGTAGTGCGACTGTTGACAACGAACGCTGTCATAGCACACCCCGAATCAAGGTTTGACGCGGCGTAGGAATCGAGATGGGATCGCCAGGACTCATTTGCGCCTTCCGTGGCGTCGTCGAGTCCTCATGGGGATGGGGAAATCGGGATCCTCGGCGTCGAACTCCTCGGGGTCTTCGGGTTCTTTGAATCTTTCGCGTCTATCGAGCTCATCCGATCCGAATTGCATGAGCCGCATGAAGTAGTGGATCGATGCGACCGTCGAGACGACGGCCGCAATCACGCTGCTCCCGAGATCGATCGACGGGAAGATCTTGTGGGTAAGGAAGCCGAGGACGATCCCCAGGGCGAGGAGGCCCAGGTTGATCAAGAGATAGCAAAACCCCCAGCCAATCAGCAATCCCATCGAAAAGATCTCACGTCGAGGCGATCAGGGGTTGGACTCATCTGCTTCAATGATCATCGCCGCCGATGCCCGAGGCTTGCAAGACCTCGCTGGGGCTGACCTTGGCTCGGCCGATGCCCTGGTAGGTGAATCCGAGGGCCGCGAGCTTGGCCGGGTCGTAGAGGTTCCGGCCGTCGAAGATCACCGGCTCGCGGAGGAGTCGCGCGAGGACCTCGAAGTCGGGGTTCCGGAACTCGTTCCACTCGGTCACGATCGCCAGGGCGTCGGCCTGCTCGAGTGCCCCATAAGGCCGGTCGCAATAGGTCAGGCGATCGCCGTAGATCTCGCGGACATTGTCGATGGCCACGGGGTCGTGGACCCGCACCGACACCCCGGCCGCCAGGAGCGCATCGATCAGCACCAGCGAGGGGGCCTCGCGGATGTCGTCGGTCTTCGGCTTGAACGCCAGGCCCCAGAGCGCGACGGTCTTGCCCTCGGCGTGGTCGCCGAAGTGGTCGAGGATCTTGCGGACCATCACGTCCTTCTGGGCCTCGTTGACCGCGTCGACCGACTCCATCATCCGGGCGGGCACGCCGTGCGATTGGGCCATGTGGATGACGGCGCGGATGTCCTTGGGGAAGCACGAGCCGCCGTAGCCGACGCCGGGGAAGAGGAAGCTGAAGCCGATCCGCGAGTCGTGGCCGATGCCCCGGCGGACCTCGTTGATGTCGGCGCTATAAGACTCGCAGAGGTTGGCCATCTCGTTGATGAAGCTGATCTTGGTCGCCAGGAGGCAGTTGGCGACATATTTGGTCATCTCGGCGCTTTCGGGCGTCATGACCAGGAACGGCCGATCGGTGCGGAGGAAGGGGGAATAGAGCTCTCGGAGCCGCTCGCCGACCTCGGGCCGTCGGACGCCGACGACGACCCGGTCGGGCTTGTTGAAGTCGTCGATGGCGGCGCCTTCCTTGAGGAACTCGGGGTTATTCGCGACGTCGAAGGGGACATCGGTGACGGCGGCCATGCGTCGTGTGAGCTCGGCGTTGGTGCCGACGGGGACGGTGCTCTTGATGACGATGATCTTCCGCTCGACGAGGTGCCTGGCGATCTCTTCGCCGACGGCCCAGACGCCTCGGAGGTCGGCGCCTCCGTCATCGCCCTGGGGGGTGCCGACGGCGATGAAGATGATCTCGCTGTCGGCGATGGCCTCGGGCAGGGAGGTCGTGAAGTTGAGCCGGCCGTCGCGATGGTTGCGGTGGACGAGCTCGGAGAGGCCGGGCTCGTAGATCGGGATGATGCCCTGCTTGAGCCGCTCGACTTTGTCCGCGATCTTATCGACGCAGATCACGTTGTTGCCGCTCTCGGCGAAGCAGGTGCCGGACACGAGTCCCACGTAGCCCGTTCCAATAACGGCGATCTTCACGGAAGCAGTCCTCAAAGAAGGGGGCCGATGGCAGGTTTGCCTGGGGAGATTGCGAATGGCTGGGATAAGTCTAGGACAAGTTGCGGGTTGGGGAGCTTGTCGCGGAAAGGAGAGGCTGGCGAGCGGTTCGACTTGGTCAAGAACGACTGTAAGGGATATCCCTCCTGCTGACAATCTGTGAGGGTATCGAGAACGAAGAAAGATTCGCGAAGATCGCGGGTTGCGATGATTTTTCTCGATGTCCTGCGGTTCATGCTCGAGGCCGACCTGTCGGCCAGGCGTGTTGTACGGGTCTCGCGACGAACGAAGCTCCCTCCTCGGCAGCATCACCGCGCCGGCCCATCGGAGGGATTCAGCTCAGCCGTTCGATCTGCTCGACGAGCTGCCGGCGCACTTCTTCGGGCCCTTGCCTCTGCCAGAGTTCGAGCCAGCGAGGGTCGGCCCAGTCGGCGAAGAGCCTCCGACGGACTTCGGGGTCGCTTCGAAGGGCGAGGACTCTTGGCCGCAACTCGGCCAGGAGGGCGGCGAATCCCGAGGCGGCCGGGCCGAGGGCCTCGGCGGCGCGGTCGCGGAGTGCGGCGGCGAGGGCGGGGCTTGCTCCCGAGGTCGAGACGGTCAGCGTCAACGGGCCGTCCCGCCAGATCGCGGGGATCGAGAGGTCGCCCGTGTGGGGAGCACTCGCCGAGCCGACCCAAATTCCGGCACGCTTTGCGTCGGCGACCACCCGTCGATTCACCTCGTCGGTCGCGGCGGCCCAGACGAGTCGAACCCCATCGAGGTGCGCCGGGGCATAGGGTTCGGACCGGACCTCGACCCCGGGCAGGGCTTCCTCACGTGCATTCGCATGAGGGTCGACGCCGATGACCCGCGCCCCCGCCTCGGCCAGCCCGGCCGCCTTACGTCTCCCGACCGGGCCTAGGCCCACGACCAGGGCCGTCATGCCGCGCAGGTCGAGCTCGATCGAATAGCCGGCCATGGAAGTACCCTTACCGAGGCCCTCGGGCGCTGGGATGCCAGCGGAGGAACGACTCGGTGGCCGCGAGCTCGAAGCCGAGCGACTCGGCCAGCTCGCGGGACGCCGTGTTGTCGGGCGAGGTGGTCCAGAGCGGGAGCTTGCCACGGTCGTCGATGATGTGCGAGATCAGGGCCGAGGCCACCGCCCTGCCCAGGCCGAGCCTGCGGAATCGCTCGACGGTGGCGACGCCGATGGTGTCGTACCGGGTGGCCTGGCTGTAGGTCCAGGCCGCGGCCGCGAGGCCCGTGTTGAAGGGGGCGACGAAGCCGGATCCGTACGTGATCAGGTCTTCGAACGACGTCCAGCTCAGGAGGGCCCACCGCGGCGCCAGATCGGGCGAAAGGAACGCGGGGTTGTCCTCGGCGGTCATCCGTCTCGTGACGACGGTTGGGCCCGATGTGCGCGGGACGGGTTCCGATGAGTCGAGCTCAAACGTGAGCATCTCCACCTTCTCGGTCGCGCGGACCCGTCGCCCGACCGGGGCCCACCACTCCTTGGGAGCGAACAACGCGACGGGTTTTCCCGCCCTCCCGGTGAGCCAAGTGACCGCCGGCTCGGGCTCTCCGGCCCCGAAGGCCTCGAGCTGCCCGTCCCCCTCGCGGACGAGCACCACACTCTTCGGTGCCCTCGGGTCGTCCCCCCAGATCCCGCGCCGGTGATGCGCCAGGCCATGATACAGGTCGAGCACCCCCGGCCCCTCCGGCTCCCCTAGCCACGACCGGACATACCGCACGGCGGCCGAGTCGAGGAGCATCATGCCGGATTGGCCTCCAGGGTAAGAAGGAAGCTATTCACCACGAAGGCACGAAGGCACGAAGAAAACATCGATCCACAGATGACGCAGATGAACGCAGATAAAAATCGAGAAGTTTTTTCGAAAAATCTGTGCCTGTCTTCATCATTTGCAGATTAATCTTCCTCTCTTCTCCCCTCTTTGTGCCTTTGTGCCTTTGTGGTGAATAGAGTCTTTGCTCCCCCGCGATTACCCCTTCTTCAGCAAATCCTGGAGCGCTTCGACGTCGAGGGGACCTTGGCGGAGGCGTTCGAGGGCGGCGACGGCGGCGCGGGCGCCGGGGACGGTGGTGATGCAGGGGACGCCGTGGCTCACGGCGGAGGCGCGGATCCGGCCTTCGTCGGTGCGGGCCCCCTTGCCGCTGGGGGTGTTGACGACGAGGGCGATCGATCCGTTCGCGAGGTGATCCAGGAGGTTCGGCCGCCCTTCGCGGATCTTCCGGACGACCTCGACCTCGATCCCCTCGGCTCGGAGAGCCTCGGCGGTGCCCGAGGTACACATCAGGTCGTAGCCGAGGGCCGAGAGCCGCGAGGCGACCGGGACGATCGCCTTTCGGTCGCGCGCCGCGACGCTGACGAAGACCGTGCCGCTCTCCGGCAAGCGGCTGCTGGCCGCGAGTTGGCTCTTGGCGAACGCGGCGGGGAAGTCCGGGGCGATCCCCATGACTTCGCCCGTCGAGCGCATCTCCGGCCCGAGCACGATGTCGACCCCCGCGAATTTGGCGAAGGGGAAGACCGACTCCTTGACCGAGACGAACGTCGGCACCGGGTCGGCGACGATCCCCTGGTCGGCCAGTTTCCGCCCGACCATCACGCGGGCCGCGGCCCGGGCGAGGTCGAGGCCGGTCGCCTTCGAGGCGAAGGGCACGGTCCGAGAGGCCCGGGGGTTGACCTCCAGCACGAACACCTCGCCGTCCTTGACGGCGAACTGGATGTTCATCAGTCCACGTACCGAGAGGGCGTCGGCCAGCAGCCGGGCCTGGCGGCGGAGCTCGGCCTCGACGTTCGCCGGGATGCTGAACGGCGGGATCGCGCACGCCGAGTCGCCCGAGTGGATCCCGGCCTCCTCGATGTGCTCCATCACCGCGGCGATGATCGTGCTCTCGCCGTCGCCGACCGCGTCGACGTCGACCTCCTGCGCGTCCTCGAGGAACTTGTCGATCAGGATCGGGTGCCCGTCGCTGACCTCGACGGCCTCGGCCATGTATCGGGCCAGGCTCGGCTCGTCGTAGACGATCTCCATCGCGCGGCCGCCGAGGACGAAGCTCGGGCGGACGACCACGGGGTAGCCGACCCGCTCGGCGATCCGCCGGGCTTCCTCATACCGGGTCGCGGTGGCGCTCGGGGGCTGTCGCAGGCCGAGCCGCTCGATCACGACGCGGAACCGTTCGCGGTCCTCGGCCAGCTCGATGCTCTCGGGGCTGGTCCCCAGGATCGGCACGCCGGCCGTCTCGAGCGCCCGCGCGAGGTTCAGCGGGGTCTGCCCGCCGAACTGGACGATGACGCCGAGCGGGTCGACCCGCTCGCAGATGTTGAGGACGTCTTCGACCGTCAGGGGTTCGAAGAAGAGGTGGTCGGAGGTGTCGTAGTCGGTGCTGACGGTCTCGGGGTTCGAGTTGACCATCACCACGTCGAAGCCGTCGGCGTGGAGGGCGAAGGCGGCCTGGCAGCAGCAGTAGTCGAACTCGATCCCCTGCCCGATCCGGTTCGGCCCCCCCCCGAGGATCACGACGCGGGGACGCTCGCCGATCCTCGCCTCGTCGGTCGACTCGTAGGTCGAGTAGTAGTACGGGGTCGTCGCGGCGAACTCGGCGGCGCAGGTGTCGACGAGCTTGAATACGGCCGAGATCCCCCGGCGCTTCCGCTCGCGGCGGACTTCGGCTTCGGTCGTGTCCCAGATGTGGGCGAGCTGGCGGTCGCCGAACCCGTCACGCTTCGCGCGGCGCAGCAGGTCGTCGTCGACCCGTTCGAGCGAGCCCGCTTCGAGGAGCAGGCCTTCGGTGTCCACGAGCTCGGCGATGTTGGCGAGGAACCACGGGTCGATCGCGGTCAGCTCCTGGATCCGCTCGAGCGACATCCCCGCGAGCATGGCGTAGCGGAGATACCAGAGCCGTTCGGCGTTGGGGGAGGCGAGCTTGGCCTCGATCTCGTCGAGGCTGGGCTGCCTCTCGGTCCCCCAGCGGTCCTTGACGTCGCAGCCGAGCCCGAACCGGCCGACTTCGAGGCCTCGGAGGGCTTTCTGGAACGACTCGCGGAAGGTCCTGCCGATCGCCATGACCTCGCCGACCGACTTCATCTGCGTGGTCAGGACCGGGTCCGCCTCGGGGAACTTCTCGAACGCCCAGCGCGGGATCTTCGTGACGACGTAGTCGATCGTCGGCTCGAAGCACGCGCAGGTCTGTCCGGTGATGTCGTTGCGGAGCTCGTCGAGGCGATACCCGACGGCGAGCTTGGCCGCGATCTTGGCGATCGGGAACCCGGTCGCCTTGCTCGCCAGGGCGCTCGAGCGGCTCACGCGGGGGTTCATCTCGATGACGACCATCCGCCCGGTCTTGGGGTCGATGGCGAACTGGACGTTGGACCCGCCGGTGGCGACGCCGATCTCGCGGAGGATGGCGAGCGCGGCGTCGCGCATCCGCTGGTATTCCTTGTCCGTCAGGGTCTGCGCCGGGGCGACGGTGACGCTGTCGCCGGTGTGGATTCCCATCGGGTCGAGGTTCTCGATCGAGCAGACGATGACGGCGTTGTCGTCGCCGTCGCGCATGACCTCGAGCTCGTATTCCTTCCACCCCGAGAGGCATTCCTCGACCAGGACGGAGCCGACCGGGCTGAGCTCGACGGCGTAGGCCGCCATGCGGTCGAACTCCTCGCGATTGTAGGCGATGCCGCCGCCGGTGCCCCCCATGGTGAAGCTCGGGCGGAGGACGCAGGGGAGCCCGATGCGGTCGCGGATGGCGCGGGCCTCCTCGAGCCCGTGGGCGAGGCCGCTCTTGGCGCTCTCGAGGCCGATGCCGTCCATGCACTGCTTGAAGAGCTGCCGGTCCTCGGCCTTGCGAATCGACTCGGCGCTGGCGCCGATGAGCTTGCAGCCGTAGCGTTCGAGGACCCCCGAGTCGTGCAGAGCGAGCCCGACGTTCAGCCCCGTCTGGCCGCCGAGGGTCGGCAGGACCGCGTCCGGCCGCTCGGCGGCGATGATCTTCTCGACGAAATCCGGCGTGATCGGCTCGATGTAGGTCCGGTCGGCCATGTCGGGGTCGGTCATGATCGTGGCCGGGTTCGAGTTGACCAGCACGACCTGATATCCCTCCTCGCGGAGGGCCTTGCACGCCTGGGTGCCGGAATAGTCGAACTCGCAGGCCTGGCCGATCACGATGGGGCCGGCGCCGATGATGAGGATCTTCTTGATGTCGGTACGCTTGGGCACGTCGGGTTCTCGTTTCGCTTCTGCTCTCGATCTCGATCGGACCGGCCGGTCCGTCCATTCCCGTCCCGTTCGGTTCCAATTCTTCGGCGCGCGTCGGGCCGCGCCCACCCTCAGCCTGGGTGTCGCGGCCCGGAAAATCTCAAGATTTTAGCAATCCTCGCCCGCCCGGGACAAGATCACGAGCCGGCCAGGCTTCGGCGATTCCCTCTAGAGAATCGCCCCGCTCCCATCCACGTTCCCCCCGGTAGGCGAGGCACTCCTGCCCCGCTCCCTCTGAGGAACACGCGGGGCAGGAGTGCCCCGCCTACCGGGGGGAAGTTTGCGAGGCACTTCTCGTCTTGGGCGTTTGCGGAGTCCTCCTGCCCCGCATCCGCTTCCTCAGGACGAGGTTGTGAATCGGGGAGGTATTAGTCCTCAATCTTGGTCGAGGAGTCATCGGCCTCGCCGGCCTCGGCAGGATCCGTGGGCTTGGGCTTCGGCCGGGCTGCATCGGACTGCCGGATGGCGCACTGCGGGTGGATGCCCGCCGGCGAGTAAACGGCCTCATGGCAAACCGGACAGCGCCGCCGACTCGGAGCGGACGTCGGCGGGGTGTGATTATTCCTCGAGGTCATTGCGTCCGCCTTCGATTAGGCCTATCGTGAAAGAAAGAGCCTCTGACGCGTCCGAAACGCGAGCCTCCCGACGAAGTCGTCGCCCAGGGCCTCGCAAGACTCGTCCCGCTCGTTTCGCTTGAGGAAGGGATCCGGGACGCAAGGCCCCTTACGCCAACCCGCCCGACGACATCATTCCGCCCGCCCGTCGGGCTCTCTCTATTTCCGGGTCGTTGCCTTGGCCTTCGCCCAAGGCCGACACCTTCTCCGAGCCTTGGCCAGGGTCAAGGCATACAACCTCGCCACCTCGTAGATGCCCGGTGGAATGCCTCAGTACGGTCGCAATGAGGCGTTCCCACCCGAGCCCTGCCGCGGGATCCACGCCGCAGTCCGAATTGCCGCGTCTCGCCGGGAGGGCGTCCCGAAGAGCCCCGGCCGACTCTCGCCGCGAGGGAAGGGCTATCCCCGAATGCGACGGGAGAGGAGGAGATCTGTGAGGTGATCCGCCGTGCCGAGGGAGGCGGGCCGGGCACGGCGATCCGCGTTCAAGGTCGATTCGCGAGCGGGAACGGACGACGGCCCGCGTCGGTGCGAGCGCCGACGAGGGCCTTGCAAGGTCGAGCGCCCGCCCGCGATTCATTCCTCAATAACGGCCACCGCCGCCACCGCCATATCCACCACCACCACCGCCGCTGCCACCGTATCCGCCGCCGCCGCCACCGTAGCCGCCACCGCCACCGCCACGGCCGCCGCGATATCCACCGCCACCACCGCCGCCGCCGCCGCGATCTTCGCGAGGCCGGGCTTCGTTGACCGTGAGGTTCCGGCCCCCGTGTTCCTGCCCGTTCAGTTCATCGATGGCCGCCTGCGCCTCGTTGTCCGCGCTCATCTCGACGAAGCCGAAGCCCTTCGAGCGGTTCGTGTCCCGGTCGATGATGATCTGGGCACTCTGCACCGTGCCGAACTGGGAGAACAACTCTTCCAGGTCGGTCTCATTCACGTTGTAAGAAAGGTTGCCGACATAAAGCTTCTTGCCCACCGTAGAACTCCGGGCCAAGGCATCACGACCCGCCATACACTTTCCGGGTCGCAGAGAAAGATCGGCTCGAGGCGAGCCAGTCAGGCAGGCACGGCGAGGGAGGGGAGCAACGACGGGTTCGAAAGAAGCCAGACGGTGCCGCTCAGTCGTCAGACCAACCATCCAGATGCTAACAAAAAATCGACGTGCCGAACAGGGACATCAAATTTCCGTCTTCTCGCACTCTCGCTCGAGATTTCTTCTCCCGCCCGATTACGTGCCGCGCCCTGCTTTCTCGCGTCGGCGCGACTCCAAGCCTCGCGCGTCCGAGGGGAGGCGTTTGGCTTTGAAACACAGAGAAAAATGCCGAGCGCGCACCGGATGGTGCTCGAGGATCGTGCCTATGGGCGGCCGGGGCGTCGCTCCGATCCGGCTAACTTTCTTCTCATCCCGGTTCCGTTCGAGAGATCGCACCAAAGGCCGAGCGCTCGGAAAAGTTCCCGTGATTCAGGAAAGACCTGGAGGGCTTCCGTCGAACGTTTAGCGCGTTGCAGCGTAGAAGAGAGCAGAGGCTGCGAGCACGCATGTGTGGTGGTGCATGCGGGCCGGAGATGATGCCGGCGGGGTCGAGGGAACGTGTTGGCATGAGATCGGTTGCGGATGTATAGGTGGGCTGATGTTTGTCGACCGACTGAGCAGGGAAGACTGGGTCGGTGGAGCGGGCGTTGTCTTGCGGCGGGACGTCCGCGACGCCTTGGGAAGCGAGCCCGGGCAGGGAGCTCTGGTCGTCGGGCCGGATCGGGCGACGTGTCGGATGCTCGGTTGGATGCTGGGGAATTGGGGATGGTCGGTCGAGACGGCGACGACCGTGCCGGTCGCGCTCGACTTGCTCGAGGATGAGCCCGGCCTGATCGTCCTGGATATGGGGCTGCCCGGCTGTGAGGAGGTCTTGGAGCGAGCCCGCGACGAAGGGAGCTCCGGCCGAATGGTGGTGATCGCCGGGGCACTCGACGCGACGCGGCATCGCCGGCTGGCGACGTGCCGGCCCGATCGGATCCTCTCCAAGCCGCTCGACGTCGCGCGGCTGCTGAGGGCGTGCAACGAGCCGGCCTGACGCTTGAATCCTCATTTTCCTCGCTCTAGTCGACGCCGTGGCCCTTGGTCGGGAGCTTGTCGGCGAGGCCGAAGATGTGGCTGATGGCGTTGAGCAGGGGGTGGGGGTGTTCGTGGGCGGGCTCGGAGGCGGCGGAGCGGAGCGAGGCCCGGGGCTGGTGGAGGACCTGATTCTGGAACCGGGTGAAGAAGTGCGTGATCTTCTCGCGCTGGGCGGGGGTGAGGTCGGGGGTGGTGTTGAAGAGGGTGTCGAGCTCTCGGCGGCGGATCGCGTCGATCTTCTCGCCGAGCTGGCGGATCACGATGCCGTGGTGCTGCTGATGGCGGAGCTCGGAGTAGAAGGCGACGACCTCGCGCTCGATGATCGCGACGGCCGGGTCGATGCCTTTCTGACGCCGCTTGCGGTTCTGCTCGGCCTCGGTGCGGAGGTCGTCGACGTTGTAGAGGTAGACCTGCTCGATGTCGCCGATCTTCTCGTCGAAGTCGCGGGGGATGGCGATGTCGAGGATCAATGAGAGACGATTGCGCCGGGCACGCTGGACCCGGACGTACTGGTCGTAGGTGACGATCGGCTCCGCGGCGGCGGTCGTGCTGATGACGACGTCGGCCTCTTTCAAAGTCAGGAAGAGCTGGTCGAAGGGGACCGCCTGCCCGCCGAAGCGTTGGGCGGCGGCCTCGGCGCGTTCGAGGTTGCGGTTGGTGATGAGGATCCGGCCGGGGTTCAGGGCCTTGACGTGCTGGAGGGTCAGATCCCCCATCTTGCCCGCGCCGATGACGAGCATCGTCTTGTCGGCGAAGGTGGCGAACGTTCGCTTGGCGACGTCGACGGCCACGCTGGCGACGGAGAGCTTGCCCTGGTCCATGCCGGTCTCTTCGCGGACTTTCTTGCCGACGCGGAGGGCGTTCTCGAAGACCTTGTGGAGGATCGGACCGACGGCCTCGCGCTGCTTGGCGGCGCGGAAGGCGTCCTTGACCTGGCCGAGGATCTGCCCTTCGCCGAGGACCAGGCTTTCAAGGCTGGCGGCGACGCGGAAGAGGTGGCCGATCGCCCCCTCGTCGCTGTAGCTCCGCAGGTGGGGTGAGAACGTCCCGAGCGGCACGGCATGGAAGTCGGACAGGAACCGGGCGAGCGCGTCGGAGTCGGGCAGGGTCGCGAGCTCGCCCGCGGCGTAGAGCTCGACCCGGTTGCACGTCGACAGGACGACAAACTCGGCGTCGGGGAACGTGGACTTCAGCGCGTCGTACCCCCCGGCCACCTTCGGGCCGTCGAAGGCGAGTGCCTCGCGGACGGGGGTGGGGGCGGAGGCGTGGTCGACCCCCAGGGCCATCAACTTCAAGGGAGCCTCCCCGCCGTCCACGGCTTGCCGTGAGTCGTGGGCAGTCGAAGCGCCTCGACACCGACCCAGGTGAAGACCAGGAATGCGAACGCGACGATGGTCAGCACCATCAGGCTCCGTCCCCGCATCGCCGGCCGGAACCGGGCGTGCAGGAGGATCGCGAAGACCAGCCACATCGCCGAGGCGCTCAGGACCTTGGGGTCGGTCCAGCGGATCGCCATGTTGGAGTCCCCTCGGGTCGAGATGGCGAGGAGCACGCCGATGACCAGCCCGAACGTCAGGAGCGGAAACGCGACGGTGATCGCCGCCCGGTTCAACTGCTCCGACTGCTCGAGGCTCGGCAGCGCGAACCCGAACCCGGGGGGCCGCTTGTGTTTCAGGCGATTCGACTGGACCAGGTACATCAGCCCCGCCGCGAACCCGACGCACGAACAGACCGCGCCGGCGAGGAGGAACAGGCCGTGGGTCATCCCCCAGAACGCCGTCATGCTCCCCCAGCGGCTCCAGCCGGACTGTGGGGGGGAGAACCGTCCCGCGACGATCAAGGCGAGCACCAGGGGCAGGACGAAGACCCCGACGGCGATCGGCTCGGGCGCCCGGGCCATCAGGTACAGGCCGATCAGGGCGAAGATCCACGACAGGACGATCAGGGATTCGAACGTCGTGGTCACCGGGATCTTGTGCTGGACCCAGGCGAGGTTGCCGAGGTACGCCGTCTGGACCCCCCAGCCGAGGGCGGTCAGCCCGACGGTCAGGTACCAGCGCGCGGGGCTGCGGACGACGAACCTCGCCAGCTCGCTCGCCAGCGCCAGGCCGTACGTTCCCCCGAAACAGAGCACGGTCAGCCGGTCCATGTCGCCGACGCTTGCCGCGTCGTCCTCCCCAAAAGGCGTGGTCGAAATCCGTAGGCGGGGCTTCGCTCGACTCCTCCATTGTAGAATACCCGCGCGCCGAATCCCAGGCCGACGCGAACCCGAGGCCGGGGGTCTCCTTCTTTATTGTCGCCCGGAGGGATCACCCAGGGCTTGGGCCGGCGAATTCCAGGACAGGAGCTCCGACGACGATGAAAGACGATCTGTTCTCGCTCTACGCGTTCAACCGCTGGGCGTCCGCCCGCGTCGAGGCCGCGCTCCGGGCACTCTCGCCCGAGCAGTACGTGCAGGAACCCGCCCCGGGGTGGACTTCAATCCGGGCGACGTTCGTCCACATCGCCGGGGCGACCGACATCTGGTCCCGACGCCTCCACGGCGAGGCCGTCGCCGCGCGGCCGACCGAGGCCGAGCTCCCGACCCTCGACGCCGCCGTGGCGCTCCTCGCCAAGGGCCACGACGCGTTCGACCGCCTCCTGCCGACCCTCACCCCCGAACAGCTCGAGTCGACCTGGTCCTATCGCGACCTCAGGGGCACCCTCAACCGCCTCCCGCTCTTCGCCGTCTTCCGCCACGTCGTCAACCACGAGAGCTACCACCGCGGCCAAATCGCCTCCAAACTCGGCCGCCTCGGCTTCGACCCGCCCGTCACGGATCTTGTCTATTGGGGGATCGAGGAAGTACACAGTACACAGTAGGCAGTAGGGGAGAGGAATGAGGCAGAAGGCATCAGGCAGTAGGCTGGACGCGATGACCATAGACCAGTCAACGATAGTCTCGTTGATCGATGGCCAGGCGGCGCATTACAGCGAGTTCCCATCCTGCTCGTTTACTACGGCATCCTGGTGTTATTAGGAATTGGTGTAAGAAGGTTGACGTCCTGTCGTTGTTTCTCCCCTGCTGCTTTCTCCTTCGTCTACTCAACACACGTTGCCATCTTCTGCCTTCTGCCGTCTGCCTTCTGCCTTCTGCCTTCTGTTTACTGTCTACTGTCTACTCCCACTCATGGCCCCGCCGGCCCCGCGGCGATGGGCTCGAGGCTGATGTCGTCGATCCACATCTCGCCGATATCGGCGCCGCTGATGCGGAAGTCGAGGGAGAGGGTGGTGGCTTCGGGCTCGGTGCGGAAGATGCGTTCGACCTTGACCCAGCGTCCGACGGTGGTCATGGCGTGATCGTGGTCGCCTTCGTTGAGGGCCTTCCACGACGTCGGGGTTTCTTTGTACTGGGCGATCCGGGCGTGGCACTCGCCCTCGGTGCCGCAGGCGATGAGGTACCAGAACCGCAGCCGCATCTTCGTCGCGTAGCGGACGGGCCGCTCGGGGAAGCGATAGTACTGGTTCCCGGGCACGTGCGCCTCGATGTGCAGGCTATCCGGGGCCGACATGAAATGTCGGTCGTCCCGACGCTCGTCGGGCACGGCGGGCCAGGTGCCTTTGGGGTGGGCGAGGTACTGCTCGAATTCCATGGGCACGACGTCGCGGAAGACGGCCGAGCCCAGGTGGAGCTCGACGCTGCGCTGGCCGAGGAGAGGGTCGTAGTCGCCGTAGAGGAAATGGTGATGCTCGAACCGGATCCGGACGCGCACGAGCTCGCCCGGCGAGAGGTTCAAGGTCGGCTGGCGCTCGACGGCCACGGCCCGGACGACGGCCTTGGCGATCGGGTCGGGGGGGCCGTCGGGTGCGTCGCCGGTCCAGACCTGGAGGACGGCCCGCTCTCGGCAACGCTCTCCCTCGTCGGACGAGTGGATGACCTCGCCGAACGCCGAGAGGCCCGACGGGCCCGAGACGACCAGCGACGAGAACCGGGGGATCGCGTGGCTCGCGACCCTCGAGTTCGAGACCCAGGCCTCGACCTTGGCGAGGACCTCGGCGGGGTTCACCGTGATCGTCGTCGGCCCCTGATGGCGGAGCCGGTAGTCGACCTTCCAGCCCCCCTGCTCCTGGACGACCGACCGCTCCGCGAGGGCCAGCGGGCTGGGGATTGCGGCGGCCGTCGTCTCCGGCTCGGCCCCTTTTGTAGCGATGGCGTCGGCCCAGGCGACGAGGCATGCGAGGACGGCCAGGAGGCGCCGAGGGCGGGCGAGGAGCGTCGTTCGAGCGGGCATGGGAGTCCTTCCCTCCTTCCTTGGTGGGGATAGGCGCACGCCGGCCAACCGGGAGGCGGCTCGAGGTCGTGGGGGCTTGACACGGGGGCGGATCTATCGACCCTGGGCCGGCCGCGACGTCGCGGCGAGCGGGCGACCGAGCGGGCGTGCGAGAACGCCGGCCGCCAGTGCAACTCTCAGACTCTTCGACTCGTTCATTCCAACAAAGGCTAGGACAGGGAGCGGTCACCGGATCCGAAATTCCGGCGAGGGGAAAGGACGCCGACGGCTTCCTGCCGCGGGCGACGCGACGGACGACTGCCTCCAGCAAAAAAAGGAGACGGGGTTGCGGAGCCGGCTTACCTTACTCGGAATCTTCGAGGTCGCTGGGATACGAGGTCCCGTTGGTGCAGTGCTCGAGGAGGCGCGGGAGGAACCGTTCGATGAAGACGGAGACGGCGATTTGGGTGGACGGGTTATCCATGCCCCAGATGCTGGCGTGGGGCTCGGCGAGGTCGGGGTCCATCTGGATGTAATACTGTCCGTCGACCGCGAGCGAGACGGGGACATCTTCGAGCCAGCGATGGGCGAGGGCGTTGACCCCGGGCCCGCCGACCGAGATCGTCGGCACGGCGTGGAGCGGCTCGTCGTGGATCCAGCGGAAGTCGGAGACGACGCGGACCCGAAAGGATCCCAACGAATCTTCAACCTTGCCGGGCCCTTGTTCGATCCGTTGCTTGAGGTAGTACGCCAGGGGGCGGTCCATATCTTCGGCCCGGAGCGTACTGCCGGTGACGATCAAGAGCAACTTGGCCGGCGATTCGACGGCCATGCGCGAGCCTTTCTCGGAGAACACCGCAACGAGGCATGAGGGGGTAGTCCACGGGAGAACTCCCAATTATAGGACGACCGTGAAATCGGAGACAACCTGGGGTGGAGAGGAGAGGCGATGCGTCGGGCTTGGGCCGCGTCGAGGTGACCGGGAGTCTCGGTCAAGGACCGGAGCTCTCGGCGGTCCTCCAGAGGGTCACGCGGCGGAGGGCGATCTCGGCGGCCTGGAATTCGTCGTCCCCCTCGGCCTCGAACTGTTGCGCGACCGCGCGTCGACCGGCCAGGGGGATGAGGCAGTGGAATCGGACCCGGCCCGTGGGCTCGCCCTCGAAGCCGTAGCGCGAGACGCCCAACTCGGCCAGCTTCCGCCGGAGCGCGGTCCAGTCGGACGATGACGGGGCCCCGCTCGGGGCGGTGACCTCGGGTGACTCGGCGTTGGCCCCGCCGTTCGGGGGCGAAGGCTTCGCCGACGCGCCTGGGTCTGACGCGCCGGCCCAGGCTCCCTTGGCGGCCTCACCGGCCGGCTCCGAGGGTTCGGGCCCTTTCGCCAGGAGGATCGGCGCGTCCTTGACCGGCTTCGGCGGCGTCGAGTCGTCGAGCCCGAGCGCCTTGGGGTCGAGCGGCTCCGGGGCTTTGAGCTCGTGGGAAGCCGGCGCCGAGGGTTCCGGGGCCTTGGCCTCGAGCTCCGTCCCCGACGGGGTGGGTGCGGGTGTCGGTGCCGGCGACGGCATCGCGGCGGCCGACTTGGGGGTATCTGGCTTGGGCAACGGGTCGGAAGATAACTCGGCGGAGGCGATCAAGGGGGGGATCGGCGCGGCCGGGAACGGCTCGGCGGGGCGCGGAGGGCTCGATTTGGCCGGGGCGGATCCTTCGTCTCCCGACTCGCCCTCGTCGCCGCTCACCCGGCTCATGATCATCGCCTGAGCCCACTGGAGCCCGGGGCCGTTGACCACGACCCCTCCCGCGAATGACGAGGCGATGAGCAGGACGGCGAAAAATAGTTTGCGCAATGGAGCGGCCTCCCTGCCCCCCGAGTTCCTCAACCTTTGGTGATGCTCTGCTTGCAAATTCCGCTGCCCGGCTGCTCAAGGAATGGCCGTCCTCGGCGAATATCCTTGCGGGCAAAAGTGCGGGCATTTGAATCGAGCCCGACGAAATTGACAAGGCCAGTCCGGAACCCAAGATTGATCTGTTCATCAAGCCGAACAACCCACCATTAAAGGGCGAGTTGCGGAGTCGTGGCTCGCCCGAACGAATCGGCCTCGGAGGGGCCCGGCAGCGGGTTTCCGGGACGCCGCCAAGGTGATAGGCTGAAATCTATGCTGGAGACCGTGTTTGGAACCCTCTGGTCGATCATCACGCTGCCGATCCGCCTGGTCGTCTGGGTGGTCGAACTGCTCGGCCGTGCCGTGGGCCTTGGGCTCGGCTTCGTGCTGATGGTGGTGGGCGTGGCGCTCATGGCGGGGCCGCTGTTCATCATCGGCGTCCCGGTCTTCATCGTCGGCCTGCTGTTGACGCTTCGGTCCCTCGGCTGAGGGACGGCCTCGGGACTCGCTCGGCCTCGGGCGCCGGCTCCAAGAGGGTGTATCGAGCCGACTGCGACGCGATGGAACCCACGATCTATCTCGACCACAACGCGACCTCGCCGCTCGACCCTGAGGTCCTTGAGGCGATGCGTCCGCACTGGCTGGCGGCGGGCAACCCCGAGAGTCGGCATTCCGCCGGGCGTTCGGCGCGTCGGGCGTGGGAGGGGGCCAAGGAGTCGGTGGCGAGGATCCTTGGGGCCGACCCATCCGAGGTGATCTTCACCTCCGGGGGCACCGAGGCGAACAACCTCGCGATCTTCGGGCTGGCCGGTGCCGAGCACGACCCGGGGCACGTCGTCTCCAGCCCGATCGAGCACCCCGCGATCGCCGAGCCGATCGCCCGGCTCGAGGCCGCGGGATTCGCCGTGGACCGCCTGTCGGTGTCGTCCGAAGGCCTCGCCGACGCCGAGGCGATGGCGGCGACCTTCCGCGACGGGACCCGGCTGGCGACCTTGATGCTCGCCAACAACGAGACCGGCGCCCTCCAGCCGGTGGCCCGCCTGGCGGAGTTCGCACAGGACCGAGGGGTCGCGGTCCACACCGACGCGGTCCAGGCGGTCGGCCGGATCCCGGTCGACTTCCGCGCCCTGGGCGTGGCCACGCTCGCCGCCAGTGCGCACAAGTTCCAAGGCCCGGTCGGCTCCGGGGTGCTCCTGGTGCGCAAAGGTATCCGACTCGGCTCCCGACTCTTCGGCGGCGGCCAGCAGCAGGGGCGCAGGCCCGGGACGGTCGCCGTCCCCCTGGCCGTCGGCCTGGCGCGTGCCCTGGAACTCTGGCAGGCCGAGCTTGAGGCCCGGCTCGCGCGTTGGTCGGCGTTGCGCGGTCGGCTCGAGTCGGGCCTGGCCGAGGCGCTCGGACCCGGGCGGGTCGTCCGCAACGGGCCGGCGGACGACACACTCCGGCTGCCGCAGACCGCGAACCTCGGCTTTCCCGGGCTCGATGGCGACGCGCTCCTCATGCAACTCGACCTCGCTGGCGTCGCCGCCTCGCTCGGCTCCGCCTGCGCCAGCGGCTCGACTCGCCCCTCCCCCACCCTCGTCGCCATGCGCGTGACCGACGATCGCCTCCGCTCGTCCGTCCGCTTCAGCCTGGGCGCCAGCACCACTGAGGCCGACATCGAAACGGCCCTGCCCCGGATTGTCGCGGTCGTTGATCGGATCGCGCAGGCCACGGAGGGGGGATTTTAAGCCACGGATTGGACACGGATGAAACACGGACAAGAAATTGCTTTTAAAAATGATTAAATTTAAATTTATGGGATTATCTGCGTTCATCTGCGCCATCTGTTGAAAAATCTCTCCATTTTATCCGTGTTCAATCCGTGTTTCATCCGTGGCTAAAAGGTCCTCCCCCCTTGATCGCCGCATCCAGGGCCTCGGGCGCAACCGTTCGAGATTCGACTCATGGCTTGAGGCCAGGGACGCCGGGCCCTACAATGCAAGGCATTCGGTCCGGTCGACTCCGAGGGAGGTGAGCCTTGAGCGCGTGGAACGACCCGCAATTGTCCGCCCAGCGTGACGCCTTGCTCGCGACCCTGAAGGGGTACGGGCGTGTGGCGGTCGCGTATTCCGGCGGTGTCGATAGTACCGTCGTCGCCAAGGCGGCCCAGGAGGCGCTCGGGGATGCGGCGGTGGCGGTGACGGCCGTCTCGGACAGCCTCGCCGAAGGGGAGCTCGAGGAGGCCCGGGAGCTCTCCCAAAAGATCGGGATCCGGCACCGGGTGATCCGGACCGAGGAATTCGCCGACCCGAACTACCTCCGCAACGGCACCGACCGCTGCTACTTCTGCAAGAGCGAGCTTTACGGTCGGCTCTCGGGCCTGCTGGGCGAGCTCGGGGTCGACGCGATCGCCTCGGGTGCCAACACCGACGACGCGGGCGACCACCGTCCGGGCATGAGGGCCGCGGGCGAGAACGGCGTGCGGCACCCGCTCCAGGAGTGCGGGTTCGGCAAGGCCGAGGTCCGGGCGTTGGCCAAGGCCTGGGACCTCCCCACCTGGGACAAGCCCGCCACCCCCTGCCTCTCGAGCCGGATCGCCTACGGCGAGAACGTCACCCCCGAGCGCGTCCGGATGATCGACCAGGCCGAGCAATGGCTCCGCGCCCAGGGACTTCGCCTCTTGCGGGTCCGCTACCACAAGGGGGACCTGGCCCGGATCGAGCTGCCCCTCGAGGAACTTCCGCGGTTCACCTCGCCCGAAGTCCGCGAGACGCTCGTCCCCGCCTTCCGCGCCCTCGGCTTCAAGTTCGTGACCATCGACCTCGAAGGGTTCCGCTCGGGGAGCTTGAACACGCTCATCCCCCTGGATAACCTCCTGCGGCAAACCGTCCGTTGACTCCGGTACGCGGGGCACTCCTCCCCCGCGCCAAACGGTAGGCGGGGCACTCCTGCCCCGCATCCCTTCCGATCTCCTCCGCGAAATTACGGGGTGGCATCATGCCCCGAGTCGTCTGCCGCTGCGGCCACAAGTTGAAAGTCGAGGCGGATGGTCCCGAGCGGGTGGATTGCCCGAAGTGCTCGGCCAAGATCCGGGTGCGCCGGGCGTCGCCCCAGGCGGTGGATGCCGATCCGTACATCCGGTTCCCGTGCCCTTGCGGGCGTCGGCTGAAGGTCCGGAACGAGGGGACGCCCCAGGCGGGCAAGTGCCCCGACTGTGGCCGGATCGTCCCCGTGCCCGCCTCGGCGCGGGCGGCCGCCCCCTCGAGCCTGTCCTCGTCCTCCACCGCCGGCCCCAGCCCGATCGCGGGCTCGAGTCGTCCCGAGGCGTCGACCGAGGAAATGTCCGTGGTCGACCTCGACATGCTCGACGAATGGACGAAGATCCATCTCGACCGGGCGTCGGCCAGCCCGTCCCCGTCCGTGAGCCGGATCGAGGCGGGCCTCCGCGTCTGCCCTCGCTGCGGCCGCCCCGTGCACCTCGGCGCCGTCGCCTGCCGCGAATGCGGGGCCCACGTGCCGAAGCGATGATTTGACCTCGGCCGGGCGTAAAGCTGATGCAAAGCGAGGTAACGCGGACCCGAGAGGCATGGGCACTCGGTGTGGGCGTGGCTTTGCAGGCTACTTGCCGAACTTGAATGTGAGCTTGAACAGCACGCCGTTCAGCTTATCCACGCCCGGCTTGTCCATGTCGTACCAGAAGACGGCGGTCCCGGTCGCGGGGGGGAGGCCAATAAGCCCGAGCGGCACCGGGACGGCGGGCGACTCGAACCGCTTGCCGGGGATGTTCCAGACAAGGTCCTGCTGCGCGCTGGCGATGCTCAACATCCGGTCGGTCAGATAGGCCTGGGTGAACGAGTTGAGCTTCGTCAGGTCCAGCCTGAGGAGCGCATTCGTCCCGGGTGTGCAGAGGTTCTTGACTTCTTGCTTGACGATGAATCCGGGGTTCAGGTCGTAGGCCAGCCCGGCCCCGGCGGGGAGCGGCTTGAGGCCCAGGCCTTCGGCCGCCTGGTTAAGCCCCAGGCTCAGGATCCCGCCGATGATGTCGCACGCGTCCATCGACTCGACTCCGCTACACTCCTCCCACAGGCGAGGAGACATGAGGAAATGACGTCCCGCCCAACCCATCGGGAGGGACCAACGTCCCAGTTACGCCCGGCATCCGGCGACGTGACGGCACGGATCTGCCCAAGTCGTCCTATGCTTATCTCAGGCCCGAGGGACTTTACCGCGAGGCGGGGCCCGGCCACGATGAAGGGATCAGCCACGTTCCCGCCGAAATCCCACGCGAGAGCAAGACGACCATGATCCGTGCCGCCGTGAGAACCGTGAAGAAGAGACTGCTCACCAGCGGGCCCCGATTCCGCAAGGTCCCCTTCGGGCCCGCCTCGGGATGCGTCATGGCGATCGACCTCCAACACCAGTTGCTCCAGTACTTCGGGCTCTACGAGATCGAACTCGCGAGCTCCTTCCGCTCCGTGCTCAAGAAGGGCTATCGCTCGTTCGACGTCGGCGGCCAGGGGGGGTACGACGCCCTGATCATGGCCAAGCTGACGGGCGGCCCGGTCGTCTCCTTCGAGTGCGAGCACGCCGCCGCGGAGGAGATGCGCGAGACCTTCAAACGCAACCCCTACACGATCCAGACCGTCGAGGCGTTCGTCTCGGACAAGGTCGACGCCGAATGCACGACGCTCGACCACACCGCGGCCGAGACGTTCGTTCCGGACGTTATCAAGATCGACGTCGAGGGGGCGGAAGACGCCGTCTTACGCGGCGCCGAGCGAATTATCCGCGAACGGAAGCCGCACCTCATCATCGAGGTGCACGCGGTCGAGAAGGAAAAGGCCTGCCTCGAGATCCTCCGCACGCACGGCTACGAGCCCCGGATCATCGACCGGCGGAAGTGGCTCAAAGAACAGCGCCCCCTCGAGCACAACCGCTGGCTCGTCTGCCCGGGGGCCGTGACTGCCCCGACCCCCGCCTGAATCCGCGGGCCGGAGGCTGGGTTTATCTTGGCCTCGGCGTCGAGGATCTGCGGGGATACGTGCCGTAGTGTCAATGTCGAACCTTAGGACCCAAGCCGCCAGGCTATGTTCTGCCGCCCCTGCGGGGCTCGTTTATTGACTTGTTCGCCTCTTAAGTGTGCGTGTTCAATTAGCCACCAAAGTGCCAAGGCACGAAGGATTCGGGGAGGAAGCCCGAGGAGATTTGTACTCTCGGGATCCTCCCCTTTGTGTCTTGGTGCCTTTGTGGTGAAGAGCTCAGCTCCCCCACGGACGCTCACCAGGGGACGAGCGTGGCGAAACGAGCCGCGGCGTGGTCCCAGGCGGCGGTTTGTCGGGGTTCGTAGACGGTGACGGGGAACGAGTTGGCGACGATGGTGCGGGCGTCGGCGAGGGAGCCGATGCGGCCTCGGCCCATGGCCTGGAGGAGGACGTTGCCGGCGGCGGTCGCCTCGACGGGGCCGGCGAGGACCATCCGGCCGCAGGCGTCGGCCGTGAACTGGCAGAGCAAGGTGTTCCGCGACCCGCCGCCGACGATGTGGATCGTTCGGATCGACGTCCCGAGGATCTGCTCGATCCGCTCGATCGTCCAGCGATACTTCAGCGCCAGGCTCTCGAGTGCGCAGCGGGCGAAGGCCCCTTCGTCCTCGGGGGGCGTCTGGCCGGTCTTCGTGCAGTAGGCGGCGAGGCGCGAGGGCATGTCGCCGGGGGCGAGGAAGCTCACGTCGTCGGGGTCGACGAGCGCCCCGAACGGCCGGGCGGCTTTCGCGAGGCCGAGGAGCTCCTCGTAGGAGAAATCCCGACCGTTGCGGGCCCAGGTCCGGCGGCACTCCTGCACCAGCCAGAGCCCCATGATGTTCTTGAGCAGCCGGGTTGTCCCCGCGACGCCCCCTTCGTTCGTGAAGTTGGCGCGGAGGGTCTCGGCGGTGATGACCGGGTGCTGGACCTCGACGCCGAGGAGCGACCACGTCCCCGAGCTGAGATAGCACCAGTCGGGAGGCCCGACGACGTCGACGACCCCCGGCGGCCGGACCGTGGGGACGGCGGCGACTGCGCTCGCCGTGTCGTGGGTCGCCGGCGCCAGGACGGTCACGCTGGGGATCCCGAGCTCCTCGGTGAGCGACTTCCGCAGCGGCCCGATCTCGGTCCCGGGCGCGATCAGCTCGGGGAGGATCCGGCGCGGGAGGTTGAATCCCTGGCAGAGCTCATCGGACCAGGCCCCCGACCTCGGGTCGAGGAGCTGCGACGTCGACGCATCCGTCCGCTCGCCGACGCGGCGGCCGGTCAGGAGCCAGGCGAACAGGTCGGGCATCATCAGCAAGGTTTCGGCCGCGTCGAGCAGCGGCGACTCGGCCAGCCGCATCGCGAGGAGCTGATAGGCCGTGTTGAACGGCATGAATTGCAGGCCGGTGATCTCGTAGATCCGCTCGCGGGGGACGCGCCGGAAGGCGGCCTCGAGCATCCCGTCGGTCCGGGCGTCCCGGTAGTGGACCGGGTTCCCCAGGAGGGTATCGCCCCTGCCGACGAGCCCGAAGTCGACGCCCCAGGTGTCGACCCCGACGCCGTCCAGTCCGGGGTTGGCCACGGCGGCCTTGCGCAGGGCGACCTTCGCTTCCTCGAACAGTCGAGGGAGGTCCCAGTGGAGCGTGTCGAGCATCCGGACCGGGCCGTTGGGGAAGCGATGGACCTCCTCCAAAACGAGCCGCTCGCCGTCGAACTTGCCCAGGAGACCCCGTCCGCTCTCGGCGCCGAAGTCCAGCGCCAGATAGTCACTCGTCTTTGCCATGGCGCAACGCGATCTCTCGAAACCACAGATCTTCGGTCTCCGAGCCCTTGAGAAACCCGTCCGCTTCGGAGACAAGGGGTCCCTCAAGCACTCGGCTTCAGCGGTGTTCGCCTTTCGATAGCCCGATTTTTCGGAAAGACCGGCGCCTCGACGCTCGAACCGGGGGCCTCAGTCCCCAACCCAGACCACACCCGCGACCGCCCATCATAAGATGGGTTGGTCCGTGCGACAATGCGCGAGGTCGTTCCGAGACGCTTCGCACCTTCACAATGAAGCACGCGGGGCCTTGCCCGGTTGACCTCGTTGGTGATTCACCACAAAGGCACAAAGGAACTCTTTGGGAGAGAGTCGGAGGAGAGTTCGTTCTCTCGGCGCGTGTCCCGGAACCTGTTTTTTAAGAAGAAAGCAGGTTTCGAGATCGGCTCCCAGAGTTCTCCCGTTGCTGCCCGTGTGGTCAAGAACCCTGGCGGCGAAGGTTCGCCGAAGGATTTTCCAAAAACCTGGACAAGCCGGGCTCGCTCGCCACATTCCCTTGTGTTCGGAGGACGAGACGGGCCCGAGGAGTTCTCATGGCGATCGGAAATCGAGGCACGACCCTCGGGCAGCTCGACACGCTCTTCCGCCTGGGGATGACCGGGAGCCTGACCGATGCGCAGTTGCTCGACCGGTTCCGGTCACGTCGGGATGAGGTCGCGGAGCTGGCGTTCCGTGAGCTCGTGGAGCGACATGGGGCGATGGTCTTCCGGGTCTGCCGTGCGGTCCTCCGGGACGTCCACGAGGCCGAGGAGGCGTTCCAGGCGACGTTCCTGGTCCTCGCCCGCAGGGCCGGCTCGCTCTGGACGCGGGACACGCTCGGCCCCTGGCTCTACCAGGTCGCCCATCGCACGTCCCTCTGCGCCAGGGCGACGATGGCCCGCCGTCGTCGGCACGAGCTGTGGGTCGCGGAGCTCGCGGACCGGGCGGAAAACGGCCCTGAGCTCGACGACGTCGGTGACGTCGTCCACCAAGAACTTGGCCGATTGCCGATGCGGTATCGCGAGGCGGTCGTGCTCTGCCTGCTCGAAGGACTAACCCCCGAGCAGGCGGCCCGGCAGCTCGAATGCCCGGTCGGGACGGTCCACAGCCGACTGGCTCGGGGCCGAGCGCAACTGCGTTCCCGACTGGCTCGGCGGGGGCTGTCGGTGCCCGTCGCCGCCCTCACCGGAGGGGCGACGGTACCGGCGGATTCCGCGGTCCTGGCCGTGGTCCGGGCCGGCATGGGAGCGGCATCTGCCGGGGCGGTCTCGGCGCGTGTCGTCGCGTTGACGGGGATGGTCTCGAGGAGCATGCTCATGTCCAGGATTCGGGCGGCGGCCGCGCTCTTGATGCTCGGCGGAGGGCTGGTGATCGGTGCTGGTGTGGTTGCGAGCCAGGAACCGGAAACTCGGCCGTCGTCCGACGCCGCCCAGCCGGACGCCGCGCGCCGGGAGCCTCTGGGGAAGACGACTACGGACTCACTGGGGGATCCCCTGCCCCCGGGGGCTCGGCTTCGGCTGGGGACGTTGCGGTTCCGCCCTCCTTCGAACGTCGCGGAACTGGCCCTGTCGCCCGACGACAAGACGATCGTCTCCTTCGGCGACGAACTGATCGCCTGGGATTCGGCCAACGGCAAGGAGCTTTGGCGGGCCGGCACCAGCGACGTTGTCTCCCAACTCCCCATCGCGGCCTATGGGGCTCGCCTCCTTGCCTTCTCCTCGGACTCGTCCCGGTTCTACACTCCGCTAGGGCCGGACGGGGTCAAGGTTTGGGAGACGGCCTCGGGCCGTCAGGAGGCATTGAAGCTCGCCCCGAGGAAGACGGCCATCGGAGCGGTCAACGGGGTCGCCCGATCGATCGACGTCACTTCGGACGGCGCGACGCTGGCTCTGGGGAATCCGGCGGGAGTCGCCATCTACGACCGAAGCGGGGCGGTCCTCTACGAGATCGTGAACGCTCCCCAAAAGCCCGCCGACCCCTCGCACACGGACCGGCTGGCGTTCTATGACCATTACAGCTTCGGCCAATTCTCGCCGGACGGGACGACCCTCGCCGTCGTCCTGAGCGAGAAACCCGACGAGCTCCGCCTGTACGAGGCCCGCACCGGTCGCGAATTGCGCCCAATCGCCCTCAAGGGACGCCTCGTCCGTTTGGCCTTCTCTCCGGACAGCAAGCGGCTCGCCGCGACCGAACGCGACAGTGCCGTACGCCTCTACGACGTAGCCACAGGCGAGAGGATCTGGTCGCATATCGTTAAACTTGCGAATATTTATGAAAATTACACATCCGCTATCGCATTCCATCCCGATGGGAAATCTCTGGCCGTGTGCGCCACGGACTATCGGATCTACGTCCTCGATCCTTCCACCGGCGAAGAACAGGCGTCGCTGGCCGGACATCACTGGTATCCCTGGTGCCTGGCGTTCACGTCGAAGGGGGAGCGGCTCTACTCCTCGGGCTGGGATGCGACGATCCGCGGCTGGGATGTCGCCGGGCGGAAGCAACTCTCGTTGACGCCGACGGGGCACGCGACGGGCGTGATCACCATCTCCCCCGACGGCAAGACCCTGGCCTATGAGGACGACCTGGGGACCATCCACCTCGCCGACGCCGGGAGTGGCCAGGAACGAAGCTCGTTCTCGCTCCCGGGGGTCAACTACGACCGGTTGGTCTTCTCGCCCGACGGACGACAACTGGCCGCGGGAGGCGCCGTCGGCGACCAGGTCCACGTCGCGGTCTGGGACGTGCCCGCCGGGACGCTCCGGCACCGTTGGGATTGGCCGAAGGGACGCGACCCGCATTCGGTGGCCGAGGCCCTCCAGTTTTCGCCGGATGGGAGCCGGCTGGCCACCGCGGTCTTCCGGCAGGATGCGGCCTACGTCTTCGACCTGAAACAGGGCCGGCAGATCGCTCGCCTTAAGCAGAACGAGGTCAGGGGCCTCTCCTTCACCCCCGACGGCAAGACCCTGATCACCGGCGGTTGGGACTCGAAGCTACTCTTCTGGGAGACGGACACCGGGAACGCTCGCGGCGAGTTCAAGCTTGCAGACCATACCAAGGGCAACGACCTGCGGATCGAGCATGTCGTCCACTCGCGGGAAGGAGGGTGGATCGCCACTGCCCACCTCGATGGAAGCGTCCTGATCTGGCAGGCCGACGAGATGCGCCTGAAATCGCGGTTTAACGACGGACGGTTCAATAGCGGGGACTTGACCTTCTCCCCGGACGGGCTGTGGCTGGCCACGGGAGCGGACTCCAACCGGGTGACCATCCTCGACCCGTCGACGGGCAAGAGCGTCTGGGACCTCGGCCGCCATCAGAATCAGTTGATCTCGATCGGTTTCAGTCGCGACGCCCGGACCCTCGTGAGCGGCAGCGGCGACGGTATCTGCTACGTCTGGGACCTCCGGTCACCCTCGCCTTCTCTTCGACCGGAAGACACCCCGACACGCCTCGTCGACCTCCTCTTCGGAGACGACACCCCGGCCGCCTTCCAGGCGATGGCGGCCCTTGCCGATCTTCCCGACCCCGCCGTGGCGCTCCTTTCCGAGAGGCTCCGTCCGTTGACGTCCGTCGTCGACCTGGACCGGGTCGACGAGGGGATCTCCTCCGACGAAGCTCAACGCCGACGTCGCTTGCGAGTGCAGCATATCAACAAGGACCCGAAACGCGCGTCTGTCATTGCCGTCCGCCGCGCCCTCTCCTTGCTCACCCAAATCGGCACTCCCGAGGCCCTCGCGCCCATCAAGAGCCTGGTCGAGCGCGACCCGAACGGCGACCTCGGCCGGCTCGCGACGGCCACGCTGACGCGGATCGGAGCTGCCTCGACCCCGTGAGCCGACACGTCGTCTGTTGCGACTTCTGTTCTGGTACGATGAGGAAATCCCTGGCCGAGCTCGTGCGAGGCGCGGCAATGCGGATTCCTGAACCGGGCGGGATTCGATGCGAGTATCCTCGTTGCGGATTTGGCATCTCATGGTGCTGGTCGCACTCGCGAGCGTGCTGCTGATCCTTTATGGGATGATCTTCCCGCCGGGCCCGACATCTACACATGTCTTTCGAAGCAACTTCGTCTTCGAGATTCACGTCGGCGGCTATTCCATCCCGCACACTTCGCCCGTCTTTTGGGGCTTGGCGATTCTGATCCTCAGCATCCCCTTTGCTCTGTCGGCGGGAGTCGTTGCTTTAATCCTCTGGTCGTTGAAAGGCGAGGACAGACGCGAGCCGAGTTCGCCGCGGCCCGAGTCGTCTGAGCCGAAGGTTTGAACACGGCACTGGTTGATCGTGCGAGCGATTTCATTCTTTCCATCACCGCCGATCCAGCCGAGCTTCGGCGCGTGTCGCGATCGATGGATTACGAGGGGCGGCCGGACCCTATTTGTCCACTGTCGTGGGACGTCCCGGGGTCATGATGTAGTTGGCCTGAAATTTGTTCGGATGTGCATTTGTTGGTTTTAGTCGCTGTTAGCCTGCTCAGCGGACCACCTGCCGGCCGTTGTCGTAATGGATGGCCTTCTGGCGATCGATGACGAAGTCCCAGTCGAGCCGGTGCGGGGGTTCGAGGAAATGGCGATAGGCCGCGGCCATCTGCCTGGCCGCCTCGTCATAGGGGACGCCCCCGAAGCCCGTCCCCATCGCCGGCATCGCCGCGACGTCGATCTTTGGGCCTGAGCTTCGATTGTGGGCGTGGATCGCCAGCAAGGCGGCCCAGGTCGCGTTGTAGACCTTGTCCGTCCCCTCGATGCTGCCGGGGACCCTCATCGTCGGGGCGTGGGCCACGAACGGGATCGAAGAGTGGCCGGTGGGCACGACGAAGGCCGTCCCGACAGGCTGCTCGCCGAAGAACTCGTCCATGATCCGGTGCTGGACCTTCCGCATCAGCCCTTCGCCGAAATAATGCATGACCGCCGCGTCGATCCCGGCCGTCATGATCCCGAACGAGTTGCCCGCAGTCACGAAACAGTCGTGCGGCTCGAGCTCCTCGAACCTGGCTCGGACGACGCGGGCCCCAGGAAGGCCGTCGAAGCGTCGCCGGAATGCGTCGGACATTTCCTCGTCGGGATGGACCAGCCAGAGGGATTCGAGCATTATGTTTGGTAATTGTGATCGTTTGTCTAAGGACACGATGGCTGTTTATCTTAGACGAATCTCTGTCGACCCTCATAGGGCAGAAGTCTCGACGGTGCTGCCTTGACTTGGAGGCCCAGCGTCGCTCGTGAATGGTATAGCGACTCAAGCCGATGATGGTTCCCCGATGGCGTTTCACCGAGGTAGTCTCTTGCAAATCACGTTGCGGTCTCTCTAGAGCGGCAAACGGTTGGGTTGCACACGGTACGGCGTGTCTGTGACCCGAGAGCGGAGGCGAAAGCGGGGACTGGCTCCGCAGCGAAGCGCAGGTGCCTGTCGCCGTTTCCACCGCAGCGGACGGCGACGGCCCGGAAAATGGGGACAGGCACCCGGCCTCCATGTTCATTCGCGAAAACCCCAGCCTGATCCTGCCGGGAGCCAGTCCCCGTTTTCCTCCGACGTGCGCAACGCGTGTATGATCCGCTATAATCCCGACAGGGACCGCCCCATCGGTGTGGTCTCAAGCCTATCCTTGTGAAGAGGTTGCGGAAAAGCGGGCGGCGTAATTTTCGCTCGGGGCTCCTCCCCGATCACATGGCCGTCACATGAGAGGCCTCGGCGTTCATCGGTCGTTGGTTTAGTTGTGTGATTTGATTTAGTGTGTGTTGAAGTTGTCGCGTGCCAGGATTTCACGCCAGTAAGCGAGCATGTCGGCGAGCGTCTGCCCAGTCGAGAACCTTGGGGCCCAGCCGGTTGCGGTTCGGAGCTTGGTGGCGTCGGCGACGAGGAGGGGTTGGTCGACGGGGCGGACGCGGGCGGGGTCGACGTGGACGTCGACGGGGACCCTGGCGAGGGAGGCGAGGGTCTGGAGGGCGTCGGCGATCTTGGTGCCGACCCCGGTGCCGAGGTTGTAGATCTCGCCCGACTGGCCGCGGACGGCCAGGAGCCGGTAGCCGCGGACGACGTCGCGGACGTCGGTGAAGTCGCGGACGATTTCGAGGTTGCCGACCTCGACGCGGGGCTTGCGCCCGGCCTCGACTTCGGCGACCTGGAGCGCCAGGGCGCTCAGGACGTATTCGGGGGCCTGGCGGGGGCCGGCGTGGTTGAACGGACGGGCCATCACCACGTCGGTGCCGTGCGAGAGGTAGTGCTGGACGCCCAGGAGGTCCGCCGCCGCCTTGCTCGCCGAATACGGGTTGTTCGGCCGCATCGGGCAGGATTCGGAGACCGGCAGGAACTCCGGCGCGGGGTTGCCGTAGCAGACGCCCGAGCCCACCACCACGACCCTCGGGGATAGGCCCGACGCCTTGACCGCCTGGAGCAGGTTCAAGGTGCCCCCGAGGTTCAACTCCCAGGTCCCTCTCGGGTCGGAGACGCTCTTCTGCGGGTTCGCCTGCGCGGCGAGGTGGTAAATCACCTCGGGATTCTTGCGCCCAATCAGGGCGGCTAGGGCATCCTCTGGCATCCGGACCAGGTCGCACGGCTCGATCGTCGCCAATTTCGAGAGGTCGGCCAGTCCCGCCGGCCAGCGCCCCGAGGTGGAGAGGCCCTGGACCACGTCCCCTTCCTCGGCGAGGTGCTCGGCCAGGTGGCCCCCAACGAATCCCGAGATCCCGGTCACCAGAACTCGCATCAGCCCCTCACGTCCTCAAGAGAATCGGCAAACGTTCGTGCGAATGGGGCGGATCACGCCCACGTCGCATGCACCGGGAGGCGTGTCCCCGTTATGGACGGTTCACCTTAGCCAGGTTACGTGGGAACTGCAACTCACCCGGCCCGCGCTGGCTCAACGAGGCGACACCGGGCCTTGAAAATTATGCTCATGTCCGAAAACGGCTGCGCCGGGCGCCACGGGTTCCGTCTTCGGACCCCGTGCGGATCAGGCCCGGCCCAACGCCTCGATCCCCGGAGGAGGCTCCGATGGACGGTCGGAATCCCTGAATCCGCGAGCCCTGCGGACAAGCCCGATGTCGCCGGCCGGGCTTTTTCCGCACGGGGTCCGAAGACGGAACCCGTGGCACTCTCAACCTCTGCCATCGCACCGACTTCGTCCCAAGAGCCGACTGGGTTTCGGGAGGGACACTCAGACGATGTAGCATTGCCCCTGCTGGAGCGGTTCGATGATGGCGGGGTTGGCCTTGAAGTCGTCGGGGTAATGGATCAGACGCATCTTATCCCGGATCGAGGCCGGGAGGGCGGCGAGCTTTTCGAAGGGGGTATGGACCGTCGATTCGGGGTGGGTGGTGGTCTCGTGGACGATCAGGTCGGCGGCGGCGAGCCAGTCGATCAGGGTGGGGTCGAAGGCCGAATCGGCGCTGAAGGCCAGGGTCCGGTCGCCGACCCGGATGCGGAAGGCCGTGGTCGGGATCGGGTGGATCGTGGCGCGGCATTCGATCGAGAACGGGCCGGTGGTGACCGGGGCCGAATCGCTCAGGGGGGTCAGATCGAAGAACTCGTCGAACCGCCGGGCGACGGGTGCCCCTCCCGACCCTTCGTGGACCTCGCCCATCCCCGCGGAGAGCTGCCCGTCCCAGAGTTTGGCCGAGACGCGCGGGTGCATCAGGAGCCGGGCGCGTCGGCCGAGTACGTAGTAGGAGTAGTAGCCGAAGTCTTCGAGGCCCGAGCTGTGATCGGCGTGGAGGTGGCTGACGGCGACGGCGCGGATCTTGTCCAGGTCGAGCGGGTAGCCGGCCGCGGTCGAGGCCTCGCGGAGCATCTTCCGCACCGGGTGCGGGCACTCGAGCAGGATCCACTCGTCGTCCACGCCGAGGGCCAGGCACGTCGTGTAGTGCCGCGCGCTGAAGGCGTCCCCCACTCCCAGCGGAATCAAGCGGACTTCGCTCATCGCGGCACTCGAAGGGGGAAGGAGAGAAGGATCCGGCCGGGTCGGGATGGGAGCCGGGCTCACCGCCTCGCAACGGCCGGGTCGTCCAGGACTGAGGCCTCTGTTTGGCATCATACCACGGCGGTCGGCCGTGGATAGCCACGCGGTTCGGGGGCATACGTCAGCCCCCCCTGGGGGAAGACGCGGACTCGAGGGTTGGCCACACCCCGGAGGGCGTCCTCGGCGGCGCTCCAGAGCTCGCCCTGGTCGGCGAAGAGCCGGATCGGGCCGAGGCGAGGGCCGAGGCGCTCGCGGAGCGGCGGGGCGTAGACGAGGACCGTCCGGTCGACCACCAATTCGCGGGCCCAGCCGAGCAGGAATGCGCTGGGACGTCCGAGGGCGGTGACGAGCCGGCTCGCCGCCGCGAGTCCTCGGCGGATCGCCCAGGCCCCCACGGCCCCGGATGCGGCGATGGCCTGGAGCGAGGGCATCGGCACCGAGCGGTCGATCTCGCCGGGTGCCGTCCAGAAGAACCCGACGAGCACCCCGCCGGGCCGGGTCGCGGCGCGATGCTGCAAGAGGACCTTGAAGCTCTGCATCGGGTCGCCCGGCCACGGGTGATTCCCCGCGACGATCAGGTCGGCCGGCGGCGCGTCGGGGGCCCGAAAACGGCGCCGGACTTCGGCCGAGAGCCCATCCTGGACCGGGTCGGGATGCCCGGCCGAGACACGAAGAACCTGGCCAGGGGCCCCGAGCAGGTGGCTGATCGACGTGCAAGGTCCGAGGAACCTGGCCGCCGACCGGATCGCCTGGCGCATCGGGTTTTCGGAAGCGTCGCCGCCGAGGAGCTTGCCGGCGTCGGCCGGGCTCAGGCCCTGGCGGTGCAAGGCCCCGAGCGTCGACCGGTGGCTCGTCCCGGGGAAGATCAGCTTGTAGCCGCCGCCGAAGCCCGCCTGGAGGTGCGGCAAGACCGAGCCGATCAGGACCCTCAGACCCGCCTCGGCGACCGGGCGGAAGACCCGCACCTGCACCCCCTGGGGCGTCGTGCCCAGCTCCGCGTAGGCCGAGAGGTCGTCGACCGGCGGACTGAGGCAGCGGTAGGCCTCGACGACCTCGTCTCCGACCCGTGCTCGCATCGAGGCGTCGTCCACCGCGTGGTGCCTCCCGACGCCCACGCTGATCGTGACATCCTCGCGACGCACCCCCGCATCATGGAGTCGGCGAAGGACGATGGGGAGCGCCTCGCGGACCGGCGTCCACCGCGAAGGGTCGTCGACCACGATCGCCACGGTCGTCCCCGGCGCGACCTGGTCCTCGAGTCGGCCGCAGCCGAGGGGCGCGTCGAGGGCTTGCTCGAGGGCCCCGGGATAGTCGTCGATCAGCCCGTCAAGGTCGGGTCGGACGACGTCGGGTTCGGGCCAGGCCGGGGGGAGCTCGAGCGGCAAGGCGTTGTGCCAACCCCAGGGAAGGACGACGGAGGAAGATGGAGGCACGGGAGAGGTTTTCATGAGAGAGGTTCCCCAGGCCGCGGGGGCGCGTCGATGACAATACCCGAGGGCCGGCCCTGGCCTGTCGCGCCTGCTCGGCGGTCGACGGTCTCGAAGGGAAAGGAACCTCGCGGGTCCCAGGCTAATCCATCCCCGCCGCCATCGCCAGGCCGGGAACGCTCGTGAGACCCGCAGGCCCTGACGAACGCCCTGTCGTTGGATGGGGTGCGAGCGGTAGGGTTGCGCGGAACGTGCCTGTATTGCCGATTATTCGTCTCGTGGGCAAAAGAAGGGTTTTGTCGATTGTCTGGATTTGTGCCCTGATTTCCGTTCGGGTTGTCGCAAAGTAAGGGCTTGGGGCGAGTCGATGGAATGTGCTGGTCTGCTCGGTATCGCGCCTCTCCCTACTCGGCTGCGAGTTTCGGGCGTAGGCGGGCCTTCGCTTCGGACGGCGAAGCTTGTCCCGTCGAATGAGATCACGGATTGAGGCCGGCCCACCGAGGGCGGCCTTGCCCTTACCGCATCGGTGGTGTCATGGATCGACCAGGACGGCGGCGGAGCGTGGCGTATCGACCGGTCGGCGAGCCGATGGAAGGGCGACTGCTCTTGAGCACGATCCCGCCGTTCGTGGATCGTCGACACCCCTACCTCCACCCGGCCAGCGCCCCGGCGGTGACCAACCCCAACCGTCCGATCCTACCGGCGGGCGCCTCGTCGAAGAATGCGACGTTCATCGACCCGTCCGCCCGCATCACCAACGGTGCTCACGTGATGGTCGGCAACCGGACGTACATCGCCTCGTACTCCACGCTGAACGCGAGCACCGGGTTCATCAAGATCGGCAAGGGATCGAGCATCCTGTCGAACGCGAGCATCCTCAGCAATCCCACCAAATCGCGCAAGCCGACGACGAGCGTGCGGATCGGCGATCTCGTCCAGGTCGGGATCGGGGCAACGGTGACGGGGCCGAGCACCATCGGGGCGAATGGGGCGACTGCCAAGCCGACCATCATCGGGCCGAACGCCGTCATCAACGGGGCCACGGTGCAGCCAGGCGCGATCGTCGGGGCGTTGGCGTACGTCGGGCCCGGGGTCACGGTCCCCTCCGGCTTCCGGGTCCTCCCCGGCGTCAGCATCACCAGCAGCGCCGAGGCCTCCGATCCGGCGGTGGGCAAGGTAGTCCCGGTGACGACCTCCGACAGCAACCTGGCGAACCAGATGGTGGCCAACGCACAGGCCCTGGCCGCGGGGTATGCCGCGGTCTATCAGGGGAACTCGGCCACCGGGAACTTCGGGGGCGGCGGCATCGTCACCGCGCCGAACTCCAATGGCACGTTCAACGGCAACCTCGCGACCATCGAGGGGGCGGGGGCCGAGCCGGGTTCGGCGCTCGTCTCGTTCGAGCCCGCCTCGGGCTCGCCGACATTCCTCGCGCCGATGGGCCAGCAGCAGCAGGGGCTCCTCGTCGACTTCCCCGCACGGGTCACGGGTGCAGTCGCCTTCCACCAGAAGGCGGGCGACGTCGCGAACAGCCTGGGGCGAGGCGACTCGATCCTCGGCGACCAGGGCCAGCCGATCACCATCGGCTCGCTCCGCAAGCTCGGCAACGGCGTGACCATCACGTCGCCGTTGGGGAGCGGCTCCGGCCCGGTCGTGGCCGGCGGACCCGTCACCATCGACCAGGACTTCTCGGCCGACGACAACGCCGTGATCCTCGGCGGCCAGGGGATCTCCATCAACATCGGCGACAACGTCAGCGTCGGCGCGGGGGCCGTCCTCTCGCGGACGTCCGTGGGTGCCAACGCGACCATCGGGGCTCGTTCCTACATCGAGAACTCGTCGATCGCCGCCGGGGCGAACATCGCCCCCGGCACGATCATGATCAACAACGTCGTGGTCGGCACCGTCCAGTCGTGACACCGGTCCGCCGGGTGTCGGCCGTTTCGCCTTATCGCGACCGGCTCTTGATCTCGTGCCAATCGCCTGGTTGGAGCACGACCGGCTCCGACTTCGTCTCCTTCCGGACCCGATCGGCCCAGGCCTTCTCGTCCTGCGCGATCGGGGGGAAAGTGTTGTAGTGTATCGGCATCACCGCCTCGGGACCGATCAGGTTGACGGCGCGGAGCGAGTCGTCGGGGCCCATCGTGTAGTAGTCGCCGATGGGCAAGATCGCGAGGTCGACCCCTTCCTCCCCGATCAGCCTCATGTCGCCGAAGAGCGCGGTGTCGGCAGCATCATAGACGGTGGTGCCGTCGGCGAAGGTCAGGAGGAATCCGCAAGGGTTCCCCCCGTAGGTGCCGTCGGGCAGGACCGAGCCGTGGAAGGCGAGCGTCAGCTTGACCCGACCGATCCCTTCGAACCCGAGTCCTCCGCCGTGCTGGAGCCCGTGGACATCCTTCAAGCCACGCTCCGGCGCCTTGAACCACTCGGCGATCTCGTAGTTGGTCAGGACCGTCGCGCCGGTCCGTCTCGCGATCGCCACGGCGTCGCCCACGTGGTCCCCGTGCCCGTGCGAGATCAGGATGAGGTCGGCCGGCACCTCCTCCGCCTTCGCCGCCGCTTTCGGGTTCCCGGTCAAGAACGGGTCGACCAGCACGTGCCGACCGTCGGTCTCGAACAGCAGGCACGAGTGCCCCAACCACTGCACGCGAGTCGCCATCGCCGCCCCCTCTCCTCTCCGGTTCCGGGCCGATCCTGAGATCGAAACGCGGGGCCGGAGTCCCCTCGCCATCCAGTCCCCATCGGCCTGAATCAACCACAAGGAACGAACGCTGACAACCCCCCGCCCTGCCCTCGATGGAGTGCCCTCGGCCTGGCTCGCCTCCCGAAACTGATCGAGCCGAACGGCGAGGCCCCGAGTAGACTGGGCCGTTCCGGGCCCTCGAGGTCTTCGCGGAGTGGGACGGGATCCGGACGTTTTGCCAAAGGGCGAGGTGCTTCCAGAGGAGTCCGTGCGGATGAGCGACGTCGAGAATCCCGCCGAGGCCTCCCCGCGGATCCGGGAACTGGAGGCACAGGTCGCCGAGTTGCAACTGCGGCTCGCGGGGTCCGAGGCCGGTCCCCCTCCCCCTCCCCCTCCCACTCCCCTCGAGTTGAAAGCGCTCCGGATCTCGACCCAGGAGTGGACCCTGGGTTGGGGGCTGCGACCCTCCCCGGCGCGTCGGCACTGGATGGACCAATCGCCGTATGCCTACCAGTGCCTCCCCCTGGTGTCGGCCAACCAGTGGGGCTGGCAGATTCTCTGCCCGACCGACGTCCGCGTCACCTGGGACGGCAACCCGGCCCCTTCAGGCCTCCGCGTCGAGGTCGACCCCCGCTACACGCCCGCCGTCGAGAGCCGATTCGGCTCGGGGATCGTGACGTTCACCCCCCCTTGGCTTTTCCGCACCTCCCCCGGTTGGAACCTCTATTCCAAAGGTCCTGGGAACCGCTGGAAGGTCAACTGCATCGCCCTCGAAGGCCTGATCGAGACGTGGTGGTTGAACTACACCTTCACCCTGAACTGGAAGGTCGTCGAGCCCGGCACCGTCGAATTCGCCAAGGGCGAGAGCCTCGGCCAACTCGTCCCCGTCCCCCACTCGACCTTCCGCAACGCCTCCGCCGTCGAAGCCCCCGTCACCGTCGACCCCGCCACCGCCAACGAGTTCCTCCGCTGGCACGAAGCCCGTCTGAAGCTCGTCGCCGACAACGCCCAGACCCACCACCTCTACCGCAAAGGCGAAGGGATCGAAGAGCATCTCGTCAAGGTCCCCGTCCCCCCTTTTGTCTCCCACTGGCCGGATGGAGAGGGTGAGGCCCCTTCAAAGTCTCCAGAGACTCCTCGATGAGCTTCATCGCCTTGGTCTGCTCGAACGACTCACCCGCCGGGAGGGGGCCGAGCTTCGCGTCGAGCTCCTCGAGCTCTCGCTCGTCAGTGTCAGTTAGGTTCGGCCTGGTTAGGATCTCCTTCCTCTTTGCGAGATAGGAATCTAATTCGGGCGGGCGAGCGCTCACGAGGCCGAGGAGGTCGCTCGTCAGGATCTGATCAATCCGTCATCCGCGACGGTTACACGCACGGTGATTTGTGAATTTTTGCTCCGGGAAATGCTGTCGGCAAATGAAATGTACTTTTTTGATAAAATAATGTAAATTGTGAGTTTAGTGCGTGGGTTGCCTGCGCGTCGCCTGCCGGTGGGATCGTCTCCGCGAGGCGAGCGATGTAAGCAAGCACCTGGAGCAGGGTCGTCTTCCCGGTCCCGTTTTCCCCCAGCAGGATCGACCAGCGAGCCGGACCGCCTTGGCCGTCGGAGAGGTCGAGGGTCTGCGGCTCGCCGAAGCAACGCACGTTCGACAGGGTGAGCGACAGGAAATACGAAGCCAGGGCCGAGGGCTTCTCGGCCTGAGTCGTCCGACGTGGGGGCTTCGATGCCTTCGGCTTGTGCGGTGCCTTGCCCATGTTCTGCCGCCTCGGCTACGCGTTGACAGGTCCTCGTTCATGCCCTCAGGGCATGAACCGGTCGAGGTCTTCGCTCTTGGCGACGACGGTGACGCCTTCTTCGGTGACGGTGAGTCCTCGGGCGAGGTCGGCGGCGCGGTCCCAGCCGATCTCGAAGCCGGGGGGGATCTTGACGTCCTTGTCGATGATCGCGCGGCGGATCCGGGCGTGGCGGCCGACCTCGACGTGGTCGAAGAGGATCGAGTCTTCGACGAGGGCGTAGCTGTTGATCCGAACGCCGGGGGAGAGGATGCTGCGGAAGACCTGGCCGCCCGAGACGATCGCCCCCTGGCAGACGATCGAGTTCAACGCCGCGCCGCGGCGGTCGGGGTCGGTGTGGACGAACTTCGGCGGGGGCATGGGGGGCTGGTAGGTGTGGATCGGCCAGTCGCGGTCGTAGAGGTTCAGGATCGGGTCGATCTGGATCAGGTCCATGCTCGTCTGGAAGTAGGCGTCGAGCGTGCCGACGTCCCGCCAGTAGGCCGCCTGCTTGCGGTTCTCGTCGCGGAAGGGATAGGCGAAGACCCGGGAGTTGGCCAGCATCGCCGGGATGATGTCCTTGCCGAAGTCGTGCGAGCTGGCCTCTTTCTTGGCGGCGTCCTGGAAGAGGAGCTCGTACATCACGTCGGTGGCGAAGACATAAATCCCCATCGAGGCCATGCAGAGCTCGGGGTTGTCGGGCATGCTCGGGGGATTCTTGGGCTTCTCGAGGAAGCTGGAGACCCGGCCGGACGGGTCGACGGCCATGACCCCGAACTCGCTCGCCTGGGCCTTCGGCACGGGGAGGCAGGCGATCGTCAGGTCGGCGCGCCGGTCGCGGTGGAAGGCGATCATGTCGGCGTAGTTCATCTTGTAGATGTGGTCGCCGGCCAGGATCATCGTGTCGCGAGGGGCCGCCTTCTCGATCGTGTAGACGTTCTGGTAGATCGCGTCGGCGGTCCCCTGGTACCACGACTCGGCGATTCGCTGCTGGGGCGGGATGACCTCGATGTACTCGTCGAGCTCTCGGGAGAGGAACTTCCAGCCCTGGTCGATGTGCCGGTTCAGGCTGACTGCCTTGTACTGGGTCAGGACGAGGATTTTGCGGAGGTCGGAGTTCAGGCAGTTCGACAGGGTGAAGTCGATGATTCGGTAGATGCCCCCGAAGGGGACGGCCGGCTTGGCCCGGTCGCGAGTCAGCGGCTCGAGGCGAGTCCCCCGGCCTCCGGCGAGGACGATGGACAGAACGTCGCGATGCACCGGGGAGCACCTCCGCGTGAGGATCGGGGACCGAGGCCGTCCCCCATTGTGACGCCAGGTGCGGGGCAAGCCAACGATTTCTTCGGCAGAACGGGGGCCGTCCGCTCCCCCTTCCGGATTTTCCGGGGGATCTGATAAACTTCGGGGCCGGAGCGCCCCGGCCACCGGGGCCCAACTGGACCTTGCCCTCGTGGAGTCGCCCGTGACCGCCCGCCCCACTCTCCCCGCCCGGTCCTGCCTGGCCTCGATCGTCGTCGCAGGACTCCTCCTCGGCACCTCGGCCCATGCCGCCGACCGCCTCAAAGAGATGCAGGCCGCCAACGTCGCCAACGCCAAGACGAAGGCGGAACGCCCCTACCACTTCGGCTCGCAAGGCCCCGGCGACGTCTTCTCGAACCACGGCAGCCACTCGAACCGGCTGATCCCCTTCTATACCTTCGGGCGTAAGATCCGGCTCGACGCCGTCACCGGCCCCAACAGCATCTATCGTAACCCCGAGAAGCTCCGGGCCCTCTACGGGTTCCTCCCCGAGAAGACCGTCAACCCCGAGGCCGAGTACGCCGACCAGAGCGACCTCTTCCGGGTCCAGCGCGACGCCGTCGCGCGAGGGGTCAAGCACCTGTTCATCGTCTGGTTCGACGGCATGGACTGGCCCTCCACCCAGGCGGCCGCGGTCGCCAAGACGGGCAAGGTCTATACCGAGGGCAAGGGCTCAGGGCTGATCTTCCAGGAGGATCCGACGGGCGGCTCAGCCCAGTTCGGCTACTACGTCACCAGCCCGACCCACGACAAGAACACGCCCGACGTCGATGCCCAGACCGTCACCATCGACACGGTCAAAGGCTTGCCGGGGGGGTACGACGCGAGGATCGCCGGCCCGAACCCGTGGACGCTCGGGCCGCTCGGGCCCAAGGCACCCGGCTATCTCAAGGGGCAGTCGGGACACGAGGCGGACCGCGCCGGAGTGCTAGCGGTCGGAGGCGTCTTGCACGCCTACACCGACTCGTCGACGAGTGCCGCCGAATTCGTCACCGGCGTGAAGGCCTATAACAACGGGATCAACGTCGCCGATGACGGCCACCTCGTGCCGACCCTCTTCCGCCAACTCCAGGCCGAGGGGTGGAAGGTCGGAACCGCGACGAGTGTGCCGTTCAACCATGCCTCCCCCTCCGCGATGTATGCCCACAACGTCGACCGAGACGACTACCAGGACCTCGCCCGCGATATGCTCGGACTGTCCGGCGTCGTCCAGCAATCGCGCAAGGATGAGCTCCACCCCGGCCTCGACGTGGTGATCGGCATCGGGTTCGGCCAGGAGGCCCCCGCCAAGGCTCTCCAGGCCCAGGGCAAGAACTCGGTCGCGGGCAATGCCTACATCACGGACGCCGACAAGGCGGCCATCGACGTCAAGAACGGCGGCAAGTACGTCGTCGCCCAGACCACACCCGGCCTGAACGGGGCGAAAGGCCTGGCGGAGGCCGCCTCGGCCGCCGCCAAGCAAGGGACGCGGCTCTTCGGCCTCTACGGCTCGAAGACGCTCGGGCACCTCCCCTACCAGACCGCGGACGGCCATTTCGATCCCGCCCCGGACCTCAACGGCAAGGCCGAGGCCTACAGCGCCTCCGACCTCGACGAGCAGCCGACGCTGGCCGACATGGCCCGGGCCTCCTTGACCGTCCTTGCAGCAGACCCCAAGACGCCGTTCGCGCTCTTCGTCGAGGCCGGCGACGTCGACTTCGCCCTCCACTCCAATAACCTCGACAACGCCGTCGGGGCCGTCTACAGCGGCGAGGCGGCGATCCGGGTCATCATCGACTGGGTCGAGAAGAACAGCAACTGGGACGACTCCGCCATGATCGTCGCCGCGGATCACGGGCACTACCTCGTGATCGACGACATCAAGGCGATCGCCGGTTCCCGATAAAGAACACGTTGATGAGAACGGTGGGAGGACTCCGCTCCTCTCGCCGGCTCCAAGCTCCCCCCAACGAAGGGCCACCTGCGCCGATGGGCAGGCCCCCCTCTTCCTTCGCACCTCAAATTTTCCAGACTGCCGGATGCTCGACAGGTCTGTTCGTTCCTCCTGACAGAGACACCGGATCTTGCCATCCGACGTCGATACCCGGACATTGGATCGAGTCATTGAAGGTGACGACAGGTATAGGATGATGCGTTTTGTCAACACGACTCGCTGAGGTGGGATCGCGGCCTTAATTCGCCCCAACATATGTCAGGGATTGGCTTAAGGTTTTTGTGGCTTGGGAGTTGTGGGTGGTTTTGCGGGGGGATCGGCGGGCGCCGAGAGGGGTTTCTCTACTAAGGGCTTGCCGGCCGAGTGGGCGTGCTGGAGAATTGGATTGCGATGGCTCGATGACCGTGCCATGGATCGCCTTAAGGGAACGAAGACGGATTCCTGACCTTTGATTAATGCCTGAAGACCTCGGCTTTAAGCGGTTTAAGCTAAGCCCCGCCACGTATCGATATTTCTTAGATCTAATTCGATAGGTCATGGGCTCGACGAGATCGGGCCGCGTTCGGCGTCCGTCACCACATTCGGTCGGCCAGGGCCCGGGATCCCTGTCTGAATGGTGTTGGGGACATCGGAGGGGCAAGGCGTCTTCATGCTGGATTTTCTGGCCCGCCTGTTCGACCCGTCGGGGTTCGTCCCTCGGAGAGTCTGCGGAGACTGGACGCCTGGGCTGATCCGGCTCCATACGATCTCCGACTCGCTCATCTGGCTCGCGTACCTCGCGATCCCGGTGGTCTTGATCTATTTCACCGGTCGTCGCCGGGACGTGCCGTTCCGGGAGATGTTCTGGCTGTTCGGCCTGTTTATCCTGACGTGCGGGTTCGGCCACTTGCTGGAAGTCTTGGTCTTCTACGTGCCGATCTACCGGTTCATCGGGCTTGTGAAGCTGGCGACCGCGCTGGCGTCGTGGGCCACGGTGATCGCGCTGGTCCCCGCGATCCCGAAGGCCCTGGCGATGCCGAGCCAGGGCATGCTCGAGCGTGAGATCGCCGAGCGGCGCCGGGCCGAGCGGGACCTTTCGCGGGCCAGGGACGAGCTCGAGGACCGCGTCCGCGAGCGGACCGCCGAGTTCAAGGCCCTCATGGAGGCGGTCCCCGCCTTCGTCTGGATCGCCCACGACCGCGACGGGCTCCGGATCACGGGAAACCGGGCGAGTGACGAGCTGCTCCGCATCGCGCCCGGGGCGAACGCCTCGAAGTCGGCGCCCGAGGGCGAACGCCCGACGCATTTCCGGTTCGCGCGCCAGGGGATAGAGATCCCGCCGGAAGATCTCCCCGTCCAGAGGGCCGCGCGTGGGATCGAAGTTCGAGGCTACGAAGAGGACCTGGTCTTCGACGACGGGACCAAGCTTCGGCTCTTCGGCAACGCGACGACGCTCTACGACGAGCAGGGCCGACCTTGCGGGGCCATCGCCGCGTTCGTCGACATCACCGAGCGACTCCAGGCCGAGGAGGAGCTCCGGGCCAGCCAGGGCTGGCTCGGCCGCGCTCTCGCCGCCGCCCAGATGGGGACGTGGGAGTGGGACCTCGTCACGAACCGGCTCCACTGGTCGTCGGAACAGGAACAGCTTTTCGGGTTCGCCGAGGGGGAGTTCGACGGCCGCTTCGAGACCTTTAACCAGTGCGTCCATCCCGACGACATCCCCGAATGGTCGCGGCGGGCGGCGGCCTACCGGGCGAACGGGGGGCAGCTCCGTTCGGACTTCCGGATCCTCTTGCCGGACGGCTCTGTCCGATGGATCGAAGGGGTGGGCGACGTGGTCGCCGGGGATGATGGGCGGCCGACGCGGATGGCCGGAACGGTGAAGGACATCACCGCGCGCAAGGCCGCGGAAGAGGAGCTTCGTCGCGCCCGCGACGAGCTCGAGGTCCGGGTCGCCGAACGTACGGCGGAGCTCGAGGCCGCGAACCTCGCCCTCCACGAGGGCGAGCGGCGGTTTCGAACGCTCTTCGACCAGACCTTCCAGCTCGTCGCCCTGCTCGATCCCGACGGGACCATCCGGGAGGTCAACCGGACCGCCCTCGACTTCGCCGGGCAAGGGCGCGACGACATGATCGGGCACGCGCTCTGGGATCGCCGGGGATGGGGGACGACCCCGGAAGCGGGGTCGCTGCTCGAGGCGGCCCTGGCCGGTGCGTTGGCCGGCGGCTTCGCCCGGCACGAGCTCGAGGTCCTCGGCGCCGACGGCCAGGTCGCGACGATCGACTTCTCCCTCAAGCCCATGCGCGGCGAGGACGGGAAGGTCGAGATGCTCATCGCCGAAGGACGCGACATCACCGAACGAAAGCGGGCCGAGGAGAAGTTCCGCGGCCTCCTCGAGTCCGCCCCCGACGCGATGGTGATCGTCGACGCCCGGGGCCGGATCGTCCTGGTGAACTCTCAGACGGAGCGGCTCTTCGGCTACGACCGCGCGGAACTTCTCGGCCAGGCCGTCGAGATCCTGGTCCCCCCTCGCGTCCGCGACCGGCATCCTCATGCCCGGAGCAGCTACTTCGCCGACCCGGTCCCCTGGCCGATGGGCGTGGGGCACAACCTCTACGGCCTGCGCAAGGATGGGCGTGAGTTCCCTGTTGAGATCAGCCTCAGCCCGATGGAGATCGAGGAGGGGATCCTCGTCAGCAGCTCGATCCGCGACATCACGGAGCGGAAGCGGGTCGAAGAGCAGTTGATCCGGTCGAACCGGGAGCTCGAGAGGTTCGCCTACGTCGCGTCGCACGACCTCCAGGAACCGTTGCGGATGGTCGCCAGCTTCACGCAGCTCCTGGCCAGGCGCTACCAGGGGCGGCTCGACGCCGCCGCCGACGAGTACATCGGCTTCGCCGTCGACGGCTGCCATCGGATGCAGCAATTGATCCAGGATCTGCTCCATTATTCCCGGATCGGCACGCGCGGGAAGCCACCCGAGCCGGTCGACTGCGACGCCGTATTGAAACGGACCATGGTCGACCTCGGCGCGGCCATCGCGGAGGCCGGGGCCACGGTCACCCAAAGCCCGCTGCCGACGGTGCTCGCCGACCCCACGCAGCTCGGCCAGCTCTTCCAAAACCTGGTCGGCAACGCGATCAAGTTCCGGGGCCCTTCCCCCCCGACCGTCCGCGTCTCGGCCGAACCGCAGGGCGACGAGTGGGTCTTCTCCGTCCGAGACAACGGCATCGGCATCGACTCGAAATACTTTGAACAAATTTTCACGCTCTTCCAGCGGCTCCACACCCGGGAAGAATACCCCGGCACCGGCATCGGCCTGGCGATCTGCAAGAAGATCGTCGAGCGGAACGGGGGCCGGATCTGGGTGGAATCCGAGCCGGGCCGGGGGACGTGCGTGTACTTCTCGCTGCTCGAGAGATGTGAGTCATGAAGCCTGAAATCGCAACCGAGCCCGTCGAGATCCTCCTGGTGGAGGACAACATCGGGGATGTCCGGCTCACGCAGGAAGTCCTCAAGGAGGCCAAGGTCATGAACCGGCTCAGCGTCGTCCGCGACGGGGTCGAGGCGATGGCCTTCCTCCGCCGCGAGGACGCCCATGCCGAGGCCTCCCGCCCCGACCTGATCCTGCTGGACCTCAACCTCCCCAGGAAGGACGGCAGGGAGGTCCTGCAAGAGATCAAGTCCGACCCGGCCCTGCGGCGGATCCCGGTCGTCGTCCTGACGACCTCCGAGGCCGAGGAGGACATCCTGCGGAGCTACGATCTGCACGCCAACTGCTACATCTCGAAGCCCGTCGAGCTCGGGCGTTTCATCGATGTGGTCCGTTCGATCGAGGATTTCTGGCTGACGATCGTCAAGCTGCCGGCGCAATGAGGTGCCCCGTGAGTGTCCAAGGCTCGGAGATCGGAGTCCTCCTGATCGAGGATAACGTCGGCGACGCCGTGCTCGTCCGCGAGTATCTCTCGGACGCGGGGCCGGGCCGATTCCGGTTCGTCCATGCCGGCCGGCTCGACGCCGGGCTGCGGCGGCTTGAAGAGGCGGGCATCGACGTCATCCTCCTCGACCTCTCCCTCCCCGACAGCCATGGGTTGGACACCTTCCGCGCCATGCAGGCCGCGGCGCCGCACCTGCCGATCATCGTCTTCAGCGGGCTGAACGACGAGGACGTGGCCACCGCGGCCGTCAACGAGGGCGCGCAGGACTACCTGGTCAAGGGGCAGATGTCCTCCACGTCCCTCCTGCTCCGCTCGATCCACTACGCCATCGGCCGGAAGCGATCCGAGGAGGATCTGAGGCGGGCCAAGGCCGAAGCCGAGGCCGCGAACCGGGCCAAGGGCGCCTTCCTCGCGAACATGAGCCACGAGATCCGCACGCCGATGAACGGCATCGTCGGCATGGCGGAGCTCCTGATCGACACGACCCTCGACCGGCAGCAGCGCGAGTTCGCCTCGATCATCCAGACCAGCGCCGAGGCCCTCCTGACCGTCATCAACGACGTGCTGGACTACTCCCGGGTCGAGGCGGGCAAGCTTTCCCTCGAGCGCGTCGCGTTCGACTTCGAGAAGGTCATGGAGGAAGTCGTCGACCTGCTGGCGCCCCGGGCTCATCAGAAGGGTTTGAACATCCATTGTCGGGTCCCCTCCGACCTCCCCGAACGCCTCCTCGGCGACCCGGCCCGGCTCCGCCAGGTGTTCGTGAACCTGGTCGGCAACGCGGTCAAGTTCACCGAGTACGGCGAGGTGAGCCTGGACGCGCGGATCATCGACCAATCGAATGCCGGTGTGACGATCCATCTGACCGTAAAAGATACCGGGGTCGGCATCCCGCCGGAGCGGCAGGCCCTGATCTTCGACAGCTTCACCCAGGTCGACGACGGGACCCATCGCAAGTATGGCGGGTCGGGCCTGGGCCTGGCGATCTGTCGGCAGTTGGTCGAGTTGATGGGGGGCCAGATCGGCCTCGAGAGCTCGCCGGGCCGTGGGAGCACCTTCTGGATCGACCTGACCCTTCCCAGGGCCCAGGACGAACAGGAAGGGGCCCATCCGCATGTCGATCGCCTCATCGGCTCGAGGATCCTGATCGCCGACGGCAGCGCCACCACTCGGCGGATCCTCCGCGAGTACCTCCGCGCCTGGGGATATCGCGTCGAGGAGGCTCGCGACGGCCTCTCGGCGCTCCAGCTCCTTCGGACGGCCTCCGCCGTCGACCCGTTCGCCGTCGCCATCCTCGACTCGTTCCTCTCGGGCAAAGGGGGCGATGCGCTGGCGAAGGTCGTCAAGAGCGACCAGGGGATGACGAAGCTCCGGCTCGTCTCCCTCTCGCCGCTCGGCGCCCGGGCCCCCAGCTCCGGCGCCTTTTGCGCCACCATCTCCAAGCCGATCCGACGTTCCCAGTTATACAACGTGCTCGCCGAGCTCCTCGCCGAGGACGGCGAGCTGATGCACGAGGAGTCCCTGCTCGAGCCGCCGGACCTGCCGAAGCTCCCCAGGCTCCAGGTCCTGGTGGCCGACGACAGCGAGATGAACCGCAAGGTCGCCTCGATGATGCTCGAACGCCTGGGCAGCCGGGCGTTCACCGTCGTCAACGGCCTCGAGGCGCTCGACGCGGTGGAGAACGGGGCCTTCGACCTGGTCCTGATGGACGTCCAGATGCCCGAGATGGACGGCCTGAAAGCGACGGAGGCGATCCGCAGTCGCGAGGCCGGGTCGGGGCGTCGGACCCCGATCCTCGCCATGACCGCCCACGCGCTCGAGGACGACCGCCGGCGCTGCATGGCCGTCGGGATGGACGGGTACCTCCGCAAGCCCGTCCGCCCGGGCGACCTGTACGACGTCCTCCACTTCTGGAGCCGGCACACCCACCGCCCCGACGAGGACGAGTCCACCTCCCCTGCCCCCTTCGACGAGCCGTCCACGGCCTTTCGCCAGGAGTGGCTGAACGAGCACTGCGGGGGCGACCCCGACTACCAGCGAGAACTCGTCACCCTCTTCCTCGGCGAGGCCGCCCGCTCGGTCGCCAACATCGCCTCCGCTCTCGAGGCCGGCGACAGCACCCGAGTCCGCGAAGAGGCGCACGGCCTCAAGGGGATCAGCCTGACCATCGGCGCCGAATCCCTCGCCAAGGCCAGCCGAAACCTCGAAGAGCTCGCCAAACAGGGCCAGCCCCAGGCCGAGCGCAGCCACTTCAACCGCCTGCAACCCGAGTGGATCCGCCTCCGCGACGAGTTGAGCGTACGCTACTGTCGCTGACGGCGTCTCCGATCGGCCCTTTCAAGGTTGAGCGGCAGGGTTCTTCCGCTCTATCATCATCGTCTGGTCAAGCACACTCTTGACTTCGAGAGCCTCCCAAATGCACTCCTTCTTCGGGGTGGGATCGCGGGCTGCCGCGCGCGGCGTGCTCGACGCAACGCCGCACCGTCCGAGGCCGGCGGTTGCGACCGCCTAGCCTTGCCCTCGAAGAGTGCGGATAATCACGGGCGCCCCCTCCCCTTCCCACTCACGTCGGCCGATACAGGAGCGCCTCCATGTGGCGTCAAAGAGGACACGGTCGAGACCGTTGGATGATCGTTGTCGTCGTGGCCGCCTTGGCCGGCGGTGCAACTTCGGCTTCGGGCCCATTATTTGCTTGGCTACCTCCGCAAGGCGGAGGGTCGCGACGCGGAGGCGGCGACGTGTGTCGTCGGCCGACGCGACTCAGTCGGTGTAGCCTCGTGACGTGGTCGGAACCGGCTGTTCGTCCCGACGGAGGACTTCCTTGGCTTTACGGCGAGCGCTTCTGATTAGCTTCTGCAAGAGCTTGCCGCCGTACTCTGTGTGCATCCCCATTCGACAACGCCGGCAACTGCACCCCTTCATGTGGTTGCCCATGCCGACTGCCCCCCCATCGCCTAACGAATGAGAAGAGCTACGACGTTTCGTATACTCCTGTCATACCGCTTTTGTTTACGGGACGAGCGAAGGATCCGCGAAGGCGTTTGCAAGAGCATTCGGGACGGATCCCATCGCTCGATACTATTTCTCTCCGCATTCGGCAAGGGCCATCAGGGCGTATGCCGTCCCGGTGTGGGTTATGTAGTGGATACTGTCAAGGGTCGGCGAGCGGGTGAACCATCGCCCGCTGGCGCGCTGGTGCGTCTTGAGCCACGCGATCCCCCGACGCACCGGCTCGGCGTCGGCGGCCATCCCCGACTGCCGCAAGATATAGACCACGAACCCGGTACCATAGCCGTCGCTGGGGGAATCCTTCGGGTTCGGAGTGCCATCGCGGCGGGTGAACTGCCCGAGCGAGGTCAGGCTCCATCCGCCGTCTGGCCGCTGCCGGGCCAGGAGGTCGGCGACCGTCCGTTCGCGTTCGGGCTTGTCCATCAGCCCGTCGAGACCCATCGAGGCCCAGAGCAGCATCGCCCGATGATGGAGATTGGGGGCAGGTGTGGAGCGGAGATAGCCTCGGACTTTCTCGATGCCCTTCTGCGCGGCGACCGTGGATTTGTAGTCGCCGGGCGCATGGCCCACCGCGACGGCCCCGAGGACGATCCCGTAGTAGTCGTCATCCTCCATCGGCGGATAGTCGCAATCGAACCACGTCCAGCCCCCATCGGCCCTCTGGACCGTCCACATGCGATCCAGGGCGGTGCGGGTCAGCGGATGGAGCGTCCCCGTCGAGGCGCGGTCATGGAACGCCAGCGCGGTGGCCGTGGCGACGATCTCACCATCGCCGATCGGCCGGGCTCCCTTCTGCGGTCCATCCCAGCCGGAGACCCTCGACTCGAAGAACGCCCGCACTTCGGTCAGTTCGGGCGATGACTTTTCCTTCTCCACCATCGGGCCGGCCATCATGTGGGCGTAGTTGGTGTGGCAGGTTCCGCACTTTCGACGCCGGGTCCAGTCGAGCGAGACGGTGTCCAGGAACTGAGCACCACGACCAAGAGAGAATTGCTCCGCCATCGGCTCCGAGTCAGAGTTGGGCGAGAGCTTCGTCGGCTCTCCTCCTCGAGCCCCGAGCGCCGGGAAGAGGACCAGGGCCGCGATCCACAGACATGTTTTTCGGAACATCGGGTCGATCCTCTCGAAGCGGCCAACTTGGTTTACCCAACCTCATTGTTGTGGGCGTTGCGGTGCGAGCTTGGGCGATTGACCCACAGCCCGATCAGCGTGAGTGCCGAAGTGATCTGAAGACAGCCCAGGAACCAGAACGGCGTCGTCCACAGGATCATGCCTGTGGGGTTGGTGAGCAGAGTCGCCCCGTCTTCGCGTCGGATGACGTTTTGCGCCCCCAGCGCCTGTTCCTCGCCGACAACATGGATGAGGAACCTCATCAGATCCTGAGACCACCACAGAGTGGCGATCCCGACGATTGGTAGAACGACGGCTTGGACCAAGATCAGTGATCCGAGAAAAACTGTTTTTAACATCGCAGTCTCGCAGAAAATGATCCATAAATAAATGGTGAGCACTCAATTATAGGTAGGGTTCTCTGGCTTGCTCAACCCGCTAATTCAGCAACAGGGCGAGGTAGCACGCGCAGACTACTGAGATGCCGAGCCAGACCGACCCGGTGAGGCGGCCGAGGCGATCCGTCCCTGTGGGGCATGGGCGGCAGACGCCGCACAGCCTCATCGTCACCCAGGAGCAAAGCACGCCCGAGCCTGTCAGCAAGCCGCCAAGGAGATGAGCCTTCAAGTCGTAATCATCACCGGATGCCTTTACGTCCCAGATGGAGGTCGCCAGCATCGACACGGAGACCACAATTGTCGCGGCGACGATGGCGGACGCGATCAGGCACGCGACGAACCCCGGCTGTCGCCTCAGACGTCGCCAAGGAGGGCGGGGTCTGGCCCATTGAAGTAACAGGCAGGCCGGGGTCCAGCCCGCCACGAACGGGACGACGAACATCGCGACCGTTTCCACGAGGAACTCGAACGCACCTCCGGGCGATGGGGTTCTCAACTCGTTCAGAAATACCGCCCAGAATTGCCCCGCGGAGATGCCGGGGGTGGTCAACCGGACGAAACCCATGCCCGCGGCGAGCCCGGCGATCAGGATCATGCCGTCATTGATGGAATATCTGCGATCACCGCCAACGTTCATGGCTCGTCATCCCTGCCCTCACGGCTCTTATCCCGGCCACCTGCTGTCCGCCAGCGCTTCGCACCACTTCCGCTTGCCCTCGTTCAGCCAGCCGTATCGGGTCTGTTGATTATCCTGCGGAGCTGTCTATTCGATCCACAAATCGTTGCAGGCTTGCTCATAGCTCTGTTCCAGATCCAGAGGGACAACCAGATCTTGGCTTAGCCAGAGTGGCAACGTCGGCAACGGTTCTCCCAGGAGGAGGACATGGGACCATGCTTGAAGCAGCGTTCGTTTATTTTGCCTGATCCAGCGACACGAGGCTGCGTAGATGTGCAACTCCGGATCAACTAACGTCGGGTCGGCATGGCCGATTGTGGCCATTAGATCGCTGTAAAGGTTGAATTGTTTGACCGTTACCAGATCAACGATGCTGACCGCCACGCCGTTCTGGAGTAGCGATAGACACTTGGCGACGAAGATATTGCGATGTTCGGGGCGATCCTTGTTCGCTGGACTGACGATCTCAATGGCCGCGACCAGGTGCCGCCCGCGTCTCGTATCGAAGATCCGGACTTCGTACTCGTCGTTGTCAGGCAGCTTCGTTTCCACCATCACGGTAGGCTGAGACGGCGCCCATCCAACGGTTGGCGCCCCTCCATTCCCTTCTATCAATCCGGACAGCCGCGGGGCTACGTCGTTTTCGAAGGCCGCCACGTCGATCTCGAATTGGGAACCAGTATGGACACGCGGCTCGGCGACATATCCGGCCGGGAGGCGCTTTCGCAATTGCTGGACGATGACCGCCGGCCATTGGCCATGCAGGCCCTCCCATGATGTCGTCAAATCCAGCGGCGGTCGAAAGTGATCGCGGAGCGGCATGACACGAGTCTCCTACCCATATTCTACCGGCCTTTGGCGATCATTCGAACGGCGTCTCTCCTCTTCAAGAGCGTTCGGAGTTCGGGAATCGACCGGCGACCCAGGATGTGAGAGGCTGTCTGGTAAGTCGAAGTCTTGTAACCTGCGATCGTGGAGCGAGTTAAGGAAGTCGATGCCTGCCCGAGGCATTTTCCTATGCGTAAGTCCTGTCCCTCCGATCTTGGCGACGAACAGGATAGCCTCTTATCCCGGCCACTTGCTGTCCGCCAGCGCTTCGCACCACTTCCGTGGGTCTTCACCGAGGTCCTTGCCGGTCTTCCGTCGAAGGGTGGCGATGATCTCTCTCACGGCATTCCGCCTCGCCCGCTCGACCATGCCATCAATCCGAGATCCAACGACTTGTTTCGTCCCTGACGGATAATACCACACTGTATGGAGCAGCTCATTGGCTCCCGCATCCTTGGTCTTCGACTCGATGGCCTGCTGACACATCTGCTCGAAGACCTTCGTCTGCTCGTCGGCCATGCCAAGGTAGATGGTGTTGAGCCCGAACTTTACGAAGAAATAGGCGAACAGGATCGCGAACAAGGCGGCGATGGCCCAAGGGACCTGGTGCCTGGATAGTTGGAGTCTCATTGAAGTCGCCTCCGGTTAGGATCGGGCCCTTCTCTGAAGACCTGTCGGCGGGAGGTCGTTTGCCGAGTCAGATTTGCGGAATCTCAAAAGCTTTGGAAGTCGATGACGAAAACGTCAGGAGGGGCTTTCCGCCTCGAGCTTGGAAGGATCCCGAACGCTCGCATGACTCTGCGGGATGCCACCGACAGCAGCCCATCTGCCGATTAGTCGCCGAGCCCTGCGAGGAGCTCCTTTGCCCATTCCGGCTGCTCGATCACGGCGATGAGGAGGGTTTCGAGCGACTTCGCGGGCAGGCGAGATACGTGCATGAGCATCTCCGCCAGGGGGCGCCCAGCGGGCAATACGGCGAGGAAACGCCGCCAAAGTTCGCCCCCGGTCTGGAGCATCCAAGGTTCGAAATCGACGCCGTCGGCCGATGAGACCACCTGACCGTAGGTCTCGTCGGATAGATGGATGAGGCCGTGGAGGCAGATCAACTCGGCAGTCCCCTTGACGAGCTCCTTGGTCAGGAGCTGCCAGTTCGTACCCCGTCCTACCACCGCCAACGCCCCGCCGCGGCGCATGACCCCGCCGTACCCGACCACGCCGGCCCTGAAGACCGTACCGGCGACGGTCCGGGGAGGTGTCACCGTCCCGAACGCGACCTCGGCCGTCAAGTCGCCATCGAGCCGGTGCGGGGGGATCCCCCAAACCATCGTCACGGCCTTCTTCGAGAGCTCGATCAACGCCTGCTTGTGGCGAGCCTCCCTCCGGCGGAGGCTGCTGGTTACGAAAAGCACCCGGTACGGGAAGCAAAACCGCAGGCCCCACAACCTCTTTTCGGCACAACGGTCGCAGCCCTTCTGCCGCGACACCGCCGCCAGCATGCCCCCGTGGCGGGACAGGACAGGGTGGCCGAAGAACAGATGCTTCGGGTCCGACGCCGCCCGCTTCCAGAATCGCGTTGGACTGCCGAGGAGCAACGAGGCGTCAAGGCTCCAGTATTGGAGCAGGTTGATCAGCGCGTACTCATCGTAAAGCGGAACCAATCTTGGATCGATCGCGTCGAGCTCGTCGCGCACGAGGTGATGGGCCGTCATGCCCGCGTGCTGGGCGGCGCCCTGGATCAGCCAGTTGAGCGTGAATCGCTTGTTGATCTCGTCGCGGAACGCGCTCACCGGCATGAGAGGGCCTTCGGCTCGGGCATAGGTCGCGTGGCTGGCCAGTCCGGATTGAACGGGTCCAGCTTACGCTCAGGAGGCGCCTTTTCGGGTGCAGGCGCCTCCTTGGGCTTCGCAGGCGGCGCGACCGGCTCGGTTCGTGGCATGTCCAGGTCCCTCGCTCTCGCAACGTATCTGCCGATCAAGATGACGGGCCGGGTCACATAAGGCAAATTCGCCCGCTAAGCAAACATTTGCTAGCTGTATGATCGTCAAAGTGAAAGAGCCGTCCAAGCGTCGGAACAGGCTGAGGTCAACGATCGATCCTTGCCGCTAGGTTTGTCCACGCATTGCCAGATCGGCAATCTCCTGGTTGGTTGGCTCGCGATCTTTGGGCAATTCCGGGACCAAATCAGGCCAATAGATGAGATCGGTTCCCGACGGATGTTTGCAGTTCACCAGGAACAATTCGAGATAGAAGATATGGTCCGCGATCACTTCAAAGGCCGACACCCTCGAAACGATTTCCACCATCTCGTCTCGAGAGAGTCCTGAGTCGGGAGTGAGGACTTGCCGGTAGAGGATTCCTCGGACCCAATCTTCGTGGTCCTCCGCTTTGTAGATTCCCTGGAAATCCTCGATCGGGATGGTCGTCCCGGCCAGCCTGTTGAACTCATCGAGGAATTCATCGAATTCTCCGGCACGCGCACCATCAAGCCGATCGGCGAGGTGTGCCAATCGGTGAAGCTTCGACTCGTCAAGCGCCGGGGGCGTCAACTCGGGCCGCAGTTCCATCGCAGTCACCATCTCTTTCTGATGGTTATCAAGCAATCAGGACTTACCTCAGTTTGTCCGTTATCTTGTGAAAGAAATTTCAGGAACGCACAGGGCGAACCTATGTTCCGCACATCCGCCCTTCATTTTCTCTGAATTTCTTTCGCCTGTACTCGCGATCGGTGCACTCAACGAAGACTCGCCGTGCCAGCCTTCGGCGGGCGCTGTCCCTATGGACCGTGGCTAC